>NZ_RBWD01000006.1:0-282217 GCF_009361695.1 Vibrio sp. VGrn 2 | reverse complement strand
AAAGGGTTGTCGTAGACTACGACGTTGATAGGCAGGGTGTGTAAGCGTTGTGAGGCGTTGAGCTAACCTGTACTAATTGCCCGTGAGGCTTAACCATACAACACCCAAGGGGTTTTGATGGACTCAACTAAGAACGTTGAATGTGTAAGAACGAGAATTAAAAACAGCTTTCCGAATTAAAGAATTTGCTTGGCGACCATAGCGTTTTGGACCCACCTGATTTCCATGCCGAACTCAGAAGTGAAACGAAATAGCGCCGATGGTAGTGTGGGGCTTCCCCATGTGAGAGTAGGACATCGCCAGGCTTTAAATATCGCTTTCAAGTTTTCTTTTTAATTAAGATAACTGAAGGCAAAACTAAAAATTAGCATCGATAGTATAAGACTAAGTTTTAGTGACAATTTGTGGAGAGATGGCTGAGTGGTTGAAAGCACCGGTCTTGAAAACCGGCATACGTTAATAGCGTATCTAGGGTTCAAATCCCTATCTCTCCGCCACCTTTAAAAAACCGCTGTTCTTACAGCGGTTTTTTTGTATCTGCTGTTTTTTAACAGCTGTTATCGAAAACTTCTAATTGGCTTTTCTCCGGCCCTTTCTCTAAGTTCTTTAGCGTACTCACTTTGGGTTTAGTTTACGCAGTAATATCTGCAATCGAAGACATTTTCATAGGTCATTTAGGCTTTAAGTAGAGCTTTGTTAAGTCTCAACGTGGGATGCTTAAAAGCATTTTGATAGAGTTTCAGTCTAAATACTGCGGATGCACTTGGAGAAAAAATGAAGCTACTTTACTGGTTAGATGAATGGCAAGCGCTTACTCAACAAGAACAAGAGATGGCTTTACCTATCTCTGGCTACGATTTACTTGATGATGTATTTGTGAAGTATGAACTCGTCGATCTTAACAAGCCATTGTTGTTCACATTTTCTCCTTCCGGTACTGATGCTCAGGTACAAGACTTAACTCCGGATTTTTCTCCTTGGGGCTACGACCTCGGAATACAACAACAAGTAAACATTATTGCCTTTCAACATTTAGGTAAAAGCAATTGGTTCCGTAGCCGGAATTTGATTTTCTTTCTGGAGCAGTTGTCTGAGTTGCTTAAGCCCTTCAAATGTCGTTTGGGTTATGGGCAGAGCCGAGGTGGTTTTGCTATTGGCGCATTCGCTGACTTACTGAAATTGGATCATCTTTTGTTGTTTTATCCTGTTAGCACAAAAAATAAAGCGTTAGTACCATGGGATGATCGGCCCAGCACTGAGCTTGCTCAACAGTTCGATTGGGAAAGCGGCTACCATGATCGAGATTTGGGCAATGCCAAAGGTTACATTATTTATGACCCCACCAATCGTATTGATCGTCTTCATGCTGAACGTTATCCAGAACTTACTCATTTAAAAGTCGTCGGTATGGGGCACGGCACTCAATCCACACAATTAGATAAATTAGAATTTTTTAATCTGGTGGCGAAGGAGTTTGTTCGTCATCAAACCATAGATATTGACCAATTTAATAAGCAAATTCACGCTTTGTTTTAAAAGAGGACTGATATCAGAGTCCCCTGGAATCAGGGGGAGATGATCACACACTAAAAACTAGATTTTTAACACAATTGCTAGGCGCAATTTAGATGGAGGATTAATGAAGTTACTGTACTGGTTGGATGAATGGCTGGCTCTTTCTCGTGAAGAACAGCAAATCAGGCTACCGATGTCCGGGGAGGACTTACTTGATGATGTGTTTGTTAAGTATGAGTTTGTCGACCGCAATAAACCGCTGTTGTTCACCTTTTCCCCTGCTGGTACGAATCTACAAGTACAGGACTTACACTCAGACTTTGCGCCTTGGGGCTATCGCTTAGCCCAGAAACAAAAAGTAAATATTATTTCTTTTCAGCACCTTGGGAAAAGTAACTGGTTTCGCAGCCGTAATTTGATTTTCTTTCTAGAGCAGTTATCGACATTACTTGAGCCTTTTGAATGCCGTTTAGGTTATGGTCTTAGCCGCGGTGGTTTTGCTATTGGCGCTTTTTCCAATCTATTAAAGTTGGATCAAGTATTGATGTTTCACCCGGTCAGTACAAAAAACAAAGTGCTAGTGCCATGGGATGACAGGCCAAGTACTGAACTTGCCCAACAATTTGATTGGGAAGGAAAGTACCACGACCTCGACCTTGGAGATGCAAAAGGTTACATCATTTATGATCCAACCAATGAAATCGACCGCCTTCACGCCAAACGCTACCCAGAGCTCACTCACTTGAGAGTCTTCGGTATGGGACATGGTACCCACGCGACGTATTTGAATAAATTCGGTTTTTATAAGCAAGTGGCTGTAGACTTTATACGTTATCAGAAGATAGATATAGCGCAGTTTCGTCATCAGACCAAAACGCTGCGCTTAAAAGAAGATTACTATCAGTGCCTTAACAAGGCGAATGCGAGCTCACAGCATCGTTTAAACTTACTGAGTACCGCTCATAATGTGTTAATTGAAGAAAAGAAAGAACATGTGAAGGAGCATCAAGCGAAAATCGATATTCAGCCACTTGTTGATATTGCGATGAAGCATGAGCATGACAATCCGCAAGATGCAGTACAACTTTTGGAAGTGGCTCAGCAGTTAGTTCCGAATGACCCCGTTGTGGAGCACAAGTTGCAGCAACTGTCGTAGGCGAGTAATGCAGACTGGCATTTTGAATTTGGTCAGTGGCTTTTGTCGCTGGCCTTTTTAAGAGCTTATGGGTTGATATTTCGATGAAATTTAATGAAGCAGTACAAAATAAAAAGCCCAAGCAAATGCTTAGGCTCAACGAGTATTAATATGAGTTTAAAACTCTTTTGGCGCAAAGCCTGTCATGACATCGAGGCGAAGCTCTTTACCAACTTTTGTTAGTGGGTGAACGATTACTAAGCCGCGTACGCGTTTTTTCAGTTTGCCGATGTCCGCTTGTTCTGCTTTGGTGATTTCACGAGAGAATGGCATATCAAGTAAGCTTTTACGTTCTTTGTTCAGCTCATAGTTTTGCTTATGCTTTAACTGATTAAGCTTTTTGGTTAGCTGTTCTACTTCATCCGTGAACTTTGTAATCATTTCGTGATCACCACGAGAACGTGCCGCATCAAGTTTACGTTGGCATGTATCTAAACGGTTGTGCAGCTTTTGAATATCAGTTTTTATGCTCATGGTAATTTGGCTCAAATTTTAAATAGTCGAGAAGTATAGCATAGCTGAGATCACACGCTCTACTATACTTCTCGATTGTCTGGCTTTAGTTAATCAGTTCATTGCCCGATACGTTACCAGAGAAGAAGGCTTCGACGTTATCAAGGGTCACAGAGGCAATATTATTAAGTGCTTCGTGAGTCAAGAATGCTTGGTGGCCAGTAAACAGCACGTTATGACAAGCCGATAAGCGACGGAAAACATCGTCTACGATGACATCGTTAGATTTATCTTGGAAGAACAAGTCTTTTTCATTGTCATACACGTCTAGACCAAGCGCGCCAATCTTACCTTGTTTCAAGGCTTCTATCGCCGCTAGTGAATCCAGCAACTCGCCTCGACTAGTGTTAATGATCATCACACCATCTTTCATTTGCGCGAAGGCTTTTTCGTTCAATAGGTGATAGTTTTCTTCACTCATTGGACAATGGAGAGAGATAATATCCGCATTAGCGTAGATTTCTTCAAGCGAACAGTAACGCGCTCCCATTTCTAGTGCTAATGGATTTTCGTAAGGATCATAGCAAAGCAGCTCCATGCCAAGCCCTTTGAAGATACGCATCGTCGCGATACCAATCTTACCTGTACCAATGACACCAACGGTTTTCCCGTAAAAGTTAAAGCCAACTAGGCCCTCTAGCGAGAAGTTGGCGTCACGTGTACGTTGGTAGGCTTTGTGAAGGCGACGATTTAGGCACATCATCAAACCGACTGTGTGTTCAGCCACCGCTTCTGGTGAGTAAGCAGGAACTCGAACCACTTGTAAGCCAAGTTCTTTGGCAGCTTGTTGATCAACTTTATCAAAACCCGCGCAGCGCATGGCAATAAGCTTAGTTCCGCCTAGAGAAAGCTGTTTAAGAACGGGAGCTGAAAGGTCATCATTGACGAAAGCACACACGACATCGCAACCATGTGCCATTTTGGCGGTTTTTTCGGTTAGCCGGAAGTCGTGATAGTGGAATTCAAAATCTCGGTTATTTTTAATTTTATTAAAAGAGGCCTCGTCGTAGGATTTTGCACTAAAAAAAGCAATATTAATCATGGTTCCCTCTCAAAAAGTGCGGACTTTATAAATAAATATACTTATAAAGTAATGCAACTTAGGCGGAATGAATAGAGAAATCTTCTCTTTAACTTTTGCCATATCAAACAACGATAACGATCACGTCTTTCAATGAGTATTATCTTACGACTCTGCACTTGTGCGTTCATCACATTAGCTCCTGGGGTAATACAGGTTTTACTCTAGATACTGTTTGCTTTACGGGCGCTAACTGACTAGCATAATCGCTCTTTTCTTGTTCACTTTAGTTAGGTTAGGCGTTCCGGCAATGTCAGTAAAATGGTGCTCTATGTTCTTGTGTTGCGTATTGGCTTCTGGCGTCCATGCAGCTGTAGATTTTGTTAAAGTCGACAAGTCAAAGCGTCGAATGTATTTAATGGAACAAGGCACAATACTAAAAGAATACCGCATTGCTTTAGGAGCGAACCCTAAAGGGCATAAACAAGAAGAGGGAGACAATCGTACACCTGAGGGCGAATACACCTTAGATTACGTTATAGAAGACTCTACTTTTTATCGTTCTGTGCATATTAGCTACCCTGATGCGATTGATACGTTGGAAGCGAAGCGCCGAGGTGTGTCCCCAGGAGGGAACATCAAAATTCATGGTTTAAAAAACGGTGAGAGCCAGTTGCCGATTTATATCCAAAGCTTTGATTGGACCAATGGATGTATTGCGATTACCAATGAAGAGATGGATGAATTTATCCAGCTTGTAGAGATGGGGACACCAATTCAGATTGAGTGGTAACGAAATGGTGCCTCTGAAGCTCAAGGTGGTATGTGCTATGGCATAAAGCGTTGTGGATGATCACTGAATATACCGTCTAACTGAGATAGGTACTTCAGTTTGTTTGGATTGTTCACTGTATAACACATCACTTTGTAACCCGCCTGCTGGAGTTTGTTTATTTGGCGCGAGCGAACCCAGTTAATGTTTAGGTTGCAGCTATAGGCGTTAACTTCTTCCAAAAGGCATTTATCTTTTCTCGTTAAGAATTCACTCAATACACCTAATCGATACTCACTGCAGTATTTATGCAGCGCTCTAATGACATCATGACTAAAACTGGAGAGTAGTACCTTCTCTTGCGGCATGGGACTTTTTGCCAGTACGTTGGCGAGAGCTTGTGCCACTTCTTCTGCTGGGTGGCGATCTACCTTAACTTCAATATTCAAGTTAAGCTTATGCTCAGTAGCTAAAGTGAGCAGCTCATCTAATGTCATGATTTTCTCACCTGAAAAATCTGTGCTAAACCAGCTACCAAAATCCAACGCCTTTAACTCTTCCAGAGTCAGTTCATCGACACGCCCTTGTCCATTACTGCATCGATTTATGGTGTGATCATGGCAAACCACTAAAACATTATCTTTGGTCGGTTGTACATCAACTTCAACCCAATTTAATCCGAGGTCAATGGCGGCCTGAACGCTCACTTTTGTATTTTCTGGGTATGAGCCAGCAACACCACGATGACCAATTACTAATGTTTCCATTTTCTTCATCTTCTGCTTTGTGATGAGCAGATTGTACTCGTTTTTTGCTTTGAAGATATACCTCAAGGTGCATGTTGTCAGATCGTCTTAATAAAAGCCAAATCGCCCATTCGTCAAGGTAGGTCGTTGGAAGAACTCCTGTCGAATCATGAACCAAAGTTGGACTTTTATTCTCCTGCCGCTCATTTTTAAAGAGCAAGGTAGTTGCGAGTGCATCATGGTTATCGGGAGAGAGATATGAAGATCGGTGTTATTGGTGCAGGGGCTGTCGGTGTGGGGGTGTGTAATTACCTACTCACTCTGGGTGGTTTTAGTGAGCTTGTTCTACTTGATAAAAATTTAGAACGTGCCGAGGGTGAAGTGTTTGATTTTCGTCACACGATGGCACTGACTTTTTCAAAAAACACACGCATTATGCCGTCGGATGATTACTTAGATTTACTCGAAGCCTCTCTTGTTGTTATCACCGCTGGTACGCAGATTAAACAAGGACAAACTCGTTTAGATATTGCTGAGGTTAATGCTCAAATTGGAGTTGATATTGCGCGTCAAATAGAACGCGTAGCGCCAAATGCGGTGTTGATTGTTGTGTCAAACCCATGCGATATCGTGGCGCACTTTATTGTCACCAACACCAGTTTTGAGCCGAGTAAAGTTATTAGCAGTGGCTGTGTAGTTGATACCGCTCGTTTAATGAGTATTGTTGCTGGCCGTGTAGACCTAGACCCGAAGAACGTGTTTGGTTATGTATTAGGAGAGCATGGTAGCCATTGCTTTACTCCTAAGAGCTTAATTTCTATCGCTGGGCAACCGGCCGACTATTACTGCGATACCCATAACATTGAGAGAATTGATCCGCACGCACTTCTTGAGGCGGTGAAACAGGCGGGATACGAAATCTTTCGGCGTAAGCAGAACACCGTTCATGGCATTGCCGCCAGTGTCTTTCGAATCATTCAAGCCGTGACGATTAACGAACGATCGGTGTTGCCCGTCGGTACGATGATGTCGGGGCAATATGGTTTGCATGATGTTGTTCTCAGCCTACCTACGGTTATTGGAAAAAACGGAGCAAATTCAGTTCTGATGCATCCCTTCACTGAAGAGGAGCTTGTCACATTAAAAACGATCAGCGCCCACTTAAAACACATCGTCGAAAATGTCGCTAAGGAGACGAAGCTAAAGCCATGATCTACCCTCATTATCAGGTGATAGTTAGCTTAGCACTCCGGTCTACTGCTATAGAGCTATTTGTACTAAAGCCCTAGGGTGTGTAGTTGTTTAATTTGTAAATGAGTAATAGAATGCGAACCATTTTTATTTGAATGGTGAGTGGTAATGTCTCGAGTTTTGATAGTGGATGATGACGTTCCTTTGTGTGAGCTATTAGAAGCAGTTTTGCAAGAGGAGGGCTATATTGTCTCTTCTGTACATTGCGGTGAAAGTGCTTTGCAATATATGGAAAAAACGCCGGTAGATCTTGTACTGCTTGATGTCATGTTACCAAACCTTAACGGCATGCAAGTTGCCCGTAGAATCTGTCAACGCTTCGCGACACCTATTCTAATGCTTACTGCTCTTAATGATGAAAACTCGATGCTTGATGGCTACCAAGCGGGAGCCGATCAGTACATAGGAAAGCCTTTTAATGTTGCTGAGCTTCTGATGCGCATCAAAGCGATTCTTCGTCGTGTTGGTTTAGAGCGCCAACGTCAGGCGATGTGCAGTACCGTTCAAACGATCAGTGCTCAGCTCAATAGCTTACCACTCACAAGCACGGAAGCCGAATTACTGAGCTATTTAGTCAAAAACCAAGGTGTGGTGATTTCAAAAGCGGAACTCCAAACCGAAGTATTAAAGAAAGAGCTAAGCCCTTTTGACCGCAACCTTGATATGCACATCAGTAATATACGTCGCAAGCTAGTAGAAGCAGGGCTCTCTAAGCAACATATCAAAACCTTCCGTGGCAAAGGTTACAGCTACCTAGAGGCTGTAAACAATTAATGAAGCTCACGTGCCCACCTTTTATCGCGAAACGTAAAGATAGCTTAGCGTTTAAGTTGTTTAGTTATATGACTGCAATTGTGATAAGTATTTTGGTCGTACAAGCAATGGCTGAGCAAGCTCTCGTGAAAGCCATGCTAAAAGTGCCGGACAGTGTGCGAGAAGAAATGCTCGATCTTGCACATCAAGCCAATGTGCTGATTGAGCACGGAGATATGGACGAACTTGCGGATTGGGCGAACGCGCAAAACTTTTATCTGTTTGTGCTGAATGAGCACCAGCAACCCGTCACTCACCGTTTAATGCATCCACACTTCGAGTTCAAACTTCAATTTAAAAGAAGTATTGATGATCAACTTGAGGGAAAGGTAAATCGCCCGATTATCAATATCCCTTTGGTAAAAGATAATAGCTTGGTAATTCAACTGCCACATCGACTGCATCCCGCACATGACTTCATTTTATATTTCTCTATTCTCAAAGTGGTGATTGCGGTAGTTATTTTGGCGTTGTTCTCATTGCTAATGGCACGCAACTTACAACAGCCGCTTGATCGCTTAAGAGAAGCAAGCAAAAAGCTATCTAACGGTGACTTTAATGTCAGTGTGGTGAAAGAGTTAAAATCGAATACGCGCGAGTTTAACGAGCTGGCGCAAGACTTCGACCACATGACACAGCAAATTCATTCTCTTGCCGAAAAGCAGCGATTGCTTATAAGAGATGTCTCCCACGAGCTCCGAACGCCGTTAGCAAGACAGAATTTAGTTCTACACCTTTTGCGTAAGCGAGTTGGGGAGAACGAGCAAAGCTTGGTGACCAGGCTAGAAGACGAAGCTAAAGAGCTAAACCATTTGATAAGCGATATCTTGGAGTTCAGTCGCTTGGAAAATGCGCGTTTCGACAAAGGTGCGAAACGCCGTGATTTAGAGGTGTTGCTCGCACCACAAGTAGAGCGGTGCAAAATCGATTTAAAACCAGAACAAACATTGTCATTCCGTTCAGAAGCAACATGCGCCAAAGCTTTTTGCGAAGAAACGCTCGTCATTCGTTGTTTGAATAACCTTGTTGGAAATGCCATCAAATATTCAGGGCAAGCATCTCAGATAGAAGTTTATCTGGCTAATCATGTCAAAGATGGGCAGCAATTGATTACCATGTCTGTATCCGACAATGGGTCAGGTATTCCAGAGAACAAGTTGGTCGATATTTTTGACCCGTTTACTCGCTTAGATGCATCAAGAGATAAGAAGCTTGGCGGTTATGGCTTAGGTCTCGCGATTGTCAAAGAATCCATGCGCATTATGGGTGGATCCGTTACGGCGAAAAATCGTGAACAAGGAGGTCTGAGTGTTACTTTGGTGTTCAAGCAGTAAGTATAGTTAAGTCTTATTAAGTGTGATGTTGTTCACGTTATTGTGGTGCGTCATCAGAGAGTACTTTACAAAAGTTTGCAAATGCAAAGAATGTAAATTTAATGCAAATGGTAATACTTATCACTTATATTCACCCGCGAAATAATTAAGAGGGAATCGCATTCAATAAGTATGTGACCCGAAAAATAATAATCGGAGTGAAAGGATATGTTTACTAAGAGCCATTTGGCGCTAGTGATCGGTGCGGTGTTAGCAACACCTGCAGTGGCGGACGTTCAAACAGACGAACATGTAGTTGTAGAAGGTCGAGAGTTCGGCTACAAGGCGGATACAAACAGTACAGCAATGCGCATGGAAATGACGCAGCTGGAAACGCCAGGACAAGTAGCGGTTATCGATGAAACGGTAATTGATGAGCAGCGTGCAAGTACACTTGGTGAAGTGTTACGTAACGATGCAAGTGTTAGCGCGGGTGGTACAAGCCGTAACCGCGAACGTTTCTCTCTACGTGGTTTTGAGCTTAGCAGTTCAGACGGTTTTCTTCGTGATGGCCGTCAACACTGGTCACACTACCGTCAGCCAATTGAGCTTTTAGAGCGTGTTGAAGTGCTTAAAGGTCCATCAGGCCTGCTATACGGTAAGTCTGAGCCGGGTGGCTTAGTAAACATGGTTTCGAAAAAACCAACAACTCAAACACAAGCTAGTTTGAGTCAAGATCTAGGTTCGAATGATCACTCACGTACTGTGCTTGATGTGAGTGGCGCGTTAAATGATGCAGAGACACTGCGTGCGCGCGCAATTTTTGCCAAAGAAAGCTACGGCTCTTGGCGCAGATACGGCGATGGTACCGAGCCAGAAACGGATCGTACGGTTGCGGGTCTAGTGGTTGAGTACGACATCACCGACAACTTTATGGTGTCAGCGCATTACGATCGCACGAAAGACGATGGTAGCGTGGATTCTGGTGCTTACATTGTGGATGGTAAAGCGGTTCGCGGTGACAAGCACATCTGGGATGCCCAGTGGTCAAAGATTGACAACGAAGTAGAAAACTACGGTATCGATATTAATGCTCAAGTGACTGACAATGTAAACGTAAAAGCGGGTTACAACCGTCAAGACTTTAAGCGTTTTGATGTAGAGTCTTACCCTAAGTTTGACAATTATGACAAAGACGGTGTGATTCGACACAAAGGGAATGATCGCTCCGATAATTGGGTATTTGATACTGCATATATAGATGTGACGACGGACTTTACTTTGTTCGGTACGGAAAACACGTTGTTAGTGGGCGCTAACTACTTAGATTACAGTTATGATCGCTTTATGGCATTTCATAATGAGGCGAGTATTGCGCCAGGAGAAACGGTGCCTAAGCCTGGCTATCGTAGTTCGAAGAAATCACCAACAACTGAGTACGATACTTGGGGTATCTACGCGCAAAACATGATGACTATTAACGAGTCTTGGCAAGTACTTGCAGGGGTTCGTTATGATGAAAAGCGTGATGATGACCTGACAGAGAATCAAGTTTCTCCTAAGTTTGGTGTGATTTTCCACCCAGCGACAAATGGCTCGGTTTACGTTCAGTACTCTGAAAGCTTTATGCCGCAAGGTGAAGTCAGCAGTGGTCGTGGCAAAACTTACGTGAACGATGGCGAGAAGCTAGACGCAGAGCGTGGTATCTCTTACGAGATCGGAACTAAGTGGGAACTGTTCGATCAGCGCTTATTTGTATCCGGTGCAGTGTTTGATATCACATTAGAGAACATCTCGCTGGATGTTGAAAGCGGCAAAGACGCGGGCGGTAATCTCCTACACAAGAAAACGCAAGGTGGTGAGCAAGTTCACAAAGGTGCTGAGTTAATGGCTCAAGGTTTTGTGACCCCAGAGTTGTCGCTAACGGCTTCTGCAATGTATTTGGATGCAGAGTTGACGAAAGCGGATAAAAAATTCGAGGGTAACCGCCCTGCAGATGTGCCAGAGTTCTCGGCAAGTCTATGGTCTAGCTACAAGGTTCAGGACAATACGAACCTAAACCTCGGTTTGATTTATGAAGGTGATCGCTACGGTGATGCAAAGAACACCTTCAAGAAAGATGGCTACGCTCGCGTTGATATGGGCGTGTCATACAAACATAAGTACGATGAAAACTTGGATATCATTGCTCGATTCAATGTCGAGAATTTATTCGATACCGACTACTTCGCAGGTGGTGGTAGCACGAATAGCGAGCAAAAAGGTGCGAGTGGGGTTGTGGTTGGAGAAAGCCGCAACTACATGGCAACAATCCAGTTCAAGTACTGATAACAATTTGATTATTAAAGGGGAAGGGTAGTCTTCCCCTTTGGTCGTTTTTGGAACACAGAAATATAACTCGTATGAATCTAATGAAATCAAGTATCGCTCTGTTGATATCATCGGTTTTGATTCCCGCTCACGCGGCGAACTTAAACGATGCACAAGCTGTGCAGAGTAAAACAAACCAGTCGTCGGCGGTAAGCCAAAAACGTATTGATGCAAGCGCAGAAAAATCACTTACTCTAGAAGCTGAAATTGAGCAGCTGCAAGAGGAAGTCGGTAACTTGAAGATTTATCGCGATCATCTTGCAAGCCTTGTTGAGAGCCAAAATCAAGAAGTTGATAGCTTGAACGAGCAAATTGAGCAGATTGCTCAAACTCGTCAAGGTGTCGTGCCTTTGATGTATCACATGCTTGAAGGCTTAAAAGCGCTCGTTGCTAACGACAAACCTATACGCAAAGCGCAACGTGAGGAACGAATTGCAAAGCTGGATTCCATGATGACGCGTGCAGACGTTGCGGATGCAGAGAAGTTTCGTCGTATTTTAGAAGCGTACCAAATTGAAATGGATTACGGCACCAAGCTTGGCGTTTACCAAGGCAAGATTAACCTGGGTGACAATGAAGCTTTGGAGGCGGACATTCTCTATTTAGGGCGTTTGTCTTTGGTAGCACGTAGCTTATCTGGTGAGACATTCTGGAGCTGGTCACAGCAACAACAAGCATGGCAACAAGTGGGTTCTGAGCAAAAATCAGAGCTAGATAAAGCGTTCGCTATGGCGAATAAACAGATCGCGCCGAGTATGTTAACTCTGCCAGTGTCGTTGACCGCTGTGGAGGGCAAATAAATGATGAAAAAATGGTTATCGGTTGCACTAATCTCGACATCCGCATTAATGCCTCATACAACTTTTGCTAGTGATGCGTTGTTACAAAAGGCGCAGCAAGAAAATCGTCAACAGCAATCGCACAATGTCGCGCGTGAATCAGGTTTTAAGAAAACAGAGCAAGAGCTACAGGCTATAAAGAATAAATTGGCCGCAGAGCGAGCGGCTCTTCAAGCAGAAGCGGACTCATTAAGTGTTACTTTCGGTGAAAACGAAGCGGAACTGGCGCAGCTAGAAGAAAAGCTACGTCTAGAAACCGGGAGCTTAGGTGAGCTATTTGGCGTCGTTCGCCAGAACGCAAAAGAGCTAGAGTCAGAGCTCAAGAGCTCAGTAACGGGTGTTGATGCAAACTCATATCAGAAAGATATCGATGCTATTGTTGCAGCTAAATCACTTCCAACGTTGACCCAACTTCAGGCGATGTGGCGCAGCATGGAAGAACAAATCAAAGCAAGTGGTGAGATGGCAAACGTCTCTTTCACACTGCTAAATGGCGAAGGTCGTGAACAAACGGTTAATGGTGTTCGTCTTGGTTCTATGGCGCTGCTGGATGACACTGGCTACGTTAAGTGGAATGGTCAACGCGGAGATGCGGTAAACTATCTTCGTCAGCCTGAAAGCGGTCCAACAGCGAATACTATTTCCTCTGGTGACATTGATGCGCTTGTCATTGACCCGTCACGCGGCATTCTTCTTGAGCAGCTCGCAAACTCACCGACTTTGGCTGATCGCCTAAATGCAGGCGGCGTTGTCGGTAAAATCATCCTTGGTTTATTAGCTATCGGCCTATTGATTGCTCTCGTACGTGGTGCATCTCTGATGATTTCGCGCCAGAAAATCATGAAGCAACTGAAAACTCCAGCACAGCCAGGAGACAACCCTTTGGGTCGTGTGCTTGCGGTGTATCAGAAAGATAAGCATCGCAGCGTAGAAGCGTTAGAGCTACGTCTTTTGGAAGCCGTTGTTGATGAGCAAACCCACCTAGAAAAAGGGTTGTCGATGCTGAAGCTTCTTGCTGCGCTGGCTCCTATGCTTGGTCTACTGGGCACGGTAACGGGTATGATCGAAACCTTCCAAGTCATCACTCAATTTGGTAATGGTGATCCGAAAGTAATGGCGGGTGGTATTTCGATGGCGCTTGTAACTACTGTACTTGGCCTTGTTTCAGCCATGCCATTGTTATTGGCGCACAACGTATTGAGCTCTCAAGCAGAAAATATTCGCAGTATCTTAGAAAAGCAAGGCATCGGTTTAGTTGCAGAACAAGCTGAGCGTGATATGCCGAGCAACAAAAGTCACTCTAACACCTTAGCGGAGAACGCAGCGTAATGGAGCAGATCCTACTCAACACATTGGGTTTGATCAGTGAGGATTGGGCCACAACCTTGATGAGCTTTATGCAGCAAGGTGGTCAAATCCTATGGTGGCTGGCTGCCGTCGTGGCGGTGTGCTGGCTGTTGGTTATGGAGCGAGTTATTTATCTCACAACGGTTTTCCCTGGGGTAAAGAAACAGCTTTGTGAGCAGTGGCAAGCAAGATCAGAGCACCACTCTTGGTACGCGCATCAAATCCGTGAAGGATGGATTGCAAAAGCGCAAATCGAACTGCGCCAAAACCTATCGACTATTAAGCTGCTTGTGGCGGTTTGCCCAATGCTAGGGTTGTTAGGGACGGTGACGGGCATGATTACGGTGTTTGACGTAATGGCATCGCAAGGCAGCAGCAATCCGAAATTGATGGCTTCTGGTATCTCACTTGCTACGCTGCCAACCATGGCAGGTATGGTAGCAGCGCTGGCGGGCATGTTTATTCATGCTCGCCTTAGCAAAGTGTGTGAACGAAAAGCTATCCAGTTAGAACAATCTTTAAGGAGTCAAAAGTGAGACTCGGACGCAGACCTAACCAACAAGATGAAGCTCAAGTCGATTTAACGTCGATGCTTGATATCGTCTTCATCATGTTGATCTTCTTCATTGTGACTAGTTCGTTTGTACGTGAATCCGGTGTAGAAGTGAACCGCCCTCAGGCTTCTAATGTGGTAAGCCAAAAAGATGCGGGCATTTTTATCGCGGTAACGGCAGCAAATGACGTGTACATCGACAAACGAGTGGTTGATATTGAGCGTGTTGAGGCCTCTATTGAGCACTTGTTACTTGATCAGCCTGATGCTTCGTTAGTTATCCAAGCTGACGAGCATGCTTACAATGGCACTGTCGTGAAAGTGATGGACGCTGCAAAAGCGGCGGGCGTGAAAAACATCGCATTGGCGGCGGAGAAACCTTAATGGGCAGGCTGTTACTTGCACTACCAGCATCATTGTTAATTTCTGTGAGCCTGTTTAGCTTTATGGCGTGGATGGTTGATAAAGGCAACCAGCGTGCGCCAGAAGCTTCGGAAGCGGTTCGTTTTGATATGGTGATGGTAGAGAATGAAGCAGACGTGCAGCGTCGTCAACGTTCAGTGCCGGAGCAACCAGAACCACCCCAAGCGCCGGAGCCAATGGATCTGTCTCAAGCTGACACTCAAATGGAGCCAATGAGCCAGATGACGCCAGTCAGTGCTTTAGGTTTGAACACTGCTCTTGAAGGTATCGCGATCAGCGCGCCAAACTTGAAGGGAACAATGGGCAACCAACAAGCACTGCCGTTGTATCGTGTTGATCCTCGCTATCCAAGTAAGGCGCTGAAACGTAGAGTTGAAGGCTATGTCATTATGCGTTTCACGATCGATGCAACTGGACGACCAAAAGATATTGAAGTGATCGAGGCTGAGCCACAGCGTATGTTCGAAAGGGAAGCAATCCGTGCGCTTAAAAAATGGAAGTATCAGCCAAAAGTTGAGGATGGTGTGTCAATTGAGCAGTTCGGACAAACCGCTAAAGTGGAGTTCAAGTTAGCCAAATGATGAAAAAATTCTTAATCGGTACGGTATTAAGCCTGAGTGCACTTTCAACCATTGCCAGTGAGTTAAGCCAATACACTGCCGCGAGAGTTCAACGAGCACACAACTTGGCTCAAGAGGAGAAGCTAAAAGAAGCGATTTCATCTCTTGAAGCTATGGAGCTTTCTCGTGGATATGACCAAGCTTATGTCGCTCGAATGTTGGGTATTTTTTACTGGCAGAATGAACAAACTCAAGCAGCAATTAAGCAACTTGAGTTGGCAGTCAATAGTGGTTTGCTACAAGATGAGCAAGCATGGCAAACCCGAAAAATGTTGGCAGATATACTGCTGAACGAGCAACGCTTTTCTAAGGCGTTACCTCATTACTATGCCTTGAGCAAAAACATTCCTAAAGGTCAAAAAGCGCATGAGCTATGGCTGCGTATTTCCCAATCTCATTATCAACTGAGTCAGTGGCAGAAAGTGCTTTCAGCAATGGCTCGTTATGAGAAGTTTGGTCAGCCAGACAAGCTTGGCGCATTGTCGATAAAGCTTTCTGCTGAGCTAGAACTGAAAAAGTGGAAGCCGGCAATCTCGACCATCAAACGCTTGATCGCGATTGAACCTGAGCGAATTGAATGGTGGCGTCAGCTCGTTGCTCTTTACCTGCGTGTTGATGACAACAAACGTGCTCTGGACTCTTTGGCGTTGGCAAAACTGAAAGGATTACAACTTAGCCAAGATGACTTAAAGCTGCTGGCACAATTGTACGCGAAACGAGGTATTCCAGAGAGAGCTGCGTTGGTAATGAACGAGCTAGAGGATGTAAACTCGAATAGTAAACTGAAAGCTCAGCAAGCGACGTATTGGCAAATGGCAAAAGAGTGGGAAGAGTCTATCGATAGTTGGCGTGTTGCTGCTCAGTTAGACCGACAGTATTACTGGAACTATTCTCAATTATTGGTGCAAGAAGGCCACTATAAAGATGCCCTTGCCGCGCTCGATAAGGTCAGAGGTCGTAAAGCGGATGTTGCACTTATCAAAACTCGCGCTTACTACAAACTTAAGCGGTTTGACGATGCGCTCGCTAATGCCAAAAGAGCGAATGAGATTAAACCGTCGAATCAGGCAAAAAGTTGGGTTAAGTATCTATCACAGCTACGCAAAGTAGAATCGACGCAGAACTCATAGCGAACATTTTTATTAAATACCCGAGCTCAGTCTCGGGTATTTTTTGTCTAAAGTCATAAAGGCTATTTATTGTATGAGCTTTTCATAAAAGGCTAATGCATCAAATGGTCGGGAGAAAAAAGGGCTTTTCTCTATATATTCTTGATGTACCTTGCTCAGTGTTTCAAACTTTTCTCTCGATGTAGGTTCGATATGAAAAGTAAGGCTTTCAGTCGATTCTACAAGCTTTAATGTTGAAGTTCTTGAAGCGTTATTTTTTGCTATTAATAGATAATACGCTAGTTCTTGCTTCTCTTTTAATACACAAGCCTCAAAAGCTTTCTCGCTTAAAAACGGCAGAACAGGAGTTAATGCTTCTATATGCTTCTTTGAATACTCTAGAGTTTGTTTGTCAGGTGTATTCTGGTCTGCCATAGATTCGCACTGCTTTATTTTCGCACCATAATTATCGATAGATTGGCTTACGTTGTTAAACAAACTGGCTTCAAACTTTTCACTTGCGAAAGTGACACTTGAGAAAAGTGATAAGAGAATTATTACAACATTCTTGTCCATATTTTTCCTTCTGAACTGCACCATAACGTTTGGCTAGCATCAGAAAATCTTCTCTATCTAACCCAACACTAACTTCTTAGCTTACCTTTTTAATCTAGCTTATCGATAGCTTTAAGTTTTTCATTAAATATACATAACGGCGCATTTTGGTGGAGTCTGTCCCACTTTTTAGTATTGGAAATATCATTAAATTTTGAGTCATTAAAATTGATAGGGTTATTATCTAGAGGGTAGGCAATTGGTCACTCATATTGGCTCAAATAGTTACAATATGCGCCAGCCAAGCTGAATTGAGAAAGTAAACAATGTAAATTAAATGCCAATACGAATGATTATCACCTAAATTATGCCCCACATTTATTGGTGATGATTGTTTCTATGCTGCTAAAAAGCAAAGGTGTTCAAATTTGGGCTCGACGCCTACATATCTATATATCGATGGCTCTTCTCTTAGTTACGCTGTTTTTTGCAATAACTGGTATTACCCTCAATCGCCCCGAATTATTTGAACGCAGTGAACCTATCATTCAACAACATACTCTTACGGTTCCACACTCAGTTCTATTCTCACATTCAGATACTTTTCAACCTAACCGTGAAGAACTGCTTGCTTTCTTGACTAAAGAAACCGAGCTTCGCGGTACTCCCTCCGCATTAGATGCGTATACCGAAGTTGAGCAAGGTGAGTTGTTACTCGGAGAGTTGTCTATGGATTTTAAAGGCCCGGGTTATAACGCTACGGTCTTTATTGATATGACTACTGGTGCGGCAGAGGTTGAAACGACGCACTACGGTATTGTTGCGTTGTTGAACGATCTACATAAAGGTCGCAACAGTGGTGGGATTTGGAAGTGGTTTATCGACGTCACTGCGCTTTTGATGGTGTTTTTTGTTCTAACAGGTGTGTGCTTATTACTGCCTAAGAAGAAGACGCTCAGAACGTCAATGCAATGGATGAGCTTTGGTACGTTACTGTCGCTCGTGATTTATTTTTTTGCTGTTCCATAACAGCTTTTTTAGAGAACACTTATGTTGAACACAGGAAGATTTTTCCGCCGTAATCACTTTTGTAAAGCCGCTTTGATCGCGGCTTTTGCTCCTTTCTCTCTTTCTGCGGCTCCTCTACCAGATAACGCGAAGATCGATTTCGAATTCGAACTTCCAAAGATAGACACTTCAATGTACGCACGCCCTTATGTGGCGGTTTGGGTTGAAAACGACCAGCGTAAACCGGTTAAAACCATTCAGCTATGGGTAGGAAAAGACGAATGGCTAAAAGACCTGCGCAGCTGGTGGAGAAAAGCGGGTCGTTATGATCGTGAACTTGTTGATGCGGTGACGTCTGCAACGCGCCCTGCTGGACAGTACCGTTTTGTTTGGGACGGAACCAATGATGCAGGAAAGCGTTTGGAGCAGGGAAATTACACATTGTACGTCGAAGTCGTTCGTGAACACGGTGGGCGTAACTACTTACGTCAAAAAATAACGCTAGCGGACAGTGAAGTGCGCTATGAGCTTAAACCAACTCAAGAGACGGGTGTCATCACCGTCAATTATCAAGTTAAGTGATTAAAGGACACAACAATGAAAACCAAAATCAAAGCAGTGGCATTGGCGAGTGTAATGGCAATGGGATTGGCTGCAACAACCACCGCACAAGCGCATCCACGTTGGGTTCTGCCTTCTCACTTTACGGTTTCAAAAGAAGGAGGTGACTGGCTGACATTTGATGTTACTGCTTCTCACGGGACGTTTGTTTTTGATAAGCCTGCGGGTAGTGACCAAGCGTTCGTGGTGATGCCGGATGGCCGTTCTGAGCGTCCTAACTTTGTTGTTCGTGGTAAACGTCGTTCTATGTTTGATTTCTTTTTTACGGAAGAAGGCACGCACAAAGTCGCGATCAATAATCAGCCGAGCTACTACACCCAATACAAAGCGGGTCGTCGTGATACGGTGAAATGGGCGCGAGCAAACAAAGCTGAGCGTCATGATGTTCTTCCAGAACAGGCGCGTGATGTGGTTACTCAACTAAGCTACACCCGAGCAGAAAGCTACATTACGGTTGGTATGCCAACGGACAAAGCGTTGGAGATTGAAGGCAAAATGCTGGAGATGAAGCCGGTCACGCATCCATCGGACATCATTGAAGGTGAACCAGTCACTTTCCAGTTTTTCTTCAATGGTGAGCCACAAGAGGGCGTCACAGCGGAGATTACACGAGAAGGCACCATGTACCGAAATCATCAAGAACAAATCGATGTGGTGAGTGATAAAGATGGCAAAGTGATCTTCACGCCAGAGGTCGCAGGGCGCTACTTAATGAAAGCGAACTACAAAGGTGAATTAAAAGATAATCCATTGGCGGATAAAGCGAGTGCCAATGTTCACCTTACGTTTGAAACTCAACTTAACTAATCGAATTAGGCTCAGCAATCGCTGGGCCATTTTGGAATCATCATGAATAACACTTCTCTTCTAAAAGCTGCTTTGCTTTTTTCTGGATTTGCTTCTTTTCACGCTGCTGCACACTTCCCTCTGATGAGTTGTCACTTGGCGCAAGATAAAGTGATTTGTGAAGCGGGCTACTCGGATGGATCGACAGCGGTCGACTACGATGTCGAAATGTACGATTACGACGACAATCTGATCGCCAAAGAAAAAACAGATAAGCGTTCCATCGCAGAATTTACTCACCCTGAAACAGATTTCTATTTGGTATTTGATGCCGGACATGAAAGCCCGGTGGAAGTGGATATCGTTGAGCTGAAAGAGAAATGAGTGTACAGAAAGTTCGTCCCGATGATGGTAACCGAGAAGGAAAGTGGGTCGCACTGACTATCGCAGCGATTCTCGGTTTTGCAGCCATACTTATGCCCCATCATCAGGTTGCGACTGAAAAGTCAGACATACAGGCTCATCAAGTTTTAATCACGGACTTACATCAAAACGAGTTGGGTTTGATCGCTGAACTTAAGCTTGCTCATGAAGAGATTCGTGATTTGCAGCTAGAAACTGGAACTTGGCCTGAGGTCTCTGACATGGAGGCGCTTTGGATTGCTCCATTCGTAAAAGACCAAAATTGGAAGCGCAAAGGGTCTCATCAGTGGAAACGAATCGATGACGGAGTCTACATTGGCATGAAGAAAAATGCCCAAGGTTCTGCCTCTATGCTTCTGGATAGCCGTGGCTCTCAAGCTGATATTTGGTTTAGTGATTCTAGCCGATCGTTAAATGCGGAGGTACTAAGCGATCTAGCAAAACGCCGCCAGCATGGCTGGCAACAAATCGTTCTGTCAGATTCCTCTTCTTCCCATTCTCACGCCCATTAAGACAACATAATTGATAACTACTATGATCAAACGCTCTCTTTTACGTCGTATTCTTACAGCCACCGTGTTATTGACGGTGTCTTCTACTGGCTTTGCTGCCGATAAACTCAGTATTGGTATTACGCTTCAACCTTATTACAGCTATGTCAAAGCTGTTGTTGATGACAAGGCGAACATCATTCCTCTGGTCGATGCTGGTTTTAACCCTCATAACTATTTACCGCAACCCAATGATCTTAAGCGTTTGAATGAAATGGATGCGATAGTGATCAATGGTATTGGTCATGACGATTTTGCACTGAAAGTGATCAAAGCCTCTCAGCGTGATGATCTCGTGGTTATCGAAGCAAACAAAGAAGTGCCTCTGTTACCGGCGATGGGGCAGTCAGTTGGTCAAGGTGCAGTGAACCCTCACACCTTTGTTGGTCTATCGACCACTATTCAAAAGGTTTACACCATCGCGAGTGAGCTAAGTAAACTGGACCCAGACAACGCTACTTTTTATCGCCAAAATGCTCGTAAATACGCGAAAACTTTCCGCCTGATGAAGCGTGATGCAATGTTGTCTCTTGGAGAGTTGGACACGGCTGGTATGAAGGTGGCGACAACCCATAATGCTTACGGTTATATCCTTCAGGAATTTGGTGTTGACGTCGCAGCTGTCATTGAGCCTGCTCATGGTGTTGAACCAAGTGCCAGTCAGTTGCAGGAAACGATTGAGAAAATTCGTGAATCGGGTATTGATGTGCTGTTTTATGAGCTCAATATGCCGAACCGTTTTGTTGATACCATCGAAGAGGCGACTGGGGTGCAGCTTTATCGCTTTTCTCACATGACTCACGGTGAGTATGAGGCTGATAAAGTCGAACTTGAGATGCGAGATAACGTGGAAACGCTCATTGAGGCAATGAAGTTTGTTGCGAGCAAGCGAGCAGGGGAAAAGGCGTAATGACTGGACCTTCCGTTTCCTTTAGTAACGTGGGCCTAAAATACGCCGACAATATTATTTTGCAGAACATCAGCGCTGAATTCGAGAGCGCTAAATGCCACGTTATCATGGGGCCGAATGGTGGTGGGAAAACCTCTTTGCTTCGTTCGATACTTGGGCTAACACCATTTTCGGGAAACATTGCACTCAATTGGCCAGAGCAATCAGCTGCATCGGGTAAGATAGGATATGTACCACAAAAGGCGATGTTCGAGGCAAGCCTCCCGTTAACCGTGATGGATTTTGTGCTGCTTAATCAAACCCGTATCCCTCTATTTTGGCGACGTAAAACTAAACAAACTCAACATGCCCTGGCCCAGCTGGATCGCGTGGGCATGGCAACGCGTTGCGATCGTCGTATGGGGCAACTCTCTGGCGGTGAGCAACAGCGTGTTTTGTTTGCGCAAGCTTTACTGGATGAGCCCAATTTATTGGTTTTAGATGAACCTACAACTGGTATGGACGAGCAAGGTGTTCGGTATCTTGAAGGTTTGATTCATGAAGTCGTTGGAGAAGGCAAAACGGTACTGGCAGTACACCATGACGTGACCGCAGTGCGCCGTTTAGATGCTCAGGTCCATGTCGTAAATCGTCAAATTGTGGCGTCAGGTCACCATTCAGATGTGCTAAGCCCTGATCGTATAGAAACATTATTTAGGCACTACACAGCAAAAGTGGAGGCTGCATAATGGATTGGTTACGAGAGTTAGCGGTTAGCGGCGTTGAAGCTGGATGGTTAAGCGATAGCTTTTCTTATGCCTTCATGGTGAACGCAATTGTGGCTGCGTTGATATTAGGACCATTACTTGGTGGTCTTGGGACATTAGTCATCGCCAAGCGACTGGCTTTTTTCTCTGAAGCGGTTGGGCACGCTGCGCTTACCGGAATCGCGATTGGTGTGTTGCTCGGTGAGCCGCCAGAGAATCCGATCATCGGCTTGTTTAGCTTTTGTATGATTTTTGCGCTGTTGCTTCACTTTGTTCGTAATCGTACCAATGTACCTTACGATACACTGGTTGGGGTTTTTCTTGCACTAGCGTTAGCGGTTGGTGCTGCGCTGTTAATGTACGTCGCTCGTAAGATCAACATTCACATGTTGGAGAACGTGTTGTTCGGATCGATCTTGACTGTGACGGACAACGATATCCTTATTTTAGCGATCAGTTGTTTGATCATATTACTGCTTCTTATTCCTACGTTTAACCGCATTTTGCTGACTTGTATCAGCCCGGATATTGCACGTGTACGCGGCTTTAATACCAGCTTTTATGATTACTTATTTGTCATGATGATCACCTTGGTCACCATCGCCGCGGTAAAGATTATTGGCGCGGTATTGGTTGGTGCATTGCTACTGATTCCTGGTGCAACGGCTAGGTTATTGACTAAACGCATGGGCAGTTTCGTTCTCCTTTCTTCTTTATTGGCAACCATTGCGTGTTTAGTCGGAACCATACTGCCGATGGAGCTTGAGCTACCAGTGCCATCAGGCGCATCCATCATCATTGTTTCTGCGGCCTTTTTCCTAACAGCAACGGTTTACCGAATTATCCAAAAAGCGTAACCCTTTTTATAAAGTAATGAACATGAAGATAAAAAAATTAGCGATAACTTTTGGTTTGGTTATAGCGACGACACTTCCATCGTTGGCAAGCGCCAAAGACATTTTAACCAGCACTCCCGTCACGTACATGTTGTCTGAGCAACTCATGAAAGGTACAGGGATAGAGACTCAGTATCTGCCTCCAAAGCGTTACGGCGTTGAGCGTCTTGAAAACTGGTTCGCAAATAAAGGTACAGAGCAAGTTAAGCAAGCGGGTCAAGCCGCGACGGTTGCTATTACTCTTGGTGCGATTTGGAAACAAGACCCGACTTATGTTTACGCTCGACAGGGCAACATTCACTTGATTGAAATCGATGCATCGCAGGCCATTTCTCCTAGAGCTCAAGGAGTTGCAGTACTGACATTGGAAAACGGGTCAACATCGAAGTACGCATGGCTGAACCCTACAAACTTAATCCGAATGGCGGGCATTGTTGGAGAGGATCTACAACGTGTATATCCTGAACACCAAAAGGCGATTCAAACGAATCAACAGGCTCTTATGCTCAATGTGCGTGAACTGATCAACCAACAACAGGCAGAGATCTTCGATAAAGGCATCGATTCAGTGGTACTGTTGAGTGAGTCATTAGAGGACTTTGCCTCTGGCAACCAATTGTTTGTGGTTGGGCGCGAATTTAAGCCAGAACTCGAGTGGACAGAAGAAGACAAATTATCTTTAAAAGCTCAGTTTGAACAAGATAAAACGCTATGGTTAGTGACGGATAAACGACCGTCGAAAACCTTGATATCGCTTATTAAACCGAGTCGTATACTGCAAATTGATGTTATTGACCGCTGGGGCAGTAAGGGTATCAAAACTGAGAAGCCACTCGCACGTTGGGAGATGTGACACGTAAAAAGCCACAGATTTTATGATGGGGAATGAAAAGTTCCCTATTTTTTTGTGACTTAGCTCAAAACGTGAGCATTAATACCACTGGTTGCATAAGAAAGTGTTTGTTTCATTTCTATTTCATTACTACTTTGTTATGTGTTCGTTGCGATTGATTCGGATTTAATCTGTCTCTAAGCGAACCGGTACAAACAACTATACGGATGTTAACAATGAAAATGAAAACTCTAGCCGTTGCAGTGGCGGCACTAGCATGTGGTTCACAGGCCTTCGCAGCAGAAGTTTATAACAGCGATGGTACATCTTTATCGATCGGCGGTCACGTTTCAGTTGGCGTGGGTGAGTACTACGAGGAAGATGTGAAAGTTCATCAAGTGTCTCCACGTATTAACGTCGCGGGTAAGAAAGACATTGGCAACGGTATCACTATCGACGCTAAAGGCGAATGGGCGCTTAACTACCTAAATGGTGGTGAACAGTCATTCAAAACTCGTCTAGGTTACATCGGTGCAACTCACGAGCAGTACGGTCGCCTTGTTGCAGGTACTCAATGGTCACCTTACTACGATGTCGCTGGTGTTGCGGATCTACCAATCGCGTTTGCGAACGACTTTTTGTACGACAACCACGGCAACCTAGGCTCAGCTCGTGCTGATAAAATGCTTAGCTACCGTAAAGGTTTTGAATTTGGTGAAGGCTTTGCTTTCAACCTAGGTCTAGGTTGGCAAGGTGAGCAAACTTCAGATGCAACAACATACGAGCAACGTGGTCAAGTTGCACTGAGCGGTTCTGTAGCTGGCTTTGGCCTAGGCTACGTATACAGCGGCGGTGATGTTAAAAACGCGACTCTAGGTACTAAGAACGCTGAATCACACCTATTCTCTGTAAACTACGGTCAGTACGGTTCAGGTCTATACGCAGCAGTAGTATACGGTATGAACGATTACTTCTACGAGATGCGTAAAGAGACTTCTCAAATTGAAGCTCTTTTGGCATACGGCGTGAACGATTGGACATTCAGCGTTAACTACGAAGGCGTAGAAGACGAAGAAGACAACAAGACAGTTTCAAGCGAAACTGCGCTACAAGCAGAGTACGCTGTAACTCCTGCTTTCGTAACGTTTGCTGCTTACCAGTTTGACCTAGGTAACGATTACACTAGCGAAGAGAACGACTACTGGACTCTAGGTGCTCGTTACTACTTCTAATAAATAGGCCAGTTTCTACTGCCTAAACACATTTATTGTGTTAACGCCTACTCGTTGTGAGTAGGCGTTTTTCTTTCTGCTTTCCGTTGGCTATAAGAGACACTGGTAATGATGTGCTTAGGTACCCCAACTCTCTGTTTAGAGAGCGCGTCTATAAAAAATGCCCGCAACTGCGGGCATTTTTGTTGTTAGAGATACAGTTCAATTGAAACGATTATTTTTTATCGAGTAAATCGAGAAAGAACGCATACTCTAGCGCATCTTCTTTTAAGCGTTTAAATCGACCAGATGCGCCGCCGTGTCCGGCTTCCATATCGGTTTTGAACAACAAGACGTTATCGTCAGTCTTCATTTCACGAAGTTTGGCGACCCACTTCATTGGTTCAAAGTACTGCACTTGAGAGTCGTGCAAGCCAGTCGTTACCAACATGTTCGGGTAGTTTTGTGCCTTGATGTTGTCGTAAGGCGAGTAACTCAACATATAGTCATAGTATGTTTTGTTACTTGGGTTACCCCATTCATCATATTCATTGGTGGTCAATGGAATTGATTCATCGAGCATGGTGGTTACCACGTCCACAAACGGAACATGAGCGCCGATACCGCGATACAGTTCTGGTGCTTGGTTGATGACAGCCCCCATTAAGAGACCACCTGCAGAGCCACCAACAGCGAAGACTTTATCTTTCGCGCCATAGCCTTGTTCAACCAAACCTTTAGTCACATCAATAAAGTCATTGAATGTGTTTTGCTTGGTCAGTTTTTTACCATCTTCATACCAAGGACGGCCAAGCATTTCAGATCCACGAATGTGAGCGATGGCGTAAACAAAGCCGCGGTCTAATAGACTCAAACGTGTCGAGCGGAAAGTTGGCTCAATGGTTGCACCATAAGATCCATAACCATATTGGTAGAGTGGATTCGTACCATCCTTCTTAAATAAGTCTTTACGATACACCAAAGAAACGGGTACTTCTTTACCGTCACGGGCTGTAATCATAATGCGTTCTGATTGGTAATTGTCAGGATTAAAATCACCAAGTACAGGTGTTTGCTTCATGATTTCTGACTCGCCCGTTTTTAGATCGAAATCGTAGTAGGTTCCTGGAGTGGTTAAACTGCTGTAATAAATACGAACTTTCTCGTTATCCAGCTCTAGGTTACCTGTCAAATAGGCTGCAAACGCATCGTCATTAAATGTGAGGGGGAATTCTTTTCCTGTTGAGAGCTGACGTACAGTGACGCTTGCTAGGCCGTTAGAGCGCTGCTCATAGACGAGGTGATCATCGAATAGCTCGAAGTCGACAAGTTGAGTGTTGTCGTCTGCGGCAATCACGTCTTGCCACTTAGAGCGATCGTGCATCTCTTCTTGCTTAACTTTCATCAAACGGAAGTTCACGGCTTGATAGTTGGTATAAATGTAATACCAATCGCCTAGCTTAGAAATGCTGTATTCAATGCCATTTTCACGAGGATAAAAAGGCTTCGCCTTTGCTTTAGGGTTGTTCGCATCGATGATGGAGACGCCGCTGGTTTCTGTACTGGAATGCCAGATATAAATATCTTCGCCATCTTTGCTTTTGCTTAGTGAGGTGTAATAGGCGCTGTCGGTTTCTTCAAAAATCAACTCATCACTGCTTTGTGGCGTGCCTAAAACATGACGATACACTTGGTAGCCCAGCAAGGTCTGTGGATCTTTTTTGATGTAGTAAAAGGCGTTGTTATCGTTCTGCCATGCAATCGCGCTTGAGGCGCCTTCGATTTCATCTTGTAGGTAATTGCCTGTTTTCAGGTCTTTGATCTTAAGAGTGTAAACGCGGCGGCTTAATGTATCTTCGCCATACGCTAGTAAGTTTTCATTCGGACTAACGTACAAGCCGTCAATACTGAAGAACTCATGTTCTTTTGCAAGTTCATTGACATCTAAAATGACTTGCTTGTCTTTGCCTGCAAAGTCTTTAGCTCGAAGGTGAACTTCGTATTCGTTATCTCCGGTCACTTCACTTGAGTAGAAGTAGTTGCCTTTACGTACAGGAACGGAGTTGTCGTCTTTTGCTATGCGACCTTTAATTTCTTTAAATAGCTCATTTTGAAGAGCTCCAGTGTGCTTGAGAACGGTTTCTGCGTACTGATTTTCTTGTTCTAGGTGCTGCAAAATTTCCGGATCTTTACGCTCGTCGTCACGCATCCAGTAGTAGTTATCAACGCGAGTATCACCATGAATAGTCATCGCGTGAGGGACTTTTTTCGCAACCGGAGCTTGAGTTTGTTGAGCAACGATCTGTGATTGGGAGTATTGAGTCATGCTGGGGGTTCCTTGATTGCTGCATCCGGTGACAAGCGCGGCCGAGACGGCCAACGTAGTTAAAGTGAAACGCATCTGTTTTTATCCTTATTGTACACCCAAGTGGCCTCATCCTGAGGGCTGGGCTTTCATTTCGTTAGTGGTTTTCAGTTGTCCATTCTTTGTTATGGGGTGTGCCGAAAAAGTGAGAATTCTCAATATTTCCGAGTTGGCTACTCAATTTGAAGGGAGCTGAAAACACATTGTGTAAGCAGCTGTTATTTTTAACAAATATCAATTCGAAAGTTAAATCATTCTCATCGGTAAATCGATATAGTGTGATATGAAAAAAGGGACACACTAGTTTAGTGTGTCCCTTTTGGATTTTGAACGTTAGTCGATAATGATCAGATGACTTGCGGCACTTCGTTTGAGTGGTTGTGCGCTCGATTTACCCACATGAGCCCAAGCATTGCAATTACCGACATTGCCATCATCAAAACACCTAGTGGCATCTGGTTATGCGCTGGAAATAGTGATGCAAGCAAGGTCGCAATACCTGCTCCCAAGTTTTGCATGCCACCCAATGTCGCGCCAGCTGTTCCTGCATGATATGGGAATGGCGCAATTGCTCCGGTTGTTGCTGCTGGGAATAGGATACCCGCACCCAAAAAGTACACGGTTGCGCCACCAACCAGCGTTAACGCCGTGGTTAAACCAAACAAGCCAGGGATGAGCACAATAGCAGAGCCAACAAAAATCGATACCAAGCCCACATTTAAAGCACGACGCTCAGAGCGACGCTGCGCGATGTAGCTAGATAAGCCGGCACCCACCAAGTAACCCGGGATCGGTAAGATAAACAGTAAACTTACCGTGGTCGCTGGTAATGCCAATACACCACCTAGCAATACCCCAGCTGCTGCCTCGAACACACCTACGCCAGCAAACGTCGCAACTAGGCAGATCAAAAAGCCTTGGAAGCGGCGATCTGATAAAACGTGTTTGTAGCTTTTGGCTACTGGTTCGAACTTGCGTTTCTCTTTTGGTAGCGTCTCCATCATGCTGGTCATCATGGTAATCACCACTGCAATGCCAAACAACGCTAAGAATAGGTAGCTAGAGCGCCAGCCAAACGCTTCGGTTAAGTAGCCGCCAAGTACGGGAGCCAACAATGGTGAGAAAATCACACACATGCTGATTAAGCTATTTGCTCTGTGTAGCTCAGAACCTTCAAAGCAGTCGCGAGTCAGAGTACGTGACATCGCACCACCGCAGCCAATACCTAAACCTTGGATGAAACTACCAATCAAGAACCATTCAAATTGGTGTGCAAAGAGCGCCACCAATGTACCTACGATGTAGATAAGTAGGCCTGCTATGATGATTGGCTTGCGACCTAAGCGGTCCGATAGCGTACCGTACACGAATTGCGATAAGCCATATGGAATTAGGTAACAAGCCATCACAGCTTGAAGTGATGACGCAGACACCAAAAACTCACCCGCCATATGACCGATTGAAGGCACGTACATTGTTTGGGTCATTTGACCCACGGCAGTCAATATTGCGATTAAAAAGGTAAGTTTCGCTAATGGAAACGAAGCAGACATTTGCGTATCTCTCCAAAAAATTTAAGACGTAAAAACCCTTAGCGCTCTAATGCAGAGTGCCAACAGACTTTTGGTGTTACGGGGCTATTTGCGCGAGATATTAGTCTTTGCGTGTACAATTAGCAATCGAAAAGTGTGAAGTTGAGCAAGATAAAAATCTATAATATGCATTAGAAAAACTAATCTGAATTTGCATTCGGAAATAGGCTGCTTTTCTTTGTTGAATTACGTTAAATCTCTTATTTGTTGTGAATGTAAACCCACTTATAGGTCATTGGTTTTTATGGTTAAAATCGAGGGGAGAAGAATTGTTTTGATTAGCCAGAGCAAGACATGGTTCGAACGAAGAAAAGACTGGAGAAGGCACCATGAACAAAAAGGGAGCCGAAGCTCCCTTAGAAATGATTATGTTTATTCGCGGCCAGATGCGTATGCGTAAAGCATTTCTAGCGCGATGGTTGCTCCCGCTAATGCGGTAACATCACTGTGGTCGTACGGAGGCGATACTTCTACAACATCCATACCCACAATATTCATTCCGGCTAAGCCACGAATGATCTTCAGTGCTTTGTCTGAGTTCAAGCCACCACAAACGGGTGTACCTGTTCCTGGTGCGAAGGCTGGATCCAAGCAGTCGATGTCAAAAGTAACATACACTGGCTTGTCTGCGACGGTGCGACGAATCTCTTCTAAGATCTCGTTCACCGACATGTCATTCGCTTGCATCGCATTAATCACATTGAAGCCGTGATCTTGCTGTTTGTATTCAGTACGAATACCGATTTGTACTGAGTTCTTCGCAGAGATCAAACCTTCTTTCGGCGCATGGTAGAACATCGTACCGTGGTCGTATGAGCTGCCATTTGCGTAGGTATCCGTATGAGCATCAAAGTGAATCAGAGCCATTTGACCATGATGCTTCGCGTAGGCACGCAGGATAGGCAGTGTGATGAAGTGGTCACCGCCCAATCCCAACATGGTTTTACCGCTTTTTAGAATTTCACTGGTTGCCGCCTCTAGACGGTAAGTGAAATCTTCCGCATCACCGCAATCGAACACGAGGTCACCCGCGTCGATCACTTTCAGCTTATCCAATACGTTGAAGTCCCACGGGAACTTCTTACCTTCCCATGCCAAGTTGACTGAGGCACGGCGAATCGCATCTGGCCCCATGCGTGCGCCTGGACGACCAGATGTAGCCATGTCCAGAGGAACCCCTAGCACCACAACGTCTGCGTCTGCCGATACCGGATTACGAATGTACGGTAGACGTAAAAACGACATAGAGTTGGAGTAAAGCGAATAATCGGTTTTAGTAAACAAATCATTCATATCAGAAGTCCTCTAAATAGGTGTATCCCGCTAGACCTTGTTCTAGTTCTGCTAGGATTTGTGCTTGTTCATTGGCTTCAACTCTTTGGGAAACCAATTGTTTGTAATTGTCACGAATCGCATCCACGTCGATATGAACGTAGCGCATCATGTCTTCTACACTATCACCTTCATTGATGTAACTGATCTCAAATTGACCGTGTTCATCAACATTGACTACTGCACTGTGGGTGTCACCAAATAGGTTGTGCATGTCACCAAGGATTTCTTGGTATGCGCCTACTAGGAAAAAGCCCATTAGGTATGGTTTGTCTTTGCTCCAAGCTGGTACAGGTAGCGTGCTCTCGATGCCTTGACCATCAACGTAGTGATCGATCGCGCCATCAGAATCACAGGTGATGTCCAACATTACCGCACGACGCTCTTCCGCATCGCCAAGGCCAGAAAGTGGCAGAACAGGGAACACCTGATCAATACCCCAAGCATCTGGTAGAGATTGGAAGAGAGAAAAGTTCACGAAGAACTTATCTGCAAGACGTTCACTCAACTCGTCCAGAATCGGACGGTGGAAGCGATTTTTAGTGCTCATCTTGCGGCTTAGTTCGAAGTAAATGCGCAGTGACAGTTGCTCTGCCCACGCACGTTGCTCCAAGTTAAGCACACCAGTTGCGAATTGAGAGTGTACCTCTGCCAAATCACTTTGGGTATCGTTGTAGATCTCAATTAACGCACGAGCGTCTGTACCATCTTGTAAGTTTTCCCAGTTTCGCCACATGTTTTGTAGCAAAAGTGGAGCATCTTCGCCAAGTTCATACACTTCTTCCGGTTGGTACGTTTCTGTACCAATTACGTTAGAAATCAACACAGCGTGGTGCGCTGTCAGTGAACGACCGGATTCTGAAATGATCACTGGCATCGGTTGTTCGTATTGCTGACACACGTCGCCCACTGTGTTGACGATATTACGTGCGTACTCTGCAAGGCCGTAGTTCATCGAATTCGATGATTGGCTGCGTGTGCCGTCGTAGTCGACTGCCAAACCGCCGCCCACATCGAAGTATTCGATGTTTGCACCCAGTGCGCGCAGTTCGCAGTAGAAACGTGCAGACTCATTCACACCATTACGTACGTCACGGATGTTTGCCATCTGTGAACCCAGGTGGAAGTGAACCAGTTGCATCGCATCTAGGCTGCCTTCGCGTTTCAGACGTTCAATAACGCTAAGCACTTGCGATGCAGACAAACCGAACTTCGATTTTTCACCGCCACTTGCTTGCCATTTCCCTGCACCTTGAGAGGCGAGGCGAATGCGCAAACCAAGGCGCGGTTTTACGCCCAAGCTTTTCGCTTCTTCTAGCACCAGATCCAGCTCAGAAAGCTTCTCTAGTACGATGAATACTTTGTGGCCCAGCTTTTCACCGATCAGTGCAAGACGCACATACTCACGGTCTTTGTAGCCGTTACACACGATCACGGAGCTGCCTTGTTGAGCCAATGCAAGTACTGCCAACAATTCTGGCTTGCTACCTGCTTCAAGACCAAGCTGTTTGGTTTCTAGTTGAGCTTGGCTCGCTAGAATTTCATCCACCACTTCACGTTGTTGGTTTACTTTAATTGGGTACACCAACAGGTATTTGTTTGGATATTGGTATTCTTCAATTGCTTGGTTGAAAGCGTGGCAAATTCCATGCACACGTTGGTGCACGATTTGCGGGAAGCGCACTAATACAGGCAGATTTAACTGCTGCGCTTCTAGCTCATTTACAATGGCACTGAAAGGGATTTGATGTGCACGATCACTACGAGGTGATACGTAAACCTCGCCTTGGTCATCAATACCGTAGAAACCTTGGCTCCAGTAGTGAACGTTGTAGTCCGCGCGGATGCGGTCTAATTTAGTTGCTTTTTCCAACTCGATTCTCACAAAAATGTACTTAAGTCCTTAATTAATTAGAAGGAAAAGTACAAAAAAGCAAATCATGAGGTATTAACCTCATACCCTGACACGAACTCCGTGTGCGCGCATTAACGGATAAAAGTGCCGCTGAGTCTAATGATTAAAATCTATCATCTCGATTATGATTTCTTGTCGTGCGCTGATGTGAACATTTGTTTACCAGTGCGTCCATTCAGCTGTTATAGTTGGTCTGACCAGCATGGAAGCGGTCATGAAAAATCTCACTCAAATAAGGACATATTTTGCAGCTGCACAGAATTCAGGGATACATTCAGACCATGTATCTCGCCGAATATCCCGATAAATTAATGTTGCTTGATGGTGCAAGTCGAGCAGATATTCCTCACCTTAAAGATTTTATTGAACATCAACTCCATCGTCCTTTTTCTGACCTAAAGTTGGTCGTTGTAACTCACATGCATCCAGACCACGCTGGTGGCGCGCACAAACTGCGTGATTTAACTGGATGTAAACTATTGGCCGCAAAGCGAGAGAGCCAATGGTATAGCGGTGTAGATGGTTGGCTAATGCATTTGACCGATTTGATGTTAGCACGCTGGATGGCGAATCGGATGCGTAAACCAAAGCAAAACCTGTGGTATTCGCGCAAGTTAAAGCCAGATATCGAACTCATCGATGGAGAGTGTATTCCGGGGTTTGATGATTGGCAGGTACTAGAAACGCAGGGACATACCGATAGAGATTTGTCGGTTTATCATTCTGAACAAGATGTATTGTATGTGGCGGATTTGATGGTGCAAGTTAAGAAACACCTGATTGCGCCGTTTCCCATATTTCATCCAAACCAATATCGCCAATCATTAAAGCGTGTGTTTGAGATGGATCCGCAATGTTTGCTTTTGGCGCACGGGGGAGAGGTGACTTTTGATGAGAAAGCGTATCAGCACATTCTGCATACTGCGCCGACTAAGCCGATGACCCATTGGCGCGTCACAAAGGTTAAAGCGAAGGGATTGTTGTTTGCGCTATTTCGTAGGAAGTAGGCGAAGATAAAGCCAGACGAGTGATGCTCAACAAAAACGTTCGATCACTCATCTGAAGCTACGGGGTTAAGATGCCAATAAGTGAGATTGGCTAGGGTCGACCAGCACTTTGTCTGCCATGCCCTGACGACCTAACAACATCATGTAAGTCATTTTTTCACGGTTGGTCAACGTAATGTCGATTGGCCATTGTTTGTCACCCATGCGCAGCATGGTAGTGATAACGCAGCGATGCTCAAAGGTACCGTTTGAAGATTTCACTTTACGGTTTGCCTTTAGCTTCGCTGTGCAGCGAACCACTTGTTCTAAATGATAAACATCCGGGTGTAGATCGAATGCAACGTAAGACTGACCATCTTTTTCAAAGCAATCAATGTTATCTACATGCAATGAAGAGGTTTGTGCGCCCGTATCAATGCGCGCTTCAAGGTGAGTAATCCCTAACTCAGGTAAGCAAATAGCTTCGGCGTTCCCAATGATCATTTTCTGATTCATAGTGTCATCCTAGCGATGAGTAATACGAGAGCCTACTGAGCAGGCTCTCACTCAAACAATTATCAACCTTTACCACGAGTACGGTTTGCGTGTGGTTTTGCGTTTTTCTCGATAAAGTCGAAAATCATACCAGCAACGTCTTTTTCTGTAGCGAGCTCGATACCTTCAAGACCTGGTGAAGAATTCACTTCCATTACCACTGGGCCGTTTTTAGATTGAAGGATATCTACACCGCATAGGTTTAACCCCATGACTTTTGCCGCGTTAATCGCAGTAGCGCGCTCTTCTTTGCTTAGTCGCACTAACTGTGCAGAGCCGCCGCGATGTAAGTTAGAGCGGAACTCGCCTTCTTTCGCTTGGCGCTTCATCGCTGCAATCACTTTATTACCGACAACAAAGCAACGTATGTCTGCGCCTTTAGCTTCTTCGATGAACTCTTGCACCATGATGTTTGCTTTCAACCCCATGAATGCTTCGATCACGCTTTCTGCCGCTTTGTTGGTTTCAGCAAGCACAACACCGATGCCTTGAGTACCTTCTAGTAATTTAATCACTAGAGGTGCGCCACCAACATTTTTGATCACGTCCTGAATGTTATCAGGGTGGTGAGCAAAGCCAGTGCGCGGCAAGCCGATGCCTTTACGCGATAACAGTTGCAACGAGCGTAATTTGTCACGAGAGCGGCTGATCGCGACCGATTCGTTGACACAAAATGTGCCCATCATTTCAAACTGACGTACAACCGCGGTACCGTAGAATGTGATGGATGCACCGATGCGAGGAATCACAGCGTCGTATTGTGGCAATTCTTCACCCTTATAGCGGATCTTAGGGTTGTTGCTCGTAATGTCCATATAACAGTGCAGAGTATCGATGACGTCTACTTGATGTCCACGCTCTTCACCTGCCTGTTTTAGGCGCATGGTTGAATATAAATTCTCATTACGAGAGAGAATAGCAATACGCATGGCAATTCCTTAGTAAGTCAGTACCAAATTAAAAATATAAGTATAGAGTATAGAATGCAGCAGGTATGTGATATTTAGGTGATATTACCTACTGACTTCAACGATTTAGATGTGTGGTTGGACAACCACTTCGTTAGAGGTGCGCACCTTAGGTTTTTTTCTCGCGAGAAGAAAACGAAAAAAACTCGTCGTTACGACAAAAATAATTTGTTGAATCATCGGGCATTCCCAGCGTTGTAAGCTGGAAGTTGTCTGTGGGCTTTTTTAAGCAAACGGATTACAACGAGTTTAAAACGTTAGGCTATTCTGTAGTTTGTTTTGAGTTTGTGATGACGTCCAATAACACATCTTTAATTGTTTGATAGCGCAGTGGCAGAACACGACTGCGTTTGCGAACTAAAAATAACTCTTCACACACGGTGTTTTTCAGTTGTGCGATGTGCAAGGTATCTTTTTGTGGGAAGTTGTCGACAGCACTTTGAGGCAGCACGGTGAAGCCGAGTCCTTTACTCACAGGTAGTAATATTTGGCTTAATTGATTCACGTAGCCGGATAATGGTAAATCGCTCATCTTAATTTCTTGGAGCTCTTGTTCCGCGCATTGGTCAAAAAACAGCGTCATGTAGTGCTTGGCATCAGGATGGGCAATGACACCACAGTCGTGCAAGAGTTGTGGTGTTATCTGCTTTTCGCGGTATTGATTAGGTAGGACTAAGCACAACTGCTCCTTACCAATTCTTTCACTGTGAAATAAACCTTTGTGAGGAACATCAGTTACGATACCAATATCAATGCTCCCTTCCGTTATTGCATTGAGAATCGAGTGATTGGGTGCGGCTTCTAAATGCAGCGATAAGCCTGGGTGCTGTTTTTGCTTTTCTAAAAGAGGGCCATACAGCATCAATGCCATTGCGCCAGAACAGGCCAGTTTACAGTGACCTGAAAATGCATCATCAAAACTGAGTTCTTCGAGCAACGCTTTCTCTCTTTCTTCTAACTCCAGCGCGTAGGCGTAAACAATCCGACCTTGCTCTGTTAATTCGAAGCTTTTGTTTTCACGTTTGATCAGCGCATGCTGACAACTTTGCTCTAACTTTTTGATGTGTTGGCTGACACCAGGTTGGGTCATAAAAAGTTTTTCTGCCGTTTGTGTGAAATGACCGACTTCAATCAATGTCTTAAATGTATGTAACCAAACAGGATTAAGCATAATGTGAGATTTGCTGTGAGCTTGCTGAAAGACGTAGAGAAAATGATAGCACGGCACGAAATAAATCGACGCAAGAGAATCGGGTGCCTCGTGAATAATAAATAGCAGACAAAATAAAACCCCGCCTGGTTTCCCAGACGGGGCTTATTCTCTTTCGCAGCAATCCGGCTACTATAGGTGCTCCCTGCATCTATCCTTGATTGTGGCTAAGTCCTTTAACCGAGTTCCTTGTTCATCGCCTTCCTAGCGGTGTCCATTCTTGCCTATCATCCTGACGGGCGAACTCTATCCTAGAGCTTAACTACATCCTTGCTGATAACTCATCCTAAGCTACCAAATCTTCATCCTGAAGATACCTAGTCCATTAGGTTTTTTTCCTGTTCCCGCCAACATCCTGTCGACACAATCAGTATTGATGTTTTGCTGATTACTCTCAATTAGCTAGGTAAAAAAACTTTGGCAGCGAATATTGTTTGAAATGGTATAAGTGATAATTTTCAATAACTTATACTGACTTTTCGATTTTATCTTAGTCAATGATGGTCGTTTTGCTTACATTGCTTGTGAGAGATCTCGCACGTGGTGTCGAGCAAATGTCCGAATTGGCGTCGTTTTCATCCTGTTTAAGAATTTGCTCAAGATCACAACTCGATTTGTAGCCATAAAATTTGGCGATAGTATTAGGTGGAATTTCCATTTCTTTGATGGCGAATGTTGCCCATTCATCACGTGTTTTGTGCAGGACTTGGCGTAGCTTGACAGTGAAGTGACTCATGAAAGCCTCCTTAGTTATCTTGTCTTTCAAGGCAACAATAAGGAGCGTGACGACACAAAGTTGATAGTATGCCGCTTAATATCAATACTATTTCGGCGTGATGAAGATTAAGCTGGCAATACTGATATTATTTGAGCGTGAAACAATACTATTTTGTGGAGTAGCCAATGGCACACATCGAAAAAGTACCGCAAAGACCAGGTTTTTCTTGGCGCTATCGTCGCATTGATGAGCCAGAAAAAGAGTACGATCTCCATTTTCACGATGATGTGTTTGAATTAGTCATCCATCGCCACTTCACTGGCAGTTTGCATATTGGTCATCACGAATTAGAAGTGACTCACAACCAAATGCTATTGATCGCTCCAGGTGTGCCTCACTCTATTCACTCCACATTGGTCGAGAGCAAGTGCGAGACTCATGTGATCTGGTTTAAGCGTGAGTGGATTGCCAATTTGATGTTCTATTGCGCAGAGCTTAGAAAGCTTGATCCGCTTTTAAAGGCGGCCAACAAAGGTGTGGTTTTTTCTGAGCGGACAGCTCAGCACGTTGTGGATCTTCTACATGAGCTCATGACGTTTCCTGCAATGGAGCAACTATCGAGATTTCTTCATGTTTTGTCTCTGATTGCTCACGATGAAGGGGCGAAAACACTTATGACTCACTCTTACTTATCGATGAGTGAACACGAATTACAGGAAAGAGAACGAGTGGCAAGTGTCAACGCGTATCTCGAACAGCACTTTGCTAGCAAAGTGACGCTCGCGAACTTGGCGAACCATTTATCACTGAGTGACAGTGCGGTCACAAGATTGTTTCAAAAGCACTTTAAAGAGCCGTTTAGCCAACGCCTAATGAAGTTGCGGATCAATCATGCCGCAGATTTGCTGCAATCAACGCCTTTGCCGATTGGAATTGTGTTTGAGAGAGTAGGGTATCGAAACCAAGCCCTGTTTAATCGTCATTTCAAAACGTATAAAGGGCTTACGCCACGCGAGTACCGTCAGCAATATCAGCAGCGAATCCAGCCTTAATTGGGTCGCACACAACTGCGATCACGAACGCGAAAAGAGTTACTCGGCTGAAAGTGATGGGCAATTGATATCTTACTTGCAAAATTTTTCAGGAATCATTATTAAGATTCAGTGACAGATAATATAGGGAACTTGATTGCCATTTTTCTGTCATATCTGGTGAGTAAGTTAACCGTGTCAGAGAGATAATACGCCGTTTACTAGCCAAAGATGACTGCAAGAAATCGGTAATTATCATTATGTTGTGAAATTGGTCACGGTTAAATAATTGGTTCCCTTATAGATTGAAGGGGGTTCGACCTTAGACAATAAGCTCCATAAGGAGCGTTACTTATATAAGATGAGGGATTTTACTATGAAAAAGACTAGAAGAGCTCAGCTACATCGTGTGCGTATTCAATACTGGAAAGACACGAAAGACGCACCAGCTAAAAAATCATAGTTAATGATACCTAAAGGCACGAGCTGGCAGTGGAACGCCGTTTCCCGCTGATTGCCAGCTCAAAAACGCCACAATCACATTCACTCCGCACAACCTCCAAGCACTCTACTTTTACTATCACACACTTCCAAAAGTAAAAAAGCCAGTCCGGAGACCAGCTTTTTATTATTGTCAGTATGACTCTGTTACTTACAGGTAGTTTGCGTCAACCAAGTCGCCAGCTTTTGCGCTTTTCACTTCTGGACGTGCTTCTAACCATGCAATAACTTGTGCTTTTTGCTCTTCAGTAGCACTGCCGTAACGGTCAGTAGAGCATAGGAAGCCTTCAAACAGTTCTAGACCACCGCCGCCGAAGCAAAGGCCAAGCCCATCAATGTAGTCGATAAAGTCATCAACGAATGCATCGTAACGGTCGAAGTCGTTGATGTCTGTTTCACAGCTGATCTCGAAACCTAGGATTGCGAACTCACCTAAGAACAGCTTTTTACGGATACGACGGCTCTTGTTATCGATCTTGTCTAATTTCATGATTATCTCTCGTAGATGATTTGAATTCGTACACCTTATACCTTCTATCACACTTTAGCCCAAGTAAAATCAGAATGAAGCGATACAGTTGGTGATTATGTGACCAAAATTTAATTGATCAATTGGTAACGCTGCTGAGTTTGCTGCACTGCTGAAACACAAGTTTCATATGTTTTAAGCACTTTTGTCATTTTTCTTCTCCAAACTTCTTGCCGTTCAACTAATCACTTATTTATTAATTAAACTATAAGATCGGGAAAGTAAAAATGAGCAAGGAAACCTTTGACGCGACGCGTTATAACCAAAGTGAAAACAAACCATTTGAAGAAGTATTAGAAGCGAGCCTATCTCGACGCAGCATTCTGAAAGGTGGTTTAGGCATCAGTGCGATGACAGCGTTTGGTGCTTTCGGATTGGCTGGTTGTAACTCGTCTGACTCAGGAAGTACAGTAAGCAGTGGCTCGGGCGTATCTAAAGCCGTTCTTAACTTTGAATCTATCCCTGGCTCACTCACTGACGCCGTTTCAATTCCACAAGGCTACACCGCACAAGTATTGGTACCTTGGGGAACACCACTTAATGCACAAGGCAGCGCATGGCAAAATGATGGTACCAACACCAGTACCGATCAGTTAAATGCGCTAGGCATGCACCATGACGGCATGCATTTTTTCCCATTGAACGATAGCACCACAGATGGCTTGCTATGTATTAACCACGAGTACATTGATACATCAGCGCTGCATCCAAACGGTCCGACGGTTGAAAATGGCGTACGTACCATTGTAGATGAAGTGCGTAAAGAGATTAACGCTCATGGCGTATCAGTGGTTCGTATTCAGCTTGAAGACAACATGTGGAAGCTAGTTGATACCGATCCACTAAACCGCCGTTACACTGGTGCGACAGCAATGGACTTATCTGGCCCGGTCGCGCACACGTCACTAACCGTCACTCGTTTCTCGCCAGATGGCAGCCAAGCACGTGGTACGTTAAACAACTGTGGCAACGGCTACACGCCATGGGGCACTTACTTAACTTGTGAAGAGAACTGGCCAGGTTACTTTGTTAACGCCGGGACTCGTACAGAAGAACAAGATCGCATTGGTGTTGATGACCAAAGCACACGCTACTTGTGGGAAACACTTGCAGGAAATGCAGAAGAGCGTCTCGATGAGTTCTCTCGCTTTAATGTGGCTCCAACAGGAGCAAGTGCAATGGATGATTACCGTAATGAAGCCAATGGTCACGGTTACATCGTCGAAATTGACCCTTACACGCAAAACTCGCGTGCGAAGAAGCGTACTGCACTAGGTCGTTTCCGTCACGAAGGCTGTACTTTTGGTAAGCTTGAAGAAGGCAAACCAGTGGTATTCTACTCTGGTCACGACTCTCGCTTTGAGTACCTATACAAATTTGAATCTGCGGCAGCGTGGGATCCAGCAGATGCAAACTCGGAAAACCGCCTAGCGACAGGCGATAAGTACATGGACGAAGGTACACTTTATGTTGCGCGTTTCAATGAAGACAGTACAGGTACTTGGTTGCCGTTGACGCTTGATAGCGTAACAAAATCTGGTGGTACGTTAGCGGAGCACTTTAACTCATTGGCTGAAATTATCATCAATACGGCAGGCGCGGCTGACCTCGTTGGGGCAACTCCAATGGATCGCCCAGAGTGGTGTACGGTTGATCCATTCACAGGCTCGGTTTACTTAACATTGACGAATAATACGCGCCGTACTGATGAAACCAATCCTGCGAACCCACGTTTGAACAATAAGTTTGGTCACGTTATTCGTTGGGATGAAGGGGCCTCAGCTACAGACTTTACTTGGGATATTTTTGTCTTTGGTTCGCCAGCAAATGGTGATGCAGATACCAACCGTTCTGGCCTGAATGAGCTAAACCAGTTTGCTAGCCCTGACGGATTAGCGTTTGATGGCCGTGGTATTTTGTGGATTCAGACCGATAACGGCGCAGATGAAGTTACGTCTTACACTAATGATCAAATGTTGGCCGTTGTGCCATCTAAGCTAACAGATGAGAATGGTGACCAAGCAGTGATTGGTGCAGATAACCAAGCTGAGCTTAAACGCTTCTTTGTTGGACCAAATGGTTGTGAAGTGACAGGCTTTACTATCAGCCCTGATTACAAATCATTGTTTGTGAATATTCAGCACCCAGGTAACTGGCCATACAGTGAAGATGCCGCCGAAGAAACGCCTGCTGGTGTTTCTGTGCGCCCAAGAGCGGCGACGGTTGTCATTCGACGTGAAGACGGTGGAGAGATTGCAGTTTAATCTCTAAATGCATTAACACCTTAAAATTCAAGCCCTGCAAATGCAGGGCTTGATGGTTTAGGCGAATGCCTAGTCGCACTTTATATCCAGACAACAGGCTTAGCTTTTCAATGAACCGCCTGAAGTACGAATCACGTCTTGATACCAGTAGAAGCTCTTCTTGCGTTTACGTTCTAGCGTTCCATGCCCATCATCATGACGATCGACATAAATATAACCGTAACGCTTGCTCATTTCGGCTGTTGAGTTAGCCACCAAGTCGATTGGCCCCCAGCTGGTGAAGCCCATCAACTCAACGCCATCAAGAATCGCTTCGTGTGCTTGAACCAAATGATCATTAAGGTATGAGATTCGATAATCGTCTTGGATTTCCCCGTTTTCATCGAATTCATCACGAGCGCCTAAGCCATTCTCGACGATAAATAGCGGTTTTTGGTAACGATCGTGAAGGAAGTTAAGCAAAACGCGCAGGCCTTTTGGATCGATCAACCAGCCCCATTGGCTCTTTTCAAGGTATGGGTTTGGTACGCTATCGACGATGTTACCCACTTCTTTTTGTTGCGGATCGGCACTCGCACAGCCACTTGCGTAGTAGCTGAAGGAAATAAAATCGACACTTGCCGATGCAATTTCTTCTAAGTCGCCAGCTTCCATTTGTATTTCAATGCCGTTTTCACGGAAGTAACGTTTCATGTAGCCTGGGTACTGACCACGAGTCTGCACATCACCGAAGAACAACCACTTATTGTTTTCATGCATAGCAGCAAGCACATCATCAGGGTTGCAGGTGTATGGGTAGTTGATTGCGCCAAGCAGCATGTTACCAATCTTGCCGTTTGGTACGATTTGCTGACACAGTTTTACCGCTTTCGCGTTTGCTACAAGCTGGTGGTGAATCGCTTGATAAATGTCTTGTTCACTGGCGTCTTCTTGCAAGCCCACTCCCGTAAAAGGCGCATGCAGTGACATGTTGATTTCGTTAAAGGTAAGCCACAGTTTGACCTTATCTTTGTAGCGTTCTAACACGGTTTTAGCGTAACGCTCGAAAAACTCGATCACTCGACGATCGCCCCAACCACCATAATTCTCAACCAAGGCGTAAGGCATCTCGTAATGAGAAAGCGTTACAAATGGTTGCATATCGTGTTTGGCCAGCTCATCAAAAATTTTGTCGTAAAACGCCAGTCCTTCTTCGTTTGGCTCAAGCTCATCGCCATTAGGAAAAATACGACTCCAAGCGATGGACAAGCGCAGGCAGGTGAATCCCATCTCTTTAAACAGGGCAATATCTTCTGGATAGCGATTGTAGAAATCGATCGCAAGATCTTTGATGCCAGGCGTTCGTTCTTCACGCGTTTGATGCGGGCTTAGAATGCCGTTTGGCAACATATCTGATGTTGATAAACCTTTCCCCCCAAGGTTGTATGCCCCCTCTACCTGGTTTGCCGCAATGGCACCACCCCAAAGGAAATTATCTGGAAACTTAATCATGTTTCTCACTCTTTATATCTAGGAAATGTTTGTGGATTTATTGCTTGAGAATAGTGTAGGAGACATCTCGATACTTGTAGCGAGATCGTGTTTTTATCAGTTCATCACCAAACGTCAGTAATGATAAACATTGAGATATAGGATGGTTGTTAACAATGCCAACCTAAGTGAATTTAGGTTGGCATTCGTATTCAAAACGTAAATGCTAAATTCGCCGCCGCGCCAAACTGGTTATCGCCAGCGTAAGACCCTGCTAGGTCTACACTGATCACATCAAAAGGACTGATGCCAATGCCACCTGTCACCGAGTTATCGAGGTTATTTTCTAGGTCAACTTCATAACCAGCGCGGAGTTGCGCCCATCCCCAAGCATTCCCCTCGATACCAACGCGAATAAACTGGGTGTCATCGTCGAGCTCTTTAAAGCGCTTTTGTTTGGTGAGATCGGCGTCTAGGCTCAGAGCGACATAGTCCCCGACATAGCCGATACCAAGGGTCGCTTGTGGCGTGAGTTCGTAGGTATAGTTGCCTAGTTTTGTTTCTATATCTTGCTCGAAGACGTCTTTTAACGAGAGACCAGCTCTAAATGCGTTGTGATACCAAGCGACCCCAAGATCCATATTGAACGTGTTCTTTGATACTTCACTTTTGTCGTAATCCTCGATATCAAAGTCATCTAGTGTTGTACGCTGCGTATAGGTTTTAAGTTGTTGGTATTTGGGCGTAATACCAAATGCGAATTGCTGCCCACCTATCGTGTATGCGCGAGCTAAGGCAACGCCATATTCCGCACTACCGAAAGCCGCTAGGTCGACGGCAGAATTGAGGTATCGATCTGCGGTGTTTGTTGAATCTGAGATATCGGGTGCCGCAAGTATCTCCACATAACCAGCGCTAAAAAGGTTTACCGACATGTAGCGTGTCGGAATCGCAATCGCGAGGCTCAGACCTCCGTTAATGACGACTGGAGCACTCTTATCTAATTGATCGAGTAGTCGATTAAGTTCGGCTTCGTTCGCAGGTGTGGGAATGCCCTGAATACTATCGTAAAGGTCTTGAACATCATCAACGGCTGATAAAGCTTCATCCTCATCGTGAATATTGACGCCGAGAGCTGGAATGAGTAGGCCGATATCGTCATTTTCTCGATAGAGAGCGCCTAGGGCTGGGTTGTGTAGAGGAGCGGTTAAATAGTCAGCAGAAACAACGCCTGTATTTCCCATTCCGTGACTTCGAGCGTCCGCTGCGTAAGGTGCTGCAAAAGCGTGAGGTGATAAAATAAAAGGCGCCCCTGTTGCTGCTAAAGTTAGTTTTCTCATAACGCATCCATTCTTACTTTAAATAATTACTTATCAATAAATTAGATGGTGGGAGCTAAAACTTGGTGTCAACCACCAAAAATTGTGCTGATGAATAGCATGTGGCGATTCATCAAGTTAAGCGTAGGTTAGGCAACTCGCTTTATAAAGTTGATCAAGATTTATTGCTATTTAATTGTGTGGAGAAAAGCTGGAGAGGTGGATGGTATTGGGTTAGCTACGATGAGGAGCGAGCTCAAACATTAAGGTGAAGGACATGCCTTTATCAGCGTTGAGCTGCGCACTGACTTTCCCTTGCATATCTCGCATATTGTTGGCGGTGATGGAAAGCCCTAGCCCTAGTCCTTCACCAATTTTTTTACTGGTTTGGAAAGGTTCGAACATGGTATCGAGTTGGTCCGAAGGTACCCCACACCCATTATCACTTACCACGACCTCAACATTATCGGTAGTGGGTGTAACGGCAATCATTAACTGTGGATCTTGGGTCTCTTTCATCGCATCTAATGCGTTGGAAATTAGGTTGCCGAGCACTTGTTGTAGGCGTTGCTCTTCGCCAATGATATTGGGTAAGTCGTTGGGAATGCGTACTCGAACGTCTACCTTCGCGAGTTGAGATTGATAGACGCGTAGCGTCTCTTCTAAAGCGTTTGTCAGCGATATTTCGTGCAGTGTTTCTGGTTTATTGTAGGCAAACGTTTTTAGCTGACTGGTCATGCTTGCCATGCGGTCAATCAACTTTTGAATCAACTTGTTATTGGCTTTCATCATGTCTGTTTGTCCACGTTCTGCTAGCAATTCATTGGTGGTTAAAAGAGTACGCAGGCCAGTCAATGGTTGGTTTAACTCGTGGGTAATCGCGCTCGACATTCTGCCCAATGCTGCCATTTTGCTTGATTCAATCAATTGCTCTTGGGCTTGTTTTAAAGCTTGAGTTCGCTCTTCCACCCTTTGAGCGAGCTCTTGGTTAATCAGCTGCAGCGATTGTTCCGCTTTTTTACGTTTGCTAATGTCGATTATGGTAGCAAGGAAATACTGCTCACCGTGCCATGGGAAGCTCGTGAGTGAAAATAGTACAGGAAATACGCTGCCATCACTGCGTCGCGCCATGGTTTCTACAGCGCTAATCTCTGCTAGTTCCTTATGCTTTGGCAGATCTCTAAGCAAAGTGAGTGTGGTCGAATTTGAATTACCTGCATCAAATAACTCCCAAGCGAAGGTATGACGATTCACACTTTCAGGAAGACAAAAAAGGCGTTTTGCCATTGGGTTGAGGTCGAACAATAGACCTTGTTCGTCAATCAACAACAAACCAACATGTGTTTTATTGATCATCTGTTTAAGTCGGCGTTGCGATTCTTCTAGTAAGGCTTGAATACGCTGCTGATTGAGATGTTTTTGTCGACGCTGTAAACCAATGATCACCAATAGGATAAGGAGCAGGAGGAGCGCTGCGATACTCCATCCAATGACACTAATCGTTTGCTGAACAGGTTTGGTCGGAATAAGGTAACTGACAAACCAGTTTAAATCGTCCAGCTTTACTGTGTGTGCAAAGTAGCGCTGCTGATTGAGAGTCCAGAAATGAATCACCGTATTGTCATACAGCGTTTGAGTTTCGACTTTGACTTGGTTATTCGGTTCATTAAACCAGTCGGCGTTATAGTTTGTGCTGCTGGAGAGGAAGAAGCGTTGATGGCGATTTTGTAGCGTGATGATGTCTTGGCTGGTGATGGTCTGCTCCGTTAGCAAACTCAGGTTGATTTGAACAACAACGATGCCCGCTATCTCCAAACCATCAAAAATTGGTGCAGAGAGGTAGTAAAGCGGACTAGAACCTTTTGTTTTATTCACCAGTGAGACGCCTTCTCCCTGACGTTGTATTTGTTCGACAATTGCACGGCGGTCAGAGCGGCTGAACCGTTCATCGATCAGACTCGATACCAACACTTCTCCCGAGGTTGAAAGTATCAACCAACCCTCTGTATTCGCGGCTTTATCGAGCTGTGTCAGTTGTGCTTGAAGTGGCTCGTAGTAGTTTAAATTGCCTTTCACAAACGCAATTGTTTCTGGGTTATTCGTGACGAGATAGGGAAGGTGATAGAAACGTTTTAATGCTCGGCGGACTTCACCAATGTAGTCGAGGAGTTTCTGTTGTGCTTCTTGTTGAGTTTGGACGCTCAGCCATTGATGGGCCACCTCTCGGCTAGCACCGTAGAAAAAGATCACCAGCGCACTGATCAATACGGCGGTTAGCCACATTTTCCCATTATTAGTGCGCTGCATACGGACTCCGTTTGGCTGAATATAGTTATCGTAGTTGGTAGTGAAAGAGTGCGCTTAACTGATTGGATGTTAAAGAATTGTGATTAAGAAGTGGGATCTAGCTCCTTTTCTATAGCATGGTTTTTGCTAACTTTAGCAAAGACTTCTATCACCGATCAGGCAGTAACTCATGACTTTTGACGACATTCCGCGTATCGCCCTAATTGAAGATGATGACATCGTTCGTCAAGCAACAAGCCAATGGCTGCAATTGGCGGGGTTTGACGTCATAGCTTTTAGCTCGGGGGAGGAAGGCAAAACCGCCATTCTGAACCAAGAGTTTGATGCGATAATTAGTGATGTTCGTTTGCCAGATACTGATGGAATTTCGATTTTAGAGAGCCTTATTGCGAATCACATTCCAACACCAATGATACTAATTACTGGTCATGGTGATGTGGATATGGCGGTGAATGCGCTACAAAACGGCGCGTTTGATTTTATTGAAAAACCTTTCCAGCCGGAGCGTTTGTCTCAACGTGTCACAGATGCGGTCGAGAGCCATCGCGCGCAAACATCGACGCTTCACCGCCAAGAGTATCTAGCTAGCGTGAGTGGTTTAGAAGAGGTGCTCATTGGTCAAAGTCGAGTGATGCAGCAATTACGCGAGCAAGTTGCGAAATTGGCGAAAATCGATACTAACGTGATCATTTACGGTGAAACAGGTTGTGGTAAAGAGCTGGTGGCGACCAGTTTACACAATGAAAGCCAACGCAGAACCCATCATTTTGTGCCAATCAACTGTGGCGCCATTCCTGAGAACCTGTTTGAAAGTGAGCTGTTTGGGCATGAAGCTGGGGCATTTACCGGAGCGGGTAAAAAGCGCATTGGCAAATTGGAATACGCGGATAAAGGCACCTTATTCTTTGATGAAATCGAGAGTATGCCGCTGTCCATGCAGGTGAAAGTGCTGCGTTCATTACAGGAACATACAGTTGAGCGCGTTGGAGGCAATCAACAGATCTCGGTTGATTTACGAGTGATCGCGGCGGCGAAAGAAGATCTCAATGATCATGAAGAGTTTCGGCAAGATTTATACTATCGGCTCAACGTCGCGCAAATTTATTTGCCGCCACTCAGGGAGAGAGAAGAAGATTCACTGATTTTGTTTGAGCACTTCACCTTGCAAACTAACCCTGAAACCCGACCATTGAGTGATGCAGATAGAAACGCTGTGCTTTCCTACGCTTGGCCTGGGAATGTTCGAGAGCTGCGAAACGTGGCTATGCGTTTTGCTTTGGATGAAACGGTATCTGTGATGGAAATTCTCTCTAGCCGTCCTTCGTCAACCACGGAGGAGACGCAAGTGGGTGTTCCACTGGTTATTCAATTACACAATTTTGAGCGCAAGGTGCTGCATGATTCATTGGTCAGGCATCACGGACGCATTAACGAGGTGATGCAGGAGTTGGATTTACCTCGTCGAACTTTGAATCAAAAGATGCAAAAGTTTGGTTTAAATCGCTCTGATTATACTTAACGCCATTTTTAAGCTGATTTACCGCTATGGGCGTCACAAATATGATTAAGCGCTCTTTGAGGGAGTTGGGACAAACTTATAAGTTAGGCCTTTCCCTTCTCCAAACAAGGTGACTTGGTTTCTGCCCGTATGTTTAGAGCTATACAGCGCTTCGTCTGCTTCAGCAACGACCTCGTGAAGCGATTGTCCCTCTGATAACTCACTGATTCCAAAACTCATGGTGATCTCATTTTCGAATGACTGCAATGAGGCTTCAGTTTCCACCGCCAGGCGAATTTGCTCGGCAACAATTTTGGCGCGTTGTGCTTTTTCAAGTAAAACAATCATGAACTCATCACCACCAAATCGTACTGTGCAAGCTGACTCTGGGAGGTGTTTCTTAAAGATAGCGGCAATCGTAGCCATGACGGAATCGCCTACCGTATGGCCGTAGTGATCATTAATTACTTTGAACTCGTCCATGTCGGTCATGATGATGCTTATTGATTGGTTCCGTTTGTGAGCTTGATTAACAAGGTTTGGAACAATTTCTTCCATCGCGCGACGATTATGAAGCCCTGTGAGAGCGTCTAAATGTGAGAGATCATTGATTGACTGTATCAAGCGGCCATTAATTAGCCACAACATGCTAAAGCTCATAGCGACAATCAGACAGATGCTAAGTAAAAACGTCATCTGGTGGATAAAACCTGCGGTCATAAAATTTGGCACTTCATTGGCGAAAGCGCTCCAAAGTGCTCTGAAGCCCATAAAAATACTGAAGCAAAAGAAGGAGCACGCCATCACTATGGTTGGGAGTTTTTGGTCTTGCTTAGTGCCTTTCAGCATGGCGATCCCACTAAAAAACGTAACGATGCAGATATAAACACTTAAGTAAATGATACGGCTTTTAATTGAATGGTCATGGAAAGTGAAATAATAAAACGAACCGCTGAAAATGGGCGTTAAAAAAGCGAGTGAGTGGGCCAGTTTTAGAGGGAATTGACGAAAAATGCTCACGCTGTAAAGCGTAAGCAAGAAGCCGATTAATATGAGCGTATTAGCTATGACGATGGTAAGCCAATCTGGTGCGGAGCCTCTAAATCCCAGTAAAAAAGGCCCAAAACCAATAAATAACAGCGAGAGAGAAAAAGTCTTTAAGCCTTTGATTTTTTTCTGTGTGTATTGGTAACAAAGTAGACTGATTGAGTAAATGCAAGAGAACAGAATAACGATAAAGTTGAGCGTTCTGATGTCTAAATACTGATTGTCCATAAGCGCTCCACATCAATCCATAGTTCAGGCAACTCCTTTGCCTGATATCAATAAGCGAACTACATATTAACTTACTTATTGAGTGATGTCTTATGTTAAACGGCTATTCATTTACCAGCTCGAATTGTTCGGTTTGGTTGGTTTTCGTCGTAAACAGCAGACCAACAATCATCATAAATACGCTAGGCATAATCCAGCTAGCAAAGTCATTGTACAGAGGCATGTAATTACCCATCCACTCATCGGTGGAATCTGGCATGTAACCTAGGATGTGCAGCGCATCAACACAACCAAACGTTAGAGCAGTGAACGCCGTCGCGACGACCATGATTTGCGACATCTTGTTGCGCACTGGTGCCATGATCATCAACGCAATTGCTACTGGGTGAAGCGCCACAACCGCTGGCAATGTGATAGCCAATAGTTGCTCCAGACCTACGTTGGCGATCAAACCTGCCAATACCATGGGCGTGATAACGCAGCCTTTGTAGTTCACTTTGCTGAAAGTGTTGTCGTAGAACTCACTGCCTGCGGTGGTTACGCCGATAGCAGTAGTCAAACACGCCAATACCATCACGGCACCAAGTAATAGTGAACCAAATGCGCCGAAGTGGCTGAAGGTGAATGCCGTTAAGATGTCGCCACCATTGCTGAACTCAGAACCCAAGTACGAGCTCGTCGAACCAATGTAAGCCAATGAGATGTAAACAAATGCCATGGCAACCGCGTACATCAAAGCTGCGATTAGCGTGTATTTTGCGGTGGCTTTCGGGCAATCCACACCCATGCTGCGAATCGCACGGAAAATAATCCAACCAAAACCGATAGAGCCTAGCGCGTCCATTGTCATGTAGCCTTGAGTCAAGCCTTCAGCAAATGCGCCAGATACGTATGGTCCCGTTGCAGTAGTAAGCTCGCCGGCTGGGTAAACCAGAGCGGTTACAGACATGATCACTAAAATAGCCATCAATGCAGGAGTTAAGATCTTTCCTAGGTTGTCGACCAATTTGCCCGGGTACAGCGCAAACAAGATAGTGATAACGCAGAAAGCAATTGTGAAAGGCACCAAAGCTGCATCACCAAACATTGGCGCAAAGCTGAATTGGTAAGCCACGGTAATTGCGCGCGGAATCACGAACGCAGGGCCAATCACGATAAATACCATCACCCAAAAACTGGTCGCCAAAGGTTTAGGTAGGGCGGCGGTTAATTTGTCTGAACCGTTTACGATAGCCACCATCACCAGTGCCAACGCAGGCAGACCTACGCCTGTTAAGAGGAAGCCAGACATCCCGCTCAGAAAGTTTTCACCTGCTTGATAACCCAAAAATGGAGGGAAGATCAGGTTACCTGCGCCTAAGTACATGGCGAAAGTCATGAAGCCCAAAGCGGCGATATTACGTGCGCTTAACATTGTTATTCCTCTTATGTTTCGCTTGGAAGAAACTGAAAGGAATGGGAGGAGTATGTGGTGTTCCCGTCAGCTTCTTCTCAAGCTGACAGAAAGTTTAGATATAGCCTGTCAGCTCTGAATCAGTTTCAGAGAGAGCAGGAGGATCGCAGCAGCAACGCCAGATGGGCGTTTTAAAGCGAATTGTAATTGCGCAGTTGCTGACATGGGTGATCATTAATGACGAAAAAATACCAAGGAATAGGTTTGCCTTGGCGTGTTGTTACCCTAACGAACATGAGGCTATTGGCACAACCCCGAAGTAGAAAATAAGTTTATACGGTCAATGTTTGTTTCTGAACTGGTGGATCGAACTGCTTTTTTAATTCAAAATTAGAATAAATGACTTATCAATTCTGTAACATGGCTTGTTTTGCTGTATTTTTGTGCTATTTGTAGTCGTTTAGGCTATAAACCTCCGCTGATAAAGTGAGCAGTTTAGAATGATGCGCTTTTTCTTCTTATTGTTAAGACGCTCATTAGTTGCAGTTCAATCCAAAATTGCATCGGCAAAATATTGCTTATCAGCCAATCGTGCATTTATTTTGTCTTGATCACATTTTATTAACCTTTTGCGCTCTAGGCGTGCAACCTCCTTCTCTTCAATGAGCAAGATCTTGCTCACTACTTTGCTATCAAATCAGCATGATTTTGCTCATTTTTGATGTCTTTCAGCGCTTAGTTCAATAAATACAAAGGGTTAAAAGTTGGCATTTCAATTGCTCTAGGGAATTTGTTGTTAATAAAGATTTAACATGATGTAAATCCCCAATCGTGAAACGACTACACGGAGAGTAATAATGAAAATGAATAAGCTGGTAAAAGCTTTGGCTGTCGCTGTGACTTCTTTTGGTATTGCGGCTAACGCTGCGGCAGAGGACCGTAGCTACATTCTTGCTACGGCATCGACAGGTGGTACTTACTACCCTGTGGGCGTAGCGTTGGCGACGTTAAGCAAAGTGAAATTGGCACCAAAGCACCACTTCTCCCTTTCTGCAATCAGCTCTGCGGGCTCTGGTGAAAACGTCAAACTGCTGAACGAGAACGAAGCACAGTTCGCGATCCTACAAGGTCTTTACGGTGCTTGGGCTTGGTCTGGTGAAGGTCCTTATGAGAAGAGCGGTCGTCAAGAACAACTGCGTTCAGTCTCTATGCTGTGGCAAAACGTTGAGCACTTTATTGTTCGCTCTGACTTAGCAAAAACTGGCACGGTGACAGATCTGAACAACCTAGACGGTAAAAAGTTCTCTATCGGTAAGAAGAATTCTGGTACTGAGAACTCGGGTCGCCAAATCATGAAAGGTCTGAAGGTAGATCCTGATAAATTCAACCTTGCTTACATGGGTTACGGCGGCAGTGCGAGCGCACTTCAAAACGGCACCATTGACGGTATGAACACGCCTGCAGGTGTACCTGTTGGTGCGGTCACTCAAGCTTTTGCTGCGCTGGGTAAAGACATTTCGATTCTTTCGTTTACTGACGAGCAAATCAAAAAGGCGAACGGCAATTACAACCTATGGACGAAGTACGAGATCCCAGCGAACACGTACCCGGGTCTAGATAAGCCGATCACCACCATTGCACAGCCAAACTTCTTGGCAGTTCGTGAAGATATCTCGGAAGAAGACGTTTACCAGCTAACCAAAGCGATATACGAGAACCTGCCTTTCCTACAAGGCATCCACAAAGCAACCAAAGCAATGGCGATTGAGAAAGCGATCGCTGGCTTGCCAGTGCCTCTTCACCCAGGTGCGGCACGTTACTACAAAGAAATGGGCATCGAAATCCCATCAGATCTAATGGCGAAATAACGCCAACTTCGCCCCGAGTTTTGGCTCGGGGCATTTTATCCCTACCGATTTTTAAGATGGAAAAAGCCGCCAGAGCTTGGAGTATGAGATGAGCGACTCAATAGAAAAGGAATTGCAGAAGTTTGAGCTGCCCACGCGCACTGATTTTCCGTGGGTAACCACCACAATCACAGTGTTTGGCGTGGTGTTGTCTGCTTTGCACATTTGGTTTAATACCTTATCGACGTTACCAGAGTTATGGATTTCCGCGACCCACTTTGCTGGCTTTGCGGTGATTTGTGCGCTTTGGTATCCGGCTCATATCTCTCTCAAGCAGAGTAAGATTGCACTCGGCATTGATGTGTTAATTGCCATGGGCGCGGTCGCGTGTTTGCTCTACATTCCCTATGCCGAAGATGCGCTGTATGAGCGTGGCGTGAAGTTTGTGACCAGCGATTGGGTCTTCGCCATCATGGCAATTTTGATTGTGATTGAGCTGATCCGACGCACAATGGGCTGGTTTATTCCTGTACTGATTGTGGTGTGTCTGAGTTACGTTGTGCTTTGGGGTAAGTGGGCGACAGGCATTTTCCATTTCCCGGGTTTGAGCATGGAAACCTTGCTCTACCGCAGTTTTTATTCTTCTGAGGGCATGTTTGGCTCTATTTCGCGCATCAGTTGGACTTTTGTATTTATGTTCATTCTGTTTGGTGCGTTTCTTGTTCGCTCTGGTGTTGGTGATTACATCATCAATGTGGCACGAGCTGCGGCAGGCAAAATCATCGGCGGTCCCGGTTTTATTGCGGTGATTGGCTCCGGTTTGATGGGCTCAGTATCTGGCTCAAGTGTGGCAAATACGGTTTCCACCGGTGTTATCAGTATTCCTTTGATGCAAAAAGCAGGTTTCCCTTCACGCTTTGCGGCGGGGGTTGAAGCTGCAGCGTCGACAGGTGGTCAGTTGATGCCACCAGTAATGGGCGCGGGCGCTTTCATCATGGCGTCTTACACGCAAATTCCTTATGTTGATATTATTGCCGTTTCTTTCATTCCTGCTCTTATCTATTTCTTGTCTGTGGCGTTCTTTGTGCGTATTGAAGCCAAACGCAGCGGCGTTCAAAAAATCACGACTAGCGATGAATCTCTACTGAAAGTGTTGATCAGCGGTTGGCACAACCTTATCCCGCTGGCGGTATTGGTTACTTTGTTGGTTCAAGGCTTTACACCGACTTACGCTGCTGGCTTGTCGATCATTTCAGTAGTGGTGGCTTCTTGGTTCTCGAAAGATCATAAGATGGGACCAAAAGCGATCATCGAAGCACTTTCACAAGGTGCGAAAAACATGGCGACAACCGCCGTATTGCTGGTGGGTATTGGTTTGGTGATCAACGTGATCAGTACAACAGGCATCGGCAACACCTTCTCATTGATGATCGACGGTTGGGCGAATGGTGACTTGTTCATCATGATCGTTCTGATTGCGCTCGCTTCTCTTGTTTTGGGTATGGGTTTACCTGTGACAGCGGCGTATATTGTATTGGGTACACTGTCTGCCCCTGCGCTTTACAAGTTGATTGCAGAGAACCAATTGCTTGAATTGATGGTATCGGGTCAATTGCCTGAACAAGCAAAAGCCATCTTTATGTTGGCGGCGCCAGAAAAGCTGGAACTGCTTAATGCTCCAATGGCGTTGGAAACCGCGAAAGAAATGGTGGCGCTAGTACCTGCGGACTTTATGGAAACCCTGCTAGAACAAAGCTTGGGTATGGAAGCGGTAGGTTTGGCATTGCTGGCTGCTCACCTCATCATCTTCTGGTTATCGCAAGACAGCAACGTTACGCCTCCAGTTTGTTTGACCGCATTTGCTGCGGCAACCATCGCTAAAACACCGCCAATGCGCACCGGTTTGATGGCGTGGAAAATCGCCAAAGGTTTATATCTTGTTCCGTTGTTGATTGCTTACACAGGTTTGGTGAGTTGGGATGTGACATCGGTGATCACTGTAGGTTTCTTTGCCATCATCGGTACCTATGCATTGATTGGTGCGATTGAAGGCTACTTGGAAGGTCCTCTAAACATTCTGACGCGTCTCTTGTTGGTAGTGGTGGGTACATTGCTGGTTTGGCACGACATCCCAATGTTGGTTCGTGTGGCAAGCTGCGCGGTATTTGTCGCGGTGTTCATTTACAGTGGTCGCAAGTTCAAATTGCAACAATCTCAACTATCGGTTTTATAAGAGGTCGTATGAAATCAGTCTATGACTACATCATTGTTGGTGGCGGTATCGTTGGCGTATCGACAGCATGGCAACTGCAGCAACGTCACCCAGACAAATCCATTTTATTGGTTGAGAAAGAGTCCGGTTTTGCCAAGCACCAAACTGGACACAATAGCGGCGTAATTCATGCTGGTGTGTACTACGCGCCGGGTAGCTTAAAAGCCGACTTTTGTAAGCGTGGGGTAGAGCGAACCATTTCGTTCTGTGCTGAGCACGATATTCCGGTGGAGAACTGTGGCAAGTTGCTGGTTGCGACCAACGAGCAAGAAGTCGAACGCATGAATGCCCTCTATGAGCGCTGCCATGTAAACGGCATCGACGTAAAGCTACTCGATGAAGTTCAACTCAAACTGGCTGAGCCAAACATCACTGGCTTGGGCGCGATTTATGTTAAAACCACCAGTATTGTCGATTATCGTTTGGTCACTGAGCAGATGGCGGAAGAGTTCCAAAAACTCGGCGGGCAAATTAGCCTGAGAACTAAAGTGGTGGCTGCCGAAGAGAAGGACGAAGAAGTCCAATTGACCTGCATTTCAGACGGTCAAACCATGCAACTGAATACCAAGTTCTTGGTTACTTGCAGCGGCTTGATGGCGGATCGTATGACTAAGATGATGGGTATTCCAACTGACTTTCAGATCATCCCTTATCGTGGTGAATACTACCGCTTGGATAGCAAACACGACCAAGTGGTGAATCATCTTATTTATCCAATTCCCGACCCTGACTTGCCATTCTTGGGCGTCCATCTGACTCGCATGATTGATGGCAGTGTGACCGTAGGTCCAAATGCGGTGCAAGGCTGGAAGCGAGAAGGGTACGACAAGGTTAACTTTAGCCTGCAAGATACCATGCAAATGCTCAGTTTCTCCGGTTTCTGGAAAGTGACACAAAAGCATCTAAAAACCGGACTGGATGAGTTTAAGAACTCGTGGTGGAAGCCGGGCTACCTCAAGTTGGTCAACAAATATTGCCCCAGCATCAAGGTAGAAGATCTCAAACCATATCCTGCGGGTATTCGCGCACAAGCGGTGTTATCTGATGGCACTTTGGTTCATGATTTCTTGTTTGCCGAGAGCGCAAGAAGCTTGCACGTTTGCAACGCCCCCTCTCCTGCTGCGACATCTGCAATGCCCATTGGGGAGTACATTTGCGATAAGGTGAATGAGAAGATAGAGGCAAAACGGTATAAAACAAAGGCGACGTAACTGTCGCCTTTGCTATATTTGAAGCGAGGTTTTATGACTCGCCTTCTTTAGGGCAAAGCTCACCTTTCTTGGCGTGCCTTTCGATCATGTAATCGCCTCGGGCACTGTGCAGGACTATCGCGTTCCAGACTTGGCCATCTTGCAACTCGAACTCAAACGCATAATGGGTGCCGCCGACCATTTTCGTTCTCACCTCATGAATTGCTTTCAATTTATCATCGGCATTCATTTGATAAAGCACCATGTTGAGTGAGCGTCTGGCGTCAGGAGTTGCTTCAGCAAGTTGCCAGTGGCCCTGTTTGTCTGTTGTGGAGCAAATAGACCGCATTTTACTTTTCATGGCGGATGACACCTGCTTGTCTACGGCCAATGCATTTGGTGAAAACAGTGGACCTGTCAAAGGAATCAAAGTTGCCAGAATCTGCTTTAAGGTCATAAAAACACTCCGTTGTTTTACTCTTGCTTGAGTATAGACCTCAATGACTTCAGATGTGGTGCAGTAGACTCTTGGCCTACAATATCGCAGCTCGTATCAACGAACTGATGATAAACAAGGCGACCACACTTGCCAGCCAAATACCAATGAACCACAAAATGGGTTTTAGTTTCATTAGTGATATCCCTCTCCACGTTTCATCTTACCGCGGAAAACCCAATACGAATAAGCCGTGTAGGCTATGATCAGAGGAAGTAATACCACCGCACCGGCAAGTAAAAATGCCAAACTTTTATCTGGCGCGGCGACGTCTTGATAAGTGAGTGCGAAGGGAACCAAGTAAGGAAATGTACTGACACCGAAACCCATCGCGGAAACAAGAAACAGGCCGATGGCAAGAACGTAGGCTCGGACGGCTTTGTGGTCGAGTAAGGCTTTGAATAGCTGCCAAATGAGTGCCGCTGCAATAATTGGTAATATGAAAAACAGTAGTGAGTTTGGTAATGAGAACCAACGTTCAAAGACGATATTTTGGCTCAATGGCAGCCACAAACTGGCGATGAATATACAGGCTACCATCGCTAGTCCCCATCGTCGCGCGACCACGTAGTAACGCCCCATCAGCTCTTCTGGAAGCTTGATTAATAACCAGCATGAACCGAGCAGAATATAAGCACAAACAAGCGCCAGGCCACAAAATACGCTAAATGGTGAAAGCCAATCAAACCATCCACCTGCGTATGCTCGTTCACTAACCTCTATACCTTGGAGCAGGGTTCCGAGCATAAGCCTTGCATCAATGCCGCGGTGAGTGAACCAATGAAAAAAGCGCTATCCCATAAAAACTTTCCGCGTTGTGTTCGGAAGCGATACTCAAAAGAAACCCCGCGCAGAATTAACCCGAGCAGCATTAAAATCAGAGGAGCATAGAGTGCTGGCATAATGACCGCGTAGGCGAGGGGGAACACGGCAAAAAGCCCACCACCGCCAAGAACTAGCCAAGTTTCATTACCATCCCAAACAGGAGCGATGCTGTTCATCATCATGTCGCGCTCTTCATCGTCATTAGCGCTGAGGAATAGGATACCAATACCGAGATCAAAGCCATCTAACACGACATAAATCAGAACGGCGAGCCCGATCAAAGCGTACCAAATTAATGCGTAATCCATGAGCTAGCCTCCTAGGTTAGATGGTTAGAGTGTGCGATGGCATCGGTTTTCGTGCCATCAGGAAGTCGGCTGTCTAAGCCTTCTTCATAACGAGTTGGAGATTTGCGCATCAAACGCAGTAGGTAGAAGAAGCCTGCTCCAAAAACCACAAAGTAAACCACGATGAACGCCGTCAGGGAGACGCTCACCGCGGCGGCATCAATAGGCGATGCCGAATTGGCTGTGGTTAAAAGACCATACACAGTGTAAGGCTGGCGACCGACTTCAGTGGTTATCCAGCCTGCTAAAACCGCAATGAATCCCGCTGGGGCAAACAGTACGCAGATACGTTGAAGTGTTCTTGAATCAAAAAGTTTGCGACGTTTTCTTAGCCATAGGCTCCACAGGCCAATAACAAGCATGGCAAAACCAAGCGCGACCATTACTCTGAAAGACCAGAAAACGATAGAGACAGGAGGGTGTTCCTCCTCAGGAAAAGCATCTAACCCCTTTACTTTGCCGTTTAGGTCATGAGTTAAAATCAAGCTACCGAGTTTGGGGATTTCTAGTGCGTATTCCATACGTTTTTCTTTATCGTTAGGGATACCGAAGAGAATCAATGGCGCGCCTTGGTGAGACTCATAGTGCCCTTCCATCGCGGCAACTTTGGCAGGTTGATGTTCAAGGGTGTTTAAACCATGCATGTCTCCAGCAACGATTTGAATTGGTGTCACGATGGCAGCCATCCACATTGCCATCGAGAACATAATTCTGGCTAGAGGGTTATGGTTTGCTTTTAGTAAGTGATAAGCGGCAACGCCGGCTACAACAAAGGCAGTAGTAAGGTAAGCGGCGAGCAACATATGAACGAGCCGGTAAGGGAAGGAAGGGTTGAAGACAATCGCCCACCAGTCTTCTGGGATAAACTGTCCGGCTTCGTTGATACTGTAGCCCGCTGGTGTTTGCATCCAACTATTAACCGAAAGTATCCAAAACGCAGACAAAAACGTCCCGAATGCAACAATACAAGTCGCGGTGAAGTGAAGCTTCTTGCCTACCTTATCCATACCGAAAAGCATCACGCCTAAAAAGCCCGCTTCGAGGAAAAACGCAGTAAAAACTTCATAGCCCATTAGCGGGCCTAGGATTGGGCCTGTTTTGTCGGCAAACACGCTCCAGTTGGTCCCGAATTGATAGCTCAACACGATGCCACTTACCACACCCATACCAAAACTGATGGCAAAGATTTTGAGCCAGTATTTATAGATCTGCATGTACTGTTTGTTGCCCGTTTTTAAGTACAAGCCTTCTAACACGGCGAGGTAACTTGCCAAACCAATCGTAAACGCTGGAAAAATGATGTGGAAAGAGACAGTAAAGGCAAATTGGAATCTGGCTAAATCGATGGCGAGTGTATCCATGGGCATTCCCTTTTAAGTTTCGAATTAACAGTTCGCCGAATTAGAAGAGATGAGGGAAGAGCGACGAACAAAATGGAATACGAAGAAGGAAGGCTAAGAGATTAAAAAACGATCGCTTTTTACGGCAGTGCGTACCATCTTTTAGATAAAGGAGGAGTTGTTATGAGCCTTAAACACTACTTTGAGAAAGCGACACCTAAGTTTGGCCCAGGTGGGAAGTATCACAAGTTCTATCCATTGTTCGAAGCTGTCGAAACCATTTTTTACACGCCTGGTAAGGTTAACCAGGGCATGACTCACGTTCGAGATAGCATCGATTTAAAACGTATTATGATCATGGTGTGGCTGGCGGTCTTCCCTGCCATGTTCTGGGGTATGTACAACATAGGTCAGCAGTCCAGCGATGCTTTGTTGTATGGAATGGATCAAGCCTCAGCTCAGCAAGCGCTGGCCTCTTCGTGGCAACTGAGTTGGGTATGGGGCTCGTTAGATGCGGTTTCACAGGCGGGGTGGGCAAGTAAAATGTGGCTTGGCGCCACTTACTTTATTCCGGTTTATGCGACGGTGTTTATCGTTGGTGGTTTCTGGGAAGTTCTGTTTGCTATTGTTCGAAAGCATGAGGTGAACGAAGGCTTTTTTGTCAGCTCTATACTATTCGCGCTGATCCTTCCTCCGACAATTCCACTGTGGCAAGCGGCTTTAGGTATCACTTTCGGTATTGTTGTGGCGAAGGAGATTTTCGGTGGTACGGGGCGAAACTTCTTAAACCCGGCACTAGCAGGGCGAGCCTTCTTGTACTTCGCTTATCCCGCTAACATGTCTGGCGGGGCTGTTTGGGTTGCGGCAGATGGTTACTCTGGCGCTACACCGCTGAGCCAATGGTATGAAGGTGGACAAAGTGCCTTGATAAATAGTATGACGGGACAGCCAATTTCATGGGGAGATGCTCTTGTTGGTAATCTGCCAGGCTCGATGGGTGAAGTCTCCACGCTGTTGATTGCATTAACAGGCTTTATTCTTATCTTTATGAAGATAGCGTCGTGGCGAATCGTTGCAGGCGTGTTGGTTGGTTTAGTGGCGGCTTCATTATTATTGAATGCGATCGGTTCGGACTCTAACCCAATGTTCTCCATGCCGTTTTACTGGCACTTCGTGATTGGTGGGGTCGCGTTTGGTACCTTCTTTATGGCGACAGATCCTGTCTCGGCGGCTTTTACCAATGGCGGTAAATGGGCATACGGACTATTAATCGGTGTGATGACGATTTTTATCCGAGTGCTGAACCCAGCTTATCCAGAAGGCATCATGTTAGCGATTCTATTTGCTAACTTATTCGCGCCACTTTTCGATTATTTAGTCAAAGAAAGTAATATCAAACGCAGAATGAAAAGGGCGAGACCTTCTTAAAATGAGGGTGACTTCACTGAAAGTTGATTGAAAACTGCACTATATTGAAAAGGTCAGAAACATGGGGTTTCTGGCTTTTTATTTTTATCAGGAGGACGAAGACGATGAGAATAAAGGATATTCTCGATAGCCGTTTGGTGCTGTCGTTCTGGTACAACCTAGACTACTGCTTGTCTCTTCTTAGTAAAATCTCTTCTCGTTGATTTCCTCAATGCAACCGCATTGAAAAGCATTTTATCTATTTGTTTTTTTTAGTCTTACGTGATAGCGCGTAGGGCAATGCGTATAAGGAAATTAACAATGAAACGTATTCCAGAACCTTTCCGTATCAAAATGGTTGAGCCAATCAAAATGACCACTTTGGCAGACCGTGAAGTCGCGTTAAAAGAAGCGGGTTATAACCCATTTCTTCTTCGTAGTGATGATGTTTATATCGATTTGCTGACTGACTCTGGCACTGGTGCCATGAGTGATAATCAGTGGGCTGGCATCATGATGGGGGATGAATCCTATGCGGGTAGCCGAAATTACTACAACCTGTGTGATGCAGTAGAGCACTTCTTTGGTTACAAGCTCACCGTGCCTGCGCACCAAGGGCGTGGTGCCGAGCAAATTTTGTTCCCAGCTTTGATTGAGCGTATGCGTCAAGTGCGTGGTGGTGAAACGCCAGTATTTATATCGAACTACCATTTTGATACCACCGCGGGTCACATCGAGCTCAATGGCGGTAAAGCAATTAACGTGGTAACGGAAGAAGCATTCGACACCACTACGCCTTATGATTGGAAGGGCAACTTTGATATCGATAAGCTGGTGGCAACAATTGAAGCGCACGGTTCACATAACATTTGTGCGATTATCACCACGATTACTTGTAATAGCTCCGGTGGCCAGCCTGTGTCGATGGAAAACATGCGCAGCGTGTACGAGATTGCAACCAAGTACGATATTCCAGTGGTGATTGACTCGGCTCGTTACTGTGAGAACGCCTACTTTATTAAGCAGCGTGAAGAAGGGTACGAAGATAAATCGATTCTGGAAATCATTCGCGAGATGTACCAATACGGTGACATGCTCACCATGTCGGCTAAGAAAGACCCGATGGTAAACATTGGTGGTATGTGTTGTATTCGTGATCATAAAGAGTTGTTCCAAGCAGTGCAGACACGTTGTGTACCCATGGAAGGATTTGTGACATACGGTGGTATGGCTGGGCGTGATATGGAAGCGCTCGCTCGCGGTTTGTATGAAGCGGCAGATGAAGATTTTCTTCACTACCGAATTAGCCAAGTTCAATACTTAGGTGAGCGCTTACGTGAAGGCGGTATTCCAATTCAATACCCAACGGGTGGTCACGCAGTGTTTGTGGATGCCGCTAAGATTTTGCCACATATTCCAACGGATCAGTTCCCTGCGCAGGTATTGTGTAATGCCTTGTACTTGGAGGCGGGTATTCGAGCAGTAGAGATAGGATCACTACTGCTTGGTCGTGACCCTGATACGGGTAAACAAAAAGCGTCAGAGTTAGAATTAATGCGTTTGACCATTCCACGCCGCGTCTATACCAACGACCATATGGATTACATTGCGGATGCGATTATCGAGCTGAAAAATCGTGCACATGAGTTAAAAGGGCTCACTTTTGAGTATGAACCACCAGTGCTGCGCCACTTTACTGCTCGGTTTAAAGAAATCGATTAATTAAGGTTTGAATATAGAAAAGCAAAAGGCCGCGAGTTTCGCGGCCTTTTTCGATTTGTTTCTTAGCGTTACAGTTACGCCAACTCTAATGTAATGCGAACGAACTGATCGTCCTGGTACTGCACTTCATAATTGAAGGTACCACTGGCGTAAATGCTGCCAAGGAAAAGTGAGCGTTGACTCATTGGTCCACGGAACAGCATCGAAATAGGAGCGATTAGGGCGTTATTATCATCGAAATGCTGATTTAAGTTCTCAGAAAGCACACATAGCAAACAGCCGTGTTGGTCGTGAGATAAGTCGACGTCTTCCGGTCGAGATAATAATACGGTAGTCCCCAACTTCTTCTCAATCTCGTTAATCAACAGCAAGTAGCTATCTAGATCAGGTTGAGGGTTACTTGGTTTATCTGCACCCACGCAACGTTCGAGTAACGCTTCCAGATTTCCGTTCTCGCCTTTTGCCTGCTGAGTCAAAGACTTTAACGGCTTTTTAATCAGCTTATAGCGATTACTCTTCAGTTTTGGCTTCAGCCATTTCTGCAGTAAGTCGTTACGCTCTTTAAGGGAGAGGCCATGTGAGGACGCGTGAATTTTAAAGTGCAGGTGCAATAAAGCGTGAACCGCAAGCTCACTCAGAAGTTGGTTAGCATCTGTAGACTGTCTTGCCTGCTTAGAACTTTGCATTACACTCGAACAAAATTAGGGAAGAAGGATAATGGTGCCGAGAGAGGGACTCGAACCCTCACACCAAAGGCACTAGCACCTCATGCTAGCGTGTCTACCAATTTCACCATCTCGGCATCATGATGCTCTGAATACTCAGAGGCCTCGAAAAGAAGCACCGCGAATTGTATAACCAAAATCCATCTGTTGGCGAGAGCAAAATGACGAATTTTGGATCTTTCGAGTTTGATTGCGTATTTATTGGTCACTTTTGCGTTTTTTACCATCAAAGTCTGTCCTTATACCCTTACTTTTATTAACAGTATGACGACAAAAGAACGTTTTTGCCTAAATTTTGAACGCTTGAACGTTTGCGTAAATAAATGTGATGAATATCTCTTTTTGTTGGCTATACTTGCGTCCCGTTTAAGCGGGAATTAGGGTTTAGTTGTTCAGGACCCTTACCCATACAAGCCGTCACATGGAGCAGGCCAAGCAATACGCTCGCCAGCAGTGAATGACCCCACGGACCGGACCAGCTACGTTCAATTGCTTGTATAAGGTAAAAATAAGATGTCGAACTATTCGTTCTGTCTACATTCTGGATCTGAAGGCGAGTTATCACTCGCTGCGTTGTCCCTTTCTTCTGCCAATTCCTTTGGCTCTTTTTTCTTTTTCAACGTTCAGTAGGTCCAGCTCATGAGTGTTCTATTTAGTCTATTTGGTATTGTTGCACTGCTAGGTTGTGCTTTCCTACTTTCTGAGGGCCGTTCTTCCATTAATTGGAAAACCGTATCTCGCGCCTTGATGCTACAAATGGGATTTGCCGCCTTAGTGCTTTATTTCCCGTTAGGTCAGGCGGCGCTGGCGAGTTTAAGTAATGGTGTCGCGGGGCTACTCAGCTTTGCTGATGAGGGGATTAAATTCCTCTTTGGTGACCTCGCTTCTTCTGGCTTTATCTTCGCTATTCGTGTCCTTCCTATCATCATCTTCTTCAGTGCTCTTATCTCCGCCCTTTACTACTTGGGCATTATGCAAAAAGTGATTCAATTTATTGGCGGTGCTATCCAGAAGTTCTTGGGCACCAGCAAAGCAGAGTCTCTGGTTGCAACAGGTAACATTTTCTTATCTCAAGGCGAGTCCCCACTTCTTATTCGTCCATTTCTTTCGAACATGACTCGCTCTGAACTATTTGCTGTGATGGCTGGTGGTATGGCTTCAGTGGCGGGCAGTGTGCTTGGTGGTTATGCCGGTTTGGGTGTCGACCTAAAATACTTGATTGCGGCAAGCTTTATGGCAGCTCCAGGTAGTTTGATGATGGCAAAAATCATTGTTCCTGAACGCCAAACGCCAAGCGATTACAACGATATTGAGCTAGATAAATCAGAAGAAAGCAACGTTATTGATGCGCTAGCAAGCGGTGCTATGGGCGGTATGAAAGTGGCCGTTGCTGTTGGTACCATGCTTATCGCTTTTGTTAGTGTTATCGCGATGGTGAACACGGGACTAGAAAACTTAGGTGACATACTTGGTTTCTCTGGTGTGACGCTACAAGCGATTTTTGGTTACTTGTTTGCACCTCTAGCGTGGTTGATTGGTGTGCCAAGCCACGAAATCCTTGCTGCGGGTTCATACATTGGTCAGAAAGTTGTGATGAACGAATTCGTCGCGTTTATCGATTTTGTACAGCACAAAGCGACGCTGTCTGAGCATACTCAAGTCATCATCACTTTTGCGTTGTGTGGCTTTGCAAACATTGGCTCAATTGCGATTCAGCTGGGTTCTATCGGCGTGATGGCACCTGAGCGCCGCAAAGATGTAGCAAGTTTAGGCCTAAAAGCGGTTGCTGCTGGCACACTCGCTAACCTGATGAGTGCGTGTTTAGCGGGCATTTTCATCTCGCTCTAATTTAGATTGAAGATGCACACTAAAAACCCGCCTAAATGGCGGGTTTTATTATTTCTAAGGCTTAGGTATTAAGCCGTAGGGTATTGATTTAAAAGCGTCAGGGTGCTCTTGATAAGTTGGCGCTTTATGTACCCCTTTCCAATCGAGCAGCATGATGGCTAGCACGTTACGGTGTTCGCCGTACTTGAGCTCAAAACTCCCATCGACCGATGGAATCATCCCTTTTTCAGCGTTAATTGCTTGACGAATGGCTTGGCGGGTTTTCTCGACGACCGGATCGTGATCCAAGCCTGCTAACAAAAACGAAATGCCGACTTCTGCAATCACGTCTTCTTTGGCGCGCAGTAGGATAGTGTCGATGTTGTTGCGAAAGTAATCATAAATCCATTGGTGTTTCTTTTCGCTTACTCGCTCCTGATAATACTGTGAATCGGCAAAGATGATGTGCGTCATACCATAGAGCTTGTTCCAATACTGCTGAGCTGACAGCATCTTATCTTTATCGTCGGGGTAGGTATTGCGAAAGGTTTGAGTAAATTCCTCGACCACATCTTGCTCACCAAGCTGGCGAAGCCAGTAGACTTGGTTTGCGAGCTGAGCTGCCCACGCCTCTATCATTTCTTTGTCCGTAACGTAACGCGAGAAATCGTAGCGCCTCAGGATCTTTCTCAGCGTTTTGTCTTGCTTATGTTTCAGACCATATTCGTTTGCTCTTGCCATTGCGCCAAGCAAATCCACGCCAAGATAAAGATATTCAGGATGGTGTTTTGTGACGGTATAGCGTCGTTGCCCTCGCTCACTTTCTTTCTCTTGATACGCGGTCAATCTTTGTGATGAATAAAGAATAATATCTTCAGGTTCAAAGACTTCATTAGCAAATCGGTTTAATCGGCTAGCTACTTGTGCCATGTCGGTCCAAACGGCAGCGTGATATTTCTCATCTAACGTCTGGCGGTACATGCGTAAGCCAAAGTGCCCCTCTTTAAACGCAGGTAAAGTGAACAGTTCCTGCTCGTAGGTATTACGAATCAACTGTGCTGATTGAGCATTATCTAGGAGCGGTATCTCTTCCTGTGATGCCTGAACAGCAAAGGTAAGTGAGCAAGAGAGTAAGACCGCTAAGCTAAGAGGTTTGATGCGCATAAATCCATTCCCTATGAAGTCCTGAATCTAAACCTACCATCAATATTAATTAAGAATGTAAAAGCTGAGTCAATAGTTAAAAATCTGTCGAAAAGTCAGATTGATACGTTCACCTTTGGTTTTCGCGGTTTTTGGTACACAGTGTTTCCAGTGATGTTGGAGCTCGCCAGCCATAACCAGTAAGGAGCCGTGAGAAAGCTCATATTCAATCTCAGTTTTACAATGTAAATTTCTGAGCAAAAATCGACGTGTTTCACCTAAATTCAAAGAGGCGATAACCGGATTTCTACCTAGCTCTGGTTCATTGTCTTGGTGCCAGCCCATCGAATCTTGGCCGTGTCGGTATAGGTTGGCAAGTACAGAGTTGAAGGCTACATCCGCAATCGACTCGCAGCGCACTTTGAGCTGAGTTAACTCAGGAGTCCAAGGGTGAGGCTGCATGGTTAAGCCTGAGTAAGTATATGCTGCATCACCGTGCCACGCTTGTAAGCGAGGTTGAAGTACTGACTTGCCGAACATGGTAATGCGTTCTTGATGCCATGGCAGTGTTTCCAGAAGTTGGTCAAAGTAGTGATCCGCTTCTAGATGGCTAAGAAAATAAGGATCGTAATAGAGTTTACCCCTTTCTACTTCTTGCCACTGAGTACCGCCAAATAAATCGCCTTGTTGATGCATCATCTCATACCTAAAACATAAAAAATTTTAATCACTGTTACCTTTCTGATTGGGATTGGTTATTCTTGTGGTAACAAGAATTTTAACAATAAATAAAAATCTCGTAACGATATACGAGTTGTGGGGAGAAAATGCGTTATTTACCCAGAAAGCGATGCTATTTTGCATTGTTCTTCCTCTGTTTTTTCGCTTTATGCGTTGGGGTTATTGAGCTGTTGCATCGAAATCAGCAAGAGCTTCACCAAGAGCGAGTTCAAGTTGAGGCCAAAGAACAACTTTCCACCCTCCGTTCCAATTTGGAAGCGGTACTTATGGCGGATATCTATAAAGCCAGTACCTTGGCGACACTCATTACTTTACTGCCTAAAAACCAAGAAGACGAATTGAATATTGCGGCTCACCGCATTCTGAACAAAAGCAAACATATTACGATCATTGGCATCGCGAAGAATGATGTTATCAGTCATATATTTCCCCGCCAAGGTAATGAGCGTTTAATTGGCCTCGATTACCGAACGGTGCCACAGCAGTGGGTGCAGGTGCAAAAAGCCAAGGATATACAAGAAATATTCATAGCAGGACCTGTCAACTTGATTCAAGGCGGCAAAGGCTTGATCGTGCGGGTTCCGGTTTTTCTTGATCCACCGTTGAACCAGGATTATTGGGGGGTGATCAGTGCGGTGATTAATTTTGATGCTCTGATGCGAGAAACTGGCGTGATCGATTTCTCTTATCGCTATCCTTTGATGATTCGTGGTTACGACAGTGGCGGTGCTTTTGGTGACGTTTTCTTTGGCGCGCTGAGTGAAACCAAAACGCCATACGCGAAAGAAATGGTTCATTTTCCTTATGGTGGGTGGAGTATGGTGGTTTTCTCCGGAGACAAACTCGACCATCAAATTCCTTGGCATCAGCTTTATTTAGCAAGGCTCATCGGTTATCCCATTGTTTTTGCACTGAGCTTCGCGCTTATTGCGATTTATCGCTTGTACACCATTGCGGATGATAGAGCACTGCATGATGAACTGACACACTTACCAAACCGTCGCTATTTTATGAAGTTTTACAAGCAGCAGTTTGAAATAGCGAAACGTTACAAAAAGCGTTACAGCTTCGCCTTAATCAATATAGATCTGGATAGGTTTAAACATATTAACGATACCTATGGTCATGACGCAGGCGACAAGGTCTTAGTCGCTACGGCTGAAAGAGTGAGAAGCTCTCTGCGTAAATCAGATATAGTGGCCCGAATGGGAGGTGATGAGTTTTTAGTTGTCGTTCATAACCCTGGGACGGAAGAAAATGTTCAGTCTCTGCTACAAAAGCTCAGGTTAGCTTTATGTTCGACGCCCGTGATTTACGATGAAGCGCTCATTTACCTGAGAACCAGCATTGGGTACGCGATATTTGATCCGGACATATCATCTCCAGAGCAAATGATGAAAATAGCCGATGAGAGAATGTATCAACAAAAACATGGCGGATGAACCTGAGCCCAGTTTCAATCAGGGCTTTGGAGCAGTGGTAAGGTTAAGAATCCGAAATCTCACCATCATTTGGGTATAAGAATATATGACTTTACATGTCAATAGACTCTTTGCTGAGAGAGTCATTATTAGCAATGCATAAAGTGGCGTATTTGTATGTTGTTGCATTTTGCAAATGCAGTTTGCGAAACTTATGGTTAATAAAGCAACGATATGCATCTGGATCTATTAAAAAACGGCCTTTTTAAAGTTGGCACGCATCGTGCTTTATTTAGAGTGACCCTTATTAAGCCGAGGGTCACCTAGCCAACTGACGTTGTTAGTGAATACACATTGTTCACAAGTATATACCGCCAATCACGATTATTGTGATTGGCGTTTTTTCTTTCTAGAGACCAATAATATTCACGTCGTCAACTGTCTCATCGGCTTCTCCGCACTTACTGTAACAACTAGGCTGCCTTGGGCAAACGGCCCCTCTTGAGCAGATTAGCCTAGCTTGGGTTTGAATACCTCGTTCTATCCAATTGATGTTTAATATCTTAGCGATGGTTGTTAAGTCTTTTTTGATGTGGGGAGGAATGACACTACTTCCGCCGGAAGCGACACAAAGTGACTTCAGCTCTTCCGCAATAGAAACCGCATCACCACCTTGTGCAGAAATCGCAGGGTTTAAATCTATCCCCGCGCACAACACTCGGTTGTTCCCCGCAGGGTCAAATACGTTGACTGATTCACAACAGTAAATACGTGGCTCGTCGCCCACATTCAAAATCGAAATTTGCGCTGAACTGGTATCCAAAGGTTGGGCTAGACGTCTAAATACGGCCCAGTGTTGGCAAGGATCGTTCACTTTGCGCATATTGCCCCAAGGAAGCGGGATGCCATTTCCACGATATACCGCTTTCAACTTGCCCGGACCATAGGCATCAAAGTAGTGCCAATGAGGGTACGGAGAAACCACGGTCATACGACGCATCGCAACGGAAGGAGAAACGCCGGCCTTTTTGTGAACATCAATTTCGTAACCGGAACGGTCAAGCAACTGACGAAATGGTACTTTGGGGCAAAGCAAGGCACCAGCAAAAAAGCTGGACTCAAAATCGCGCCAAGCTTGTAGGATATCTTGCGAGTTGAGCTCAGAGTTGGAAACTGGGCTGTCCATTTGCTCCCAGTTGTTTTGATGCCCAATAGACAAAACGTTATTCATTGCATCACTGCTATGGAGCACGCGATGACCGATGTATACCGCCAAGTCATATTTCAATCGGGTTGGGTAGTCACGCATTCGTTTATTGAGATAAATGGTACCAGGTGGCTCCATAAAAGACGTAATCAACTGTTTGGCGCTGACGCCCAGTTCATCAATCACATCCTGTGGTGCTCGGTCTACCCAGCGAATATCCAACCCCATGCTTTTCGCAATATCTATCAGATCTTCTACCGATAGATTCAGGCGTTTCAAGCCGACCTCTTCGGCTGCGCGTTCTAAATCAGGAAAATGGTTTTGATGGTTCTCTTGGTGCGCACGGATCAACAAGTGGGCGAATTGACGTCCAGTAATACCCGTTTGAGACAACATCTCTGGAATCGCGATTTGGAGAATATCATTGGAGAACAAAAAGCTTGGCTCCAATGCCATACCGTTGATACCGCCACGATTCCCTTTGTTGGGGGTAATGGCCTCTAATTCCGGTTCATCATCTAAAAACCACGTAGGATCTTTTTGAAAAACTTCCGCGATTACTTCGAGCATATCAATACTCGGAACGCGTTTTCCGCGCTCTATCATCGAAAGGTAAGATACCGACGGTGCGTACTCAGGATTGATCCTTACACAGCGTGCAGATAAATCCTCCATCGTTAAATGGTTGTTTTTCCTTAGGTTGCGAATTTTCGTACCTAGAAAATGGGACTGACGGATAAGGCTTTTTGACACAGACATTTTGTAAAATTCACATTGTAAAATTTTTGTTGTGAAATTGTAGTCAATATTTCGCTAGTCTACATAATAAGCAGGCAAGGAAATTAACCATCAACTTCACAGAATTGCCTGAAACTTAAACGAAGGAATTAAGTTTTTACTCTAGGACGAGTTTTTTTAAGTGCGAGGATATGACGATGAATATGCTGAACTTCGATAAAAAAGAGATGCAACAACAACAACGCCCATTTATCGCTGAAGCTGTATTTGCCGTCGAAGCGGTAAGTGCTGAGCAGCAGAGCGAGAAGCAAGTAAAAGCGAAGCAACTACTAGACCGCATGTTCCCATTAGAGAACGGGTCGCACCAAGATGTATCAAGTTACGTAATTGATTACCGCCATGTATTGGCTTACTTCAAAGACGGCACACACAGCGGCCTGAAAAGCCCAAAACACTTTGTGGCGTATACGGGTGAGAAAGAAGATCCAAAATCGATCTTGTTTAAAGACGATTCAGGTAACCACGTAGAAGTGCTATTTGGCTGTCATAAAGGCACCGGTTGTGTGGAGTTGATGGATATTGATGACATTCAACTGGAAACACGCACTACGTTTAATCCTGAACTAACGGGTAATGCGCCGACGGCGATGCGCCACTGGATCAGCTTAATCAAAGGCGACAAAAAAGGTAAGCCGATGGCATGCAGTGAAGATAAAGAATACACTGCGAAAAACGGTGACGACTATATTCTAAGCTACTGCTACAGTGTCGATTAAGATGTGAAGCGCCAGATAAATAGACCCCGCACTCAATAGTGCGGGTTTTTTATTCTATTTCGAAAAAGTCGGTCCTATTAACCAAGCTTACATAACAAATTGATTTAAATGGGCATCACGCGGTTACGACCGAGTTGTTTTGCCTCATAAAGTTGCTTATCGGCTTTATTGACCAGAGCTTCAGGTGTATCACCCACCTCATATTCTGCTACCCCAAAAGAAGCGGTAATGCTGTGAACTTGTGTACCAGAACGCTTATCTCTGATGCGCAGTTTTTCTATCATGCGGCGTAGTGTGTCTGCATATTGGCGAGCAATTCGCAGAGATTTATTGGGCACAATTAAAGCGAACTCTTCACCACCAAAACGATACGCGCATATTCCATCTCGACAGCTTTGTTGTAGTCGACGGGCAATGGCTTTTAGTACCGTATCGCCGAAAAGGTGGCCATAATTGTCGTTAAATGACTTGAAATGGTCGATATCAAGCATGATCAAGGTCATTGCTTGATTTGATGCGATAAGCGAAGACAGATCTTTATCAAAAGCTCGACGGTTGTAAAGGTTGGATAGACCATCAAACAATGCGTCTTGCTGTACTTCAGCCAGCTGATTTTTGAGGCGAGAAATTTCTTCACTCGCATTAGTTAATTGGCTATTCAAAAACTTTGTCGAGTGACGAATTTCGTGTGACTCTGCGACAAGTTGACGAATCACCACCATCACTTCTTCAATACTTAAGCTGTTGTCTTCAACTTTTTCTAGCTTATTAAAACTTTTGTCTACCATTTCAGAAAAGGAAGAAGTATCTGAAAGTGTATCGCTCATCGAGCTGGACACTTCATGCAGCAGAACTTCTACATTGGTTCTAAGATCTTCAAGGCTAGTTTCTGCTTTACTGGCAACATAGTTGTTATAAAGCTGTTTATTGGTTGCAGGCGGGCAGATACCGTAGTTTTCTAACACCGTATCTAACTCAAAGTTGAGTTCAGGAATGGTCTTGTCAACGTAGGTATACCAAAGCGCATAGTTGGCTGGCGTGGCAGCAACATGATTTTTGATCATTAGTGGGACCGCTTTTTTCAAATTAGCGGTCGATTTTTTAAACTCGTCGGTCATTTCTGCGATGGTACTAGCAAAATGGAATTGTACTTAGATTAACGGATATTAACCAATATCGCTTTAATTTTTATCATTTTTGCATGGTTTATATAAAAAATGAGTGATTAAGACCGTTATCAATATCGCCAAATTTTAATTTTATAAAATCTTAGTATGAAACATGTGCAAACGATGTTTTGGTGTTAAGGGCTCTAAGATGACCAGCCAATTGGTTTAGTGAGATTGTCAGTAACCTAATGATCGTAAAGCCCTATTGCCCGTACAACAACGAGTGGAATAAAAGACTTAGCGCTTAGGCTATTTGCAACAAGAACGCGGGACTCCGAGTTTACAAAAAACGAGTTTACAAAAAGAGGGTGCGACTTGGATAAGAAAATAGGACTGTATTGGTTCACTAATGACCTGCGTTTGCATGACAACCCGCTGTTGATAGACGCTTGTGCAGAAATGGATGAGTTAATTTGTTTGTATTGTCGCCCCTCGGTGACACCTTACTTGCAGCATTTTGCGCAGGAGACCTCTTTAGGGCGTGCGAAATTGCAGTTTCTCGAGGCATCGCTTAATGAACTTAATCAATCTTTAGCTAAATTGGGGCAACGATTATGGACGGTTGAACTGACGCCCTATCAAGCGATCAAATATGCCATCAGTCATTTCGGTATCACTCATATTTATGCTGATGCGTTTGCTGGTTCGGATGAGCAACAGGCTCTAGAGCGTGCAATTGAAGGCACTCCCCATGTGAACATCAAACAGCAAGAGATCCGCACTTTGTTGTGCGAAGAACAGTTGCCATTTGAATTAAGGCAACTGCCTGCGACCTTCACGAAATTTAGAAAGCAGGTCGAAGGTTTAGACCTCTCTCAACCTTACGAGAGCGTTCATGCTTTACCGCCAGAACCTTCAGGTATGAATTTTCCTACCGCCACGACATATTACTTTGACACCAAACCAGCATTTGATGGCGGAGAACTGAGCGGTCTTGAACATTGTCGACGCTATTTTGCTTCAAGTTTAGCGAGCGAATATAAACAGACGCGCAATGGGCTTGATGGGGTGGAGTATTCAACTAAATTTTCACCTTGGTTAGCTCATGGTTGCGTCTCTCCTACAATCATTTATGCCATGCTCAAACAATATGAGCGGAAGAACGGAGCAAATGATTCAACCTATTGGATCTATTTCGAGTTGTTGTGGCGGGAATACTTTTATTGGTACGCGAGAAAGTATCAACAGAAGTTGTTTCGATTTGGCGGTATCGCCAACCAGCCACCACTGACCAGTTTTTATGCGCAACGCTTTAAGCAGTGGAAGAAAGGCGAGACACCTTTTCCAATAGTTAACGCATGTATGCATCAGCTTAATAAAACGGGTTATATGTCTAATCGAGGGCGCCAACTGGTCGCGAGCTGTCTGGTTCATGAACTCGGACTCGACTGGCGCTACGGTGCTGCTTATTTTGAAACTCAGTTGATTGATTACGATGTCGGCTCTAATTGGGGCAACTGGCAGTATTTGGCTGGTGTTGGCGCTGACCCACGTGGCTCACGTCAGTTTAATCTAGAAAAGCAGACACAAACTTATGATCCAGATTTCTCATTTATCGACAAATGGCAGGGGAGATGCGTAGGCGTACATCTTGATAGTGTCGATATGGTGGATTGGCCGATTGCGCCAAAAAAAGAGAGCGGGAGATAACCAATGCATTACGAGACGGTTCGGCTCATTCTTGGTGACCAACTTAATAGCGAGCATTCGTGGTTTCAACGTGTAGACGACTCGGTGCTTTACCTTGTCGCTGAGTTAAAACAAGAAAATACTTACGTTACGCATCACATTCAAAAGGTGTGTGCTTTTTTCTCTGCGATGGTGAATTTTGCTAACGAGCTGCAGGAAGAAGGGCATCAAGTTTTACACCTCACGTTGGATGACACACTATCTTTCGAGGATCTTGCGCAAGTCTTACAACACTACGTGAGTGAAGTTGGTGCAAGTAAGTTTGAATATCAACGCCCCGACGAATACCGTTTACTAGAGCAGTTAGCCAAACTAAAGCTTGATGGGGTCGTGATGCGCAGCGTCGATTCGGAACACTTTTTGTTACCGTTTGAGGAAATAGAATCGCAGTTTCCCCAAGGTAAACACATCATGATGGAGCACTTTTATCGCCGTATGCGTAAGCGTTTCAACATTTTGATGCAAGACGGTAAGCCTATTGGTGGAAAGTGGAACTACGACGCCAATAACCGAAATAAACTTAAAGCAAAAGACATTGAACAGCTGCCAAAGCCATTAATGTTTAGTCATGACGTCAGTGATATTGCCGAGCGCTTAGGTCGGCACAACATTCAAACCATAGGTAAATTAAATGGTGATTTACTCTGGCCAGTAAGTCGCTCTCAAAGCTTGTCTTTACTCGCGCATTTTTGTCAGGTCTGTTTGCCACTGTTTGGTCGTTTTCAAGACGCCATGACAGGTCAGCACGAGGCTAAATGGAGCTTGTACCACAGCCGGATTTCGTTCTCGCTGAACAGCAAGCTGCTGAATCCAAGAGAGGTGATTGACGCTTCACTTAAGGCATTTCATGCCAATGCCGACATCGATATTTCTCAGGTAGAAGGTTTTATTCGTCAGATCTTGGGGTGGCGAGAGTACATCCGAGGCGTTTATTGGGCGAACATGCCTCATTACCCGAAAAAGAATGAACTGGAAGCGAGTAGAAAGCTGCCAGACTTCTTCTGGAACGGCGAAACCAAAATGGCCTGTATGCGAAACGCGATTGGCCAGTCTCTTGATTACGCTTATGCGCACCACATTCAGCGCTTGATGGTAACCGGTAACTTTTGTTTATTAACCGAGATCGACCCAGACCAAGTGGATGAATGGTATCTCGGTATCTACGTTGATGCGATTGAATGGGTAGAAATGCCCAATACGCGCGGTATGGCACTGTTTGCAGATGGTGGGATTGTTGGTACCAAACCGTATGCGGCGAGTGGCTCTTACATCAACAAAATGAGTGACTACTGTAAGGGTTGCCACTACGACAATAAGGCGAGGAGCGGGGAAGGATCGTGTCCGTTTAACAGCTTGTATTGGCGCTTTATGAACAAGCACGACAAGCGCCTCGCAACCAACCCACGAATCGGGATGATTTTCCGTTCTTGGGACAACATGGAAGAACAGCAACGCCAGGCGATACTCGATACCGCAGAGTATTACATAGAAAACGTGGAGAACTTGTGATGGAAATACTGATCGTTGGTGGTAACGGTGGAATTGGTTTGGCGATGGTTCAACAAGCGCTAGTTCGCTTTCCTCAAGCTCGCGTGCATGCCACTTATCGTAAGCATCAACCAGACTGGCAACACCCAAATGTAGTTTGGCATCAAGTGGATGTATCGCAGGACGAGCAGATGAAAGCGTTCAGTGAGCAAATTGAACATGTTGATTGGTTGGTGAACTGCGTTGGTATGTTGCACACCCAAGATAAAGGTCCTGAGAAAAATCTTAGCTCGCTCGACGCAGACTTTTTTCAGCAAACCATCATGGTTAATACTTTGCCGAGTTTACTGTTGGCGAAATACTTCACGCCCAAGTTAAAACGCAGTACCAACCCCAAGTTTGCGACCATTTCGGCCAAAGTTGGCAGTATTAGTGATAATCACTTAGGCGGTTGGTACAGCTATCGTGCATCGAAAGCCGCGTTAAATATGTTCCTCAAAACCATGTCGATTGAATGGCGGAGAATGGTCAAACACGGGACTGTACTCGCTCTTCACCCAGGCACAACAGATACGGCTTTGTCGGCACCTTTTCAAGCGAATGTACCTGAAGGAAAGCTGTTTAGCCCAGAGCGTGTCGCGCGAGACTTATGGGGATTGATTGACAAAGCAACCCCGCAGGATAGCGGGGCATTTTGGGCTTATGATGGTGCCTTGTTACCTTGGTGAAGCGCAGCTTGGCCTGAGCCACGTTACCTTGGAAAATAAGGCTAGCAGTGCGGCATAAAGTTTTTGTGATTCTAACTTTTGACTGATTTGTTTCTTCGGCAGCGCTCAGAACAGTAAACGACTTCGTCCCAATTTCTTGCCCATTTCTTTCTCCATGAAAATGGGCGATGGCAAACAGAGCAGATTTTGGTTGGTAATTGTGTTTTAAAACCTTTCATCTGGTACTCCGCATTCGCCATCGTATGCCCTTGAAGTTGAATGAGTACGAATTATTTATCAAAGAGATACAGATACTCTTCATACCCCTGCTCTTTCATTTCACTTATAGGGACAAACTTCATTGCCGCAGAGTTCATGCAGTAGCGTAATCCTGTTGGCTTCGGACCGTCTTTAAACACATGACCAAGGTGAGAATCACCAAACTTACTGCGAACTTCCGTTCTTGGATAAATCAGCTTGTAATCGGTTTTTTCAACGATGTAACCTGGGTTGATTGGCTTAGTGAAACTTGGCCAACCCGTCCCCGATTTGTATTTATCGGTAGAAGAAAACAACGGCTCACCAGTTACGATATCAACGTAAATCCCCGCTTCTTTGTTGTCCCAATATTCGTTGTCGAACGGACGTTCGGTGCCTTCTTCTTGTGTTACGTAGTATTGCAACTCCGTTAAGTTTGATTTGATCTCGGACTTAGCAGGCTTACTGTACTCTTTCACTTTTGATAGCAACTTTTTTTCTTCGATCAACTGACGAAGCGTTTTTGGGGTCTCTTTACGATCATCACCAAATACTTCATCCAAGTATTTATCTCGACCAGACGCATAGCGGTAATACTTATACTTTAAGCTGCTCTTTTTGTAGTAGTCTTGGTGATACTCTTCTGCGGGATAAAACTTCTCAAACTCGATCAGTTCTGTTTTCAACGGTTTTGGATAGATCATCGCCTTGTCGATTTCCATTATAAACTGTTCTGCGATCTGCTTTTGTTCAGCGTTATGATAGAAAATAGCAGGGCGATACTGTGGGCCACGGTCGACAAAAGAGCCTTTATCGTCAGTAGGATCGATATGACGAAAAAAGTAGTCCAACACTTGCTCGTAACTAACCACTTTAGGATCGTACTTAACTTCAATCACTTCTATGTGACCTGATTTACCTGATGAAACTTGGCGATAAGTTGGGTTTTTAACATGACCACCAGAATAGCCTGATACAACATCGACTACGCCAGTCAACTGCTCCAAATCAGATTCTGTACACCAGAAACAGCCGCCAGCCAGTGTGGCGATTTCTGCATTATCTGAAGTCTTCATCTTATCCATCGTATCGGCGGTGCCTGCTTTACTCAAAAGTAGAAACAAGACAGGAAGTGCGAAAGAGAATCCGACCAATAACTTAGATATATTCTTCATAGCTACCTCAACGTTGTTTTCCGTAGAAAGTGTGACTGAAATAAAAAGTGTTACGTATAGAGAAAGGCAACCGAGCGAAAAAATTACAGCAATGTTGAAAATTCCGTTGCCCTTTTATGCGAGAAAGCTAAAGTATCGACACGAAATACACCGCTTGATAGGGCAACGATGTCTTCAACGAGCGATGCTAAATGAGGTAAATCATGCAAGCAGAAGTTAAATGGGTAGAAGATTTTAAATTCCTTGGGCAATCTCAGTCGGGTCACTCCGTAGTGATGGATGGCAATGGCGGTGCAACGGCACCAAGCCCAATGGAAATGGTACTAATGGCCGCTGGTGGCTGTAGCTCTGTCGATGTTGTCGACGGTTTGAAAACGGCAGGACAAAAGGTCTTGTCAGTTAATGCCAAGCTAACCACAGAGCGTCGTGAAACCGCACCACGTATCTTTACGCAAGTGAATATCCACTTTGAAGTTTCAGGTGACGAGCTTGACCCAGAAGTCGTAGCAAAAGTGGCGGCTGACTCGCTAGAAAAATACTGCTCGGTTTGCTTAATGCTAGGTGAAGGTGTTGAGATGACCCACAGCTGGGAAATCGTGTAAGTCGACAGACTCCACAAAATATAAAAACAGGAAAGAGAAAAGTGCAGGCTTTTCTCTTTTTTTATTCCGCAATTCACGTACCGTGTGATTAATCTGAAAGTAGTAATTGCAGGTTGTAGGAGTCTCCCAGTGACAGAACTCGAAAAAATGATGTCTGGTCAAATCTTTGATGGCATGGACAAAGAAATTGACGCAATTAGAAGTCATGCTCTTCAAGCACTTAGAGCGCTCAATAACAATACCGACGAAAGTCAGCGCGACGAATTACAAAAACAGCTGTTTGGCAAAGCGGGTCTTTGCATTGTTCAAGCACCTTTCCATTGCGAGTTCGGTAAAACCATCGAAATCGGCGAAGAAACCTTTATCAACATGAATGTGGTCATGCTTGATGGCGCTAAAATTACCATCGGGAACCACGTGCTAATCGGTCCAAGCGTGCAATTGTATACGGCTTCTCATTCTGTTGATTACCGAAGTCGCCGACGTTGGGAGACTTTTTGTAAACCTATCACGATTGAAGATGATGTGTGGATTGGTGGTAACTCCGTCATTAACCAAGGTGTAACGATTGGTGCTCGCTCGGTGATTGCGGCGAACTCGGTCGTCAACCATGATGTGCCGCCAGATTGTCTATACGGAGGCACACCTGCTAAGTTGATTCGTCGTCTCAACGAAGAAGAGTAAGAATCGATAGTGATGGTATGATGACTCGCTTTACAGGCATAAGAGAATCATGCCATCAGAAAGGGATAATTCGCCAAGGAGTCTAAGATGTCGAACAAGACAGAAGTCCTCATGTGCCCGACATGTGGGGTAGAAACGCATCATGTAGTGGTGTTAGTCAGAAAGAAAAGTGGCTTTGAAGGCGATAAAAATCGCAACAAGAAAGAGTTCATCGCTGGATTTCTCAAAAGTGTAGTGTTCGGCGCCTTCCTTGCTTCTATGGATGAATTTGAACGTCACTTGATCTGCGAAAACTGTGGTCATAAAACCATTCAACAGTAACTGATAGTCTTTCTTTCTCTGCATAAGTTCATAAGTGCGGTTTGAAGCACTGGTTATTCAAATCGCATTATCCTCTTTTAGTGCTTTTGCTCTTCTTATGTTCCTTTCTCAAAAATGAGTCACATCAGTACACGTTTTAACCGCTTGGATACAGGTAAGTCACTGCTATGTATAATAAATTTGGTGGGAAATACGTGTTTCAGCTCGATGTTTAACCTCTGTTCTATCGACACGTTTTGGGTCCGTAAACACTTAAATTTCGTTTGCTTTATGTTATACACAGTGTGGTTTTGTGAAATTGGTCACATTAATGTTTAATTTATAGAAAAACATTTAATGAATAGTAATTCACAAATATGCTGACCGTATGTGCTATTTAGTTTTGACTTATCCTTTGAATATTCACTTGGTGAATGCTTTGTTGGTTTTAGATTGACTGAAAGTTTGATTTTCTATTCAAACTTGTGAAGGGTTGAATAGATATATTAGAAAACATGAATTTGATCTTGTTTCTATCTTTTGTTTTAAATGCGAAATTCATTATTAACAACGGATGGTTTTGATGATTTCTCTTATGTGTATCCCACCAATTTTAGAAATTGAAAATTAAACTTTCTCAATACAATAACGACTAAAATTAAACGGAATGATGTTCTTATATTTTTTTTATTTTAACTTTTACATTTTCACTCATTCATTTTAACTGTTTTTGTTGATTTTAAGTTGTTGATAATAATTGTCTTTTAGCTTTTATTTTAATGGCGTTGCTTTGCTGCTTCTTTAATGTTGTGGTGAGTGGTTTTATTTATAAAAAGTCATTTTAAAGTACGTTTTTAAGCAAAGTAGAACGCGACAATACTCAGATAAATAGTATTAAAAAATTAAATAAGGATTTAACCATAAGAGTAATTTTATGGTTGATAGGTTTATTGGGGTTGATTATCTGAATTTTTATGGAATTTCATCCCAATAATCTGTTTGTCTTTAAGTTTATTCTAATAAACTTAATTCTCATGGAAGTTTCAAAACATGCAGCACACAACAAAGTGGATGATGACGCCGCTTGCAATGTTGTTGGGTACGCTGTTTTCAGCGCCATCATTCGCGGTGGAAACGAGTGTAATTGATAGCACTAGCACGCCTGAATCTACACAAAATGAAGGAGATGCGTCCTGTATTGTTTGTAAGTTTAGTGGGGCCGTTTACCTATCTTACGATACAAACATTTACGATAAAGACGACTACCGTTCTGTCCGCAATTTCTCGTGGGGAGGCGATCTCGTTTATTCCTTTTCGAGCGACACAAAAGCCTATTTTTCTACGGGTGGCTATCGTGCCCTAGAAGATGAAGTCGGCACCTACGCGACAGATTCGGTGTTGGGCTTGCAATACACGAACCTATATCGCTTTGGAGATACAGGGAAAATCGGCGTTGCGGGTCAGCTCACCATTCCAACTTCAGAAACATCTCGTAAAGATGAACTGCACACCGCGGTTCGTTTAGATGTGCCGATCTCTTTTTCAGCTTGGAGCGTCGATTATTCGGTTTCGCCAAGACTGAGAAAAAATTTCCACGAATACAAAACCATGGGGGGACGCTCGCTGACTGAGTGGACTTACTCATTGTTTGCTGTTGCGGAAAAGTCGTGGGAATCGTTCGCAGTGGGGATCACGGCGTTAGGTGGTAACAGCATCAGTTATCAAGGTACGCGCAGAAGCAGTTGGCAGTATGAAGGGGCGTTGTACGGCACATACGAGTTTGATGAAAGCTGGTCATTGCAACTCGCGGCGTCATCAACGGGTTTCTATCAAGATGCAGAGCGAGGCACCTTGGGCAACATCGATTTGTTGGACCAAGAGAAAGCGTCTTACATCGCGACAGTGACTTACTCCTTCTAGGAAAATAACAACAATTAAGGATATCCAAATAATGTTTAAAAAATTGACTCTGGTGTCAGCAATAACGGCCGCACTTGCAGGCTGTGGCGCAGATGATCAGGCGTATGACTATGTCGAAAGAGATGCAAAAGAAGTCGCAGTAAAAGACCTTAAAGACGGTCGTTGGTTTTACGTTCCGACGACTGGTGCCGCTCCACGCTTTGCTCTGAACCAATTCCCATTCTTGCAAGGTTCACCTCGTTACGTTGAGCTTTGTTTTACCAAAGAAGGTCTGGAAGTTCGCAGTTACGATAAAAACTACCCAGACGCGCATCTAAGCAAAGATGCTAATAACTACTGCGGTGAAGAGAAATTTGTCGCAGACGACGACGGCGTTAACTTCGCGCAAGTGCTGACGATTCCGGGTGACTTTGCGGCGTATCGCTGTCAAGAAGACGCGCATGGTGATTGCACCAACAAAGAAGAAACCAATGAAGACGCAAGCCTAAACTACAAGAAGAAAACCCACTTCACTCCTCGCCCTGAAGATCTCGAAATTGCAGAATTCAATATGGAAGATCTGTATGGCATTACCGAGGGCATTGATGAAATTGGCGCACCACGATTGATCTCGTGGGACTTTGACCCTAAAAACGGTCTTCTCAATTTCGAACTAGAGCGCACGTTCCGTATCGATTTAGATAATATTTCCGACTACATTAACTTTGCAACGAAAGCGAGCTTGGATGAAGCGCTTGTAGATGGCGCATTTAAATCTCGTTTCTACTACTCGTTAGTGCACGAAAGTGAAGTGGCAACCGAAGGTTACCAACCGATCTTGTACCCAGTGGGTGATGAGAACGACATTGGTTTCTTCACCACGTCGACGAAAAAGCTTAACCCAGTCACGAATAAATACGACCGTGATGTGGTTTACCTCAATCGTTTCAACCCAGATCAAGGCTCTATCAAATATTACTTGAGCGACAATTTCTTTGAAGAGAAGAACAAGTTGTTCTTGGATGCAACGCTGCAATCGATCGACAAGATGAACCAAGCGCTGAATGTATTTGGGGCGGATGCAGGCAAGCCTGAAATCGAGATTGTGAACAAAACCAAAGCGGCTGGTATTCACCCAGGAGATCTGCGTTACAACGTGATTAACCTGATTGACGAGCCTCTAGCGAACGGTCTGCTTGGCTACGGCCCGTCGGTTTCTAATCCGATGACGGGGGAAATCATCAAAGGCCACGTGAACCAATACGCAGGCGTTGCAAGAACGGGTGTACCTTTCTATTGGGATAACTTGGCGCGATTCTACAATCGTAATCAGCTGGACTTAGATGGATTGGATCCACTGCCGACTAATAGTGAAACGGTGAAAACAGAGGTCGAGGATAGAGTTGAAGCCCTCTCGACAATGGCAGCAATGGCGAGCCTGAAATCGGATGAAAACACTTATGCGCCTTTCGTATCAAAAGAAGACATCGTTTCTGGCAAGGCGGCGACAAAGAGCCCAACTCAGCTAATGAAAAACTTCAATGATGATATGGAGTTTGAAAAGGTGGTTGCCGCTGAAGAGAACCGTTTGTCTTTTTGGGCAGAGAACAACGTCTATCCAATTGAAGCGTCGTGGGTTTCTTCAACTAACAAGGCCATGTTGGACAACTTGAAGTTGGACGACGAGCGTTACTTTGAGATCAAACTCGATGACGCAGGTAACGAAGTATCGCGTCAGCTTAAGCGTTGGAAATACCTGCCAAAAGAGTTGCAAGTGAAAGCCGCAGATGCGATTACGGTTGCGACTTACAGCAATACGCTCGTTCACGAGCTTGGCCACAACATGGGTCTGCGCCATAACTTTAAAGGCTCAAATGACAAAGCGAACTACTACACGTTAGAGCAAGCGCATCAACTTGGTTTGAACAACATTCCTGCTTACAGTTCGACGATGGACTACGCACCAAGCATGTTGGATGAAACGCCAACTTGGGGTCTGTACGATATTGCGGCGTTTAAGTTTGGTTACGGTCGTAAAGTCGAGACGATTCAAGATTCTTCAGGTTCAGCTCCTGCGCCTGTTGCGAAACCGGCAGACAGTGCGAGCGATGAAGACAAAGCGGCATACGCTCGTTACCTCGCTGATCAGCAAGCCTACCAACAAAGCTTTGCATACAAGTTTGGCAACAATCCAGACAACACATCGCTGATGGTGTGTTCTGAAGTGAAGGCACTAACGGGGAACGAGAAAGGCAAATCACTCTACAACTGTGACTTCAGCCGATTCGATACCGCCGCGTTGTCTGATGATCCAGAACTGAATGCGAAAACTCGTTATGGCGCACTTTACTACCTAGATAAAGTGAATGAAATTGAGCGTAAGTCTTACGATTTCTGTACCGATGGGAACGTTTCTCTAAACAGCGACTGTAACCGTTTTGACGAAGGTACAAACCTAGAAGAAATTGTTTCTTACGAGTGGCAGAACTATCTCGATAGCTATGATCGACGCAACTTGGAGCTATATGGGACGACGGGATTGTTCTCGTCCGATTATCCTGGGTACTTAGTGCGCCGTTATATGGAAATGAGCGCTATCCGTGACAAGATGGAAGATCTTGAGCGCATCGATAACCTGTACACCAATCTTGGTTACACTTCGTCAACGGATAAGCCGGGTGACTTCTTATTGCGCCTTGCTTCAAACCCTCAATACTGTAGCGAAGGCAAAGCCGATAACTCATGGTTCTGTGATTACGCGAATGGGGCGAAAAAATCCGCGGCGTTCTTCCTTGATATCTTGCGCACACCAGAGCATCAATGTGTGATAGAAAATGCGGCAGGCAACCAAAAAGTGATTTCTTTTGGACAACTGTTAGACAACAACTCACACCAAATCCCGGCTGATTACGATCTTTCAACAGCCAGCTGTTTTGATGATTTGGCAGCACGCTTTATCGAAGATTCAGATGAGGGCTATATAGCTGTTGCGGAAACTGCGAATGGACGCTTCCTAAACTCAATTGGTAGCTTTGACCCGGATTACCCTTGGTCAAATGCGGTGTCTGTGTTGGGCAACTGGCCAGACAAAGCGTTGGCGAGCCACTTCTTAGCACGTCGATTCTCGAACCGTTTTACCGATGAGGTGAGCTTTGCATCGCTGCTTGATATCCCTGGGGTGCAAGCTGAATACGAAGACATCATGGGCAACATCGTGGCAAATGACGCGTTAAATACGCCAGTTAAATTGGTGGGTAAAGACGGTAAGGAATACACCAATCTAAAAGGTGTTACCGTGAACCTACACATCACTGAGCAAATGGAGTCCCTACCACCAATGCCTCGTGGTATTGCAAGATTCCTTGATATTGGCGCAGAAGGTCGCGGACGTGTTGGCGATGTCATCTTGAGAATGGGTGTGAACCAAATGAAGTCTTACGATTATACAGTGAAGACTCGTGGTCAATCTCAGTTTGATACGTTTACGAAGCAGCAAGACCGTTACGGTATCATCGCGGGTGACAAGGTTGAGTTTGTTATCGACGGCGAGAAGTTTGTGGCAACAAAAGCAAACAAGCTGGCTTACGACTACGCAAATCAACTGGTGACGTCCAAAGGTTACGATCTAAAAACGTACCTAGATAGCTATGAGCCTGCAACACTAAACAAGGTTGCAGAGAGCATCGATAGTGCTTGGGGGCCATTCCGAACAGCGATTGTCCCAGCGTTCCACGATCCTGTATTGCTGCTGGATGCGCCAATGGTCAACGCAATGAAGCGAACCATTGATGCGGATATCGCGGCAGGTGTGCTGTCGTTTAGCCAGTCTTTCATCAACTTTACGACAGCGAATGTGACTTCGGGTGATTTGGTCATCGATGCAACTTCGGGCACATTGAGCTACAAAGGTGGTAAAGCGCACGATGAGCTGAAAGCGTTCGAAGCTTACACTGATGCGATGCTTTTGATTTACAACGATCACGCCGAAGACATGATGTTCGCGGTCGACAATGTGTACGCAGGGTACATGGCGTCTTCAGATGCTGACAAAGAACTTTGGCTGAAAGATCTCAATATGATTCAAGCGTATTTGCGTGGTGATATCGGCGCTGTGGCTGGTGATTACTACAAGATGCTTGATCGCCTACCAACTGCAGTGAGTTTCCAGTAAATAACTCTTAATTCACTCATACAAAGGCCTGCAGTAATGCAGGCCTTTTTCGTCATAGGATTGATGGAATTTAGGAGTGAAAGATGATCTGTCCGTCCTCAGTCATCACAAGTGTCGCTTTGCTTTGTTCGATAAGTTGGGCAGCATAAGAAGGGGTAACGGCCTGCATATCACCTTTAGATCGAAGAGTTAAAGACTCCCACGCTTGATCTCGATATTTTCCTGCTTGGGTGTATTGAATCAGTACTTTCATAGCTTCACGCTCCGGTGTGGTTGACGTGCTACTTAAGTTAACGATCTTAGGTTGGTTGCGCATCTGTTAAAAACGAAACATTAGTTTAACCAAATGTGCGTTTCCAAATATTGCGCATTGAGCAGAGCAATTTAGAATCCTTGTGATGGAAGGATGAAGAACACTCAATCTTTCGATTCATACTGCGCAATATAATGTTTGAGAGATTTGGTTTCCGCAGTCTGAAACTCTTCATCGTGCATACGCAGTGCTTGGATACGGTCGAGGCGGAACTGGCGGTAGTCATCGCGCAATTCGCACCAGGCGACCAGCGTCCAGACTTTGCCCCAAAAGAACTGGCCTAACGGTTGGATTTTTCTTTCGGTCACTTGTCCGCTTTCATCTTGGTAATCCAAACTGACTTTAAACTGATGATCAATCGCGTGGCGCAGAAGCTGCCCTCGTTTGGCAGTCTCGGATTGGGTGTGATAATCGGGCACAATCAGCGGACAATCTTCCACTTGTTGTTTGAGCTTATCGGGCAATACCGAAAGTATTTTGGTGGACGCAGAGTGAGACGCTTCGGCAAGTTCGGCATCCGACCAAGCTCGAACCATCCGCATACCCAGTTCAAGCGCCATCATCTCTTTTTCTGAGAACATCAAAGGCGGCAGATGAGAGCCAGCTTGCAACAAGTAGCCAACACCTGCTTCACCTTGAATAGGAACACCAGAACTGAGCAACGACTGAACATCGCGATAAATCGTACGTTCGCTAACTTCCATTCTTTCTGCGAGCTCTTTCGCTGTCACGGCGTAACGCTTTGCGCGCAGAAGCGTCAGTAGCTCAAACAGTCGTTCTGATTTGCTCATGATGTTCCTTATCTAGACCTACTGGTTGTTAGTGGTAGTGTGGCTGATTACTTCTCTAGCTCACTGCACATTTTTAAGTTGTGATGTTTAAGCTCGAAGCTTTCGCAGTCAATCATTGATAACAGAGGCTGAAATTCAACGGCTTGCTTAATCTGTTTTCCCGCCTGTTTTGCATCGTCCATTGAACGCCAGTAAATGATGTCTGTCCACACATCGTCCGTCGCTTCGTGACTGAGTGAGCGATACAAAAAGCCCGGCAGATTCTTCACAAACGTTTGTGACTGTTTGGCAGCAGCGATCACGTCTTGCTCTGTTGTGCCTGCGGTTAGACGAAATTGCACAGTTTCGATAACGGTTTCCATATTGTGATTCCTTATTGGTTTTGGCGGATTGCCTGTTGAGTTCCAAATAAGGTTACGCGGATGGAATGTCAGAACATGTCAGTAGTGAAATCTCACTCACTTATCATCAATATGGTTATTTTTCTGGGCTGTTGTAACGATCCCAGTAAGGTAAATCTGTGCCGAGTTTTTCGCTGATAAAATCGATAAAGGCTCTTACTTTCAACGGCATGTGCTTGCGCTCAGGGAACACCGCATAAATGGCGTGTTCTGGTAGAGAGTACTCTTCCATCACCGGTTTTAGATTTCCTGCGGCAAAGTCTCTTCCTGCAATAAATGTTGGCAGTTGCGCAATGCCCGAACCTCTTAACAGCAACTGGCGAATGGCTTCGCTGTTATTGACGATAAAGTTTCCTTTTGGAAGCACCTTGTATTCGCTGCCATTGTTGATGAACATCCATTCGACGCCGCCACGGAAATAGGAATAGCGCAGGCAGTTGTGACTGACTAAATCACTTGGTTTTTGTGGTGTTCCAAACTCCGCTAAGTAATCTGGCGAGGCACAAAGCACACTTTTACAAGGGGCGAGACGTTTTGCGATTAGATTGGAAGAGGTGAGTTCACCAATACGGATCCCCAAATCAAAACCGTCTTTAACCAAATCGACCATTTTGTCTTCGAGGTTTAAATCCACTTCAATTTTCGGGTAACGAGCGAGAAACTCGCTGATCAAAGGCGCGATATGCAGCACACCGAAAGACATCGGCACGGTAATTTTGAGCCGACCTTGTGGAGAGCCTTGCAGCTCCGATACCGCGTCCACGCCTTGCTGGGCTAGGTTGAGCGCTTGAGAGGCGTACTCAAAATAGCGTTCTCCCGCTTCGGTCAGGCTCAGCTTACGCGTGGTTCGGTTAAGGAGACGAATGCCCAAATCGTCTTCTAGTTGGTTGATGCGTTTGCTGATCGCCGATTTCGTCAGATTCAGCTGTTTGGCCGCAAGGGAAAAGCTGCCGCATTCGACAACAGCAACAAAAACGGGCAGGGAGGCAATCGCGTTCACATCAATCTCCTATCATCGTGAAGCATTTATTGTTGAGCATAAGGATACAATTAATTTCCAATTATAGAGATTATCTTCAAGAAGAAAACAATCTAGACTATGCACCAGTATTACGACCTTGATTTTGGGAAGAAGAAAATGAAGTACGATTGGATCCTGTTTGACGCTGACGAAACCTTATTCCACTTTGATGCTTTCAAAGGTTTGCAGCTTATGTTTTCTCGCAAAGGCGTAGATTTTACTGAACAAGATTTTGCTCATTACCAAACCGTAAACAAACCGCTTTGGGTGGATTACCAAGACGGCAAAGTAACGGCAGATGAGCTAAAACATAACCGCTTTACCGAGTGGGCTGAGAAGTTGAATACCACAACAGCAGATCTCAATAGCGCATTTTTAGAAGCAATGGCCGATATTTGCAGTTTGTTGCCAGGTGCAAAAGAGCTGATGGAAGCGCTGCAAGGCAAAGCTAAAATGGGCATCATCACCAACGGTTTTACAGAGTTGCAAGCAATTCGCCTTGAGCGCACAGGGATGACTGAGTACTTCGATAAAGTGGTGATCTCTGAACAAGTGGGCGTAGCAAAACCGGACTTAGGTATTTTTGAATACGCGATGCAGCAAATGGGCAACCCATGCAAAACGCGCGTACTGATGGTGGGTGACAACCTGCATTCCGATATTCTGGGTGGTAATAATTTTGGTATTGAAACTTGCTGGTTAAATACCACAGGCGCAAGCGTTGATGAGCGTATCGCACCAAATTACACCGTTGAGTCTTTGAGTGAACTAAAGAATATTTTGGTGGCGTAACCGAATCGGGTATTATTCCGCAGTAACCCTCAGAAAAATCAAGGAATAACCATGTCAGACATCAAACAGTTAGACAGCAAAGTCGTTTACCAGAATAAGTGGATGACGGTGCGTGAGGACAAAATTTTACGTCCGAGCGGCGCAGAGGGCATCTATGGTGTGGTCGACAAACCTGATTGTGCTGCGATTCTGGCTATCGATAATGGGATGATTCACTTGGTTCAGCAGTACCGTTACACCGTAGGTCAACGTTGCTGGGAGATCCCACAAGGGGCGTGGGAATCAAACCCAGATGCGGATCATCTTGAGCTTGCCAAAGGTGAGCTACGTGAAGAAACGGGCATGCAGGCGAGCGCCATGGCGTATGTCGGCGCGCAGTTTATCGCATACGGCTTTTTGAATCAGACATGTCACGTCTACTTCGCCAGTGATTTAACGGACGTGGGCAATCAACTCGACAGTGAAGAAGAGGATTTGATCACTCGCGCTTTTTCTGTTGAGGAGTTCGAACAGATGATGATCGACGGCACGATCAAAGATTGTGTCACCATCGCCGCTTATGGTTTGGCGAAGCTGAAGGAATTCATTTAGTGAGCAATGACAATTTTTAATAAAAACAGCGGTCTAGTGCCGCTGTTTTTAGTTTGGGTGAGCTCGTTGAGCCATTGCTTACTCGTCGATTTTCTTGCCTAAAATTTCTACTTTCGCTTTCTTGGTCACCCCCGCGACTTGCAGTGCTGTGCTGCCAACCGATTCATAGTTCAACTCGATCTTGTCTAATTTCGCGTTATCTTTCGTTGGTAGGCTTAAGCTTCTTGATGACATGCCTTTAGTCAGAACACCTAAACTGTCGAACGTCTTTTCCTGACCATCTTTCATGATCACTTTAACGCTTTTCAGATCGACCGTACCTTGCGTACATTTGATTTTGATGTGGCTGAAACGAGCGTTAGCAAATGGTGACAGTGGATTGACTGTGTCGGTTTCCGATTTAAAACTGACGGTTTTATCTGCAATCTTGTCCCAATCGTTGTCTCCAGCAACCGATTGGAAAGAGGCTACAGCCGCTAAAAGACAGAGTGCGATGGTGTTGAACAGTTTCATAGCTTTTCCTTACCTTAGGTTTAGATATTCTGTTTAATCAGTTCGATGACGTGTGTGACTTCGTCTTGAGTTAAAGCCCCTTCTTTCACGAATAAAATTTCGCCTTGTTTATTTTGTACGATAATCGCAGAACTTTCTTGCTGTAGATCCCAAGTTGTTGCTAATACGCCATTTTTGTCTAACACCATGGAAGACCAAGAGAATGTCTTTTTGCTGTCCTCTGCCGACGATTTTACAAATGTACCGGTCCCCCAAATGGCGTCTTCTTGGTTGATCACGGTTGTGGTCTGATACTGATCTTCAGGAAAGTGAGCGGCAGTGATTGCTGACATCAGCGGCGCGTTCATCTCTTTAGCTTTACTACGACCTGCAATGGCTTGTATCACACGGATTTTGCCTAACATCTGCTGAGTTGCCCAAGGTTGATAAGCCACATCGTTTCCTTGCAGCGTCATTTCGCCATAGGTATCAATGCTGACGGAAGGGGTGGTTTGACCGACAGAAAGGTTATGAGAGAAGGCGAGTGTCGGGGTGAGTGCGAGTAAGAGTGACAGAACAGATGGAGTTTTCATTGGGATTCCTGTAACGGAGTGAGGTTAGAGCGAATCAAAATAAGGGGCAAATACGATGCCCCTTATCGGATTTGGCGATTAGTTAGAAAGTACAACGCGCGCATTTAGCGGTTGCAGCGGACGATTGTTTTGTCCCATGACTTCCATCAGTTTCTCGGCTTGATCTTTGGATAAGGTTTGAGTGTCTTTAAGCACAAACCAGCGCACACCTTCTGAACATGGCGGTGTGGTTAAAGAGCCGTTAAATCGATAGTAGTTTGCAGTTTTTGGCAGTAAGTCGTTAATCTCAAACGTATCTTTAAAGAACGTGGTTTGATTCTCTTGTGGGATTGCGTTGATCAGTTTAGACAGCGCTGCGTTTTGATCGCCAGCATCAAACATCACCGAAATTACCGCCAACTCGCCATCTGCGTTGGCGTGCACAAAGTGCGCTTCAAGTGGATATTGGTGGCCTTTGATTTGGTTTTCTGAAGGTGTGTGGAAATGGAACTGTTGCAGCTCGAACGTCTCGCCATCGATGGTGAAGCTGTTACGTCCGTTCACTTGCGCTTGCAGCGTATGACCGTTGTTGGTTAAACCAATGACTTGACCTGTGTACGAAAGGTTCAGTGCTTCCAGTTTTGCATCGGCTGGGTTGTCGATGTTGATTGGGCTTTGGTTTTTCGTGGTTGCGCAGTCTTTGGCGATTTCTCCCCAGTGCTCTGGCCCGTGTTTGTCATTGCCATAGCCCCATTCTGAAGCCTGAGCCGCGTCTAGAGTGAGAAGTGAGAGTGAAAAAGCAAGTAGTGTTTTGTTCATAATAATGTCTCTTTTCGGTCGCTTTGATAAGCGTTGTTACAAGGCAATGACCTAGAGGTTTGATCACTGCCTGACAAATTAGAAACGGTGGCTGAGTTGGGCACCAATTAGGAACGCATTTGAATGGGTCACGCCCGTTACCATCGGTGCAGGAACACCTTCATACGCGTACTCTTCTACGTTGACATCTTCACCAATCAAGTACGTCATGCCGATGTCAACCGTGGTATCTGATGACCATTGGTAAGAGGCACCCGCAGATAACCAGTGACGGTTCGAATCTGGAATAGAAAGCGAAGTCAGCTCATCGACAGGTGTTTTGTCGAACATGTAACCCGTGCGAAGTGTCCAACGTTCATTGGCGTACCAAGTCGCACCGATGGAGTAGTGCGCGGAGTCTTGCCACTGAAAATCTTTTAGCAACTGATCATCAGCTTTCAAGCTGTCAAATGCTGACCAACCAATCCACTGCACAGAATAGTGCAGGGCAAATTTAGGTAAGACGCGGTGATAACCGGAAAACTCCGCAATATCCGGTAGCGGCATAGCAAGTGAGTCGTACGATTCGCCAGCAAAGTGGATGTCACCCTTGGCATCGATGTTAGGGCTGTGCTTGTAGCTTAAACCTAAGCGATGACGTTCGTTAAACTCGTACATCATGCCAATATTCGCGCCAAGCCCAATGCCGCCAGCTTCCACATCAAGTGCGTTGCCTTTTACGGATCCACAGCGTTGTTCTAGTTCGTTTCCAAGTATGTTCCCACCAACGCAAACACCCACGTCCATATCGCGGTACAGTTCACCAGAGCCGTAAATCACATCAATACCACCACCGAGACTAAAACGGTCGTTCACCTTGTATGCCAAGCTTGCGCCAAGGTTGACACTCGCTACGCTGGTGACACCGCCAAAAACAGGTGCGCCATAGTTTGGTTTAAACTCCATGTCGGTTCCGAAGTTGGAGTATGCCGATAAGCCTAGATACCAGTCGTCGTTGATAGGGTGAATAAAGTAAAAATTGGGTACAACGGCTGGTTGACCAACGCCATCGACGTCATCAATGTCGGTCACGGTCTCTGATGGGGTAACACTTACACTTGGTGGTTGAAGGTTGGGTATCAATCCACCTCCCATGCTAACATCGACATCCGCATTAATATTAGCTCGATGATATTGCGCATTTTTAACGGTAACGTCAGGTTTGACGTAAGTGACACCGAACGATAAGGCATTTTGTTTAAACAGCGTCATCGCTGCGGCGTTGCGGCTGACTACAGATGCATTATCACCAATGACGGCATCACCAGCAAAAGCACGACCAAGACCCGTCGCCGAATGTTCGTTAATTTGAAAACCACCGGCATACGCCGTCGATGAGGCTAAACCGATTAATAAATAAATCGGTGAAAGAGTTAATTGTCGCTGCATGTTTTTTCTCATGAATTAATTAGAGGTTGTATTGCAACGAAAAGCAGTAAAATAAACAAATCTGACCAGTATATTTAGGGGTAAAACTAACAGTATGTTGACAATAAATAGATCTAAATTAATAAATATTTATTAATGAATTTATTAATGGTTCATGTCGTGAATATTGTGATTATTTTAGGTGTAAATTAAACTCAGAGCCTCTATTTTTATTTTTGCGGTATTACTTCTCTATTTTTATTGTGCTGACTGTTCCCTAACAAACAGAGGCAAATCCAGCGATAAAGTGTCCGTGATGGAAACTCTGAGTCATTTGTATTTCCATTGCATCCCAACGTTGGTAGTTCGAATCAGCAAGAGAACTATCGTTTTAAACCCACATGACACACTCCTCTCGGTCTTACCTGTGTTATGTGGGTATTTTTTATTTAACTTGCCACTTAACTCCTCTTTAAATGCATAATCAAAATGACCATAATTAAATTTTAATGGATGGCATATTGAATAATTTTTTATTTTACTGGTTTATTGGTATTTAAAAGTTTTGTTTATAATACTTATAACTTGAAATTTTGTATTTAAATTATTGTTCATCTATATTTAAATATAAATTAGACTCATGTATATGAAAACAAAATGGCCACGAAATATCGTGGCCATTTTTAATCATCAACGTATTTATGATGATTAAGAGTTTAACCTATAAGAAAGTCTTATTAAAAGCGAAACTCTTCTAAGTTATTGCTGCTTTCCAACATTTTTTCAGCAACATAACGATGCGTGGCTGTGGTTGGGTGAGTCACATCCCAGAACACAAACTTATCTGCGCCAGATGCCGCACACTCAGAGCGTAATGAATGGGTGTACATGTAGTCAACAGAGGATGATCGGTTGATGTCCAGACAAGGATCACTTGCATTCACGAACCCGTGTTCTTCTGGTGCCGAGGTTAACGTCTCAAACAGCGCGTGCGTATCAAACAATGAAATGTTGTAACCTTGAGCTTTATAGTACATCGCTTGTGCTTTGATGAACTCGTTCATTTTCAATACTTTCGCGCGAATCGTTTCAATTTCTTCCTGCGTTGAGTATTTGAACTGTGGTGCTTTGGTTGCGTCTGGCAGTGTCATCAACATGAAGTTCTTCGCGCCCGCGTCTGTTAGACGAATCAGAGCTTCAGCGTAATCCGCTTTTACTTCCGGCACGCTACGGTTGTAGTTCATGAAATCATTTAAACCAAACTCCAACGTAAACAATGTGTTTGCTGGGTTGTAGTTTTTCGCCAGTTTTGTGTAGGTCAAGTAAGAAGAAACTTGTTCGCCGACACCTGTTAGCGCAATGTATTGGTTCTCACCTGCTGCGCCGCCAACTGCCCAGTTATAAAGCGGTAAGTTTTTGGCTTTAGCAACGTATTCCGTCCAAACAAAACCGTTCGAGAAGTGACCTAAGAACCAGCTGTTTGGGTTAGGGAAGCGCCATTGGGAAGCGTTAAAGATGTTGCCTGTATCAGATAAGCTGTCGCCCAAAGCCACTACTTTGTTGATTTGATCTGGTTGCATTGCAGCATCATTGCTCCAGATCGTGTGGTTATAAGAATAGCGATTGTCAGCAGCAAAAAACGTAATGTCTGCGTTCTCGTTCGCCAGATCTAGTGTTTCTTCACAGCGCTGGCGAATCACGTTTTGTGAAGTGTTGGTGTAGAACATGTTTTTAAATGAAACAGAGCTCCACCAATAACCGTCGATAGTGAAGTCACTACCATCTTGGTTTTTTGCCCATTTCCAGTCGGTAGCCGCATCATCCTTAGAGTGGCTCGTGCGATACCAGCAGCGAACGTAAGTATAGGTTTGATTTTCTTGCGTGCTGACCACTTCAGACGCAGAAACCATTTCTGGTGATAATGTTGGCTCCTCTGCAACGGCATAGGCAAGCGGAAGTAATGCAGTTAATAGTGTGATTGTTTTTTTCATCATTCACTCTTCTTGTAATGGTTATGGTTCCGAATACGTGAATACGCTCGGCTATAACAGTATTTAGATGAGAATTTTTCTCACTAAACCTTCTAATTCTGAGTAAATACTCAAGACAGTCAACAACTAAATATTCAATATTTCAGTTTTGGCACCACGGTCAAAAAATCCATTCAGCATAGCAATCGATTAAATGTGTATTATTTAGAATAATTACTCACTAACATTAATTTAACATGCACTTTTTGTTAATTAAGTGATTGCTTTATAAGGTTTTGTTTATGCTTTTTGATGTTAACTAAAAATGTTTATTGAATGATCTTTTGTACAAAGTTGTATATTCATGAAACAAATTGTTTGGCATTTTTGGCCTATAAACTATAGCTGAAGCTCTCATGCAAACATCATGGTGATGACTTTTCATGGGAATATAGTGAATAAAAATTAGCTCAAATAAGGAATAGGGCAAATGCACTACACAACAAGTAAAAAACAAGGCTTATTTTCGTTGTCTGCCGTAGCGATAGCACTGACCACTTCTATGTCAGCGTTTGCGGCTCCACCAATGGGATTTGATGAATCTAAGTTACCGACGAAGTACATCGTCAAATTCAAAGAAGATGCAGTCAGCCGATCTTCAATGGGTGGTAACTCTTTTTGGGGACCACGAATCGCGCAGGAGTCTGTTTTAGAACAGGTGAAGGCACGTAAGGTGGAAAAACTGGGTAATCGCGCCATTTACAGCGTTGAGTTGGATGGTGATGACTTAGAACCACTTCGTAATCGCAGTGATGTGGAATATGTCGAAGTCGATCCGCCTCGCTATTTGCTCAGCGAAACTACCCCGTGGGGTTATGAAGCGGTTAATGCTCAACAGTTAGACGACTTCAATGCTGGTAATCGCACTGTATGTATTATCGATTCAGGGTACGACATCTCGCACAACGACCTAAGCGGCAACCGTGTTGCAGGTACTAACGATAGTGGTACAGGATCATGGAGCGATCCGGGTAACAATAACGCCCACGGTACTCACGTTGCAGGTACTATCGCAGCGATTGCCAACACCGAAGGTGTGAAGGGTGTGATGCCAAACCAGAATGTGAATTTGCACATCGTGAAAGTATTTAACGAATCAGGTTGGGGTTACTCATCTGGACTTGTTAAAGCGATCCAAACGTGTGCAGATAATGGTGCCAACGTTGTGAACATGAGTCTTGGTGGTAGTCAATCAAGCCGAACTGAGCAAAATGCACTGCAAAACATTTACGATCAAGGCGTTCTGCTAATCGCCGCAGCTGGTAATGACGGTAACACCGCACACAGCTACCCAGCTTCTTACGATTCAGTTATGTCTGTTGCTGCTGTCGATAACCAAAATGATCATGCGGCGTTCTCGCAATCTACTGATCAAGTTGAGATCTCTGGCCCAGGTGTGGCGATCTTATCAACGGTTACGGTAGGCGAAGGTAAACTTTCTGATATTACCTTGAATGGCGTAAGCCAATTTGATCGCGGTATTGTCCCTCACAATCGTTTGATCAATAACGGTTCTTCGTATGTGCCAGATCCAATCGCTGGTTCAGTAACAGCAATGCTAGATAGCTGTGATGTATCTGGCGGTAACTTTAACTGTGGTGATATGTCGGGCAAAATTTGTTTGACTGAGCGTATTGGCAACCAGTCTTCAGGTAACTACCCAGAAGTGGATGCGGTTCAGGCTTGTTACAATGCGGGTGCGCGAGCGGCAATCGTATACAGCAACTCGGAACTACCTGGTTTACAAAACCCATTCTTGGTTGACACAAACAACGCTTATCGCATGGTTTCGGTGACGGTTGACCGTGCATTTGGTCAAGAGTTGCTGGGGTATGTAGGTCAAGAAATTACGGTTTCAACTACCTCTGGTGAAGATTACGAATACTACAATGGTACATCGATGGCAACACCTCATGTAACTGGCGTAGCAGGCTTGGTGTGGAGTTACCACCCAACGTGTACAGCAGCGCAAGTACGTAATGCCCTAGTTCAAACGGCAACAGACATTGATGTCGCTGGACGAGACAACCGCACAGGTCACGGCCTAGTGAATGCGGAAGCGGCGAAACTATTCTTGGATGCGGGCTGTAACGGTCCTGACGGTGGCGGTAGCTCTTCGGACTCTAGCTTCTCAAACACCAGCCCTGTTGCGATTCCTGACAACAAATCTTCTGGCGCAATCAGCGCAGTAGATGTCGATCGCTCTGGTGATTCAGGTACAGTAAGTATTGACGTTGATATTAGCCACACTTACATCGGTGACCTACGAGTGACGCTAACTTCACCGACTGGTGGAGAAGTCGTGCTTCACGATAATACTGGCGGCAGCGCTAACGATATCAAAGCCACTTTCCAAGCGGATTTCTCTGGTTTTGAATCACAAGGTTCTTGGGAACTAAAAGCGGTAGACAGTGCCAGAAGAGACACAGGCACAATCAACAGTTGGACTCTGACTTTTCAATAAGGAGTGGCTATGAAGAAGTTGACCTTACTTTCTTTGTCTGCGGTGAGTGCTACCGCACTATTGGCAATCGGACTAAGCTCGGCCAGCTTGGCGAACAATCAAGGGTTTCCGCTCGTGGATGAACGTTCTGAACAAGCTGAGCAACAACCTACGCGTTACTTTGTTAAGTATCACAAAGGGAAAGAGAGCGAAGTGAGAGCGCTTCTTCGTCAACATAACCTTAAAGTGGTTGATGCGTTGGTGAAGCAACAGGTACTGGTGGTGAGCGGCGAACAAGCGGACGTCGATAAGCTATCTGGTAACGAATCCGTTGAATACACTGAGCAAGAACCAACGAGAAAGTTGTTGTCTCAATAAGATAGCCTCAATATGAAAAACGCCCCTCACTTGAGGGGCGTTTTGTTTGAGTGCTTTTCCTGCTAGAGCCTTTGAAAGATGAATGCCGACGAGCCTAATTCTGCATTCATAAGAATAAAAGCTTAGCGCACAATCAGGCCAAGTAGGATACCTACAATGCCGAAGTCAGCATCACTGAATGTTGTGTTTGCAAAGCCAAGATCACCCAGTACTGGCATTAGGAAGACAGGTAGGAAAGTAATCAGTAGACCTTGTGCAAACGCACCTAGAATTGCGCCGCGACGACCACCTGTTGCATTACCAAATACACCCGCAGCCGCACCCACAAAGAAATGTGGAACTACACCAGGGATAATCACAGTAAGACCCATCACGTAAAGTAGGAACATACCCAAAAGACCCGCCGCAAAGCTCGATAGGAAGCCCACCAATACCGCGTTTGGCGCGTATGGGAACACAACTGGACAATCCAGTGCAGGTTTTGCGTTTGGAACCAGTTTGTCTGAGATGCCTTTAAACGCTGGAACGATTTCTGCGATAACCATACGTACACCTTGCAGGATAACGTACACACCACCTGCAAATGTGATGGATTGCATTAGCGCAAACATAGACCAATGTTTACCGCCACTGACTTCACGGACAAAATCACCGCCAGCGAATAAACACGTCACCACAAAGATGATGCCCATGGTGAACGAGATCGCCACTGGCGTATCGCGCAAGAACAACAAGCTTTTAGGGACATTCATCTCTTCAGTAGAGTGTTCTTTGTTACCGAACTTGCTGCCAATAAAGCCAGCTAGCACGTAAGAAAGGGTAGAGAAGTGACCAATCGCAACGTCGTCTGAGCCTGTTACTTGCTTCATGTATTTGTGCGCAATTGCAGGGAAGAATACCATTACAGAACCCACAACCACAGAGCCAAGCGCGATCAGTGGAACGCCTTTCATGCCGCTAGATGCCAGAATCGCCGCCACCATCATCGACATAAATAGTGTGTGGTGACCTGTTAGGAAGATGAATTTCCACGGCGTGAAACGAGCGATCAGAATGTTCACCAACATACCGAAGAACATGATCATCGCCATCTCTTTACCAAACGCTTCTTGCGCGATAGAGACGATAGCTTCGTTGTTTGGTACCACGCCTGTAATGCCAAATGCGTGTTGGAAAATGGTCGCAAAGTCGCCTAGCGAGCTCACAACTAGACCTGCACCCGCGCCAAGCACGATGAAACCAAGAATGGTTTTTACCGTGCCTTTAATGCACTCGGTGACCGGTTTTTTCTGGGCAATTAAGCCGATTAGAGCGATGAGACCGACCAGAACCGCTGGCTCTGATAGGACATCGTTCATTAAGAAACTGAAGAATTCCATAACGCCACCTTATAGAGCGCCAAGCTCTTGAAGTGCCACAGATAAACGCTCTTTCATTGCGACTTTGTCGACCATGTTATCAAGCGCTACGATACGTTGTTCAACGCCAAGCGCTTCCAACTGTTCTGCAATGTCTTTTGTGCCGATGAAAATGTCGCAACTTGTGCCTTTTGCTGAGCCAAGATCGATGTGATCCACAGCGGCATTGACGTTCAATTCTTTTACGATGCTTTTGATGCTCATTTCCATCATTAGGCTAGTACCAAGACCGTGACCGCAAACAACCATAATTTTCATAATTCAGACCTTTTCTTTTTTATAGGGGGTATACCCATTTGTGAATGGGGTATGTCAGGAGTAAAACTTAGTATTTGTCGATGATCGCAAGAACATCTTCTTTGCTTTGAGCGTTGCAGATGGCCTCTACATGCTCTTCATTCATAAACAATTCCGCCAGTTTCGAAATCGCATCAACGTGGCTATTACTGTCCGTTGCCGCTAGCGTGACCAGCATTTTTACTGGGTCATTTTCTTCAGAGTTAAAGTTGACGCCGTTTTGGATCACCGTGATCGCCAGTGACAAACGGTTAACGCCATCTTCAGGGCGAGCGTGTGGCATCGCCATGCCCGGACCTACCACGTAGTAAGGGCCAAGCTCTTCGTGCGAGCGGTAAATTGCTTCAACGTAACTTGGTTCTATCGCGCCATTTTCAATCAAAGCTTCACAAGATTTGCTGATCGCATCTTTCCAGTCGGTTGCGTCAGAATGGATGCGAATGACATCAGAGGTAATCAGTTCACGTAGCATTGGAATGTTTCCGATTTGTTGTTTTGTTGCTGCGTACTTTATCGATCAATTTGCCAGAAAAACCTGAGAGTGATCACAAATGGTAGCGCTATCTGATAGCGCTACCATTAATTGTGATAGCGCTATCATTTTTATCAGGCATCGAAGTTTCATGTGCTGGTGTTCGAGTTCTAATGCGCTAATATCAAAACCATTAAAGCGCTGTGATAAGATGTCGCAGCTGAAATTAGAGAACATTAAATAAAAACAATGAGCGAACCTCGCAAACGAAGAAGTACCGGCAATGTCACTTTGGCTGATGTCGCCAAACAAGCAGGCGTAGGCACTATGACGGTGTCGCGAGCATTACGAACGCCCGAGCTAGTATCTGACAAGCTGAGAGAAAAAATTCAACAAGTGGTTGATGAGCTCGGCTATATCCCGAACAAAGCCGCAGGGGCACTCGCATCTGCAGAAAGTTATTCCATCGCTCTAATCATTCCGTCACTGTTTGAAAAAGCATGCGCGCATTTCTTACCAAGCTTCCAACAGGCGTTAAACAAAGCGGGCTATCAACTATTGCTGGGTTACAGCGACTACTCGATTGAGCAAGAAGAAAAGTTGCTTTCGACTTTTTTAGAGAGCCGTCCTGCGGGCGTTGTACTGTTTGGAAGTGAGCATAGTCAGCGAACGCATCAACTGTTAGAGGCGTCAAATACGCCAGTGTTAGAGATTGCCGAATTGAGCTCAAAGGCCAGTTATCTCAACATTGGCGTGGATCACTTCGAAGTGGGTAAGGCCTGTACCAGACACCTGATTGAACAAGGTTTTAAGAACGTTGGTTTTATTGGGGCACGCGGGAATCACTCAACGTTGCAACGCCAGTTACACGGTTGGCAAAGTGCGATGATTGAAAACTATCTCACCCCAGATCATTTTCTGACGACTCATGAAGCGCCATCTTCACAATTGGGTGCGGAAGGATTGGCGAAGTTATTGCTGCGCGATTCAAGCTTGAATGCTTTGGTGTGTAGCCATGAGGAGATAGCAATTGGTGCGCTCTTTGAGTGCCATCGCCGCGTGCTCAAAGTCCCGACCGACATTGCCATTATTTGCCTTGAAGGCTCTTCTATGGGGGAGCACGCTTACCCAAGTTTGACATCGGCAGAATTTGATTACGAGCGCATGGGCACCAAGGCGGCAGAAAAACTGTTGCATGCCATCAAAGGTGAGCCAGAAGAAAGGCCAACCAGTATGGGCTTTAAGCTAAAGCGTCGAGCAAGTACCGCGATTAACTGAGACTTCCGCTTTCCATAAATACAAAAAGCCTCTCAATATGGAGAGGCTTTTTACATTCTGAATTCGCGAGCGAAAACTACGGACGTTCGCCCGCGGCTAGGCGTTGTTCGATATCTACGATCACCTCTGGCAGATCGGAGATGGTGTCGATTAAGTAGTGAGGTGCACTCTTGATAAACTTCGCGCGTGCTTTTTCACGAGCTTTCTCTAAGGTTGCTTCGTCTGCGGCTTGGTATTCTTCAAATGTCAGACCCGCTTCGTTACCAGAAAGCAGCAGACCCACCGTCCACATACCCGCGTTGTGACCTTCAAAGATGCCCGGTGCTGAATCGTCCACTTTGACGCATGCTTTAACGTCGGTTACACCAAGCTCAATCACGTTTTTCAGTGCCATAAACGGCGCAGGGCGACCACCTTGTGGCAGATCGTCTGTCGCGACAACGTAATCTGGTTGGTAGCCGTAATCCGCTGCAACTGGAATCAGTACATCCATTACTTCGCGAGGGTAACCCGAACAAGAACCGATCTTGATGCCTTTGTCTTTCAGACCGTTTACCACTTCAACTGCGTTGAGGATTGGTTCTGCGTGGTCAGCCACTTTTGCTTTTTGCAGAGGCATAAATGCCGCATAGATAGCGTCGATGTCTTCGCTGGTCATTGAGCGCCCAAACTTCTCGTTCCAACGCTTATCAACCGCAGGAATGCGACCCACAGCTTGAATGTGGTCCCACTTACCAAGCCCCATTGGTTCACGCGCCTCTTCAAGGTCGATATCGAAATCAAAGCCTTGCTTGAACGCTTCCACAAAGATGCTGGTTGGCGCGAAAGAGCCGAAATCGACGATAGTGCCAGCCCAGTCAAAGATCACTGCTTGAATTGGTGAGTTGCTCATGTTCAATCCTTTTTCTTGCTTGCCAGAGCGCTTGCCCACTCGTTGGAACCGCGCTCTGAATAAATTGGTTTTGTTGAGGTCTATTGACCCTAAAAGTAGTTAAAGTCTTCACACACTTTGGCGATCGCTTCTTCGAAGATCGCCAACGCTTCTGTCAGCTGTTCTCGAGTGATGATCAGCGGTGGGCTGAGTTGAATCACGTTACCTTGCGATACCTTGAAGCTCACGCCATTGTTGAGGCATTGGTACAGCACAGCTTCCGCTTCGTCATACGCACGCGCTTTGCTTTCGTGGTCAGTAACCAGTTCAATGCCCCACAACATGCCGATGCCACGTACATCACCAATCACTGGGTACTTGGCTTTCATCTCTAACAGCTTTTCACGCATGAACTGGCTGTCGGCTTTGGCTTTATCTAGCAAGCCGTCTTGCTCAATGGCTTCCATGGTTGCCAGTGCCGCAGCACAACCGATAGGGCTTTTCTCATGAGTGTAGTGACCCATGGAGATTTGCTCGGCGGTGTTGTATTTGTCTTTGGTTACCATGGCTGCGATAGGCACTAAGCCACCACCCAAACCTTTACCGATGCAGAGCATATCTGGCTCGATGTCGTAAGCTTGGTAGGTAAACCATTCACCGCTGCGACCCATACCATTCGGGATGTCGTCGATGATCAGCATGACATTGTGTTTGTCACAGATTTCACGGATGCGTTTCCAGTAGGCTTTGCTCGGCACTTGTACGTCCGTGTTGCGAACTGCTTCTGCGATAAACGCGCCCACGCCGCCTTCTTTCTCAATCACGTATTCAAGGTAGTCGGCATAATGCACATCGCTGCCGTCGGCAACTGGGAAAGCGCCACGGTAAGATACGGCTGGTGGAATGCGCTCAACACCTGCCATTAAGGGTCCCATGCCTTGGCGGAAACACGCTTCACCACCTACTGAGATGGCATCCAACGATGCGCCGTGGAAGGAATCCCACAGAGACACCACCTTGTAGTTTCCCGTGATATGGCGCGCTAGTTTAAGAGCCATGCCCACTGCAGATGTGCCACCTGGAGCAAACAGCACGCGGTTCAATTCGCCGCCACAGATTTGGGTGAGCTTTTCGGCACATTCAATCGCGGTCTCGTTGGTAAAACGACGTGGTGAAAACGGCAGTTTGGCAATTTGCTCTTGCACACGTTTAATCACATGCGGGTGACCGTAGCCTAGCTGGTGGACATTATTGCCATGGAAGTCCATGTACTTTTTGCCTGTAGCATCTTGGATGTAGATGCCTTCCGCTGCTTCCAAGGTATCTAAGCAAGGCGTCGACATGGCTTGATGAAGAAAGACCTCGGAATCGCGCTTCAATAATGCTTGCGTGCGTTCGTCGTCCATCGACGCATTCCAAGCTTGGCGCGCTGGCGTCGTGTTGACATCGCCTTCGCTACGGAAATGAGTCGGTTTGATATTCTGAGTCATAACGCTCTCTCAACCAGAAGGCTGCTTTACGCAACTTGCCAGTACATTGCTTTTTCAATCGCACCGATTAAGCGCTCGATATCTGCTGGGTAAACTTCACCAATGTTGCCGATACGGAAGCAATCTGCGTTCGATACCTTACCCGGATAAATCACGAAACCTTGCTCTTTCAAACGTGTGTAGAACGCTTTGAACTGGTAATCACTGTGCGTTGGAGAGTAGAAAGAAGTGATGATTGGCGAGTGAAGATCATCACTTAGTAGTGGCTCGAAACCTAGAGAACGCATACCTGCAACCAGTGTTTTCTGGTTAGTTTGGTAACGGTTATGACGAGCCTCAATGCCGCCTTCTTGTTCTAGCTCTAGCAATGCTTGGTAGAAAGCGCGCACCGTGTGCGTAGGAGACGTGAAACGCCATTTGCCGTGATTCACTTCCATGCAGTGCCATTGGTCGTAAAGATCAAGGCTCAAAGAACGTGCTTGACCTTTGCACTTTTCGAGCTCAGTTTGTTTTGCAATCACAAAGCCAAAGCCCGGTACGCCTTGAATACATTTGTTTGCAGAGCTGATCATAAAATCGATGCCTAGCTCAGCGATATCGATAGGAATGCCACCAAAGCTTGACATGGCATCCAGAATCACCACTTTGCCGTGCGCTTTTGCTGCAGAAGCAAATTCTTCAATTGGGTTAAGCATGCCAGTGGTTGTCTCACAGTGAACAATCGCCACGTGTGTGATAGCAGGATCCGATGCCAATGCAGTTTCCACCTCGTTCAAGTGTGGCTGTGATGTTTCGCCTGGGGATACTACATGGCATGGAATATTTAGGTAATCAGCGATCTGAGCGATACGCGCACCGTAAGCACCGTTGTCGACTACCAACAACTTTCCATCTTTACCAATGGCGCTGCCAATCGTTGCTTCTACTGATGCGGTGCCGCTACCTTGCATTAGTACGCTGGTGTAACCGTCTTGCTCCGTCGCCAGTTTTACAAGCTTAGTGCGGATCACTTCTACAATGTCTTTGTTGTATTCATCATCCCAAGTGCACCAGTCTTTTAGCATGGCTTCACGTACTGTTTCAGAAGTAGATAGAGGACCTGGAGTCAGTAGTAGGTATTCGTTTTTCATCTCGATTTCCATCAGAATAATTTAATTGGTCTACACCAGAAATTGGATTCACTCTAGCAAGGATGAAAAAGGGTCGTAAATAGCCATTCAGTGAATTTCATAAAACTTTCATATCCAAAATTTCACCGATCAGTTGGTCGCCTATTTATCGATAATTTTCTCAAAACTGCCATTTTATGGTCATGATTTCGTCACAAAGGCTCAGTAGGGTGTATATCGTCAACTGGTACAGACCAAATGAAAACTTAGCCAAATTAACTGGAGAAAATGATGAAAAACCGTTTGATGAAAGGATCGCTGGCTGCACTTGTCTCTCTGCTAGCTACGAATGCAATGGCAGCACAGGAAGTCACGGTTTACACCGCTTTCGAAACTGACATTCTTGCTAAATACAAGTCTGCGTTTGAGAAAGATAACCCAGATATCAAGATTAAGTGGGTTCGCGATTCCACCGGAATCATGACGGCGAAATTGCTGGCAGAAAAGAACAACCCTCAAGCGGAAGTGGTTTGGGGTCTGGCTGGCTCGTCAATGGCACTGCTTAAAGATGAAGGTCTTCTTAAGCCTTACACACCAAAAGGTTTGGAAGAGCTGCACGCGAACCTAAACGACCCTCAATCAAACCAAGCTTGGTTTGGTAACGATGCGTTCTTTAACGCAGTTTGTTTCAACGAAGCGGTAGCGAAACAACTTAACCTACCGAAACCAACGTCTTGGGAAGACCTAACAAAGCCGGTTTACAAAGGTCACATTGCAATGCCGAACCCAGCTTCTTCAGGTACTGGCTACATGCAGGTTTCTGCTTGGCTACAAAACATGGGTGAAGATCAGGCATGGAACTACATGCGTGACTTAGACAAAAACATTGCACACTACACGCACTCTGGCTCTAAGCCATGTGTTCAAGCGGGTATGGGTGAAGTGGCTATCGGTATTTCAATGGCAAGCCGCGGCGCGAAGCTGAAAACACAAGGCGCGCCATTAGCGGTGATCACACCAAAAGGCATCGGCTGGGAATCAGAAGCTGTTGGTCTAGTAAAAGAGTCTGATGCAGCGAAGCGTGTTGTCGACTGGTCAATTTCTAAAGCAGCAAACGAGCTTTACGTAGAAATGTACCCAGTGGTTGCACATAAAGAAGTGAAAGCGACCGTATCTAACTTCCCGAACGTTCAAGAGAACATGGCGAAGATGGACTTCGCGCAAATGGGCAGTAAGCGTGCAGAGATCCTAGCTGCATGGTCTGAGAAGTTTGACGCGAAATCAGAGCCAAAGTCTTAATTGAATTTGCTTTGAGTTGAATACTGAAATCCACCTCGGTTGAGGTGGATTTTTTGTTTTCTCTGTTATTTCAGAGTTTGTTGAAAGTAGATTCCTAGTCTCACCTAGGTTCGCTAGAATGACGGACTTAAGAAAGTTGGGAGCTTCTATTCGTATTCACAGCATCACTCTCGAGAGTAATAAAGGAGTGAGTCGGGAATCTCTAATTACCACTTAAACAAACCTCATCGCCCTTCATCTATTTGTCATCTTCTGGCTATAAATTTGTCATTGGAACGTAACACTCCAAAACTAAAGTTGGTATATACCATTTGGAGCGTGTGTTATGTCAACTAACCAACATTACCTAAATATTGAAAATGTAGTGAAGCAATTCGGACAGTTCACTGCATTAAAGAAAATCTCGCTAGCGATTGAAAAGGGCGAGTTCGTTTGTTTTCTTGGTCCTTCTGGCTGCGGTAAAACCACTTTATTACGTGCCATTGCAGGTTTAGATTTGCCAACGTCTGGTGCGATTTTTCAAAACGGTCAAGAGACAACATTCTTGCCACCAGAGAAGCGCGATTTCGGCATCGTATTCCAATCTTACGCGCTGTTTCCGAACCTAACTGTGCAAGAGAACATTGCGGTGGGTTTGAAGAACCAAGGCATGTCGACCAAAGAAGCATTAGAGAAGGTGGATTACTGGCTAGAAACCATTGGTCTTCCAACCTCTGGCGAGAAATTCCCTAACCAGCTTTCTGGTGGTCAACAGCAGCGTGTTGCTTTGGCTCGTGCATTGGCGTTGTCTCCGGGTCTACTGTTATTGGATGAGCCATTATCGGCGCTGGATGCAAAAGTGCGTGTTCACTTACGTGACGAGATTTGTAAGCTGCAACGCAAGCTTGGCATCACCACCATCATGGTTACGCACGATCAGGATGAAGCGTTGTCGATGGCGGATCGTATCGTGGTAATGAACCATGGCGTGATTGAGCAAGTCGGCACTCCTCAAGAGATCTACCAACAACCAGCCACGCGCTTTGTTGCTGAGTTTGTCGGCAGCATGAACTTCATTGAAACCTCAGTCGCAACGGATTCCCAAGTACGCATTGCAGAAACCTTGATGCCAGCGCCAAGCTTGACCAATTGTAAGATCCAACGTGGTGATCGCTTCGACCTTGCGGTGCGTCCTGAAAGCATCAAGTTCGTTGAAAACTACACCAACTCTTTACCAGTGCGAGTTACGGCTACCGAGTTTTTGGGGGCGTTTTTCCGCATTGATTGCGTATTGCAAAACGACAGCTCAACGAAAACCATCGTCGTGGATGTGCCTGTGGAAACGGTTCAAAAACTCAATATCAAAGCGGGCGATGTACGTTACATCCAGTTTGCTGAAGAAGGGCTGCATGGTTACGCCGTGCCCTCGGTTGATAAAGCGCTAGCGGCGTAGGTGTAAACATGGATGCGAAGACAATGACGATGAATAGCCTGACCACACAAGACAAAGCAAAATCCCTGCTCGGACGTGTCAGCCGCGACAACCTTGTGTTGTTTGGTTTGCTTGCTGGCTTGTCGACCATGATGGTGCTGTTCATCTTAATGCCGCTTTGGGCAATGTTGACCAAGAGTGTGCAAAATGCCAATGGCGAATTTGTCGGATTGGCAAACTTTGCGACATACTTTTCCTCTTCAAGCTTGTGGGTGTCGGTGGGAAACACCTTCACTTTGGGCGTGATTGTGACCTCGGTAGTGGGCGTGCTTGCGTTTGGTTATGCCTACGCGCTGACTCGTTCATGCATGCCGTTTAAAGGTTTGTTTCAAATCCTAGGTACTGCGCCGATTCTTGCGCCTTCGTTGTTGCCGGCGATCAGTTTGATCTTCCTTTTCGGTAATCAAGGCATTGCCAAAGAGATGTTGTTAGGAAACTCGGTTTACGGTGTGATTGGTATCTCGATGGGTTTGATTTTCTGGACCTTTCCTCATGCATTGATGATTTTGACCACTTCGCTGCGTACTTCAGATGCCCGTTTGTATGAAGCTGCCCGCGCACTGAAAACTTCACCCATCAAAACCTTCTTTATGGTGACGCTACCTGCGGCGAAATACGGTTTGATCAGTACGCTTATCGTCGTCTTTACACTGGTTATCACGGACTTTGGTGTGCCGAAAGTGATTGGGGGCAGCTACAACGTTCTGGCGACTGATATCTTCAAGCAAGTGGTGGGACAACAAAACTTTGCCATGGGTGCGGTAACCAGCATCATGCTGTTATTCCCTGCGGTAATGGCATTTGGTGCAGACCGCTGGGTACAGAAAAAGCAAAAAAGCTTATTTGACACTCGCTCGGTGCCTTATCAGCCAGAACCTAACAAAGCGCGCGACAGCATTTGTTTGGTTTACTGCAGCATCATTTCTATCGCAGTGCTGGCGGTGCTTGGCATGGCGGTGTATGGCTCATTAGTTACGTTCTGGCCTTGGAACAAAGCGCTGACGCTAAACAATTACAACTTTGCTGAAATGAGCACTTACGGTTGGGGTCCATTCTTCAACTCACTAACGCTGGCAGGTTGGACGGCGGTTATTGGTACAGCCATCATCTTTGTCGGTGCTTACTGCATTGAGAAAGGGCGTGCGTTTGGTCCAATTCGTCAGGTGATGCAAATGCTTAGCGTGGTGCCAATGGCAGTTCCGGGTATGGTGCTTGGCTTGGGTTACATCTTTTACTTCAATGATGCGAACAATCCTTTGAACGTGCTTTATGGCACCATGGCATTCTTGGTGATTAACACGGTAGTGCATTACTACACCGTGGGCCATATGACAGCACTGACAGCGCTAAAGCAGTGGCCATCGGAGATTGAAGCCACGGCGGCATCGGTGAAGCTTCCTCAATACAAGTTGTTCTTTAAAGTGACATTACCTGTGTGTTTACCTGCGACTTTGGACATTGCGGCTTACTTGTTTGTTAATGCATTGACCACCACTTCTGCGGTAGTATTCCTTTACTCAACCGATACGATTCCAGCTTCGGTCTCAATTCTGAATATGGACGATGCCGGTCAAACTGGCGCTGCTGCGGCAATGGCGGTGATGATCATGATTGCTGCCGCAATTGCGAAGATTGTTCAGATGACGTTGGGTAAATTGTTAGAGAATCGCACACAAGCTTGGCGCAAAAGATAAGGACACTTCGTGCAATACGTAAAAATTAAAGATTCGATTGTTGAACAGATTGAAGCGGGCATGCTATCGCCGCGTCAAAAACTGCCAGCAGAGCGTAAGTTGGCGGAGTCGTTCGATACTACACGCGTCACTCTGCGTGAAGCTTTATCACTGCTGGAAGCAGAAGGTCGAATCTATCGCGAAGATCGCCGAGGTTGGTTTATCTCACCTGAGCCATTGCGTTACGACCCAACCCAAACGTTGAACTTCCCAAACATGGCAAAAGCGCAAAATCGCGTGCCAAAAACAGAAGTGATAGCCGCAAAAGGCACCTTGGCTAATAAATTGGCCGCTCGTTTGTTGGACCTTCAGCCGTTTTCAGACGTATTTCGTGTCGACCGCGTTCGTTACCTAGAAGAGCGTCCGGTGGTTTATGTCACGAACTACATTCGACCAGACATATTTCCCAACTTATTGTCTTATGATTTATCAAACTCGTTAACCGACATTTATCGTGAACACTACGGTGTGACGTATCAAAAAATTCGTTACCGAATTTCGACTAGTACTTTGTTGGGTGAGGTGGCACAGGCATTGCGCGCGACGTCTGGTACGCCTGCAATGGTGGTTGAACGTATCAACTACAACCAACATGGCGAGTTGATTGACTGTGACATCGAATACTGGCGTCATGATGCCATCAGCATCGAGTCTGTCGCGGAGCTGAATTAATCTCTGTTTGCTGGGCATCTGTCTAGTTGGTAGCGAGCAATTTATATCTCAAATTCAAAGGCTCCATATTGGGGCCTTTGTTGTACCCAAGCACCTTGAGGGTATCTAAATATCATAAACAGGAAAACGGAATGGATCTCTTGGCAATCGCACTCGTTGTATTGTCTGCGGTTATGCATGCTGGCTGGAATATTCTTGGTAAAAGCAATGCTGGTTCAGGGCTCGCGTTTACGATGGCGGCAAGTTTATCTGCTTGCCTTCTGCTCACGCCTTATCTTATTTGGTGTCTCTTTAACATTGGCTGGGCGACGTTGCCCAACGTGTTTTGGGGAATGCTGTTTATCAGTGGTTTATCTCAAATCGTCTATTTGGTTGGTTTGATCGTGGCCTACAAGCACGCCGATGTGGGAGTGATTTATCCGATTGCGAGAGCACTTCCTGTAATGATGGTGGGCGCACTCACCGTCGCCTTAGGTTATGAGTTGAACGCTCAGCAGTGGTTGGGTTTCCTGCTTATTACTTTAGGTTGTGTCCTAGTTCCAGTGACCAGTTTTCGTCAAATTACTTTTGGGGAGTACCTGAATGTTGGTGTGTTTTGGGCCTTGATTGCGGCGTTTGGCACGACGGGTTACTCCGTTGTGGACAAGCAAGCACTGAATCTGCTAACTCAACAAACATCGACCATTCTTAACGACCACTATAGCGCGATTTTTTATCTAGGCGTGCAGTTTTGGGTTATGGGAGTACCGGTTTTATTGTGGTGTATTGTTTCGGGGAGTCAGCAAGAACTACAAACCGCTTGGATGATTCGCAAAAGTGCGAGCATGGCTGGCATCATGATGGCATCAACCTACGGCTTGGTGCTGTTTGCGATGACCATGACCGACAACGTAAGTTTGGTCGTGGCACTAAGGCAAATCAGCATTGTGTTTGGATTGTTTATGGGGATTTGGTTTCTGTCTGAGAAATGGTATCTCACCCGAGGGCTTGGCGTTACTTCTATCGTGGCGGGGATCATTCTCGCGCTTGCGTATTGACCTATATTCACGAAAAAAGGCAGCGAATGAGCCTCTCGCTGCCTTTTGTATTAACTTGTAAGCCTTGTTTAAAAACGCAGTTGCGCACCAAACATCACACCGCCAGAATCAAAATCGCTATTCTTGGCGTAGTTGTACTCTAAGTTCAAACCAAAGTGTTTATAGGCCCAAGCGACACCAGCAGCGGCTTCTCCGCCAAGACTAGACTCGTCATATTCTTTATTCTGACCATTGTTTTTAAGCGTGTAACTTAACGTGTAGTAAGTGATACCGCCTTTCCCGTAAAGCTCAAAGCCAGCTCCCAGAGGGTAACTTGCGTAACCGCTGAGTCGAGGCCCGCCATAACTGACATCGGTGATTTCTGTTAAGGGACTGATAAGTACGGAGCCAATGCCGTTAAATGCGCCCTTATAGCCGGCTTCAATACCAAAGTTGTGATCGAACATGTAACGGTAATATACATCACCAAGGAACATGTCACCTTCATCATGGCTATTGTTCACATCGTAACTAACATTACCGTAGCCTAAATTTGCTCCAACAACATGTTGGGTTGGTTGTGCATGAGCCGTTAAGGAAAGTGCGGACAGTAAGCATGCAACGGCGTACTTGTAAGACATAAAAACTCCGAATCATAAAATGAAAAACAAAACGTCATGTGGTGCGTTGGGTTAACGTAGCCTTGTCATGAACTCCGCTTTGGTATTGTCTAACCATTCGTAACGACGTCGATACATCGAACGCTTAGAACGCGACATGCCTTCAATATCACGACGCGGGGCATTCACATCGAGTGAGTAGAAATGACGGTTGTATTCGGTGCCGCCCAACTCTTGCCAGAGTGCATCGTAATCCGTTTTGATTCGTCCTTTACTGTAGCGTCGTGCAGCATAAGTATGGGATTGTGTTTTTACCGCTAGAATCGTATTCACTTCCCAAATTTGCGCGAGTAAAGTGAGCAAACTCACCATCAAGCTTTTTGGTCTTTGCCCGTAAAGCTTACGAGTTAACTTTTTAATTTTCGCGTTGTTCTCTTCACTGCTGCGTGGCCCTTGCAAGCCGCCAATCATAATGCTGCGTCCAGATTCTATGTGGCCGAGAGTAAATGAGAGCGTATAGAAGTTGCCATCCTCCGCGCTGTGTAGCACTAGGCTCATGTCGCCTTCTTTTTGGTAACGCGCTTCGTACACCAATCGCACAGAGTACAATGTCTCGTCGATTTCAAATGATGTTAATGTTAAGCCTGTCGAATCGGTATAGATCTCTTCAATGGTCTGTTTAGAAAACAGCTCTGAAATGGTTTTGTAGTGATCAACCACTAGGTTTGAACGATCGAACGCTGAGTTATTTTTGATGATGTAGGGACGAAACGGTTTTTCTAAAAATCGGTGCGTACGTGCACAAAGCATCTTTAGCAATGACGATTCAATATTATCTGACAGGTGCTTAAACGCTCGTTTGTAGTAAAGTGCGCGCAAGATGAACTTAGCTCTATAGGTCCAAATTGGCTTATAGACATCAGCATAATCATCTGAGTAAATTGATTTGCTATGGTAAAAAATGGATTTGTTCGCGGTCATTTTCACTCCAGATTAACGTGTGCTCAACAGCCACAATTAAGAACCGACGGACGAGCAGCGAAGAACCCGAAAAAGGGGGAAATGCAAAGCACTACTAAAAGGGGAGGTTTTGCTGTGCCCGACGTTTATATAAGGTTTTGAACACTGTTCTTTTGTTGGGATTCTAAGAGAAAATTGACCTTAGGTATTGTATGGGTTGGTAAGGAAATGTCAGTTTGGAAGCCACTTTGAACGTTGTGACTACGAGGTAGAAAAATGCTCGTGTTGGCAGAGTATGATGCCGTGTTGCTAAGTTAAAGTGAAATGAGTTGAACAAGAATTGAACGTTATTTGAAATTATTTTGACGTGTTTCTGGTCTTTATACGTACCTTATAAATATCGAGCCAATTTAGGCCCGATATAAAGGTAAGTAAGGAGAGGTTTATGAAACGCTTAATGACTTTAGCAAGTATGATTGCTCTGACTGCTGCACCTTCTGTTGTTTTTGCTGGTGGCTATCAGTGGACAAACGATACCGAAACGATCCATGGTGATGTTATGGATAGCAAACAAGCGGCTTATGAAATGGGTCGTGACATGATTCAGAACTATCAAAGCAAATCACCAGGTCAGCTTCGTGACGAGTTTACAAGCCTTACAGAGTATGTTGATCGCCAGTCGTTTTCTATCACCGACTCAAAAGTCATGGTGAATGAGTTCTTGCAAAGTGATGGGCAAGTTGTATACCAGCCTATTCTCAATGTTCAATACGAGTACCGCATGCGTGAAACCGGTAAATACTAACCAGTAAGACGGTCTCGATTTTCCGATAATTTATATCCTTGCTGTTTGTTTTGGGGAGCGCTGCTCCCCATTTTTGTATTCATTGATAGCAGAAACTTCCACTCTCTCAGCGCAACATTTGCTATCGCTCAGCGTTAGATATTCTTGCTCGTTGATTGTGCTCATCGTTTGTAAAGTGTTTACAGAAACGATGCAACGCACTAACGAGGATACCCGATGACACATAGTTCATATTGGTTCAAACAGGCCATTGAAGCTGAGCAACCAGAAACGCCGCAACCGTTACAGCAGAACATTAATACTGACGTTGCTGTTGTCGGTGGCGGATACACCGGACTTTGGACAGCGATTATGATTAAGCAGCAATCTCCTGAAAAACAGGTGGTTGTTATCGAAAAGGGCTTGTGTGGCAGTGGGGCATCGGGCGCGAATGGCGGCTGTATGCTGACATGGTCTACCAAGTTCCCGACGTTAAAACGGTTATTCGGTGAAGAACATGCTGTTTGGTTGGTAAAAGAGTCGGAACAAGTGGTGTTGGAGATTGACGCATTTTGCAAGCAACATGGGATTGATGCACAGCTATCACTCAACGGTGTTTATTATACGGCGACAAACCGAGCGCAAGCTGGAGGAATGCAACCAGTTGTCGACGAGTTACAACGGCTAGATGTGAACAGTTGGCGTCGTTGCTCGGTGGAGGAACTGTGTGCTAATGCGGGTTCACCTCGCCATATTGAAGGCTACCACTCTCCGGTTGCTGCTAACGTACAACCCGCCTTACTCGCGCGAGGGTTACGCCGTGTTGCTATTGATCTGGGTGTAGAAGTTTATGAGAACACGCCAATGACGCGTCTAGATTATGGAAAACCTGCCACCGTCTGTACACCTAAAGGAAACATTCAAGCGCAGCAGGTGGTGTTGGCATTAAATGCATGGATGGTGGAGCAATTTAAGCAGTTCAAAAACAGTATTGTTGTGGTGTCTTCGGATATGGTTATTACCAAACCGCTTGGTGATACGTTGCCTCAATCTGGTTGGCAAGCGGGTTCGAGTGTGTTGGACTCACGCATCTTCGTACATTATTACCGAGATACGCCAGATGGCCGTTTGATGCTAGGTAAAGGCGGTAATCAGTTCTCTTTCAACAACCAAGTTGACGCGATGTTTAACAAGCCGACGCGTTATCAAACGCTACTAAAAAAATCATTCGACAACCTTTTTCCTCGCTTAAAAGGGGCTGAATTTGAGTACTCTTGGACTGGCGGTTCGGATCGTTCCGCAACTGGTTTTCCTTTTTTTGGCCAATTGGATGAGCAAAGTAATGTCTTTTACGGGTTTGGTTATTCAGGTAATGGCGTTGCCCAAACTCGAATGGGTGGAAAAATTTTATCGTCGTTGGTGTTAGGGCTAGATAACGAATGGACGCGAAGTGGTTTAGCGCAAGGACCGCTTGGGTATTTTCCACCAGAACCAATACGTTGGCTGGGAGCAATGATGGTACGAAATGCTGTTCGCCGAAAAGAGGAAGCGGAAGACAATGAGAAACATCCGTTTGTTTGGGATAAATGGCTAGCGAAACTCGCAGGACCAGCAGGCAAAGCGGATAAGCTCGACTAAACTGAAGACTTTAGCCACAAACGAGACAGTTTGCAGTGAAAGTCATTGGGGGGCAATGTACCCTTGTGTTAGCCTCTGTTTTTCAAGCTCAGATTTAAAAGGTGAGTAATATAATGAAAGTATTCAGCAACTTCGATAGCGGCAGCATTCACGTAGTGAAAGCGGACGACAAAAATGACATCCAACTTAAAATCCCTAATGACAATATGTCGGAATTCTACCAGTGGTTCCATTTCCGTCTAGAAACCGAAGCCGAGCAGTCGCACACGATCAAACTGCTTGATTTGGCTAAGTCGGCTTATCCAGAAGGGTGGCAAGGTTACGATGTCGTGGCGTCTTACGACCGTGAAGAATGGTTCCGTATACCAGCAGAGTTCGATGGCGACACGCTGACTTTCACTGTTATCCCTGAGCGTAGCTCAATTTACTTCGCGTACTTTGCGCCTTACACATACGATCGTCATTTAGATTTGTTACACATGGCACAAAGCGCGCACCACTGCCAACTAGAAACACTAGGCCACACATTAGACGGCAATGACATGAGCTTGCTAACGTTTGGTGAGCCAGAAGAAGGCAAAAAGAAAATCTGGATGATTGCACGCCAACATCCGGGTGAAACCATGGCTGAATGGTTCATGGAAGGCATGATCCAACGTTTACTGGATGAAAATGATACGGTTGCGCGTGCATTACTGGAAAAAGCAGTGCTTTACGTGGTACCAAACATGAACCCAGACGGTGGTATTCGCGGCCACTTACGTACGAACGCGGTAGGCGTGAACTTGAACCGTGAGTGGCAAACTCCGTCTATGGAGAAAAGTCCAGAAGTCTACCTTGTGCGTCAACGTATGCTGGAAACGGGTGTTGACATGTTTTTAGATATCCATGGTGATGAAGCGATACCGTATAACTTCGTCGCTGGCTCAGAAGGTATTCCTTCTTACGATGAAAATCTTGCCGCTTTAGAGGCATCATTTAAGCAAGCGCTACTGACTATTACCCCTGAATTCCAAGATGAGATTGGTTATGATAAAGATGAGCCGGGTAAAGCGAATTTGACGGTAGGCTCAAACTGGGTCGCGGAGCAGTTCAAATGCCTGTCGTACACGATCGAGATGCCATTTAAAGATAACAACAATCACCCAGATCCGCTTTATGGTTGGTCACCAGAACGCAGTGTATTATTTGGGCAAGATGTCTTAGCTGCAACGCTTACCGTGGCGGATAAAATCTAGTTCGATAAGTTCACGTCTGTTCATTATTTCGAAAACAGCTCATTTTAAATGAGCTGTTTTTTTATGCCTTCGATATCCATTCTCTCCTGTAAAAATTTGTTGCCATTCACAGGCTTAAATGTCGATTCTTAAATTTGAGAAAATGGGTTTTTATGGTGATTTGCGTCACAGAAAACTGGCTATTTTGTGATATTCTCCGCAACGAATTGACTATGGCTAAACCAACGCAACGAGACTTTATTTCTCGGTTGGGTATGCGGATGAAGCTCATGAATAGATGGTCTTGAGGTTATCTTTCTCCGTTTTACGTCATTGGCGTTTGAATATCATTTTTTGATTCTTTCCTACGCTATTTAGCTATTTCTGTTCGAAGAAAAGAGAAAGTTACGGCTTCATATTTTACGGCAGTATGCTGCCTCGATGTGTTGCTTTGTGTACAAGAAAAAGGAAAAGAATAATGAAAAAAATCGCTATAGCAGTGGCTACTGTACTTGCTGGTGGTGTGATCTCAAACGTTGCACTTGCTGACACTTACATGGGCGGTAAAGTAGGTTACAACTCTCTAAATGATGCGTGTTACCTAAACGAACCTTGTGACGACGACAGTTTTGCAGCATCTATGCACCTGGGCTACAGCTTCAACGAGTACGTTGCAGCAGAGTACGGTGTTGATTACCTTGGTGACTTCACTGCAAACTTCAAAAAGCCGGGCCTAAACACCGTTGACGGTGATCTTTGGGCGTTGACTCTTGCTCCTAAATTCAACCTACCGCTAACGGATTCTTGGAATCTATTCGCGAAAGTTGGTGCTGCATACATGATGGCGGGTGACGAAAAAGATTTCGTACCAACAGGCTCTCTAGGTGCTGAGTACAAAATCAACTACAACTGGAGCCTACGTGCTGAATACCAACGTTACCAAGATATGTCTGATGACGTGATTGAAGATATGGATTCAGATTTCTTCGGTATTGGTTTTAACTACAAGTTCGGCTCTGAGCCAGTAGTTCAAGAAGAAGTGGTTGAGGAAGTAGTAGAAACACGCCCTGCAACACGTATTGTTGAGCATGTTTACCCTGCTCAAACAACAGCGACAGTACAATTCGACCTAGAAAGTGCAGAAGTGAAAGATGCATCGACCCTTTCTGGTACCGTTGATCTGATGAACACTTACCCACAAGCTCAAGTTGAGATCACGGGTTACAGTGATACGACGGGTTCTGCTGCGTACAACCAGCAACTTACAGAAAAACGCGCGAAAGCCGTTGCTGACGAGTTCCAAGCAAAAGGTATTGCGGCTGAGCGTATGACAGTGAAAGGTATGGGTGAAGCTAACCCAGTAGCAAGCAACGAAACACGTCAAGGTCGTCAAATGAACCGTCGTGTTGAAGTAGTTGTCCCAGCGTTTGAATACCAAACCACTGAGAAAGCAGAATAATTCCTGCTTAAGAGACAGTTCCAAAAGCCAGCGTGTATCACGCTGGCTTTTTTGATCCCGCTTAACAAACTCAGCACTTTCATCAATTTGTCATCACCAGTTCATACCATGGCTGCCAAGTATTTGGGAGAGTGTTATGCAAAGTTTACCGCCGCTTAATTTGCTCCGAGCGTTTGAAGCCACGGCGCGATTACAGAGCTTCACTAAAGCCGCAGAGGAGCTAAATGTGACCCGTGCGGCCGTCAGTCAGCAGGTGAAATCGCTAGAACTGCAGTTAAATGCAACATTATTCGAGCGCAAGGGTACGCACCTTACGCTGACCAGCTCAGCAAAAGAATACTGGCCGGTGGTTAACCATGTGCTTCAAACCTTATCAACCTCGACCCATCATTTATTTACTCGCCCACAGAACAAGCAAATTACCTTACATGTCGCCCACAGTTTTTGCTCGCAATGGCTAATGCCCAGGCTGGCCGATTTTCAGCGTCAATTTCCAGATGTTTCCTTTAAGATCTCGACAACCGCGAATACGGTTCCAAACGCCAGTGCGATTGCAGATATAGAAATTATTAACGGAGATGGCGATTGGCAAGAGCAACAAGCTATTCAGCTTACCCGAGAAAACTGGATCGTTGTAGCAAGCCCCGGCTTTATTCAGTTAAATCCGATGGATGACCTCACGAAGTTGTCTCAAACACCTAAAATTTGTACCGGGGGTTATCATGAATCTTGGCAGGTATGGTTTGCGTACCAAGGTTATCAAGGCAAGGTGAGCAAAGTGATAGCCGAATTTGAACATTCATTGCTTGCTATTCAAGCTGCAACCAATCAACTTGGTGTCTTGCTGGTGAGAGACTTTCTTGTTGAGGATGAGTTGCGACAAGGGATATTAGTACAAATCGGAGATTGGTGTATGCCCAGCTCCGGCGCACACTATATGATGGTTAGAGCATCAGAAAAGTCACACGTAAACACCTTTGCCCAATGGTTAATACAAAGCCTTTGATGTTTTACGGTCTATTTTTACAGCGGTACTTATTCTTGCGATTTACCTAACAAAATGCGCGGTTTCTTATAGGGTCAGTCAACCTTCTCTAAAAGCTTTGAGTGTATGATGATCTAGCTTTACGTTATCTGATGCGCACTTAATCCACACAGGATACTGTTATGGAAACAATGCAAGGCGGTAGAGAAAATGCCATCTATCGAAAAGGGAATTTGATATCTCGTCCTGCCAGTTATTGGACGATGACTATCCATCAGCTACTTACCTACCTTCATTCACGAGGCTTTACGGCATGCCCTAAAGCGGTTGGTATTGAGAAAGGAAAAAAGTGGGTTAGCTATGTCGAAGGAGAGACTGACAACTATCCATTGATTGGCAACATTGCTTCTGTTTCCGCGCTCCAATCTGCGGCAAAAATGTTACGCGATATGCACGATGCATCTGAGGGTTTCCTTAAGCAATATCAAAATGAAACGCTGCACTGGATGCTGCCACCACGAACACCACAAGAGGTGATTTGTCATGGTGATTTCATGCCATATAACGTGGCACTCCATGGAGAGTTTGTCGTTGGTGTGTTTGATTTTGATACGGCGCATCCGGCACCAAGAGTTTGGGATGTCGCTTTTTCGGTCTATGGTTGGGCACCATTTAAAACCGATGAGCACGATAAAATGGGCTGTTTGGAGCAACAAATTCAGCGTGCAAAACTCTTCTGTGACGCTTATGGGTGTTCGAGATTGGAACGGGAAGAGCTGGTGGAGGTGATGACACATCGACTCTCCGCGTTAGTTGATTATATGAGAGGGGTCGCAGCTCAAGGTGATGATAGGTTTCAAGCGAACCTAGAAGATTGCCATCATACCGCTTACCTCAACGATATCGAGTACCTAAGAAAACATAGACAAGTCATCACCCTAGGACTTTTAGGTTAGGGCTGGGTGATATCTTTAATGACATTGAATAACCACTGGTTTATCGGGGCTTGCTGTTGTGATCGACGACAGCTCATCACGTAGCGAACATCAAGCTCTAACCCGCCAGGAAGCGCGATACTTCGGCAGCCCTTAGGCACATGTCCACTCATGGTTATACCAAAATGATCCGTTTGTAGGAGCACTTTTTGAATCATCGCAGGGTGTTCAATTTCTACCTTAGGTGTGGTTCTGAACCCCATATGGTTGAGCCTTTCCAACAACGGGTATCGGTAGTCGTTCCATCCCGGCGTTTTGAAAAGTAAAAAGGGGTAGTTTTCTAGCTCTTGGAAATGTTGAGCGGGATGCTCATCTCGAACAAAAAATACGGCTTTTCCTCGACCTAGTTCGTTTTGAATAATTGACTGCGGAAGATCCTCATCAAAATAATGAATCGCAATAGCGTTTTCACCCTCAGTTAATCGCTTTTTCGCGTCGCTCCCCCAACGTAAACAAGCGAACTTTGCTTTTGGGGCGTGTTTTAGTAATTCTAAGTAAAACTTGTCACCAAAGTAATCCCAAAACAATGTATTCGCATAAATAGTGATCGAGCCGTCAAAATGAGCGGGTGAAAAACTCTGTGGTTTGATGGAATCAATACTGGTGAGTATTTGTTCAAAATGTGGCATGTTCGCTTCGACAAAAGCGGTCGGTTCAAAGCCATTTTTAGTCTGAATGAACAAAGGATCATCGAGCTGCGCTTTCATTTTTGTCAGGTTTTTTGCTGATTGATCCTGAGGTCTTTCCGAGTGAATCTGCCACCAATCGGACGCTACGTAACTCATACATCCGTTTTAGTACCAATACGTTTTGAATGTCCAGATTAATGCTCATACATCGTCTCATTTATCTTCTGCCGAGAAATCATATCTCTGAATTTCTGAATAAAAGACAACGTTCGGTCAATTTAAGCATGCTGTCGTATCTTATGGTTTATTGAAGGTGACGGTGGACAGCAAATATGCTTGGTCATATCAATTTAGTGGTTTGGATTTCCATTTGGTAAATGATGACTTTCCTCGTATGAACATGTTTCTGTTGTTACAGTTTTTTCATCGAAAGAAAGTAAGAACAAAAACAGAGGTGACGTATGAAAAAATTAATCGCACTTGGTTTGATGGTTTGCTCAACAAACATAGCATTAGCTGGCGATGGGTCATACACGGGCACGATTGATATGACGATGGCTACGAAAAATCAGGTCGACGTCGAGCGCGCAGATTCTCAACTGACGCTGAAAGGTCGAAATGAAACTGCCTATGGCGGGGTAATCATCCAAACGGATGCTGCTACACAAAAAATTGAACTTCGTGGTCGACGTGATTAATCGAACATGTTGTTGTTAAGAAAATGCCGCGAATATCGCGGCATTTTTTATATTTTGAGATAGGTAAATCATCAAACTCAGCTTTGAACTTCAACCCCAGCTTCGATCTCGACTGGTTGCGCTTGAGTATCGCTTTCTTTCGCCGCATCAAGCATCTTGCGAATAATGAGTGACGCTGCCATTGCGATAGCGACCATCACGACAGCAAGGACAGTGAGTAATTGGAAATAATCACCATATACGTTTTGTACAATGTCTTGTGTGATGGTCTGTCCTTTCTCTAACGCGATAGAGGTTGAGAATGCAGCACCAATAATACCGCTTAATGCGATTGCCACAGAAAATAGGCTCACAGAGAAGTTTTCGATGTGCTTCGGCGCGACGGAAAGAATAAACGCTACGACCATCGAACCCACGATGACTTCTGCAATCGCTTGGAAGAAGTGAATAGCGAGAAAGATTTCTGGCATGATCACGACATCTTCACCCACGGTAGTCACGGCAAACGTCAAGATACCAAACGCTATCGCGGTCAGTACAAATGCCAAGGCGATTTTTGTCGCGGTAGAGAGGTAGATATCGCGCTTTTCCAGCAACCCAAAAAAGCCAGCTACGATAGGACCACCAACCATACACCAAAGCGGGTTCATTGCCATTGCTGCTTCTGGTTCGAGCGGAATAAAACCAAATAGAGAGCCTTTTAATGTGTTGATAGCAACCATGTTCATCGAGGTCATCATTTGTCCGTAGTAAACAAAGAAACAGGTTGTCAGCAAGGTCACAATTAAGATGGTCCCCATCTTCAAAGACTCAGCTTTGCTTGCTTTAAGCATCAGAGATATGAAGTATGCGATCGCCGCCCCTCCGATGGCGTATACGATATTTTGGCCAATATCCATGTTTGAAAACATGAAAAATACCAACGCGATCATTGCCAATGAAATCAATGCAAAAAGTACCCAGTTTTTTAAACTTACGGTTTTTTGATCAAGCTCAGAGGCTACGCCAACAAGATCTTTGCGGAATACCAATAGCATGATCAATGCCGCTACTGCCATAACAGCAGAGATGGTAAAACCGCCATTAAAGCCGATCACAAGGACAATCATTGGGAACAAATATTGACCTAAAAAGGCGCCAACATTATTCACTGAATAATTGATTGGGTATCCTTTTTCAAAATCTTCTTGTGATTTGAACGTTCGTTTATAGAGGCTAGGGTAAGAGGGTGACATCAGGCCGCGGCCATAACTGGCGAGCGCAATACCACACATTGAAAGTGGAACGTTAGAAGCAGAAGCCCCCAACACGAGTAATACGTAACCTGATGCAAAAGCGAAATATGCGATAGAAAGTGAGCGATAAGCGCCTAAAAACTTATCTGCAATAAAGCCGCCCGTAATCGCGAAAAGTGGCCCGATCGCCGAAAAAGCACCAACGATCATCATCGTATCGGCTTCGTTGTAATTTAGATCCTCTAGAAAAAATCGAGTTAGACTTACTAATACACCGTAAAATGATAAGCCAAACATCATTTGGCAGAACATCATGGATTTATTGAGTTTATTCCACATAATTTTGTACTCACATTAGCGGAGAAAGGTAGGTATTGTTATTTCTATTAAATAGTAATGAAACGAAAGATTGAGTATTGAAATAATTGTCGCATAACGTGGAAATGCTGCACTATATTTTCTAATGCTTAGGTGGCTAAATGCTAATGTGTTGTTCTAGATCAATTTGAATAAAGCAGTGCTTAATTCTGTTTTTGTTTAATTTTATTGTATTTGTTACTGATTAAGGCCGAAGGGGGGTTTATAGGATTACTGGTAAATAAAAAGAGGTCTTGCGAGAAAGGAAATTGCTGACGAAGTGCATCGCCAGCAATGATATAACGGGCTTATTTGACTATTCGCATGGCGGTGCCATATGAATGACGGCCAAGCCACCTAAGGAAGTTTCACGGTATTTTTTGTTCATATCTTTACCAGTTTGATACATGGTTTCGATAACTTTATCTAATGAAATAAGGCATTTGCTCGTGCGCTTTAATGCCATACGTGAGGCATTAATGGCTTTCATTGCGCCCATGGCATTTCTTTCAATGCAAGGCACTTGAACCAAGCCGCCGATCGGGTCACAAGTCATTCCTAATGAATGCTCCATCGCAATTTCCGCAGCAATACAAATCTGCTCGTTACTGCCGCCTCTGAGCGCCGTTAAACCAGCGGCTGCCATGGATGAAGAAACCCCGACCTCTCCCTGACAACCCACTTCGGCGCCGGAAATTGACGCGTTAGTTTTATATAAGATGCCGATAGCGCCAGCGACTGCGAGAAAATCTTTCAGCTGTTTAATATCAAGCTCTTTGATGAAGCGATGGTAGTACATCAATACCGCCGGAATCACCCCTGCAGCGCCATTAGTTGGAGAAGTAACGACTTGTCCTCCAGCTGCATTTTCTTCGCTAACCGCAAAGGCAAAGAGGTTAATCCAATCCATGATCTCCATTGGATCATTCTCAACTGCAGCGTTAGCTTCGAGCTTCTTCAAAAGATTTGGTGCACGACGAGTGACATTGAGACCACCTTCTAAAATCCCTTCCGTATCGAAACCACGTTGCATGCAGAGCGACATCACTTTCCATATTTGTTCTGCTCTTTGGCTAATTTCTTCATCTGAGCGGAATGCCAGTTCGTTTTGTAGAATCATACCTCCCAAACTAAAACCGTTAGTCTCGGCTTTTTCCAGCATCTCATCCGCTGATGTGAAAGGAAATGGTACCGCGACTTCATCTTGTTGCGTGCCGTTTTCTAGTTCGTCAGCGGTGGCGATGAACCCACCTCCGATAGAATAATAAATTTCAAACGCCACTTGGTCTCCCGCAGCGTCTAGTGCGGTAATCGTCATTCCGTTTTCATGCAGGGGAAGGTTGTCACTATGAAAGACGATGTCATGGTCGTAGCTAAACTCAATCTGGTGCGTACCAGCGAGCAGCAGCGTGTTGTTGTCTATAGTATTTTGTAGCGCACTTTTAGCGCTACTCATTTTGATGGTATCGGGTTTATTTCCCATCAAACCAAGGACAGTGGCCCGGTCTGTGTGGTGCCCTCTACCAGTGAGCGATAATGAGCCATAAAGGTCCACTTGCACCCGATGCACTTTCGCCATAGAGTCGCTAACTAGTTGAGTGAAATGGAATCCGGCAAGCATAGGACCATTAGTGTGGGAGCTAGAAGGCCCGACACCAATCTTAAATATATCGAAAATCGACAGCATAATTGACTTCCTTTAGCAGTGAACCTTTATAAAGGTCTCTAGAACAGTGTTGTTAACTAGATGTTAAAGCCTGTAGGCCGGGAGTGAAAGAAGATTTTTGTAACACTGCCAACAAAGCGCGAGATTTTGAAATGAAGTTAGACAATGTGGTCATCGTTTTAGGTAAACGCCTCGTCAATAGCAGATTGACCGTTGAGGGGGTAACAAGAGTCGAAGCGTTATCTAATGTGATTGCGTCATTGCCGACAGAGCGAACGGCGATTATTTTTTGTGGTGGATTAACGCTAGGTCAACGCATTTCTGAAGCAGATGCTATGTACAGTTATTTTAAATCTCTAAATGCGGCTGCTGTGCATCCGTTCCCTGAACATCAAGTACTTTTAGAAAATCGATCTTTGAATACGTTTCAGAACATGCGTTACGCTTCTCGCGTTTTGTGTGATAGTGGTTTGTTCCAGTTATGGTCAGCGCGTTCGGTTGAGGTCACCTTGTTGTCGAATGACTACCACCTTGAGCGAATCATAGAAATCCAAACCTTGATGGATGAGCAGGGATTATTACGAGTACTAAAATCTGAGTGCGCCTCCATGGGCGTTACTCTCAACTTACCATTGGATATCAACAAACATATCAGCGTACCATACCCACATAAAGGGCCTGTGGCGGCGGCATTTTTATTACTGGATGAACTCACGACTTACCGAGTTTATTTAGAAGGGGTCAAGCTGGGAGCATTTTTACGAGACTTATCGGTTGTCCGAAAGAAGCCGCTTATGATCGCGAGACATGCCATTCAGAAATTGCTCGCTTTACCACTCGATAAAGATAGTTTGCAACAGATTGAAGACATGAAAAAGGCCATCGAAATGACGGCCTTGGATGAATCTGTAGGAGCTGCGGAACAAGCGTTAAGGATCGTTCATCCGATATTAACCGCATTGAACCGCCGCTTGGATCCTGAGTCTATTCATTAAGTTCGCGTTTTGTGCGGACTGCGCTCAACGTGATCAAACAGTAGCAAAGGAGTTCCATGCCTTCTTCCGAAATATTTTTAACATCACGGATGTAGTTCTCGTCCATCACTTGTTGCCAAAAACTGCCCATGCCATATAAGCGAGAGAAGACCAACAATAGCATCACGGCACCAATTAACAGTTTCATGTGGGGCACCGTTAAGATGGTCGCCATTTCGTTCATGGTACCTTTACCACCTTGGTAAGCTTTGGCGCAAGCCAGTGCGGTTACAGCGAGCGCAGGGAAAACCCAAGAACCATGACGAATCATGTCTGTCCAATAGTCTGTTTCACGAATAATGAGCACCGCGAAAAAGCCGGCAATCAAAATGGCCGCATGCTTTAGCTGAGGCTGTTGTTTAGATAGGCTAAAAAATGACCACGATGCAATCGCGAGCATCACAAGCTGGAGTGTTTCTGTTATGGAAAGCTCACCAAGGCTTGAACCCAACACGACATAATCAAGGCGAAGACTGAGGTTAACGAGAATACTGATAGCGACAATCATCAATGCGCTTAAACTCGATTTATAAATGATGCGCTTTGACTCTTCAGTAACAACGTTGCTTGGGGCTGACTCGGCTTCTTTTACTATTTGTGTTTTCATCTTGCTCACCTGTTCCAGAAAATGTGGAAGAAATGTGAATTAGTGTGATCTGTGTTTGGGATTTTATTGTCCAAGTGGAAAGTTATGTCAGAGGAATGTCAAGAATAGAACACTGTTCGATATAGTATCGATGTGCGGTAAAGTCAGAGGTATGTAAAAATGAAGTGAGAAAGTTTTGATAAATCAAATAAAAAAGGAGCCTAAAGGCTCCTAAGTGATAGAGGGAATCTGACGTGTCGACAAAAAATTTTAGTAGTCGCCACTCTCACTTTCTTTATGATTGTCGCGATAGTATTCCCATTGCTCGACACGGTTATCGTCAGACAGCACGCAGTAAGTCACACGTTCGCCATTTTCCGAAACGGTATCCAACTCACCACCTTGCTGAACACAGTAAACGGCTGCAGGATTTGCGACGGAGGTATACTCAGTCGAGCGAGTGGCACCTTCGTAAGTTGAACAACCAGCCAGTACCAACGTTGCAGCCATAGCCATCATTAAATTTGTCTTTTTCATTCTTTATCTCCGCATGGGGTGGGCGAGTATTGTATTGATTATAGGCAACTTTCAGAGATTATTGTCTTATCGATGTTAAAAGTAAGAGGGACGTATAAGAATTTAGATATTCTCATCTTTTACTGGTTATCACGTCACACTTCTATTTGTTGCGGATTGTTACGAAGGTTAGAACCGTTGCGTTCAAACCAATGTCTTGAACGCATTTGGACCGACAACGATGATTTAAAGCGTGAAGTTCGGTAATATGCGCGCAAAACATGACAGTGGTATTTTCGATGAGACACTTAAAATCGACCGTTCATCCGGACATTGAGCACTTGGACGACAAAATTATTTTCCAGCGCAATGCGGCACGCGCCATCGTACTAGATGGTGAAGATGTGTTGTTGCTCTATACAGAGCGTTACCATGACTACACTTTGCCAGGTGGTGGTATTGATGATGGTGAAGATGTGATTGCTGGACTAGTTCGTGAACTAGAAGAGGAAACCGGCGCGCAGAATATCCATGGTATTAAGCCTTTCGGAATCTTTGAGGAATTTCGTCCTTGGTACAAAGACGACGCTGACGTAATGCACATGGTGTCGTATTGCTATACATGTAAAATCGATCGTGAGTTAGGCGAAACGGCTTATGAAGACTATGAAGTTAAAAATGGAATGCGTCCAGTATGGATGAACATTCACGAAGCGATAGCGCACAATGAAAAGACCGTGGCAGAAAGCCCGAAAAAAGGCATGAGCATCGAGCGCGAAACGTTTTTGCTTCAGTTGATTTCTAAAGAATTACTATAAATAACTTAGCTTGCCTCATAGTGACTTACCCACTCATTGTTCTGTTGATAGGTCAGCTTTTAAATCGATAAAAAAAGTCCGGACTCCCCCCCGGAACCCGGACTTATTCCAGACGCGCAAGCGAAGCGTCATCTTGATATTTTAAATTTGTTTCGAACTATGAAAACAATAGCTGTTTTACATTTAGTGTGTAAATAATTATTAGGTCCAACCATTGGTTTTCATGTTTTTTGCAAACGCAATGTGACGCATATCTACCCAATTGGCAAGCGCAATTTGGATACCTTTTAATAAACCACTACTCTTTCTTATCTTTGAGATACCTTACCTCAACTTTTTTGCACACGTTTGCATAGAGATCACGAGTTTTCAAATTGGCCGAACACGATCTTGTAATTTTACGTTTTTCTGACATTGGATTTTGTCGTGATTTTTATCACAAATTGACCAACGGAGGTAGTGGACTAAAGTCGATCAGCGGTTGCGAAACCATCGGAGCATCTGAAGCAAATAAGAGTAAAGGTTGAAATGATGAGGATTGTAACTGACCGATATCTATCAACTTTTCCAGCGCGAAGAATCGACTAACGTATTGGCGAGTCTCTTTAGGTAGTGTGAGCTTCTGGAAGTCGTTACTGCCTGCTCGCTGAATAGCGCGTGCGACACGCCCTTCACCTGCATTGTAGGCCGCTAATGTCAGCGCCATGTTTTGATCGAATTTGTTGTATAAAAACGTCAGATACTTGAGTGCTGCAGCTGTGCTTGCTTCTGTATCAAAACGATCGTCTTGTTTTGTATCTACAGTCAACCCGAATCGTTGAGCTGTTGCTGGTATCAGTTGCCAAAGTCCGGCGGCGTTGGCATGAGAAACGGCTTTGGGGTTGTAAGAGGATTCCAACATTGGCACTAAGGCTAGACTCTTTGGTAAAGAGTGGCTTTGCAGTTGTTTGAAAATGTGATGAATTACCAGGCTGGATGAATCGAGACGTTTGGCTATTTGTGGCTTGTATGGGGCTAAAACTTGATATTGCGTTTGAATATCAGCTGGGCTTGGTTTCGCCTGACAGGTGATTGAAAGGCAGGATAGTAAGGCGATAAAAATAAAAAGGCCTACAGTACTCAGCCGAGATGGCGACTGAATCTGTAGGCAAGACGAACATCGTTTAGAACGATTTATCTTCATAAGTGTGTTGCACAGGTTGTTTGAGTTGACTGACCAACTCATGGAACGCCGCAGAGCTGTGGCCATTGCTCTGATTGTATTGTTGGCACTGACTTACCAACGTTTCCAATAGCGCCCATTGTTTTCTAGCTTGCATACCTATTTGGGCAGGCAAAGCATTGAAAATTCGTTTTACGCTGGCGTCATTACACGCTAACCCCAGCTCTCGCATACACTGGCTTCTATCACTGGCTGAGCGACTAAGTTTATTGAGTATTGGCATTTGTTTCTGAACATTGTTGCTCAGTGCCTCACCATCAAACTTTAAGTACAACGTTTTTTGCTGTTGAAGCAAAGGGATAAGTTGTTGATAGAGCTTGATATCCTCAGGTATTGAGCGAATAAATTGTTGAATTCGCTGCGATACTGCGCTTGCCATGATCTCTTCCTAGTGTGTTATTACTCGTGACCTGTATGGAATTGCATGATCGCCTTTGATAGTGCTTTTGTATCTAGGCTAAGTTCGCCACGCGCTAATGCGTTACGTACTTGTTCTACTTTTTCCATATCAACATCAGGTAGTGATGCCATTTCAGCTTGAGCGCGATCTATCGCTACGGTATTCGCTTGAAATGCAGGCTCGTGTACTTTGCTCTGTTCGACGACGTCGACAGGCTGTTTGCTTGCTTGCTGTAATTTTGTTTGTGGGACATGACCGCCCGCGACTTTGTCGATTTTCATGCTGTGGTCCTCATCATCATGTTCTAAATTAAGTAGGCGGTTAGGATGTGATAAACATTAAATATTTTTTTTGTACTCGAAATTCAGCGTTACTGACGAGAGCCAAAATTAAAAAATGTTACTCTGAGTCCAAAATCAAAATTGAGTATGAACCTGGTTTAACCCGGTTACGACAGCTCTAATGACCTTGCTAGAACTTAGGTTTTCTACTTCAATTTGTTGCCCTTTCGCACCATCTTCTAAGGCGACTCCTTTCGTGCTGGCGCTAAATCCATTTTTGCTCGCAATCACTATGACCTCATTGCCTTTTTCGATTAAAGGTGGAGCCGATAAATTGGATGGGTTGACCACTTGCCCTGCACGTAAACGGCGAGAGGTTTCTAAGCCTATTGCTTGTCCTGGGCGAGTATAAAAATCGTCTTGTCGCGAGATGGTGCGCGTTTCCAGTTTAACGTGCTTGGCAGTCACAACTTCATTTCGACCGACCGTGGTTGTGGCAACCAAGACAGGCAGTGTCAGAGAAGATTTTATCGTGACGTTAATTCGCCAGGGTGAAGCGATGTCATCGCAACTTACTGAGCGCTTAAGGTTTCCAACTGGCAACGCTTGATTGTCGCGACCAGTGATGACCAGAGGCGACTCACACTCAGGTAGGTGATTCGCCGAGCCTGGTACCCACATGTCGAAATCCAGTTGGTATTCTCCCCACTGGTTAGAGTGAGCATTTTGGGCCACTTCTTGTTTGAAATGCTCTGCTACAACAGATTTTATCTCCTCAACGCTTAGGGTTCTGCCAGAGGTGTTGGCGAAAGTTTGTCCTGGTACTAGAGCAAGCAGAGTTAGCATTAATGTTGAGGAAGTAAGCACTTTCCCCTTGCTTTTAATGCTTTCCGTGAGCCGGAAGTTTGGCTTCCATCCTTGTTTGTAAATCATTGATATATATAACTATTTTTTATGGCACGCATCTTGTTTGTATGTTGGCGTATTCGAGCCAACTGTAAGGAAGATGCATGGCGATCACATTTGAAAATGCTTTAGGTGTACATCCAGAGGCACTTAATTTTCGCGTTCAGCGTACCAAAGTCCTTGCCAGTAACCTAGCAAATGTTGACACCCCTGGGTATTTGGCGAAAGACCTAAGTTTCACCACCGTAATGAACCAGGTGGCTGCAGGCGGTGTGAACAAACCAGTGCCTAAGTTTCAGGTTCAGGCCCAATACTCGGTGCCTTACCAAAACAGCAAAGATGGCAACACTGTAGAACTGGGTGTTGAACAAGCGAAATTCACGCAAAACAACATGGACTTTCAAACTAGCCTGACGTTTCTCAACATGAAATTTAATGGCTTAACGAAAGCGATTGAGGGACGTTAATTATGTCATTCACTGATATTTACTCGATCACTGGATCCGCGATGACAGCACAAACTGTGCGTCTTAACACGGTCGCCAGTAACTTAGCTAACGCGGACGCGGTGTCTGCAAATCCAGATGACGCTTATAAAGCGCTGAAGCCCGTATTCGCGACTGTGTACCAAAAAGCGCAGCTGACAACGGAAAACGGGGTTTATCCCAATGCTGAAGTTCGCATTGTTGACGTTGTGAAAAATGCGGGAGAAGCCGAGAAACGCTTTGAGCCAAACAACCCGTTGGCCAATGGTGAAGGTTATGTGTATTACCCAGATATCGATGTCGTGGCTGAAATGGCAGACATGATGTCAGCGACACGTAGCTTCGAAACCAATGTTGAAGTGTTATCAAATGTGAAAAGTATGCAGCAAGGTCTGCTTAGATTAGGGCAGGGCAGTTAATGAGTCTCGCACAATATACACCTTTATCGTCTGATGCTCCTGTGAGCACTAAAGCAAAAGAGAACAATGGCATTGCACCAAATCCTAAAGATATGAACAGTGCTTCTTCATTAGAGAACGAATTCATTTCTTTGATGGTGGCGCAGATCCAAAACCAAGATCCACTTAACCCACTTGATGGCACGGAATACGTTGGTCAGTTGGCTCAATTCTCTCAAGTTCAAAGTACCGAGAATATGTCCAAGACAATGCAACAGAGCATGATTCTCCTCGACAACATGCAAGTGCTATCGACAGCGGGGCTCGTCGGACAAACTGTTTACGTCAACTCCAAAGAATTTGAGCTTGGTGAAGGCGTACAGAACGGAAAAATCGAACTCGCTCATAGCTCAAACCAAGTGACGTTAGTTGTGAAAGATGAGTTTGGTCAATCCACTAAAGTGCCATTAGGTGCTCACGGCAAAGGTGACGTCGACTTTTCAATTAATCCTGAAGAACTTGGTCTTAAACCAGGCAAATACTCAGTGGCAGTAGAAGTGCAAGAAGGGCAAGCAAGTCCAAATGTGCTCATGGCTGGCACTGTTGAGCAAGTGCGTATTCCAAATACTGGCGGCGCAGCATTAGTCAATGTCCATGGCGTTGGCAACGTTCCTTTCTATCAAATCACTCAGTTTGGTGCTTAACCAAATAGGGAAATCAGAGGTCTTTTTATGAGTTTTAACATCGCACTAAGTGGTCTGGACGCGACCAACACAGAGCTAAACACAATCAGTCACAACATTGCCAACGCATCAACGTATGGTTTTAAAGGTGGCCGCACAGAATTCTCCGCAGTATACAACGGCATGCAACCTGGTGGTGTAGAAGTCGCGTCAATTTCACAGAACTTCGACAAAGACGGCAGTATCTCAGGAACTGGCCGTGCGATGGACTTGGCGATCAACGGTGGTGGCTTCTTTGTCACTAAAGACAACATGGGTCAAACGCTATACACGCGTTCAGGTGTATTCGCGACAGATAAAGATAACTTTGTTACCGCTAACAGTGGCGCAAAACTGCAAGGTTACAGTGTGGATAGCAACAACAACCTGATGACAGGCTCTGTGGGCAATATCCAAGTATCTACGTCATCACTGAATGCAAAAGCGACAGACGGTCTTGATTTTGTTGCAAACTTTGATGCAAGTGCGTCTGCCATTGATAAAACGGTAACGCCGTTTAATCCGGACGATCCAAACTCATTCAATTCGTCTTACACCACAAAAGTCTATGACTCGCTGGGTAACTCGCACACGGTAACTCAGTACTTCACTAAGACCGCTTCTAACTCTTGGGAAGTGAATGTTCAAGTGGATGGTGGTGCAACACCAGTGACAACGGTGCCAGTAACGTTTGACAAAGACGGTTCGCTTTCTTCACCGACGGCTCCGTTTAATGTTTCATTCCCTGCGGCAGGCGCAAACGCGATGAGTGTCGACATTAACTTGAAAGGCAGCACGCAGTTTGGTGCTAAATTCGGCGTAAGTACTAACAGCCCGAACGGTTACACATCCGGTGAGCTTGCAGGTGTACGCGTTGAAGGTAATGGCATGGTTTACGCGACCTACACTAACGGCCAATCACAGCTGCAAGGTCAAGTTGTACTTGCAGACTTCGCCAACACACAAGGTTTAGCAAAAGTGAGTGGTACGGCGTGGACTCAAAGCTTTAGCTCTGGTGCGCCAATCATGGGTGTCCCTGGTTCAGGTACGTTGGGTGATTTAACCCCAGGTGCGCTAGAAGGTTCTAACGTTGACCTAACCAGTGAGCTTGTGGCGCTTATGACCGCACAGCGTAACTACCAAGCAAACGCGAAAACCATCTCTACCAGCGACAAGCTAACTCAAGCTTTGTTTAACGCGGTGTAATGGGAGTTTTGCATGGATAGCTTGTTATTTACTGCAACGTCAGGTGCGAGTCGAGTTCTTAAGGCTCAGCACGTGCGTTCAAACAACTTATCAAACGCTGATACTGCTGGCTTTCGAGCGGATATGGAGCGCGTGCGCAGTGTAGAAATGCAAGGCCCAGGTTTTGATGGTCGCACTATGGTTGTGACCAACTCTGCCTCAACGCGTTTTGATTCTGGCGACATTATGAAAACGGGACGCCCGTTGGATGTCGCCATCATGGGTGAGGGTTATCTTGCTGTTGAAACCCCTGCGGGTAACGAAGCGTACACGCGAGCGGGCAATATCCAAGTCGACACTTTTGGTGCCATGACCATCAATGGTTTCCCTGTTCTTGGTGAAAATGGGCCTTTGGTTGTGCCTGATTATCAAAAGATTGAAATCAGCGAGCGTGGTCAAGTATCCGTGATTCCGCCAGGTGGTGGCGCAGAAATCGTCGCGGGAACGTTGAAGTTGGTTAAACCAGAAATGAACCAACTTCAAAAAGAGAGTGACAGCCTACTGCACAGTGTAGATGGCGTGCCATTCGCTGCCGATGAAACCGTGCAACTTTCTCCTGAGCACATCGAGGGCAGTAACGTATCTGCCATTGATGAGTTGATTAGCGTGATGTCGTTAACGCGTAACTTCGAGATGCAAGTTCGCATGATGAAAACGGCCGAGACGTTGGCACAAGCTGGTAATAAATTAATGGCGGCGAGATAAGTCTCGCCCCGCAAGGAGTAATAAAAAATGCATTCAGCATTATGGGTAAGTAAAACAGGCATGGCAGCGCAGGACACGAAGATGACTGCCATTTCTAACAACCTAGCGAACGTAAATACAGTTGGCTTTAAGCGTGACCGAGTTGTATTCGAAGACCTTTTCTACAGCATTCAGCGTCAACCTGGTGCTCAAGTAGACCAAGTTAACGAGTTGCCAAGTGGTATTCAGCTAGGTAGCGGTGTTCGCGTAGTTGGCACGCAAAAAGTGTTTACGCAAGGTAACACTCAAAATACAACACAAGAGTTGGACCTTGCCGTTATGGGACAGGGTTTCTTTCAAATCGAAAACTCGGATGGACAGATCATGTACACACGTAATGGTCAGTTCCATGTCAACTCTGAAGGCTTGATGGTTAACAGTCAAGGCTTGCCGTTAGAGCCACAAATTCAGATCCCAGATAATGCCTCTTCATTCTCTGTTGGTGTTGATGGCACGGTAACAACAACGACGGCGGACGATCCAACGCCACAGCAGCTTGGTCAAATCACTCTCGCAAAATTCATTAACCCAGCAGGCTTAGAGGCCGTGGGTGGTAACTTGTTCCGTGAAACGGAAGCCAGCGGCCCGGCAGATGAACTGATTGCTGGTGAAGATGGCGCAGGCCTCATCAAGCAAGGTGCATTGGAAGGTTCAAACGTACAAGTAGTGGAAGAGATGGTCGACATGATCACGACTCAACGTGCGTATGAGATGAATGCGAAAGTGGTCTCTGCTGCAGATGACATGCTGAAGTTTGTTTCGCAATCAATGTAAGTATGAAATTGGTGATGATGAAGGAAAAAGCAATGAAATGGCTTTCTAAGAGTTGGGCAGTAGCCGCCGTGTTGCTGGTGGGATGTGCCGGCCGTCAGGAATTTATTCCGCCTGAGCCAAATGCCGAGGAATATGCACCACCAACGCTCGATTACACGTTGCCGGAAACCCAATCTGGTAGCCTTTATCGTCACCAATACACGATGACCCTGTTTCAGGATCGTCGTGCTTACCGAGTTGGCGATGTGTTAACGGTTCAACTATCAGAAGAAACCTCATCGAGCAAAAAAGCGGGTACTAAGTTTGGCAAAAGCTCAGCGGTTAATTTCGCGGCGCCGACCATAGGAACGAAAACGTTCGATGAGTTAGGCGTTAGTGTCGATGGCAGCCGCAACTTTGATGGCAGTGCTTCAAGCTCACAGGGTAACAAGCTACAAGGTGCTATCACCGTAACGGTACACGAGGTGTTACCTAATGGTGTATTGCGTATCAGTGGCGAAAAATGGCTGCGCCTTAACCAGGGAGATGAGTTTATTCGTCTCACTGGCATTGTTCGTGTGGATGATATTAATCGCAGCAACCAAGTTTCTTCTCAACGAATTGCTGATGCACGAATTACCTACGCAGGTCGCGGAGCTCTGGCTGACAGCAACGCAGCCGGATGGCTAACTCAATTCTTCAACAGCCCATGGGTACCTTTCTAATGAAGACAATGCAATCTTTCTTTACGTCTTTCCTATTGGTGTTGACCTTGGGATTACCAACCACTTCACATGCTGAAGTGGAAATTCCGATCATGGACTTGGTCGATGTGCGCGGCATTCGAGAAAACCAATTGGTCGGTTATGGTTTGGTGGTTGGCTTAGCTGGCCAGGGTGACCGAAACCAAGTGAAATTTACTTCTCAATCTATTACCAACATGCTCCGTCAGTTTGGGGTTCAAATTGATGACAGTATGAACCCTAAGCTACGAAATGTGGCTTCTGTGAGCGTGACAGCAACCGTTGATCCAATGGCGGGCCCCGGACAAACTTTGGACGTGGTCGTGTCTTCAATTGGTGACGCGAAAAGCCTCCGTGGCGGTACGCTATTGTTGACGCCTTTACGCGGTATTGATGGTGAAGTGTATGCCATTGCACAAGGAAACGTCGTGGTGGGCGGTTTATCTGCAGAAGGGCGAAGTGGCTCCAAAGTCGAAGTTAATACGCCAACGGCAGGTCGCGTCCCGAATGGTGCGACGTTAGAGAGAGAAATCAAAACTGATTTCAACCAGCGTGATGAAGTCACCTTAAACCTGCGTAAACCAAGTTTCACAACGGCGAAAAATATCGCGCGTGAAATCAACAACACTTTTGGGCCTAACGTTGCTGTTGCGATCAATAAAGCGCGCATTGATATGCGTGCACCAAAAGATACCCAACAGCGCGTAGTGATGATGTCGATGCTTGAAGAAATGAGCGTTGTGGAAGGCCGCAAGCCAGCTCGAATTGTCTTTAACTCTCGCACGGGAACGGTCGTGATCGGTAAGAGTGTCAAAGTGAGTGAGGCAGCAGTGAGCCATGGCAACTTAACCGTGCGAATTTCTGAATCACAACAAGTCAGTCAGCCAAATGCGTTTGCAAATGGCGATACGAAAGTCGTTAACCAAACGGATCTTGATGTGAACGAAGATTTAGCTCAAATGGTGATTTGGCCTCCAGGCACGGAGCTCAACACTATTGTGACTGCGGTAAACAGCTTAGGTGCCACACCTACTGACTTAATGTCTATCCTGCAAGCACTGAGCGAAGCGGGTGCATTGAACGCTGAATTGGTCGTGATTTAAGGAGTTAAGGATGAAACTAGACAGTACCAATGAACAAACTCAACTGAATTCGATGCTGTATCACGACAACAGCGCACTTGCCAATATCAAGCAGAGTCGAGATCAGGAAGGCGCGCTTGAAGTAGTGGCGGGTCAATTTGAGGCGATGTTTTTACAAATGGTGCTGCGTCAAATGCGCAGCAGCAGCGATGTTCTAGCGGATAAAGACAGCCCGTTTGCGAGCCAACAGCAAGGTGTTTTCCGCGATATGTACGATGGGCAACTGGCAATGGAACTGGCAAAAAAGCAGAGCTCTGGCATTGCCAATATGCTCATCCAGCAACTTAGCCCCTCTATGCGCGAAGTCGCCTTTGATGCTGCGCGTAACATCTCATCTGCAAACGATGGTAAAGGTGCGAATTCTGAATCTATCTCACAGCTTGATGCTAACGAGATTGAGGGGAACTCAAGCTTATTTAATACCGCCTCTCAAGCCGTCGCCTCTGTAAAACAGGTGCTCGGTGAGGCCGGTATGACTACCGCGTTTTCTCAGCCGTTGATCAGGAAAATGGAGCTGTAAATGAACCTAGTTAATATTGCCCTTTCAGGTTTAGGCGCGAACCGCGTGGCCTTAGACGTAACGGCACAAAACGTGGCGAACGTGAATACTGTGGGCTACAGTCGTCAACAAGCGTTGATGGCATCAGTTGATGACGGAAAAGCCAACCGCTTAAGCCCTGGTTTAGGGGTAGAGGTCACCAGCATTCGCCGCGTTACAGACCAATTTCTGATTAAGCAAACGTGGTCAACTAACAGTATGGCGGCGTACGCTTCTGGTTACACCAGCAACATGAGCCAATTGGAAAATACGCTAGGGGCCGATGGCTTCAGTATTTCTGCTGGTTTGGACTCTCTAAACGCTGCGCTTAACGATGCTACGGTTAAGCCTGAGTCCATTCCTTACCGTCAACAAATCATCAACGAATCTGAAGCGTTGGCGCGCCGCTTTAATACGCTTACCGAGTCTTTGCACAACCAACATAAAGATATGAGCGACCAGCGTAATGCGGCACTCAACCACGCGAATAGCCTCATGGAAAACATCGCGAAGGTAAACAAGCAGCTGGTTGAAATGCAAGGAACAGGTGGCAACCCATCGCAACTTATGGATGAACGAGATAAATTGATCGGCGAGTTATCTCAAACCATCGAAATCAGAACAACAGAACAGCCTGACGGCAGTGTTCAGGTGACGTTGACCTCTGGTCAGCCACTTGTGATGGGCACGGACCATGGCAAACTCGCAGCCGTTCCAGACCCTAGCGACCCTTACGTAGCAGACTTACACGTAACATTCTCAAGCCAAAGTTTTGCGATTGGTGACTCTCTTGGTGGCAAATTAGGTGCGATTAACGATTATCAAACCGATGTATTAAAACCAAACCAATTGGCTTTGAATGACATGGCGAAAGCATTAGCGGATGAATACAACGCTGTGCTCGCTACTGGACAAGATTTAAATGGTAACCCAGGTAAACCATTGTTCAGCTACGACCCTGCCAACCCAGCGGCAAGTTTGGATATCACTGAGTTGACTCCAGGTGAGCTTGCGTTTTCAAGTGATGGTACGCCAGGTAATGCGGATGTATTGCAGTCGTTGATTAATTTAAGCAACAAGCCTGTTTCTGTGACTGGCTATGGCTCAGTGAGTTTGAATGACGCATTCAGTTCTATGGTGGGTCAAACCGCGATTAAAGCACGCCAAGCAGACGCCGATTACCAAGCTAAGTTAGCCATGAACAAGCAAGCACATGCGGCTCGTGACAATGTGAGTGCCGTTAACAGTGATGAAGAAGCGGCTAACTTAATGACGTTTGCTAATGCACACAATGCCAACATGAAAGTGATCAGCACAGCGAATCAGCTGTTCGATTCTGTATTGCAGTTATTCTAAAGGAAACCCAGATGCGAATCAGTGACAATCAATTTAGCCAAATGATGCTGCAAAGCCTGCAAGGTAACAATGCAGGTCTGGGGCACGTGCTACAACAAATGACGACAGGTGAGCGTCTAACTAAACTATCTGACGATCCAATGGCATCGATTAAGCTGCTTAATTTGGATCGTGAAAACAGCGCCATCGCCCAATATCAAAACAATATCGCAAACGTCAAAACCACGCTTTCGAGTCAAGAAACACATTTAGACTCAGTGAAAGAGAGCCTAATGAGCATGCGTGATATTGCATTATGGGGCGCGAATGGCTCACTGACTGATCAAGACCGTACCGGTATGATCACGGAGTTAAAGAGCTATCGTGATTCAATTGAGTCGTCTTTCAATGCTCAGGATGAAGAAGGGCACTACCTATTTTCAGGCACCAAAACTGACACCCCTGCTATAAACAGTGCAAGCGGTAGTTATGTCATCGAGGGCAACAGCGATAAACGTGTCGTGACGATTGCGAAAGGCGTAACGATGGATTCCAACATGACGGCAAAGGACATTTTGGACCTTGGTGGCGGCAAAAACGTACTGGACCAAATTAATAATCTAATTACAGAATTTGAGAACCCGAGTCCGAATTTCCAAGCTGAAGTGGACGCAAGTCTAAGTGCCATTGATGATACGTTGGCAAGCGTACTCGGCACGATGACGGAGATTGGTGGCCGACACAATAACCTAGATTTGGTTGGCGGTGCTCATGGTGAGAATAAACTGTTCGTCGATAAAGTATCAGGTGACCTCTCAGCTCTGGATTACGGTGAAGCATCGGTACGCTTGAGCAATTACATGGCGGCTTTGCAAGCAACGCAAGCGAGCTATGTAAAGATCAATGATCTATCGTTGTTTGACCGTCTATAAGGTTAGGAAGTTCTTTTATGGTAATGAGTACAGTAGAGGTTAGACCCCATAGCATACGCTTGGGTGGGCAAGAACAAGCCTCTATCATGCCGACCCGTTCTGCAGACTCAAGTACTGCAATTAAACCGCGCCCGGCGCAAGTTCAGGCTGACACTGCGTCAGCCTACTCTGTCTCTGGGATTCAACTGACCCAGGGTCAGCAGCAAGCGACGGCAGTGCAGATCGCATCGAAATCGTTGCAGGTGATTGGCAAAGAGCTGACTCAAATTAAACGTGGTTTGACGCAAGCGGTGAATCAAGGCGTACAAAATGTACCTGGCTTGCAGGATACATTGGTTCGTTCTAAAGCCACCATTCAGAACGTTGTGGAGCATGCTCGTTTCGACGGCCAGAAAGTGCTCAACAACGAACTGCATTTAAAGCTAGATAAAGCAGACATTCGTCGCTTTTCTATTCCTGGCTTGAATGTGCATCGCTTAAGTGACAAAGCTGAGCAAATTCGTTTGGATTTCCCTCAGGGTCAAGCGGTAATGATTCAGTTCGATGGACAAGCCGATGGTGCTCGAACTGTCAAAATGCTTGACCGAAGCTTGATTGCTTTAGGGATGCGAGCCTCATTAGCTGACGATGGCAGCATTTTATTTGAAGCCAGAGACAACGCTTATCAGCAAATGCAGCAGAAAGTGATGGTTACGGGCGAAGGGCACCGTTTTCCTGCGGGCCAGCCGAACGTTCTAAATCTAAAGTCAGAGCCAGATGGTATTGCAGAACTTGGGTTTGATTTGGCATCACGCGATGGCATGAAACAGACGATTGCCAAAGTGAACCAGCATCTAAGACAAGTGCAAACGAGCTTGCAGGAAGCGAAAGCATTTCATGGTGAATTGAATACTCAAATGCGCTCAATTCAAAATAAAACCGCGCAGCTTTCTGTGGATGATGTGAATGCAAAACTGGATGGTTTTGTGCAGAAGTCCGGTGAGTTCACCTCGACTTTTCAAGCGTTGAATGCACAAGCAAACGTGCGTCGTCATACGGTTGTTGCGTTGCTAAAATAACGAACACTCCAATGATTCCCGGCTTTGCATCGCTATCGCCCCCCAATAACGAGAACGGTGCATTGTCGGGAATCTCTCTTTAATTCGTTTATGGTTCGAGTGCTTTTGCCACCGAGCGATTCAATTTCTGGAATAACCACCCAAGCGCGATTAAAGATGCTCCTAAACCTAAGAAGCTGATTGCTCTCCAGAACCCATCCAGAGAACTAACATCCCATAAGAATACTTTGAGTGCGACAAAAGCTAAAACCACTAGACCCACGCGCTGCATCATCAACCCTCTGTGTGTCACACCGCGCCAAGTAAGCAATCCACCCACGAGCAAACCTGCTACTGAATAACTGAACAGTTCTGCCATGCTGGTCGGTTGGTACAACATCATGGATGTGGTTTGCCAGAATTGACGGATAGACATACCTAACCAAATAGCAGCAAGTGCAAAGCCTAGGCTAGCAACCGCAAATCGATGAACCTGTAACGTATTCCAGCCTCTAAATGTTGCGATAAGTAGGATACAAGCTGGCAGCAACCAGCCGACGCTTAGCATATTAATGACGGGAAGAGCTTGGGCTGAGACGTTGTCAGTCACCAATGGCGACTCTGCCGTATTAAGCAAAATTATCAGCAATGCGAAGGCACACCAAAGCAGGTAGCTGTAGACTTCATAGATGCGGCTTAAGCGTTGTGCAAATTGGCTACGGTAGCTGTACACCAAACCCATAATCAGCGCTTGGTTAGCAAAAACGATGGCGCTGGTGAAATCAAGGTGTCCTAAATAGCCGTACTGCCCAGTTAACCAGTAGTTGGTTTGGGTGAATAGCGCCATTAAGAATACATGCAAAAATGCGCCTTCAAACCAGTTGGTCAGTTCGAGGTCCACTTGCTTTAGCGTTGCTCGAGCATAGAGCAGGATGATGAGAGACGGTAGGTAACTCACAATAACCCAAGCCCAATGTCCTGCTTCTACGGGTTGCCATTCAGGGATGAAGGGTAAAAGTGTGAGGCGGATGACCAGTATCCCCATCGCCACTTTGATCGCCCAACTTGCGGGGCGAAATAACCCTGATTGCGTCTGTAGCGCCATTACCGCAACTTGTATCGAGATTGTTGTCGTCAACCAGGTATCGCTTAACCAAACAAAGGCGACGCCTACGATTAAAGCGTGCATGACGGCAGAACATTCCAATGCTAGCGAATGTAAGCGTTGACCAAGTACAACGTAATAAACGGTCACCAATGCGCAGAATGCAGTCCAGTGCCACAGGTAGCCTTGCATAAATTCGTCGACATAAAACAGCGTAATCAAACTCATTGCTGGAGCCAGTACTAACAGAAGTACGCCGCTAAGTTGCGATCGGTCACTGAGTGACTGGAAATAAGTTCGACAGCAGATCAGTGCAATACTGGTGGCCAATGCGAGTAAGATACTGGCACCATGTTCTGGCATATACAAAGCGTCAAACGCGAAAGTGAGGACAACAAGTGCGGTCGCAGAGACCAATATGGAAGGCAAAAATACGCGCAATGACCAACCTGTGCGAACCGCTGGGAGCCATACTGTCGCAACGAGTAACGCATAACAGTACACCATGTGCAGTGTGTCCAATTCTGGCATTCTGGTGACAGCCGAAAAGGTCAATAACGCAATCGCGAGAGAGGTAGCGGTCGGCGGATTTGTCCACTTATTCTGGCAGTGATGAGAACGAGGATTGAGTGTCCAACCCAGTCTTGGAACGGCGAAAATAAGATAAAGAGTAATGGAGAGATAAATAGCCAGCCAAGAAAAAAGCGTCTCAAGCGGCATGCTTTCAATGAGCAACAGCATCCAAACAACATGTGGAAGCGCGATGCTTGGAGAAATCCATGCACTACGTACTTTTTGCATTAGCAATGTTGCCGCGACCGAGATCGCGCTGATATACCCAGCTAATAAGAAGTAATTAGGCTCGCTTCCACCAATCCATAATGGTGCGGTGTATCCACCAATCAGACCAAGCACTGCCATCAACGGCCCTTGCTGTAAAGATAGAGCCAAGCTACAAAATGCGGCAGCGGCTAAGATGATAAGCGAGACACTAGGCGTCAGCATTTGATAAACAACAAACGCAAAGATAACCGTGCAGTAAATGCCAGTTAGCCCGGTTCCGGTAACGGCGGCAGGCACATAAGTAAAGCCTTGGGCTCGTGTTGCTCGTTGAGGATTTTGTTGTTCTTTGCGGTGGAACCATTCTCCAACAAGCACCATAAGTAACGAGAGTACAAACGCAAAGGACACACGCATAAGTGGCGAAAACTCAATGTGACTACCAATAACCTGTACGAGATACCCCCCACCAATTAGCATTGCCAGCGCGCCCACCCAAACCAACCAGTTTTCTTGAATGTTGCTAAACAGACTCTGCACTCTACTTGGCAATATAGACTCTTGTTCTTGACTAAAAACGTCCAGTTGAACTTCGTTTGCCTGGTATTGAGCTTGATGTGTTGTGTTTGGATAAGATGCTCGGTCGGTAATCGAGTCATGCTCCTTAGAGGATGAGGAGTTTGCCTCTTCAACGCTGGATTGTTGACGCGTTGGTTGGTTCGAGTCCTTATTTAGACAGACTCGCAGTGATGTTACCTCTTCACGAAGTTTGGTTAGCTCTTTTTCTAAAAGTGCTGCTCGGTTGGCGGCTTTCACTCCGATGAGGATGGCGAGCAATGCCATGAATAGTGCTAGTATTACGTACAATCCATTTCTCCTTGCGTACGTCGCGTGACACACGATTCTTAACTTTGAGCACGTACGCTAAAGCTTAGTCCAAGCGCTTTGCCTTAGCTTCATATAGTGCTAGGTTCCGCGCTTTCTTTAAGAATCATTCTACATAATGAAACTCAATGCGTAATGATGAATTCGACGAAGCGACATACTTGTGTGTCACTTTAAGATCTGATGAACAGAAATGAGTCGTTAAGTCATTGGGGTTCAACTATATTCATAATTCTGATGCGATACCCAAGTGACCTCAAAAATGTGCATTTCAGAGGCATGCTGTCGAAGAGTCGAAGGTAAGCCGTTTAGTCTGCATGCCAAGTCATGCTTATTGAACCGCACGCCCGAGGTTATTTGGGTATAGCGCATTCACGCGAAAAAAGACAAAACAGGTAAATGATTAATGCAAGTGGGTAATGAAGCGCTGGTGCTATCAGCGGTTGGGGTCGTTGGTTTAGGTTGTCAGTGGTTGGCATGGCGATTGCGCTTACCAGCGATTTTATTTTTGCTGCTAGCCGGGTTGATTGTCGGGCCATTTATGCAGTGGTTAAATCCAGATGAGATTTTAGGGAATTTGCTCTTTCCGTTGGTTTCATTGGCGGTTGCGGTGATTCTTTTCGAAGGCAGCTTGACCCTAAACTTCAAAGAAATTCGCGGTGTGAGTGGCTCAGTCTGGAGTATCGTTTCCATCGGGGCCATCATTTCATGGGCAGCAACCAGTATTGCGACGTACTATTTCCTCGGTTTTACTTGGGAGCTCGCCATGTTGTTCGGCAGCTTAACCGTGGTAACAGGTCCGACGGTGATCGTGCCACTTCTTCGGACGGTAAGGCCTAACAGTACGCTTGCTAATATTTTGCGTTGGGAGGGGATCTTGATTGATCCACTCGGTGCGCTTTTTGTTGTGATGGTTTATGAGTTCATCGTATCGCACAGCGCGATAAATAGCGTCGAAGTGTTCGGGACGCTCATTGCCGTGGGCGTCATTCTTGGTGCGGCCTCTGGCGCAGTAGTCGCAACGATTATGCGCCGTGCGTGGCTACCGGAATACTTGCAGCCATTTGCGGTTTTGATGATCGTGCTCGGCGTATTTTCCGTCTCCAACCATATTGAGTCTGAAGCCGGATTACTCACGGTTACTGTAATGGGTATGTGGCTTGCCAACGCAAAGGGCATCAATATTCAACAAATTCTGCACTTTAAAGAGCACTTGACCATATTGCTGATCACCGGCCTATTTATTTTCCTTGCTGCACGCATCAGCTTGGATGATTTTGCTGCGCTGGGTAGTGGCGCGTTATTGCTGTTTGTATTTATGCAGTTGGTGTCGCGTCCGTTGTCGATTTTCCTCTCAACCATCCGCAGTAACTTGAGACTTAAAGATAAACTGTTCCTGTCTTGGGTTGCACCGCGCGGTATTGTCGCTGCCTCTATTTCGTCTCTTTTCGCGATCAAATTGACCGAATACGGTATTGATGAAGCGATTTTACTGGTTCCTATGACCTTCATGGTGATCATCGGAACGGTTGTTTTACAAAGTGCAACGGCACGTCCTGTCGCATTGATGTTGGGCGTCGCGGAGCCAGCGCCACGCGGCTTCTTGTTGATTGGTGCTAACCGAGTAGCCAGAGAAATTGGTCAAGCGTTGGCACGCTATGACCGCCGTATATTGATGACCGATTCTAACTGGGAGTACATCAGTCAAGTTCGTATGTTGGGGCTGGATTACTACTACGGGAATCCGATTTCTAGTCACGCAGATGACAATTTGAACCTGATAGGGGTGGGACAAGTCGTTGCATTAACGCCTGACCAGCATTTCAACATTATGGCTTGCATGCAATTTGTCGACGAGTTTGGTGAAGATAAAGTTCACTGCTTGCAAAAAGTGAAAACCAACGGCAATGGTAGCGAGAAGCACTCCGTGGCTCAGGAGTACCACGGTAAATTGCTGATGGGCGGTAACGTAAGCTATACCCAGCTGGCCAGTTTGTTGAGCCGCGGTGCAGAGATAAAACACACGAAATTGAGCGACAACTTTACGTATCAAGACTATTTAGCGCACCACAAAGGGAACTCGGTAGTACCGTTGTTCCACGTTGAAGAAAAAGGGAAAATTCAATTCTGTGATGACCCTGAGCAGTTTGCTCCAACCACTACAAGCACCGTTGTGTCTCTGATTCTGTCAGAAAGCGCAAAGTAAATTAGAGAAGTATGCGGCCCATTTTTATCGTGGTGTCTCGCACGCTGATTACTTCAACTTGGTGAAACACTTGCCTGCTTGTTTAAAACAGAAGGCGAGTTTCTCTTTCTATAATGTCAGAGTAAGTCGTGATTCATTACTGGTTTCGGAAAAGTAATCTCGTGAATTCAGAAAATTCGCATTGACGTTACTGATAAGGATCGCAATACTGCGCGACTGTTTTACTTTAGGGTGACATTATGGCTCCGCAAACTAACCGAAAAGATTTACATCTAGACGCTGTTTTACATCATGACATGAGCATGAAGCATAAAACGGCGGGCTTTGAGTCTGTCGAGTTTGAACACTGCGCGCTGCCAGAATGTGACTTTCAGGCGATCGACCTTTCGACAGAGTTTCTTGGCCACCGACTGGCGCTGCCGTTTCTGATTAGCTCAATGACAGGTGGAGCAAAAGACGCAGAAGTGATCAATTGTCGTTTGGCTGAAGCTGCCAGTGAATTAGGCATTGCGATGGGCGTGGGTTCGCAGCGTATTAGCTTAGAAGAGCGCCAACACGCAGGTCTAGGCAAAACCATTCGTGATTTAGCCAAAGATGTGCCGCTTTATTCGAACCTTGGAGCCGCTCAATTGCGCGACAAAGGTAAACTTGATAATGCGCAGCGTGCGGTTGAATCCATTCAAGCGGATGCGTTGTTTGTACACGTAAACCCAATGCAGGAAGCGTTTCAGAAAAATGGCGACCATAATTGGATTGGGGTCTTACACGCTATCGAGCAGCTTAAATCTCGCGTGAATGTTCCGATCATTATCAAAGAAGTCGGTTTTGGTATAAGTGGTCACGTTGCGCAGCGATTGGTTGACGCCGGTGTGGATGCTATTGACGTAGCGGGCGCGGGTGGCACAAGTTGGAGCGCGGTTGAAGGCTATTGCCAAGATAACCCGAAAATGCAGCGTGCAGCCGAGCTTTTTCGCGATTGGGGTATCCCGACGGCAAAATGTTTGACTCAAATAAGAGCACAGCATCCTACATTACCTTTGATCGCCTCAGGTGGTGTGCATAACGGACTTGAAGCGGCGAAAGCCATACATTTGGGCGCCAATCTCGTTGGGCAAGCGGGCGCAGTCTTGAAAGCGGCTACCATAAGCACTCAAGCGGTGGTCGAGCACTTTGAGCAAATGGCGTTAGAGTTACGTTTAGCATGTTTTGGCACGGGTTCTTCTAAGATCAGTGCATTAACGCAAGCGCGCTGCTTATAGGTGTTTATGGTGTTATTTACGCAGCTTGGCTCAATAATTTTTCGGTGTCTTAACACGTAGACTGATAATTTCGTTATAGTTGATACAAAAGTCACTTCAACAAGTGACTGCTTAGTTCAACAGTTGAATGGGCATTTGTTGAAGCGATTGAGTTTTATTTTAATATTGTTTGCAACTGGAACCTTAAATTTATGAAAAAACTAGTCATGCTGATGTTGGCGGCTTCTGCTTTAACCGCTTGTAGTGATGAAGTGGGCACTGAAGGCTGGTGTAACGACATGCGCGATAAGCCAAAAACAGAATGGACAGCAGACAACGCAGTAGACTTTGCGAAGCACTGTGTTCTTCAAGATGGTGTGGGCAGCGAGCAATGGTGTGAGAACCTGAAAGATAAGCCAAAAGGTGACTGGAGTGCAAACGAAGCCACCAGCTTTACTAAGCACTGCATTTTCTAAGCACTACACTTTCTCAACACGGCGTCTCTCATTAAGAGCGATGACTGTGTTAGACAAAATATTAAGAAAACACCAAGCGTCTTGCTTGGTGTTTTTGTATCGACAATAGCTTGAGCTCTCACGTGCTGAGCACACCTATCTTTCCTCTGAGTAGAGTGTTTTACATTTTCGTTTCATTTTTGAAAACCTGTATTACCTGCCTTTAATTTTTCGCATTGCAGTGGCATGGTGTCGGTGTATTCGTCTAATTCAATTAGATTCATAACAAAAAGGGACTCAAATGGAAGTACTCAAAGGCTCATGTCTGTGTGGTAAGGTGAAATTGGAAGTGGCAGATGAATTCAAGTACATGGGAAATTGCCATTGCTCGGAATGTCGAAAATTTACTGGCTCTGACTATTCATCGGCGGGCGGTATTACTCTAGATAAGTTGCTCATTATCCAAGGAAAAGAGGATATTCAAACTTATCAGAAAAGCGAAAATACCATGTTATGTTTTTGTCGCCATTGTGGATCGAGCCTGTATTCGAAAAAGAACAATGGGATTGTCAATATTCGCCTAGGGGTCTTGGATGATGCACCATCCCACAAGCCAAATTTCCATATTTTTGTCGCGTCCAAAGCGCCGTGGCTTGAGATATCGGATAACCTGACTCAGTTTGAGGCCGGGCCCAAATAGAGTAGTAGCGGAAGAGAATTATTTAGTAACAGAGGGCGTTGCAATAAGTCTGCAACGCCCTCTGTGCTTTTATTTTTGAAATTAGAACAGAGATGATTATTTGGCGTCTTGCAGTTCTTCTAAGCCACCTGCATTGTGCAGATTCGTGAACCCTTGCGATTGCAAATATTGATACGCTTTACCAGAGCGATTACCACTGCGGCAGTACAATACGATCGCTTGATCTTTATCGACGTCTTGGAAATGTTTATCAAGCTCAGATAGAGGGAAATTGACCGCATTGTCTACATGCCCCTCAGAGAACTCTTGCGGCGTGCGTACATCGACAATCATTGCGCCTTTCTCAATCAGTTGCCACCCTTGCTCAGCACGCTCAGAAGCCGCAACGCTGAAAGAAAGCAAGCCAACGCACAATGTTGCAAGAAACAGAGATACGACCTTTTTCATTGTTTGATTATCCTTTTTAAGAGTATGTAACCACTCTAGATTTGATTGAACACATTTTCCATCATAAAGATGGTTTTAAGTGGTCGTGAATGTCAAAAATTTCGATAGAAGATTTTATTCAATTCAACAAAAAATTTTTATGAAATCCACCTCTTGAACTCCAATTTTTCGACCTTATTATTCTCATCGAAAGCGAGCAGTCGACTCGCAAATCCATCTTGATGTTTATTCTGTCTTTTATTTTTGGTTCCAAGTAGGAGGCACTTAAAAATGAAAATTCGTCCTTTAAATGACAAGCTAATTGTTGAAAGACAAGAGGTGGAAAATAAATCTGAAGGGGGAATCGTTTTAACTTCTCAGTCGGTGAAAAAATCAAACCGCGGGAAAGTCATTGCTGTTGGTTTAGGTAAACGCCTTGAAAATGGCGAACGCGCTGCGATGGAAGTCAAAGTGGGCGACCAAATCATTTTCAATGACGGTTACGGCGTGAAAACCGAGAAAATTGACGGCGCAGAATACTTGATTCTGTCCGAATCTGATGTGTTAGCAATCGTTGAGTAATTATTTTTGTAGTAGTTTTTTGAGGAGATAATTATGGCTGCAAAAGACGTATTATTTGCTAATGACGCACGTCAAAAAATGCTGAAAGGTGTGAACTTACTGGCGGACGCAGTAAAAGTGACACTAGGCCCTAAAGGCCGCAACGTTGTGCTTGATAAATCTTACGGCGCGCCAACGATCACTAAAGATGGCGTGTCTGTAGCGAAAGAAATCGAACTGAAAGACAAGTTCGAAAACATGGGCGCACAAATGGTGAAACAAGTGGCGTCCAAAGCGAATGATGAAGCGGGTGACGGTACAACGACGGCTACTGTACTGGCGCAATCTTTCATCAATGAAGGTCTTAAAGCGGTAGCCTCTGGCATGAACCCAATGGACCTAAAACGTGGTATCGACAAAGCCACTGAAGCGGCGGTTGAGAAACTACGTGAAATGTCTAAGCCATGCAGCGACAAAGAATCCATCACCCAAGTGGGTAGCATTTCTGCAAACAGCGATCGCGCGATCGGTGAAATCATTGCAGAAGCGATGGAAAAAGTGGGTCGCAATGGCGTGATTACGGTTGAAGAAGGCCAAGGTCTAGACAACGAATTGTCTGTGGTTGAAGGTATGCAATTCGACCGCGGTTACTTATCGCCATACTTCATCACTAACCAAGAAAATGGCAGCGTAGAGCTAGACAACCCTTACATCCTATTGGTGGACAAAAAAGTCAGCAGCATCCGCGAGCTATTGCCAGTGCTAGAAGAAGTGGCGAAATCTTCTCGCTCGCTATTGATCATTGCTGAAGACATCGAAGGTGAAGCGCTAGCGACATTGGTTGTGAACAACATGCGTGGCATCGTGCGTGCGACGGCGGTGAAAGCACCTGGTTTTGGTGACAACCGTAAAGCGATGATGGAAGACATTGCGGTACTAACCGCAGGTACGGTCATCTCTGAAGAAATCGGCCTAGAGCTTGAAAAAGCAACGCTAGAGCAACTAGGTAGTGCGAAGAAAGTGACCATCACCAAAGACACAACAACCATCGTGGGTGGCGCAGCAGAAGCAAGCGCGATTGCTGATCGTGTGGCTTCGATTGAAAAACAAATCGAAACAACCACCTCTCAATACGATAAAGACAAGCTTCAACAACGTGTTGCGAAGCTTTCTGGCGGCGTAGCGGTGATCAAGATCGGCGCTGCAACCGAAGTTGAGATGAAAGAGAAGAAAGACCGCGTGGACGATGCGCTACACGCTACTCGCGCAGCGGTTGAAGAAGGTATTGTCGCTGGTGGTGGTGTTGCCCTAACTAAGATCGCGAAAGAATTGGCGGATCTAAAAGGCGACAACGATGACCAAAACGTGGGTATCCGAGTTGCGCTACGTGCTATGGAAGAGCCTCTCCGTCAAATCGCAACTAACGCAGGTGACGAAGCTTCAGTCGTAGCGAATGCTGTCAAAGCGGGTGATGCCGATTACGGTTACAACGCTGCATCAGGTGAATACGGCAGCATGATCGAAATGGGTATCTTGGACCCTGCGAAAGTAACACGCTCAGCGCTTCAATTCGCAGCGTCTGTTGCTGGCTTGATGATCACCACTGAAGCGATGATCACCAACCACGTTGAAGACAAAGAACTTGATATCTAACGTTACCAATCGTTAGTGATTAAGTAAGTGTTAAAACAACAATAACATTGCAAAACCTAAGCGGGCTCGCTTGAGCCCGCGAATCAGTCATTTGAGGTAAGTGTTATGACCCGTTTGCCTGCGTTTTCTTTCTCAATATCTGAGCCGGGCGGTAATGAAGCTTCGTCAACGTGGCCGACTGCTATTCACTTCCCCCTCGTTCCAGCTGGGCCAGAGTTTTCGATCGAAAATGCTCTGCCTAAACGTCCGACAGTGACGATATTCACTATCGATCTGTCTCAGTTACTTAAAGGGGACGCTCGGGTCATTCATTAACTGCATCGAAACAGCCAGCGTAAGTTGGCTGTTTTTTTTTCATTTCTGGGTGTAGGTCAAACTATTGATAATGTGAATCGTTTTCGTCACGTTGATGCAGTGTATTCAATATGTTAGCTTGATTTGGGACTGTTCCCAAGTAAGGTAATAAAATAATGAATAAGAAAATACTGCTTCCCTTAATGTTAGGGATTTCCGCTACTGCCGCTGCTTCTGATAACAAGGTTGTAGAAAGTGTCTTGATTGATGACATCGCGCTAGAAGGTTACGTGAAAAAAAGCTATGAGGTCGTGATGCAAAGCGAGCCTGAGCTTTTCCCGTACGCGTTTCGTGGTAGCCGTGTGCAAATGAAGTTACTGGTTGAGTTATTCCATAATTCAAAGAACGACAAAAAAGCGGCTCGCGTGATCACTCTAGGGAATGGTTATGTACCAGGTAATCCGGGTGTAAAACACACTTACGATGCTGCGATTGTGGACCGTTTTACTCAAAACTACCCAGTCGCGTTCGACTACAGTATCTATCAAGCTGGTGGCACGCCGGTATTTAGTGAGGATTACTCACCGCAAAACGAAGCTAATGATGTTTCAGTATCGACAACCACGGTTGCACCGTCTATCGGCTTAACGGCGACTGCAACACCGGGCTCGGCACCAAGTTTTTCTGGCTCGTTGACGACCGATCTCGGTGTGGCTTATACGTCTCGTTACTCGAGTAAGGATTACGTCACCGCAGCCAAACCAAAGGCTTCCATGGAACGCGGTATGGGCGTTAAGTGGACCACCTCTCTTAGCCAGATTTACACCAACGACTACCAGTACTACGGTAAATGGGCGGGTGTTTACCACTACACAGGTTGTTCAAACGAAAACCTATTACCAGAAGAGAACTTGCCGCGTTTGATCTACGGTTTCAAACCGAAATTCCAGTATGTGTTCACTCCAGAATTTGAGCGCGGAGAAGAGCCAAAAACGGAGATGATCGCACGAGCTGGCATGAAAGAAGTTGAAGAAGGTTTCTCTCGCAATGCGTGTAACTGGTACGATCAAGGTACAACGAGCCACTACACTGAGGCACAAATTCGCTTCACGATTGATTGGGATACGCTAACCGTTATCACTCAATAAACGTTTCACTTATCAGACCGAAGGTTTGTGGATTGTCATGCGGCTCTAGTAGCCGCATTTTTTATGGTCGAAATCTGATCGCAGCGCATTAAGTCTTTAAGCCCAGCATCGCGCCGAAAATGACCAATCCCGACCCACATGCTTGGGCGGATTGGCAGCAATCAACACGTTGTAAAACCTTCAACGGCAACACTCAGCAATCATTTGCGCATTTTTATTTTTGCATACAAGCCTCGGTGGATGGCTTAGGCGCGGCGATGGGATCGTATCCTTTTGTTATGGACGATATTAAGCGCGATAATTTGGTCGCGCCATTTGGTTTTGTGCTATCAGGTTGCAATTATGTTTTATTGAGCCAAGATAAAAAGCGTACAGAACTCGAACATAAATTAATCACGTGGTTACAAACGCAAATGGTAGAGTGTGTACCACTACCATCGCAGCAAAATACGCAAGGCGAATAGAAGGCGTAGAGCGTGATTACGTTAGTCAGTTTGATGGAAAAGGGCTTAGGAAATTGGAAATGGAAAACCTCAATATTGTTGAAATCAAATCATTTGTTCCGGCGAAAGATTACGCGCTATCAAAACGCTTTTATGAGGCGATTGGCTTTGAAATGGCATCAGACTTCGGTGAAGTGGCGTACTTCTCTCAAGGCAGCTGCGCGTTTCTTTTACAGAATTTTTATGAGCCAGAACACGGCAACAGCTTCATGATGCACTTGCTCGTAGAAGACGCAGAAAGCTGGCATCAGCACTTATCCAAAGTGGGCCATGAGGAATTTGGCTCGCGCTTGACTGAGCTGGTCGAGCAACCTTGGGGCATGCGCGAATGTTGTTTGTTTGACCCTAGTGGCGTTTTATGGCGAATCGGTCAGAACATGAATACTGACTAACGCCAGTCCTCTTTTCAGAACATCTATATCGCGCAGGTATTGATATCTCGATACCTGCGCGTTTTGTTTTTTGCTTAACCTTGCCAACGTTTCTCGCGCACTCACGCCTTTTTCGAGGTGGTGTGCGATGGACTGAACCCAAAAAGCTCCTCAAGCAGCATGGCTTTGAGTTCCGCCCGGACTTCTGTCCCTCCGATTAACGCCAAAAGTGCGAGTCCACCTGGGATGAGAATCACCATCAATATTGGTCTTAAAATATAAGAAAAGCAGAATATGGTCGGCAAGAAAATCAATCCTTGGCCTAGTTTGTTTAATACGTACATGAGCGATTCCTTTTGTTTTTATATAAAATTGAGCGTGCTCATTTTTTATAATTGAGCGCGCTCAATTTGTCAATATCAGTCGCTCAAGGTATGATCCTTTCAGGCTCATTAAGCAGATACATCAATGACGAAGCGACAACAAACCAGAGATAAAATCCTAAAAGCCGCGTGGGCATCTTTTGCTCAAAATGGCTATGACATGACGACCACAAGGCAGATTGCGAGAGAAGCAGGAGTCGCCGACGGTACGGTGTTCAGCCACTTCCCGACTAAACTGTCGATTTTGCGCGAAGGGATGCTGGCGCAACTGCAACAGATCAGCCAAGAAACGCTAGTCAGTGTGGAAGGCAAAACCGATATCGACATCGGTTTGGCGCTGACTGAGAAATACTATCGCTACTATTTTGCGAACGTCGAGCTGAGCCGAGCCTTGTTGAAAGAGGTGATTTGGGATTTGGATTATTATCAGTCGTTTAACCAAGCTTTGTTTCAATCTGCGAGCGTAAGTTCTGTTCTTGAAGACAAAATGCCGTTGATTTTTGACTGCTACTTCATGACGCTAATCGCACATTTGAGCCGAGCAGAACCGGATGTTGAAGCGGCACTTGAAGAGCTTCATGCTAAGTTTCAGCAAATCATTGCGACTACATAAAATGGCCCCAACGCAGAATCTGAAAGAATATACTGCCTGTCATTTTATTTGCTGGACTCCCATTTTCTCGTTTCAGTTGGCGTCTCACCAAATAGCCGCTTGTAGCTTTGGCTGAACTGCCCGAGATGAAAAAAACCAAAGTCAAAAGCGATTTCTGCAATTGTTCGATTATCTTCAGGGCTTTGTAGCACTCTACGTACTTGATTCAGCCGCATTCGGTGTATGAATTGCTTTGGCGAAGTATTACAGCAATGTTCAAAGGTGTACTGCAGTGTGCGGCGACTGACGTGCACAGCGTCACACAGTTCACTGACGGTGATCGGAGTTCTGTAATCTAAGTCGTGTAGCTGTTGCTTTATGCGGCGCATCACATGCTGACGATGAGAGATTGATATCGGGTGGCTTGCGCTTGGTGAACTGATTGAGAACAGTTCGAGTACGATGTCTTTTAAAACCACCTGATGTGTGCTGTCAGACCATCGCGATTCAGTGGGACCGAGTAAAGTACCCAAGTAGAATTTAAGTTGTTGAATGTGCTTTTCTGTTAGTCCCGCTAAGTGCGGTGTGTTGCAGCCGATACCGTCTAACTCGAGCTGTTTTTCTATGATTTGAACCAGTTTTCTGTCGAGTACTATCCCATAGATAGAAAACTGTTCAGGTGTCATTAACTCAAAATCTGCACCACCTTGTCTAAGCAAAAGCTGGCTTGCATTAAACTGACTGTGATTTAGGTGTAGCGGCTTATTTTCCGCACTCAAGCCCAACCAAATTCCTCCCTCTTCAACCCTGCATTGCTGTCTTAGTGAGCGGTTACTGTCTTCACGAAATACATGGAAATTGGGAAATCGTCGTTCTCGAATTTGACCTAAAAATCGACCATCGCTGAGTTGGTCATATTCCTGTTGCCAGTTTTTGATAACGCTACGGAACACATTTGGCAATACTTTCTTAAAGCTTATTGATAGTTCAGCAAAAAGCGAACCAAATAGTGAAGAGGAAGAGCAATGACGGCAACTTATCGTCGGCAACAAGGAAGTAAAGTCTATACCTTTAAGTCATTAGCTGACTTGATGGCGAAAGCGACACCGGAGCGATCAGGCGATGCGTTAGCTGGGGTTTGTGCTCAGTCAGCGGCAGAACGTGTAGTCGCACAAATGGCGCTGTCTGAGTTACCACTTAAAACGTTTCTTAACGAGGCGGTTATTCCATACGAAAGCGACGATATCACTCGCCTAATTATCGATACGCATGACCTTGAAGCCTTTAAACCGATTGAGCACTTGACGGTCGGAGATTTTCGAAATTGGCTGCTGAGTGAAGAAGCCGATGGTGAAACGTTGGCTAAAATTCGTCAAGGTTTAACACCAGAAATGGTGGCCGCAGTCAGTAAGATTATGCGCAACCAGGATTTGATTCTCGTTGCTAAAAAATGCCAAGTTGTCACGGCTTTTCGGAATACGATTGGTTTGCCGAGTCGCCTGTCTACTCGCTTACAGCCGAATCACCCCACTGATTCTCTCAACGGTATCGCAGCGACCATTTTTGATGGTCTGATGTACGGAAATGGCGATGCGGTTATCGGTATCAATCCGGCAACAGATAATGTACCTCAAGCTATTAAGTTAATGAACTTAATGGATGAGGTGATTCAACACTATCAAATACCGACTCAGTCTTGTGTGTTAACTCATGTCACGAACACGATCGAAGCCATTGAAATGGGTGCACCAGTCGATCTCGTTTTTCAGTCGATAGGCGGCACGCAAGGGACGAATGATACCTTCGGAATCGACTTGTCGATTTTGAAAGAGGCCCATGAAGCCGCGTTGTCTTTGAATCGAGGTAGTGTAGGAAACAATCTGATGTATTTTGAAACCGGACAAGGTACAGCGCTGTCTGCTAATGCATTTCATGGGGTCGATCAGCAGACTTGTGAAGCCCGCGCTTATGCTGTCGCGAAACAGTTCGATCCTTTGTTGGTTAATACTGTCGTTGGGTTTATTGGCCCTGAGTATCTGTTTGATGGCAAACAGATCATTCGTGCTGGGCTTGAAGATCATTTCTGTGGGAAGTTGCTTGGTTTACCTATGGGTTGCGATATCTGTTACACCAATCATGCCTATGCCGATCAGAATGACATGGATAACTTGCTGACACTATTAGGTGTGGCAGAGTGCTCGTTCATCATGGGTATTCCAGGGTCTGATGACATCATGCTCAACTATCAAACTACCTCATTTCACGATGCCCTTTACGCAAGAAAAGTACTCGGTTTGAAGCCAGCACCAGAGTTTGAACAATGGTTAATGGAGATGCAGATTTTCGAGAGCGTGCAAGACGTTCGGTTAAGTGAGCAAATCTCTCGCTCGTTTTCGGGAGCAATTAATCAACTGAATAAGGGGTATTCTCATGGGTAAAGTGATCACCATTGCTCAGTCCACACAAGACGAGTCTGAAGTTGTCACACACAACCCTTGGAGCAAGTTACGCGACTTCACCTCTGCTCGGATCGCTCTGGGTCGCAGCGGGAACAGTGTACCAACCAACGAGTTACTCTCATTTCAGCTGGATCATGCCCAAGCTATGGATGCAGTGCATTGCAGTTTGAATATTGAGTCTCTCGTTGCTGGTTTATCTGACTCTTACTCGATTCTTGAAAACACCTTAGAACCTCCTGTGGTAGTGAGCAGTCAAGTGAGTGATCGGCTTATGTACCTGCAAAGGCCCGATTTAGGACGGCAGCTCGATGAATCTTCTTGGCAAACGCTAAACTCGATAGCAAATGAGCATAACACTGACATTGATCTTGCGATTGTTATTGCTGATGGACTTTCTTCCGTCGCAATTCAAAACCATGCCGTGCCTGTTGTTACTCGATTGATTTCTCTTTTAAGCGCTGATGATGAACATCAATGGAAATTCGCACCTATCACAATCGTAAAGCAAGGAAGAGTAGCGGTAGGGGATGATGTTGGTGAATGTTTTAACACTAAGGCCGTGCTGGTTTTAATTGGAGAGAGGCCAGGTTTAACTTCTCCGGATAGCATGGGTATGTATCTCACTTGGGGGGCTAAACGAGGCTCTAAAGATTCCCAAAGAAACTGCATTTCCAATGTGCGCCCTCAGGGGCTCAATTATGACGATGCCTGTGAACGCGCATTTTACTTGCTCAAGGAGGCTCGAAAATTACAACTGTCAGGAGTGAACCTGAAAGATCGCTCCGATATCAATGAGCCAAGTGGCGCAAGCATTGAAGATAAACACAGCGACAACTTTTTAATTTCATCAAAGTAGAAGGATTTACTATGTCTAAACATCAGGAGTACTTGGCCAAAAGGCAGCTAAAAAGAGGCACCGCAGGTTGGATTTTACTTGCTGGCTTAGGTGTCTCGTATGTTATATCAGGTGACTTTGCCGGTTGGAACTTTGGCATCGCTCAAGCAGGATGGGGAGGCTTTCTTATTGCTGCTATCGCGATGGCAGTAATGTATTTCACGCTAGTATTGTCTTTAGCTGAAATGTCTGCGGCTATTCCTGCTGCGGGTGGTGGTTACAGCTTCGCAAGACAGGCGATGGGGCCGACAGGTGGCTTTTTCACGGGCTTATCAGTTTTGATTGAATATGCGCTCGCACCTGCTGCGATAGTAATTTTTATTGGCTCAGCAGTGAATGAATTGGTTGGTATCGATGGCCCTGTTGTTTACGCACTTTTCTACGCCGTCTTTATCGCTATTCATATGGCAGGTGTTGGCGAAGCTCTCAAAGTAATGATGGTCATCAGCGGTTTGGCTGTGCTAGCTATTCTAATCACTGCTGCTGTGCTTATTGGTCACTTTGATGTTAATAACTTATTCGATATTGCTCCGGCGACGGCTCAGGCAACAGAAATCTTGCCGTTTGGGTGGTATGGCGTGTGGGCGGCGTTGCCATTTGCAATGTGGTTGTTTCTTGCGGTTGAAGGTGTACCTTTAGCGGCAGAGGAAGCAAAAAATCCAGCAAAAGATGTTCCAAAAGGCATCATTGGTGCGATGTTGTTTTTATTACTAACCGCAACTCTAGTAGTCGTTCTTTTGGCTGGTGCGGTTGGTTCAAAGGTCATAGGCGATAGCGCGGTGCCATTAGTTGACGCGCTGAAGCTTACAGGCAATTCAACGATAGCAATGGCCGTGAACTTACTTGGATTGGCTGGTCTTATCGCTTCTTTCTTCTCTATCATTTATGGTTACAGTCGCTTGGTGTTTGCGCTTTCCCGCGCGGGTTATTTGCCGCAAACTTTGTCATTAACCAGTGACAAAAAAGTGCCTTCTCGTGCGCTTTTGGTTCCGGGCGTTTTTGGGTTCTTGGTTTCTCTTACGGGGGAGGGGGACTTAATCTTGGCGATGGCTGTTGTCGGTGCGACTGTATCGTACGCATTAATGTCCTTGAGCCATATTTTATTGCGAATTAAACAGCCGGAGTTAGCTCGCCCATATAAAACGCCTGGCGGGATAATTACTTCGAGTATTTCTCTGGTGCTTTCTTTGATCGCAATGACAGGTGTTTATGCTTTTGATCCCTCAGCCTTTTTCATGACAATGGGATTGTTTCTTATCGGTGGTGTTTATTATGGGTTGTACAGCCGCAACAAATTGGTTGCAGCAACCGCCGAGGAAGAGTTTGCCATGCTTTCTGTTGCAGAATTAGAGCTTGAATCAGATGTAGCACGATAGCCATTTCAATTCTTGTTCGCCACTATATCAAGGGAGCCATAGGCTCCCTTTGTCATTTCTATCAAAAGTGCATAGCGCACAAATGCATCACTTTAACTTTATAAGTGGTTAATCATGTGAAAGTCTAGTCTGGATAACTATGGCGCAGAGCCATCACAGGTAAAGGTTAAGTTTTCAAGGAAAGATCATGATAAACAAGGTATTTAATACACTTTTGGGAACAGAGTTACCGATTATTCAAGCGCCAATGGCCGGCGTGCAAGACAGCCAAATGACCATAGCTGTCAGTAATGTTGGCGGGCTTGGCTCGTTACCTTGTGGAATGCTGAACAAAGACGCCATCGTAAAAGAACTTCAACTTATCAAACAGGCAACCAACCGACCGTTCAACCTCAACTTCTTTTGCCATGAAATGCCGGAATATGACGCCAACAAGCACGAAGAGTGGCAAAAAACGCTGCAACCGTATTTTGCTGAAGTTGGTGCAACCGTACAGGCTCAGCCAAACGCTCCGACAAGGATGCCTTTCAATCATGATATTGCTGACGCGATTGAACCATTTACACCGCCAGTGATCAGTTTCCACTTTGGTTTGCCTGCCGATGACTTGTTAGCGCGAATTAGAGGTTGGGGAGGGAAGATCCTTTCGACAGCGACCACAGTGGATGAAGCACTGTGGCTGGAAGCAAAAGGCGTTGACGGCATTATCGTTCAAGGCTTGGAGGCTGGTGGACACCGAGGCATGTTTTTATCAGATGATTTATCCACTCAATTAGGCTTGATGGCGTTGTTACCGCAAATCGTCAAGCGTGTGAATTTACCTGTTATTGCAGCAGGAGGAATCGCCGATAAAAGCGGTGTTGCAGCCGCGCTAAAGTTAGGAGCAAGTGCCGTGCAGGTTGGCAGCGCCTATTTGTTGTGTGATGAGGCAAAAACATCGTCTTTACATCGATATGCGATTGCCAGTGAGCGTGCGCAGCATACGGCGGTGACTAATATTTTTTCGGGCAGGCCAGCACGAGGCATTGTGAATCGCGCGATGTCGGAGCTAGGTTACATCTGTGAGTCTGCACCGAAATTCCCATATGCATCCATTGAAATGACTCAGTTAAGAGCGCTTATGGAGAAGCAAAACCGAGATGAATTTACGCCGTTGTGGTGCGGACAAAACTCGTTGGGTTGCAAAGAAGTTTCGGCGGCAGAAATGACACTGTCATTAGTGGAAGGGATTGATTTGAATTGACTTATTCTATAATAAATAGAGCCCTTTGGGGGAAAGGGCTCTTAGGGGGAGGAGCTTAAGGTTTAAGCTTTCACAAGAGTCGCTGCATTACGCATCGCTTCTTTCGTTGAACACTCAACAACGTTTGCTTTTGCAAAGCGGTGAGCGTCTTTTACTTGGATATCGTGAGCTAGAATAACCAGCTTCGCGTTTGCTACATCTAGGTCTGTGATGCGGTTCTGGATACCGTTTTGACCTTGAGTTTCTACTTTGATTTTCAGACCCGCTGCCGCACCTGCTTTCTCTAGTGCTTTCGCTGCCATGAATGTGTGTGCTACGCCAGATGGGCAACATGTTACTGCTACGATGTCGTACTCGCCTTCGCCTGCTGCTGGAGCCGCTTGAGCTTGTGCAGGTGCTGCTTCTACGATTTCGTCTTCTGCTTCTTCTTCAGCAACTGGTTTCCAGAAGCCAACGATAACTGCTGTTGTTAGTGAGCCTAGTGCGATACCCACAACGTACATTGGGATGTTGCTTGATACAGGAGCTGTGATTAGACCGCCCCATGGTGCGTGTAGCAGTACGTCTGTTAGGAAGCCGAACACACAGCCAACGATACCACCAGCAACGATTGAAGGAAGAACGCGTACAGGGTCGTTTGCTGCGAATGGGATAGCACCTTCAGAGATACCGATAGAACCCATGATTGCTGCTGCTTTACCTGCTTCTTGCTCTTGCTTAGTGAACTTCTTCTTGAATAGGAATGTTGCTAGTGCCATACCTAGAGGAGGCGTACAGATTGCGATACCAACACCACCCATTAGCCATGGTTGAGTATCAACTTGAGTTTGAGCGAATAGCGTTGCTACTTTGTTGATTGGACCGCCCATATCGAATGCAGTCATACCACCAAGAATCGTACCCAGAACCACTTTAGAAGCGCCAGCCATAGAAGCTAGGAATTCGTTCATAGAAGCCATGAAGATCTTGATTGGCTCACCGATACCCCATAGAACGATACCTGCAGAGATAAGCGTACCAACAAGCGGGTAGATAAAGTAAGCGCCCAACGCAGTCATGTTAGCAGAAAGAGGGATCTTCTTAAGTTGCAGAACTACACCACCAGCGATAAAACCAGCGACGATACAACCTAGGAATCCGCCGCCCATGTCAGCCATGATGCCAGAAGAGATCATCGCTGGCGCTAGTGCTGGTTTGTCTGCAATTGAGTAACCGATGAAGCCACCAAGAATAATTGGGAACAACACCAGACCTTTAATACCGATATTAGAAATATCAGCCAATAACCCGTCTGCAGGAACCGCACCTTTACCGGATGCCATTACCGCCAGAGCCAGTAGTACACCACCCGCAACGATAAATGGAAGCATGTGAGAAGTACCGAATAAAAGGTGACCTTTCATGGTACTTAGGAGTTTTTTGAAATCGCTATTATTGCTAGCTTGAGCTGTGATTGTACTCATAATTTCACGCCTTATGAATTAATTAAAATATTTAGTATTTGGTTTTCGTCTTTTGCGTTATGAATATCTTCAATAAACTCTTCGCTAAATTTTCCGAATAATTCTTGAAGAACATAAATATGGTGGTCGGTACCGTTATCAGGTGAAGCAATCATGAAGAATACGGTTGGTTTGACTCCCTCTTCGTCGCCATACTCGATGCCTTCGTGCTTTACGCCAACGGCGATTGCAGGCTCTGTAACCGCTTTGCTTTTTGCGTGTGGGTAAGCGATGCCGTCCATTGAAGTCACGCTTAATACTTCACGTGCTTCGATGTCGGTTAAAAAAGCCTCTTTGCTGCTGATTCGATTATTTTCGAATAGCATTTGTGCTAGCTCTTCAAAAACTTCTTTTTTATTATTTGCTTGAAGGTTGCTTTTAATTAAATTGACGTTTGTTAGTTCTGTAATCATTTTGTGACTCATTGGTGCTGAAGTAATGAGTCAAATTTAATTAATGAAGTGGTTTTCGGAAATAGTAAAAAAAAACCAATAACTATACTTTTGTATCACTCAATCTTAAGTGTGATAGCCGTCATTAATAATGCGGAATATTATAAAATTTATTATGTGATTTATATTCCAGTTATTTTGAAATAAATAACTAGACATGAAAATGAACTGGAGGAGGATCAATAGCCCTGGTTAGGATGCAAAAAGAGGCGTTGCGCCTCTTAGTTTGAGATAATAGAAACAGCGATAAAAGCTGGCCATTAATTTTTATATTTATGCAGCAAATCTAACGGGATATGGCAGTAGTCGTTTGGAAATCGCGTGAGTCGGTCTTGGTGCTCATCATCACTTGGCACGTAGTTTGTGAGTGGCAGTACTTCTACGGCGATTTTATCGGCATCCGGTCTTGCTGCGATAAACGCTTTAGCAATCGTTAGGTGTTGCTCGTTTTGGCTATAAACACCTGTACGGTACTTTTCACCTACGTCTTCACCTTGCTTGTTAACGCTGTACGGGTCGATGATCTCAAACAGATACCCCATTAAAGTTTCAACCGAAACTTGTTCGGGGTCGAATTGGGTTTTCACGCATTCTGCGTAACCATCGTATTCGGATTGAGTGCTATCCGTTGAGCCATTTGCTCGTCCTGCTTCGGTGCTGATTACGCCCGGAAGGTGGCGCATAAATTCTTGCACGCCCCAAAGGCAGCCGCCTGCGAAGTAAATCTCTTCCATCATTTTATCCTTTAAAACTTTGCGCCATTATGGACATCACTTTCGCTCAAACACAACTCCAACCATAGATTTAATGACTCATCGATGAGCAGTTCGGACATAAAACAGGAACAACTCGGTGGTGATTTGCTCTCTTTTTTGTGCTGCTTTTCCTCGTTAGATTGAGCGCAGTTAAGAGCTAAGGGGAATCCTAATGAAAATTGAACATATCGCGATTTGGACAGAACGTTTGGAAGAGTTAAAAGCCTTCTATGAGAAATATTTTAACGCGGTGTCTAACGATAAATACCACAATCCAACTAAGCAGTTTTCATCTTACTTTCTTTCGTTTGAAAGTGGAGCACGATTGGAGTTAATGTCGATGGAAGGTGTGACCGCTTGTGAAAAATCTCATGCGATGCAGGTAACAGGATTAGCACACTTTGCCTTCGCTTTAGGATCAGAGCAGGCAGTGGATCAATTAACCAAAACCTTAGTAGATGATGGCTACCAATGGATCGACGGTCCGAGACAAACGGGTGATGGTTACTACGAAAGCTGCGTATTAGATCCAGATGGCAACCGTCTTGAGCTTACGGTGTAACGCGACTTAGCTTATTTCTATCGTTCACAGGCTGCTTTCATATGAAAGTATTCGGGCGTATACTGCAAGCTCATTAATAAGGAGCGAGCCTGTGAACCCAAGACAAAATGAAATCCTGCAATTAGTGAATGATCGTAAACGCGTTCAAGTTACGGAGCTTTCTGACATTATAGGCGTGTCGGGCGTGACCATCAGGCAGGATTTGAATTTTCTGGAGCAACAGGGCTATCTAAAGCGCGTACACGGCGCAGCTACCGCATTGCAAAGTGATGATATTGATACCCGATTAGAAGTCCGTTTCGATATTAAACAATCACTTGCAAATAAAGCGGCGGACTTGGTCGCGCCAAGTGAGACAGTGCTGATTGAAGGTGGGAGTGCAAACGCATTACTGGCTCGCACTTTAGCTGAACGCGGCGATGTGACCATCATTACCCCATCGGCGTACATCGCCCATCTCATCCGTAACACTTCTGCCAACATCATCTTGCTTGGTGGTGTGTATCAGCATCAAGGCGAGAGCCTCGTTGGCCCGCTCACCAAACTCTGTATTGAGAACATTCACTTCAGCACGGCTTTCTTGGGTATCGACGGATTTCACCAAGACACTGGTTTTACTAGCCGGGACATGATGCGTGCCGACATCGCAGAGGCCATTCTGGCAAAGAATAGACGTAACATCGTACTGACGGACTCCAGTAAATTTGGACAGATTTATCCTTCTTCAATTGGCAATACCAACGAAATATCGGTGTTGTTAACCGACAAAGCCGCTCCGAAAAGCGACCTTGAGCAAATCAAAAAACTAGGTGTGGAAGTGGTGTTGGGGTAAGTACTAATGGCTCTCCGACCATACTGCGAATTCATTTCCACTTGGTTCGGTGAAGTGGAATCGACAGCCGCCGGGAAATTCGAAAATAGGGCGGATAATTTTTCCACCATGCTGCTCAACTTTTATCTGCGTGGCCTGAATATCTGAGCTATAAAACACTAAAAGTGCGCCACCATTTGCGGTTTGGTTTACAAACTCAGATTTGAAGAATCCGCCATCTAACCCTTGTCCTGAAAATGCAGAGTATTCAGGACCATAATCGATAAAGGTCCAGTCAAAGGTACGCTCAAAAAATTGTTTTGTAGCGTTAATATTGGTGGAACCAAATTCAACGTAATTCAATTTTTCATGTTGATGCATAGTGAAATCCTTCTCGGTTACTATCGTCTCTAGGCGAATTTTTCTACGATGATGTCATCCGCTTTTTCGACAAATAATGCGCCTTGATCCTTGAGCTCTGTAAGCACATTTTCAACATTATCAGGCAGTACTGCGCGAGTTGAAGCAAGGTTGACCACCACATTGTAGCCAAGATCCAGTGCTTGCATGACGGATTTCTTCACACAAAAATCTAGCGCGAGACCACCGATCACTAGGGTATCAATCCCGTTGAATTTTAGAAATTCATGTGCGCCTGTCGTTTTAGTATCGGCAATGTCATGGAAGAAAATACCGTAAGGATGCGCATCAGGATCCATGCCTTTATTAACTTGAAAATCATAGTCCAAAACAGGTGGTAAACCGTCTAAAAGTTCTGAACCTGTTGTGCCAAGCACACAATGGCGGTTCCATTTTATATCCACATTGGGTAGACCGACGGGTTCAAGCATGTTGGCTGGTGTTTCTGCATCCCATTTTGCTTTCGGTGGGTGCAAGTCACGGCTCACCAGTTTTAATCGGCCTTTGGCATGATTACTCAGAAGCTCCGGTACGATTTCCAACGCACCTGCAACGGGTAGTTCATTTGGACATAACTCACTAAAGCCTTTCTCTGGGTCAACGTCGATCACCGCCGTGGTTTGATAGTTTACTCGAACAGTCATGGCAGACTCCTTGTCTGTCTTATTGCCTGCGTTTATCCACGCAAACAGTTTTGAAAAAAGGTTACTTCGTCGCTAGTCAGCGTATACACCATTGCGGGTTTTCCACCTTTGCCTTTGTTGGTAGAAGCGACTTTATTGGTGGGTTTTAGTACGCCTGAATCTATCAAGCGGCGCTTAATCGTCATTCGGCTAATATCAATACCAAACTCTTGATAAGCAGAAATGATGTCGGCAACCAAAAACTCTTTGTCTAATGCAAACAAAAGAACCGATGTGTATTCAATGGATGCACGAAGCTTCTGCCACGCTTTTTCAATGGTTTTTTGATGGTCAAACGCGAGAGTTTCTTCTCCATTGAGTATAGCTTGTAGCGAAAACCATTTAAGTTGGCACTCTGGTACACCTGCATTGTTGATTTGCTCTACATTGTTACGATCGACTAAGGCGTAGTGCGTAATGTTTAAGCTCCAGTCTTCTGGATCACGCTTTGGATCACCGTCGATAAACGCTTCGCTAAAATGACGAGGGTAGGTATGGATTTTCTCGCGGCAAATTCGGCGACGCGCCGCCTCAAAGTTTTCATCTGCCGGGCGTCCTCCTTCACTGGTTAAGTCTTTATCAAAGACAAATCCGCCCGGTAGTGCCCAGACTCCATGGTATGGCCGATTTGGATTTGAACGTTTAATCAACAACACTTCCAGTCCTTTATCGGCACAGCCAGATAGCCTGAATGGAATAATGTCGACAGATACGATCATGGTTGGGTCCTAATATTGATTTGTAAGTAATCTAGCGCATAACAAGTGGTCAATCAATGGGTAAGTAACGAGTTGTGCGAAACGTTTTTGGTAGTGCTTCATAGTACGCCTTGAGTATAAATCTACGAATGAATCTGACTTATTCACAATCTGTGTGCGAATTCTAGACAGAAAAACCTTATAAAAATGAGTGGTTAGTAACAAAAGTTGACAAACTATAGATGGGTGTTTATTGTTTACGCAAATTAGTTAGTAACAAAAAGTTATATACCCAGGAAGGGCGTGTAGAAGGGCACCTAATGACCACCAAACTATTTTCTTCCCGCATCATTCAAAGCGCTTTGGATTTTGATGTCTACAAAGTCAATATGATGAGCGCAGTAACAGCGCTTTACCCTGATGCGATGGTGTCATACAAATTTATTGTGCGTAGCGAGGAAGATCTCTCTGAACTGCTACCAGAGGTAAAAGCAGAAGTTCTTAAACTACAAGACATTCAATTTACGCAAGAAGAAATCGAATACATCAAGCGTGTCGCGCCTTACCTAAATCCTGACTTTGTTGATGCACTGCGCCATTTCCGTTTCAACCCACAAAGCGATGTCTCTTTCCACAATAAAGCCATGGCCGATGGCTCAAGCCAGTTACGCATTACTATCAATGGTTTGTGGCGAGATACTATTTTGTACGAAACGATCATCATGAGCATCGTGTCTGAAGTTCGTAGCCGTCAGCGTTGGTCAGATATCCCTGTAGCGCAATTTACCACCGTTTTAGAAGAAAAAGTTCGGTACCTAAAATCCGAACTAAAACGTCGTAACATCACTAACTTTAAGTTTTCTGATATGTCGACGCGTCGACGTTTTTCCTTTCAAGCTCAGCGCACCATGCTGGAGTATTTGTGCCAGGAAGTGCCGGAATGTTTGACAGGAACAAGCAACTACCACTTAGCAAAAGAACTGAATTTGACGCCTATCGGTACCGTTGCTCATGAATGGTTTATGGGCCATCAAGCTCTGGTGAATGTGCGAGATTCGCAAAAAGTGGCTTTGCAACGTTGGCAAAAAATGTTTAACGGTGCACTAGGTATTGCACTGACCGACACGATTGGTATTGATGCCTTCCTTAAAGACTTTGATGAAGAGCTAAGTAACGCGTATTTCGGTGTACGTCACGATAGTGGTTGCCCTTATAACTGGGGTGAGAAAATGATTGCACACTATCAGTCGCTTAACATAGACCCATTAACAAAAACACTGGTGTTTACCGACGGACTTAACTTCGAACAAGCGTTAGATATTTGCGAGTACTTCCAAGGACGTATTCAGGTGAGTTTTGGTATCGGTACTTTTCTTGCGAACGATATGGGTGATTATGTCAATAAAGCGGGTGAAGCCTACCAGCCACTTTCTATCGTGATCAAAATGGTCACGTGCAATGGTTCACCAGTCGCAAAAATCAGTGACGAACCTGAGAAAGCCATGTGTGAAGATATCTTCTTTTTGATGAACCTCAAGCGCCGCTTCGAGCAACCTCTTGATTTAAATGAGTGTCGTAAACTGATTGATCGTCTAGAAACTGAAGGTCAAAACTATCTCATCGACGCGTAGGCGTTATCCCTCCTTCTTGATAAGCACCCTCTATCGTTACGACAAATTTATATAGACAAACGTAGAGGGTGATTTCGTTATAGTAATACGCAGAAGTAACCAGATACAGCGTAGGAAAGCACTCGAAAATAAGGTTGTTTTTTTGATGTGCTATGTGCCTATGATTGGTGTAAATCGATACGTTACAGCATCGTGGAAGGTGTATTTTCATCAGACACTAAACTCAGTCTAATCACGTAGTTTATTCCCACGTACCATGAGGTCACTCGGGTATAGACGTCTATCTGCTTTTATGACTTTGGGCTTCGCGTAATTGCTTGAATCAGGAGTCAAAATGAACCTAGTAGTACATTTGCAAAAGAAAGCGATTCGAAAATATGGCTATGAGATGGCCACTCGTCAAGCATGGAAATGTGGCATCAAGGCAAACCTTGTTAAGCGCGTGATCGGCCTTTTTAAAGGACAAATTGTTTGTGTGGTTGAAGGTTGTCGCGCAGAGTTTTCTTCTCCTCTTAATAACCCCCTTCATGAAGATGACAAGCAAGGGCGATATGTGTTTGTTGGCGGTGTATGCTGGGAACCAAACAACATTATTGCTCCTGGTTTTCCTGACTTTATGTTTATGCACGTGCGTAACCTGAGTCACCGTCATAAGTATTTAACCGACGACGAACTGTTTTTAAGCTTGGCTTAAAAATAAGCCTCATAGGTTAATCAAGCCTAATCATAATCAGTAATGATACGGTTTTAGCTCAGTTGACATTCTGTTGAGTGTTTCTTGACGTACCTTTTATAAAACAGTGTTTCTTTACTCGTTAATGACAGAGGGTTTGTTTTCGCCTGATGTGATTTCCTAATTGCGATTTACTATACCGCTCATCAAAGCAAACCATACTGGGATGTAAATCATGAATATGAAATCTATCGCAATTGCAACGGCAGTTGTTGCTGTACTAGCAGGCTGTAAAGACAAAACGCCACCAGCTCCAACCCAAGCAAACATTACTTTGGTTGAAGCGGTGACTGAAACGGTGAAAAATCCACACCAAGTATGTAAAGACGTGGTAGTAACGGAGCAAGTTGCTCCTACGGATGATAATAAAATAATTGGTACGGTCGGCGGCGCAGCAGCTGGCGCGGCATTGGGTAACCAAATCGGTGGCGGCTCAGGTAAAGTGATTGCAACTGCAGCTGGTACGATCGCTGGTGCATTAACGGGTCGTAAGATTCAGGAGAACGTGCAACAAGGCGATGTAGTGACAACGACGAAAAAGCAGTGCCACACAGAATACACAACATCTGAAAAAGTAGTGGGTTACGATGTCACTTATGAAGTTTCAGGTGCGCCAACGACGGTTCGCTTAGCGAGCAAGCCAGCGACAAAAACGTTCCCAATTCAAGATGGCAAAGTTGTTCTTCCGCAATAACTAGCTCCTCAACCGAAGTAATTAACAAGCCCTTTTATCTTTGAGATGAAAGGGCTTTTTCACATAAGCGGTGTTTTCATCTATTTTCCCGCGGGAATGTGCAGCCAGAATTACCAGCTAATTTCAGCGTTCGATACAATCACTTTTCGAAAAGTACGAACGGAAAAAACATGGAAGATTTTTACCTGACCGATCGCGGTTTAGCTGGTTATTTCGAAGCGCAATGGTTCGACAAGTTCATCGAAGATAAGCAGATTGAGACGATAAACAGTCGCTCAAAACAAGTCCCACTCTCTTTTTTGTCATCACCACATTGTTCCCAAGTCGCTGACTTTATTGCGCAGACGGCACTTGAGAGCGGCGTTCAGCCGTGTTCCCTACTTGAGGTTGGGGCGGCGCTGGGAAGAAACTATTATGAGTTAGTGCAACGCTTACCTAGCCTTAAAGAAGCGACGCTGGTTGAGCCTTCAAATAGGTTGATGGATGGCTTGAAGCAACTATTAATAGAAGAACAACGAGTCGAGCTAACTTATCTTCATGATGTGAACACCTTAAACGCTTTAGAGGTAGAGAATAGAGATATCGTACAGAAATGTGCTCATGTTGATTTGACGCTAATTAACCAGCCTTTTGAGCTCGATACTCTCCAATCTCGCTTTGATTTAGTCGTATGTTTAAATGTGATTGATCAATGTGAGTCGCCACTTAGCGTGATCAATGCTCTAAAAAAAACCACCAAGGTTGGTGGGCTGATCGTTGTCTCTTGCACTTATCAGTGGAGTGCGAAACACATCAAAAATAAAGAAGAAGCGGTTGATGATATCAAAGAATACTTTGCTGAAGGCTGGCGTCTAGTGTCGGAAGCCGATCATGAATATCGCATCCGGTTTAATGATCGCTTTGCAAGGCAGTTTTTATCTCATGTGGTCGCTTACATCAGAATGGATTAGAGCCACATAAAAAAACCGAGTACTTACGACTCGGTTTTTTTTAGTCTTTGAGATAGAGCGCGATTTTAAGTAACGTGCGCCTCTTTTTGTTCTCGCTCTTGCTGAGCTTGCAGCTTTTTCTTGCGACGTTCTCGTTTAGAAAGCCAAACCAGCGGCACAACAATCATTATTGTTCCTATCGCCATGAATATGTCTGGCACTTCTCCAAACCAGATTAATCCCACAAACACGGCACCAATTAAGCCACTGTATTCAGCGCTGGCAATTTTGTTGCTATCAATCGAGCGGTAAGCGATCACACATGTTGCCGCATAAATCATGATGAACAAACTTGAGCCAGCAGCGACAGGGAAAGCACTCCAGTCCCAAGGTTCTGCTTCGATCAGAACAAGTAAGAAAGCCACGGGAATACCTGCCAAGTTTGTCATCAATAACGTTTGCATGACAGATTGATTTTTTGGCAGTTTTCGAATGAGCAAGTTATTGATTGCCAGGGTAATAGCCACAACTAAAGCCGAAATCGCTGCCCAGTCGATTTGATCTGGACGAATGATGACCAACACACCAGCAAAGCCCATGATCGCAGCCGCGACCGATTGTTTAGACAGCTGTTCGCCAAAAAATATCGCGGCAAGCGGCAGCATGATTAATGGCGCGGCGTAGAAGATTGCGTTCGCAGTTGCGAGCGGTAAAGATGAAATCGCCAAAACCATAAATATAGCACCAAGCAACCACACGTGAGCGCGGACAGCATGCCATTTAAATCCTTCAAGAAAATGAGTCTTTTTTGTCAGCAAGCAGACAGGCAGTAGGAAAAGCACTGCGGAAATTTGTCGGAAAAAGACAAACTGAAAAATAGGCACTTCATTTCCGACACTTTTAATTAAAGAGTCCGAAAGCACCGCAATGAGATTCCCAACAATTAATAGCAGCATAGCTGCGCCGACCGATGTAACTTTCACTTATTTCCTCTCCTCTTTCTTTGCCAAAGAGTAGGTGATGTCATAGGATGAAGTGAAGTGATATTTATTAGTTTAAGTATGAGATTTTTAGATAATGAAATTGCCACCACTCAGAGCGGTTCACTGTTTTGAATCTGTCGCTCGAAACTCTAGCTTTTCGCTTGCGGCTGAAGAGCTCAATGTGACGCAAAGTGCCGTTAGTCATCAGATACGATTATTGGAAGATTATTTGGGCGAGTCATTATTTATTCGCCAAGGAAGAAAGCTCTCTTTATCGGATACTGGTGCTCGTTATTTAGAGGATATTAGCCCGGCAATTAGCTCTATTGCGATGGCCAGCCAAAAGGTGAGAGAAGGGGACAAAGGCAGCATACGTTTAGCGATTTATAGCTCGCTTGCCGTAAAGTGGCTTATTCCGCGTTTGTCTGATTTTAAGCGGTTACATCCGGAAATCGATCTGACACTCAATATGGTTGTTGGTGATCCTGAGCAGACAGATAGCGTTGGTGATTGCTTTATCACGGTAGAGAAGCCAAAGCGCAACTATATGTCGGTGAAGTTATACGCGGAAACGCTGTATCCGGTATGTAGCCATAAAATTTGGAAAGAGTTACAAGATCAACCCATTCCAGAAGCGCTTTGGCGATATCCTATTTTGTCGACAGACTCTATTTATCGTGAGAGAGGAAAGGACTGGGCTGAGTGGTGCAGAGCGGGTGGTTACACTTTGCCGAAGGATGTCGATGTTCAACATTTTAGTCATATGTTGTTGGCAATTGAGGCAGCACGTTATGACCAAGGCATCGCATTTGCGAATGATTTTATGCTCAATGAAAGAGATAAAGCGCATGATTTGGTGTATATCCCTTCTCATGGATTAGAGACGGGGGACAGCTTTTATTTTATTCATAAAAAGAGCCGAGCCAAGCAGGCGGAAATCATCAAACTCACCAATTGGTTGAAGCAACAGTGCTTGTGAAATGACTAAATTGTCATGATTAAGAAAGAAAGTGGCAAAGTTGTGTTTAAATATTTCATGTTTTATTGAGTTTTTATTCATTAACATCAACTTGGTTTTGAAACCGAGTGAAATGGATAGCATGACGTGCTTAAGGATGGGCAAAACACAACCTCAATAATTAACAGGCAGTGAAATACAATGTTTAAAAAAACATGGCTAATGACAGCCCTTCTAGCAACATGTTCTGTTGCAAACGCAGCTCCTTACGTTGGTGTATCTGTAGGTCAAGCATCATTTGGTGATGTAAACGGTTCACTCAGCGCTGGTGGAAATACCGCAACTACTAAGCTTAAACTTGAAGATGATTCAAGCCTGTCAGGTAAAGTATTTGGTGGTTACAAGTTCAACGAATACATTTCTCTAGAAGCAGCCATTGGTGGCTACGATGCTTTAGACGGCAAAGTTGTCACAGTTGGCGATATGAAGTTTTTAGCCATCCAACCAAAAGCGACGTTGCCAATCGGTGACCATTTTAATCTTTTTGCGAAAGCAGGCCTTTCCTATTTTAATGCTGAAGTAAAAGTGAGTAATGCGGTTTTAGGCGGCAGTACTGGCCATACCACGCTTTCTGATAGCACGGTTACTGGCATGTACGGTTTAGGTGCTGAATTTGCTGTTACCAAAAACTTTGCACTGCAGGTTGAGTGGGAGTACATGATGCCTGAGCTAGAAGTATCAAAAGGAGCGTATGGCAAAGGAACCGTTGATACTGAAATCAATGTATTCTCAGTAGGTATGAACTACCGCTTCTAAGAATAAGTATTTAGTGCTCTCTGGGCGTAGCAAACGTTTTTGACTTCTGTTGGTCGAGCTAAGCCCGAGCTTTAAATTTGCTTAGATATAGCATAGTAAGTTTAGTTGTTAAGCTTACTATGCTATTTTTTTGCTTTGGAAAAACGCTTAGGAAGCCTTGTGAACGATGTCAATCTTAGGTATCTGGATCTACTGTTAAAGCACTTTGAGCCTCATCAATATCACTTTGTTACGCTGTCGGAGCTTGAAGTGGTAATTTGTACGTCAAGGCGCAATGTTTCTATTGTGATGAAAAAGCTTGCCTCTTACGGTTGGGTAGATTGGAAACCTGCAATTGGCAGAAGTAACGCCAGTCGTCTGAATATTACTATTTCCCTTCAACAAGCGATGACCGAATTTTTGGTTGAGGAGCTTGGTCGGGGAAGAATGAACTCGATAACAAAACTTATCGATTGGTTCGGCCAAAGTGCTGTCAGGGCGCTGACGATTGCCTCTGAAAAAGTGAACCAGTTGAATGAGTCAAATAACGCTATTTTGATCTCCTCTTACCCTTGGGTGTCTAAGGTCGATCCTGCGAATACTTATCGTCATACTGAACTGCATGTGGCGAAAAGTGTTTATGATGTTTTGCTGACTCAAAATTCCAATGGTGGCATTGAGCCTTCGCTAGCACATGAGTGGAAAATGGAAGGCAATGTGATGACGTTATGGTTGAGGCCTGGAATATATCGTCACGATGGCGAACTTCTCAGCATACAAGATGTTGTTTGGAGCATCGAAAGACTTAAGGAAATAAAAGGACCAGTACACGAGCTCTGGCAATGTATTGACAGTGTGATTGCCGAAACATCGAGCTGCTTAAAAATTACATTGAAACATCCGAACATGTTTTTTCCATACATGCTAGCCACTCCTCACGCTTCTATTCTTTGTCGAGATGTTGTTTCTTTCGGTTCTGGTTATTCTTACCACATAGGCACCGGACCATTTAAAATCAGTGGTTGGAACCAAGAGAATATGATTCTTCAAGCACACAAAGAATATTTTTCAGCGCGCGCATTGTTAGACCAAATTACGCTGTCTCATGGTGATGTTAAGACCCTGAATATGTTGAGTTTTAACCAAACCTCTGATCACGTTGAAGTGGAAAAAATCAGCGCATTTTCATATTTGACCTATCGGGAGCGCGCGGACTCTAATCTCGCAAAAGAAGATTGGCATCAACTCGCCGATTACATCAATGCGCAAAAGATAATCTATGAGGCGCAAAGTGCCGTTGACAGCATTCAGTTAGTGACTCAAGGGCAAGATTTACTAATAGCAGAGGCTATTGTGACGCCTAAGCTACAAGGTAAAGTAGCGCTAGCTGAGCCAGTCTGGACGATACCAAGTTTAATTCGTCACTCTGAGTGGTTGCACCGAGTGATTAGGGCGACGGGATTAGAGCTAGAGATCGTCATTATTGATGACATTAGTTTTCCTGAAGTCGTATCACATCGAGCGGACTTGCTCCTAATTGAAGAAGTCATGGAAGCGCCGTTTGAGTATGGCGTATTTGAGTGGCTATCGATAGCAACAGGTTTGCGTTTTAGTTTTGATCAAAGCCAGATGTTGCTCCATCGAGAAAACCTTCGCGAAGCCATGACAAATGCTCAATCTTTACAATCTCTTTTAGGCGTAGAAAAAGCGTTACGAGAGCAGTATCTTTATTTGCCTTTATTTGTTGGCTATGAAGAGGTGACAAAAACACAGCAAGTGCGCGGTGTTCAGGTGAAAAATACGGGTTATAGCGATTTGCATCGTCTCTGGATCGCTCACTCTAACTAGCATATTTCGATACGGTGAGCATAGAGTATGAATACATAAAGCCATCGCAATGATGGCTTTATGTGGAATGTAGAGTTAGAAGTTGTACGACACACTCGCACCAACAACCCATTGATTTGCACTATCAACAATCGAGGAATCGCTGATACCGCTGCCTAGGCGAGTGTATTGTGTCATTTGGCTCACTTGCCAGTTATCGTTGATTGGCATGACTAGCTTGTAGCCTAAACCATAGCTTACTGTTGAATCACCTTTGTACGCTTTGCGGTTTGCATTTGCTTCGCGTTGTTTTACGCCAAAGTAGTAATCTACGTAGTCTTCACTTTGATAAGTTAGGTTAGCAAAAGGAACAAAATCAACACTACCGAAGTTCATAATGTGGAAGTAAGTTGCGCCCGCTAAGTAACCTTTGTAAGCACCACTGATATCATGTTGAAGGTATGTTGAAATCACATTGTGTTGATCTAACGTAAAGTCAGTGTTCAAACCTAAATCGACAGCAAAGCGACGTTTATCCGTGCCTTTCAGGCTTTTTGCAATATCACCGTCACGCATGACACCACTACCAACAAGGTAAGCACTCATGTTGATTAATTCATTGGTGTTACCGAAGAAACGGTAGTTAATGCCACTTAGATCGGCGTTAAAGTCGTCACCATGGTAACCGCCATTTAGAATTGGAGCTGTATTGTATTTTTGATCTTTGAAAAGATCGCTGCCATGAGCCACTCCGACTTCCGCGTTCCAGCTACCTTCATTGTTGTAGATGTTACCGTTACGAATATAAGTATCACCAGCAACCGCTGAACCAGCAGCAGTCAGAGTTAGTAGTGCAATTAATGTCTTTTTCATCATTTTTCCGAGTTGTTCTGATTTGTTTTGAACACTGTACAAAATGAAGTTGTAAGCCTCTATCAGCAAAGCGTATGGAAATGTAATGAACCATCAGGATAAGAAGCGGAATGTAAGATCGGAGAAGGAAGATAAGAAAGACAACCGCCGTCGATGGAAAGAAAAAATCCGAGCTGGGGTAGCTCGGATTTAGATTATTTATCAGGTATCGATATTGACTTATTGTTGTTTCGTTAAATTGTATAACGGTGCTAGGTCACCTGTTACTTTTTCGCCATTCATGTCTAGCTTCATAAGTACATTTTCACCAACAAAGTATTGGTTTGGCGCATCTTCGTTTGTCAACGTTACGATGCTGCCGTTTGCATCCCAAGTGAATTGGCCTTCAGACTTTGACTGACCGTCTTCTTTGTCTTGGTAGCTTTCTTCAAGTACATAAGTGCCATCTTGATTTAGTGTGATGGTCATGTCGATACCTGAACAATCCGCACATGGAAGCGTGCCTTTATATGTGCCGTTCCAGTCCAGGGCATTTTGTGCGTTATGCTCAGAGTCTACAAATGTTTCTTCAGTGATGACTTGTTCTTCTGCTACTGGCAGCGTGTCAATTGTCTCTGTAGTAACTTCTGCGCTAGTAGTGACTTCAGTTTCCGTCGCTTGAGGTACTTCAACTGCGCTTGTTTCGGCAGGTTTCTCATCTTGACAGCCTGCAAGAATGATTACCGCGCCTGTTAGTGCCAACATTGTTTTTTTCATTTTATCCCTCTTTAAATCAAGATTTTGTATGAGAGTAATAGTAGACATTTATCAGGTATTTGCGTCATCAAAAAGCAATAGAATGATCTACCTATGTCAATAAAACCGAATATGAGCATGAAATTGTCAGGAAAATCAGAACAATGTAAATGTTGATTGGGATATCAAGCTTGAGTCTACAAATAAATACCTAGAGGGGTGGGAGGCAGAGACAGTGAAAACAGCCCACATTGCTGTAAGCTGTTTTATTAAATCAGTTAAGAGGCCTTATCGATGTTTGAACGTGAGGTGCTTCGTTTTGTGCTGTCTTCATCAGCGAATAAACCAGCAACAGTACGACGCTCTAATTCACCTTTCAAATGACCATGCTCATCGACAACGGGCAGTGAGTATTCGCACGACATGGTTTCAGTCAATATTTGCTCAATGGCTGAATGGGGAGAGATGATAGGCACTTCTTCATAGATATCATCATCCCAGCTTGGGGTTTGAGCTAACTTCGTCGCGTCTAGTAACCCTTGTTGCGTTATCACGCCTTGATAGCCTGAATCGGTCACATGATAAGCATAATCACGTTTTACACGTTTCATCTCACTGAGCGCTTCTTCAATGGTTTTAGCGGCAATGTGATATGAAGGTGGCTGCATAACAGTCTCAACCGTCAATGCTCGCGCTCTATTGACGTCTTTTACAAAGGCTTCAACGTACTCATCGGCAGGATGCAGCAATATTTCTTCTGGTGAACCTTGTTGGACAAGCTCACCGTCTTTAAGGATCGCAATGCGATCGCCAAGGCGCAATGCTTCATCTAAGTCGTGAGTAATAAAAACAATCGTTTTGTGTAACTGCTGTTGCAGTTCTATTAACTGATCCTGCATTTCGCTCCGAATCAGTGGGTCCAGCGCTGAAAATGCCTCGTCCATTAACAGTATTTCGGCGTTGGTTGCCAATGCTCGCGCGAGGCCTACACGTTGCTGCTGACCACCTGATAGCTGAGCGGGATACTGGTTCTCATAACCCGTTAATCCAACGGTATCCAACCATTCGTTTGCTTTTGATAAGCGCGCTTCTTTACTTATTCCTTGAATTTCCAAACCGTAAGCGATGTTGTCGATAACAGTGCGATGGGGCAATAAGCCAAAACGTTGAAACACCATCGACATCTTATGACGACGAAACTGCTCTAACTCCTTGTTAGAAATCTGCATGACATCTACCCCTTCTACCAAAATCTGTCCCATGGTTGGATCGATTAGGCGATTGAAGTGGCGAATCATGGTGGATTTTCCTGAACCGGATAAACCCATGATGACGAAAATCTCGCCCTTTTTAATTTGGAGGTTGATGTCTTTTAGCCCGACCGTGTGCCCCGTTTCCGCCAACACGTGTTCTTTACTATGTCCCAACTTGACGCGCTCAATCACGCTGTTGGGTTTGGGGCCGAAGATTTTATACAGACCGCTGATTTCGATAAGTGGGCTAGTCATGCTTTAAATCTCCTAGATGGGCTTGAGTGCGTTTCGCATACGCTTGTGAAGCGCGGTCGAAAAGAATCGCTAGAGCGACAATGGCTAGACCATTTAAAAGACCAAGAGTGAAATATTGATTGGTAATCGACTTAAGAACGGGCTGGCCCAAACCTTTTACCCCAATCATCGATGCGATGACGACCATCGACAGTGCCATCATGATCGTTTGGTTGATTCCTGCCATGATGGTTGGCATTGCGAGCGGAAGTTGGACCCCAAAAAGCCGCTGTTTACTGCTGGCACCAAATGCGGTTGCGGCTTCCAACACTTCTTTATCCACCAAACGAATACCCAAATTAGTTAAACGAATAACAGGTGGAATCGCGTAGATCACTACTGCGATGAGGCCAGGAATTTTCCCAATCCCGAGTAACATCACAACTGGGATGAGGTACACAAATGCCGGCATGGTCTGCATGACGTCGAGTAATGGTGTCACAACTGACTGAATACGATTAGAGCGCGCCATGGCGATGCCGATAGGGATCCCGAGTGTGATTGCCAGCATGGTACACACCGTGATAATACTGAGCGTGCGCATTGTGTCTTCCCACATGCCGAAGTAGCCAATCAGGATAAGTGAGCCAAAACATGCGATGGCCAGTTTCCAAGAGCGACTAGCGGCATAAACGAGGGCGGTGCAGACGCCTAAAACAACGACCCAAGGTGTTGAAATAAGCAGTTTTTCAAACCAGACAAGAAATGAAAGGAGCGGATCAAAGAGAGACTCGATAAGTTCACCATATTCACGAGAGAAATCTCGGTAGGCGCCATCGAGTGTTTTGCGAATCGCTCTAAGATCAGAGCGATCCATTTCTGGGAATTCGCTGAGCCAATTCGAGTCAGACATATTTACTTCCTTTTCTGATATATCTAGGTGCCCTCAAGAGACGTGATTCAGCAAGAATGGCTGGGATCGTAGACCAAGTAATGATTGGTGGTTCGATAGGTCCTCCATCTATTGTTTTACCCTTTAGGCTCATTTCAATGCAGTCGACCTGCACTTTATAGTTACTTAGGGAGACACTCTTTTAATAAAATAATCATTAGTGTTCAAATGAATGATTTGATCGGATTATAGTTTTTCTTCTCCAATAAAATGAATACATTAGCGCGTATTTGTATGAAAAGTCTGCGCAAACTAACGTTTTTATTATCTAGATAATTAGAATTGATCTTTTTGCTCGTTTGTCACCAAAGTTTGTCAATTCTTAGATGTCTAATTAATCCTGATGTCTTACGTATTTATCGTGTCGATTTTTGCAAACTTAGTTTATTGGCATATGCTAAAAATGTTATTGGCATATGCCAGTTTAAGGCGTAATTTGACCCTGTGTTTTCGAGGGATAATGATGGCAAGACCAAAGATAGAAAGACGAATATGCGGACGTGCTGCACACCATTGTTTCAAACCTAATGGCGTGCCATTTCATCAGTTGGAGCAAGTCGCCATATTACCAGAAGAGCTAGAAGCACTGCGTTTGGCCGATTTAGAGGGGCTTAGCCAGCAGCAAGCTGCTGATCAGATGGGCGTCTCTAGACAAACTTTTGGTAACACAGTAAAAAGTGCAAGATTGAAAGTCGCAAAAAGTTTAGTTGAAGGTCATGCATTAGTTTTTCCGGATGAGGAGTCAAACTTATGATTTATGCTATTCCTAATGATGGTGAGCGGGTGGCAAACCACTTTGTTAAAGCACCATATATTGCTATTTATTCTGATACTGACGGCATGCTAAAAAACTTAGCGAACATTGCTTCGATGCCACAAGCAGGTTGCAATGCGAAGTCTCAGTTAATTCAGTCTCTGCAAGAGTACAATGTGGATGCTGTACTTGTACGAAATATCGGTGAACGCGCATTAGCCAAATTACTTCGTAGTGGCACGCAAGTATTCAGGCTTTCTACCCGTAGCTCATTGGAAGATGTACTTGCGGTTCCAAGAGAGCCTCTCATTGAGCCGTCTCAAGGTCGTCCCTCAAACAATCATAAGAAAAATGCTCACAAGCCAAAAGGCGGTTGCGGTTCCTGTGGTTGTGGTGGCAAAAAATCCAAACCCTCCTTGCAGGCAAGACCGAAAGCACCGGCAGGGCTACTTAAAGTGACATCTCGCCCTGCTATACTTAGGCTAAAGACGATGGCTAATAAGGCAGGTTAATATGGTTTGGTTATTTACCTTTCTTGGTTTTCTCGCAATCATTTTGTTGATGTCGCTTGGCGTCATTTTCCACAACAAGCGTATTCAAGGGAGTTGTGGCGGATTGAATAATGTCGGTGTTGATAAGGTGTGCAATTGTGAAACCTCTTGTGCAGAGCCTGAAAGACGTTTGTATCAAATATCCGAACCTAATTCGTCATCTGAGCGCTAAGATCTTTTGCCCATTTCGGTAAGGTTTGTTTAAACCAGTCAATGTATTTACTGGTCTGAGGGTTCTGTCTCGAGACCAGTATATTCACCACTTCTACCACCATCCACGTTTTAGCTATTGCAATCGTTCTTGCTAAATTACTCGCATCGCCTTGCTTTGCCGTCTTGGTATAGGTATGCGCCACACCAAGATAATCTTCGAATGTGCCCATGCCTTTGACTAGTGGCGCTAAATCTATCGCGATATGCCCTGTCGAAAAACGTTCCCAGTCGAACAGCACCAAATCGCCATTATCTCGTCGCCCCCAGTTCCCGGCATTGGTGTCTCCAGAGATCAAATTTTTGGCGTTGAAAAGCGGGCCGGATTGCTCTTGTAGCTGATAAAAGAACCGCTCTGTTTTTGCGTCTAGTTTGAGCGTGCTTAAAGCTTGGGAAGTGGCTGGTTGTGCCCACTGATGAGGATGATAAACACCATTTGATGTCGGAGATAGTCTATGTATTTTAGCTAGTTGTTCTATCACGCGCGGCTCTTCAAGCAGGAATTCTTGATTGACAGAGTGCGGGATATACTCGATTCGTAACGTATTTTGTTGGTGATCGTAATCAATGAGCTCAGGTACAAGAATGTCAAGTTCATTGAATGGTTTAGCCTGGTGTTGATAAAAAGCGACCTCAACCTGTTCTACCTGTTGCTTTTCAATGAATGAAATGCCGTGTTTTTCTACCAGATAAACTTTGGCACTGCCCATCTGGTTAAGCTCTTGCTTTGACATGAGACATCCTGTCTTTTGATGGTGGAATCTTCACTTACCTTAAACGCGAAAGGTGTGTGCTCCAAGAATACTTAAAGAGAACATTGAAACAAAATAATGCAATGGTTTGAGTATAAAATTGTCGCTGGTGTCTAAATTTTACACAGTGGCTTTTACGCATCGTTAACCACGTTCTACGCTTAATATTCGATTTAAACAAGGAGAACCAATATGGCTGTAATAAAGCAGGATATTCCAAATCGTGTAACGGTTTATCATGACAATGTCGATCAAGAACAAGAGCTGAAAAATGCGATGCTGCCAGAGAAACCGCGCTACTTTAACGGTGCTCCGACTTACAAAGCGAACAGCATCGAAGAGTTTGAAAATAAAATCAGTCAGATCGGTTTGTCTCTCGATAAATAAATTTTAATTTACCTAAAAGCGCCCTCGAAATGAGGGCGCTTTTTTATTTATGTGATTGATTTGAACCTTAGGGAATTAACCTTGTTGAGCACTGCCTTGGCAGACTTGTTTTTGCACTGCTGGTGGCGCGGGCTCGTAATGGCTTAAAGTCATACTAAAACTGCCTTCACCACCCGTGATAGCTCGCAATCGACGAGCGTAATCTTGCAACTCGTTTACTGGCGATTTGGCTTTCAACAACGTGAATTGGCTATCAATCGGTTCGGTGCCTTCTATTAATCCTCGATTACCTGACAAATCCCCAGACACGTCACCGACGTTTGTGGTTGGGACGTGTAACTCCATTTGGACAATGGGCTCTAACACAATAGGATCAGCGTTGTTGATCGCGTCTAAAAAGGCTTTCTTACCTGCGATGACAAACGCAATTTCTTTTGAATCGACAGAGTGATATTTACCGTCATAAACGGTGACTTCCACATCCTTGATTGGGTTGCCAGAAATCGCCCCTTCTTCGAGTGCTTGCAAAATACCTTTTTCAACAGCAGGAATGAGCGCGGTTGGAATGGCGCCACCCACCACTTTGTTAATGAACTTAAATCCGGCGCCACGTTCGAGTGGACGAACCTTCAATTGCACTTCACCAAACTGGCCTGCACCGCCACTTTGTTTTTTGTGTCGATAATGCCCTTCGGCAGGTTTGGTGATGGTTTCAAAGTATTCGACGCTTGGTTGGCAGGTTTCGACGTCCAGCTTGTACACGTTCGCCATCTTTTCTAATGCGACTTTGAGGTGAAATTCCCCTTGGCCGCTGATGATGGTTTCGTTGGTGCGAGCGCGATGTTCGATGCGCAGCGAAGGATCTTCGCTGGCGATTTTATTCAGTACATCGCCTAATTTTTGCTCATCTCCACGCTTAAGAGGCTTCAAGCACAAAGAATACATGGAGTCAGGAAGGTCTAACGTCTTGAGCTGAACACCATCTTCTTCGTGAGAGTCATGAACGATTGAATCGAATTCGAGATCATCCACTTTGGCTAAAACGCAGAAGTCGCCTGCAAGCGCACGAGGGATCTCGGTTCTATCTTTGCCCTGCAGTTGATATAAGTGCCCAACTTTAAATGCCTTGTTGCTTTCGCCAATATAAAGCTGGCTGCCCGCATTGATTTCACCCTGATACACACGTAAGTAGGCAAGTTTTCCCATATATGGGTCGACGCTGACTTTGTACACGTGTGCGACGGTGTGCTCTAAGGTTTCGCAATTTACTTTGATTTTTTTGCCGTTCTTTTCCAATAGAGGAGGGTTACCTTCGTTTGGCATAGGCATGATCTCCGCCAAGGTACGAAGCAGAAGCTCGACGCCCGCGCCGGTTTGTGCTGAGACAAAACAGACTGGAATCACATGTCCAGTTCTCAGTGCTTCTTCAAACGGATCATGCAGTTGCTCCGCGGTGAGTTCGGAGCCTTGTTCCAGATACAGTTCCATCAGTTCTTCATCGACTTCGATAACTTGGTCAATTAAGGTCTCATGAGCTTCATCTACCGTTGCAAGTAAGGTTTCTCGTCCCAATTCTGGTTCGAAATAGCAGTCAACTACAGATTCCCCGTCAGCCGAAGGTAAGTTGATCGGCAAGCAGTGGTCCCCAAAATGCTCAACGATGTTCTCCATCAATCTTTCTAACTGACTACCGTGGTTATCGAGCTTATTGATGATGATCATCTGACATTTTTGCTGCTCTTTAGCAAAGGTGAATAAGCGATCGGAAGTTTGGTTTAGTGGGGTTTGAGGGTCGATGACAAGGGCGGATGTTTCAACGGCAGGAAAGACGCTGATCGTACGGCCAAGTAACTCGTTTTGTCCCGGAGTGTCGATGATATTGAGCCGATGTTTATTCCAGCGCAGTGCGACTGGCGTCGCTTCAATACTGTGTTGATATTGGATGGATTGAGGGTCGAAGTCGGTAACGGTATCGCCTTTTTCTACGCTGCCTAAATGGTGCGTGGCATCGCAGGTGAAGAGCTGTTTTTCTATCAGCGTGGTTTTACCGGTCCCGGTTTGGCCGACAAAAGCGATATTGCGTATTTTGTTGATAGGCATAGAGCCTCCTTGCAAGATGGCGTGAAAAACCTACGAATTGCTAGGAAGTGGGTCGCTATAGAAACCCACGCACTGCATTGGAGTAGGGCGGGATTACCGCCTATTCGTCTTCCATGTCATTTTCCGGATGACTCGATGCATAAGACCACCTTCTTGGACTACTGTAATCTTAGCATGCCGTAATAACCGTATAATTTATGTGACTTATTTCATGATGGAGCTGATTGTTTTTTAATCGAGATCATAAACTCAGAGGTTCTGACTTTTCGATCAAAACCTCGGGATTATTTAGGCTATTTGGAAAGAACGATTTCGCCGTCGCGATAAACTAAGCTCGGCGTTACATCTCGTCCGAGCAACACCGGGCCATCAAGATCGACAACGCTCGCCTGAGCAGCAATAGGTAACGCAGCCCGCATTGCCAGCGACGTCCCCAACATACAACCGGACATGAGGCTAAAACCGAGTTTTTGGGCGTCGTCGGCCAGTAATAGTGCTTCTGTGAGCCCGCCCGTTTTATCTAGCTTAATGTTCACCATTTCATATTTGCCAACAAGCTGATGTAATTGCTCTTTGGTGTGACAACTTTCATCGGCGCAAAGTGGAATGGGGTGCGGAATGCTGGCGAGTACGTCGTCGCAGTCTTGTGGCAACGGTTGCTCGATCATGGTGATATTAAACGGTTGGAGTTGAGCAAATACCGTAGCGAGGTCGAGGTTTTGCCATGCTTCATTCGCATCTAAGACAATTTGCGTGTGCGGTGCGGCGTCACGCACTGCTGCAACGCGCTCAATCACGTGTTCACCATCCAGTTTTACCTTAAGCAGTTTTGCGCTTTGGCTAAGGTAAGCTTGCGCCTGTTTTGCCATCGCTTGCGGCGTATCGATAGAAACCGTCATCGCCGTCACAATCGCCTCAGGTAACGTAAAGAGGTCGTGAACCTGCTGCTTGTGGTTCAAAAGCGCAAGAAGATGCCAAAGGGCGCAATCCAACGCATTTCTTGCCGCTCCTGCGGGCAATAATGATTGAAGCTGGCTTTTGAGAGCCATGACATCAGCGTCACCTTTGGCATACAAACTTTGCAGTTCATGCGCGGCGTGAGAAATCGCCTTAATTACCGATTCAACCGATTCACCATAACGTGGGTATGGTGTGCATTCTCCTTGGGCGATCATGCCCAGATGTTCAATTGTCACGCGGACTACGTGGCACTCTGTCCGACTGCCGCGAGAGATGCGAAATGGTGTCGCCATAGCAATCGTGACGGGTTCTACATGAATTTTCATCTCACTAGTTTTCCCTAAACCGCAGTTATTTTCTAAACCGTAAATGTTTCCTAAATCGTAAGGAGCCTATCTGCAACCGCATCAACGCCAAAACGCACAGGGTCGGTGACGGGCACCTGATATTTGTCGCTCCAATCCTGGCATAACTGGGCAGCATCTTCTTCGCTGATCGCCGAAGTATTTAAGCAAATACCCACTAATTGAGCTTTTGGATTTGTTAGGTGGGCAGCGGCCAGATTCGCTTCTATCGTTTGTTCAATGGTTGGCAAGCTCGCATGTGGTAAGTTGCGGATGTGCGGGCGACCAATCTCATGGCACAGTACCAGAGCGTCCGCTTGTGCGCCGTGAAGTAAGCCCAAACTTACGCCAGCAAACGAAGGGTTAAATAACGAACCTTGCCCTTCGATGATGTCCCAATCGTGGTCGGTGAAGTCGGGGCTGATCGCTTCTACTGCGCCGGAGATAAAATCGGCAACTACGGCATCAATCGAAATGCCACTGCCTGCGATGAGAATTCCAGTTTGACCCGTTGCTTTGAACTCTGCGCGACAGTTTTTACGCTTTAATGTGTGTTCAATGGCGAGGGCAGAGTACATTTTGCCAACGGAGCAATCTGTTCCTACAGTAAGTACTCGCTTGCCTGCGCGAGCTTTGCCATTGCCGACCTTGAGCGGGGCATCATAATGGCGAACATCATACAGTTTGGTTAATCCGCGTTGTTCTAGATCGGCAAGAGGAGCAAATTCCGCCAAACGTTGGTGCATGCCCGATGCAATTTCAAATCCCATTTCTGCCGCTTCAAGTAAGGTTGCTTGCCAAGCTTCGGGAATGACTCCCCCCGGGTTTGCTGTGCCAAGTACCAGCGTTTTTGCTCCTTGCTGCTGCGCTTGTTGTAGTGTCATGTCGGTTAAACCAAGCGATACGGTTTCTGGCGTCAGGCGGATTTGGCCAAGGCAAATCTCAGGTCGCCATTGGTATATGCCACGCGCGGTTTTTGCTGCGAGTGGATCGGTTACATCGCCAAGAAAGAGTAGGTAAGGTTGAGCAATTTGCATGATGGTTCCCTTCGTCATCGTTATTGCTCATTAATGTAGCCAGACTGATTTAGGAAACCGAATGCTTATTTGTTAGGCAGGTATAACTTCAAGTTATACCTTTAAACCATCTGTTGTTTTAGGGCGGTGATAAATTGCTTTGTCGCAATGGATTGAGGTGTGTGCTCTGCGAATAAAATAGAGACAGAGAAGGACATGTTTGGCTCCAAAGCATGCACGGAGACGGCATCATCTTGGCGATATTGTTTTGCAGTCCATGGGTCTACAATGGCGAACCCTGCTTGGTGTTTCACCAGTTCAGCCGCCGCGGAGTAGCTGCGTACGGTGATGGCATGTTGATAATGCTCGTCACGCGCCGACAAGGTTTGATGCAGCAATAAGCCCAGAGGGTCTCGGCTATCTAAACCGATAATGGGTAAATCGTGACTGATAAGCTCTTCTAAAATAACGACTTTTTCTGCGGGTATCGCTGCGCTTTTAGGAGCGATCAGTGCTAAGTTTTCTTTCAATAACACGTGCCCCATGATCGCTGGTGGTGTTTCTTCACCAAAAGCGATAGCGACATCCAATTCATGTTTCAGCAACCCAGAGCACAGCTCATCGCGATTGGCCGTTAATAGCTCAAAGGAGATGCCGTGCTCTTTCGACAACAACGCGACAGTCGGCGCTAACAAGTGTGCGGCCAAAACAGGCGGGGCACCGACTCGTAAATGTTGAGTTCCCTGTTTGACTTTGTTGGTCAGAGAGCGAAATTGTCCGAGTTGTTGATAGACTTTTTCTGCCTCTGGTAATAAAGCTTTGGCTTCTTGAGTTGGAACGAGACGACCCTTTACACGCTCAAATAAAGCGAAGCTCAGTTGTTGTTCTGTATGGGCGAGAACTCGAGTGACATTAGGTTGGGAAACGTGCAGTAAGCGAGCAGCACCAGACACCGTTCCTGCTTGCATAATGGCGTAAAAGACTTCCAATTGTCTTAAGTTCACTGCGAATTCCTTCTGCTCATGTTGGTCGCCTCAGAATACCCAACCTTGCTGATGAGCGATAGAGAAAAAAGTACTGGTGTAGAAAATTAGGAAGACGATTTTGGTTATCTTCTTATCTCGCTTTTTCAATTTCTCAACTTCTCAATTTCTATGCTTCACTTTGCCGCTGCATGAAGGGGCAGGTCGTTAAACGGCTCGACGTCTCGGCTGAGTAATCCCATCAATACCACTGCTAACACCATGACAACAGCTGCTATTGCAAAACCGTATTGTGTTAGCTCGTAATGACTCAACATCGCGATTAATACATAACTGAGAGCTTGAATGGTGGTGGAAAACATGCTGATGCCGCCATCAACACGACCACGTTGATGAACCGCTACGGTGTGATGCATCCAGTTGACTCTTGCAATGCGATTTAGCGCGTTAAACACACCAAACAGAGCCGTAAACAATAAGATGGTCAACGGGCTTATCGCAAAACTCATTCCGATAAACGCCATAGATACCATGACCATCGAAGCAAACATAATGTGGCTATGGGAGGCGCGACTCAGCACTTTGGTGACAATGAAACCAGTTAGCAACGAGCCGAGACCAAAACTGATGTTGAACCCTGCAAACCAATCGCCAGAGATGCCTTGTTCAGAAAACCAAATCGGCACCAATTTGCTCAAATACGTCAATGCAGGATAAGAGAGACAAGAGAGCAGAATAAAGCCATAAAAGCGGGGGTCGAGACGGAATATTTGTTGGCTCTCTTTGAGTTGTGCGATGAAAGCGACAGATTTTGATGTCCTTAATTGTTGGGTATACGGCGTCAGAATATAAAACATCGCCGCCAAAGCGGATGCGCTGGCTGCAAACAAAGCAAACTCTTTCATTCCCCACATTTCAAGCAAAACAATACCCAACGCACCAGCTCCTAGGGTCGTGGATTGCATTACAATTTCTTGCTGACCCGAAATTTTTGCGTATTCGTGATGCTGATAATTTTCTTGGGTGAAGGCGTTGTTGGTCGTCCATGCAAAGTTACTCGAAACCCAATACACCAATTGCGCAAAAGCCAGCAGCCAGTGGGACTCAAACCCTAACCAATAAGCAATGAACACCACCAAAGCCATGCCCGATTGAATCCATTGATTGAGCACGAGGAGTGCTTTTCGTGAGTGTCGGTCAACTAAAGTGGAAAAGAAAGGCGTTGCCAGAAAAGAAATCGCGGTGCAGCTCAGAGAAACTAAAGCGACGAATGTGCCCATTTTGGGCTCGGAAAGCATGACCCATGGCAGTGCCATCATGAACAAGCCAGATGAGATACTGTCGAAGAAGCGGCCTGCTAAGTACGGCTGAGTTTTATTTTTCATTATGTTTGCCTCAAGTTCCCTTTGGATTTCAAAACGTTGACCTATAACGGTGCTGTGTTTGTCGACCAACTTGTTCATTCCGAACGCATTATTTCGAGACCATCTAGGTTTAGCGTTAATTAAGATGGTGCAACTTTAAAACCTCAAGTAAACTTGAGGTAAAGCATTTTTTTAACAAAATTGACACACAGGGAGTCAAGGATGGAAATCAGCGTAGGAGAAGTGGCAAAACGTTCCGGAGTGAAGGTCTCTGCCCTGCATTTTTATGAACAAAAAGGACTGATTTCGAGCTGGAGAAATCAAGGCAATCAGCGCCGCTACCACCGCAGCGTTTTGCGCCGTGTTGCGGTGATTAAAGCGGCGCAGCAAGTGGGGTTGTCGTTAGAAGAAATCAAACATGCGCTAGATGAGCTGCCGAAACATCAAGCGCCAAACAAACAGCAATGGGAAGTCATGGCGAGCCATTGGCATGAACAGTTGGAGCAAAAAATTCAAAAGCTCAAAGCCCTGCAAAACGATTTGGGCGGATGCATTGGCTGCGGGTGTTTGTCGTTAGAAACCTGCGCACTGCGAAACCCAGAAGATGTGTTAGGCAAAGACCACTCGGGTTCTAACTTAACGTTAGAAGAGTAGGTGTTATTTCTATTCTTTGTCGAAACTGTCCACCACAATCGCACCCATTGACGCCGGCATTGTGATGACGATGACCCGTTTTATCGCAACCAAAGGCTCATTCATTAGTGGCAGCTTATCAAGACAGAAAAGAACTAACGCCACCACAACGGCCGCAATGAGGTACGCGATAACCACACGAAAAATAAAAATGGATACGCGATTTTTGATGTGGCTTTGGAACACGCTTTGATAGGCGAAAAAACTGAGGAAAATGACAGAAAGGCTTAACAGCATGAGCAGGTTTGCCATTGGCAAGCTTTCACCTAGTCGCCACGCCTCTTCAGAAAAAGAGATGGGTACGGCGAGGGCAAAAGCGCCAACCAACACTTGGCTGGCGTCTTCTAAGTTAAAGTGACTACTCATGCTGTTCATTCCATTATTCGTTTGCTAGGTGTAAGAGCTTTTCAAAGCGCTCGTTACCATGCAGCAATTCGAGGTCTCGCTCTTCGGCAAGCAAATCACGAATAGATGGGCTGTATTCAATAGCGCGTTCCAAGTCTTCAATGGCTTGCTCTTCAATGCCAAGACGAGAGTATGCACAAGCACGTTGATACAGTGCAGGACCATTGGTGTAATCGACTTCAAGTACGCGGTTACAGATGCTCAGTGCCCAGTGGTATTCGTTGATTTCCATCGCGGCGTCTGCTTTGTAAGTCAACGCTTCTAAATCACCTGGGCGAATCAGCAAGATCTCATCATAGATTTCAATACGTTGCTCTGGTGTTTGTGAGCTTTGCGCACGCAACCATAAGTTATGGATCTCGTTGATTTTCTCAATTTCTTTATTGTTTTCACTGATAATTCGAGTTTTGCGTTTTAAATCTCGCTCCAGTGCTACAAATTTCTTCTCGTATTCTTGGGCGATCTTTTCTAATCGTTTATCCGCCATCTCTTTGGTGTTGTGTTTAAACTCACGCAGAGATTGCCAGCCTACAAAGGCGATCAGCGATGCGACACCTGCGATGATGTAGAAGAAGTAGGTTACGGTCACGTTGGCATAGTTCAACGATTTATCCGCAACCGTCAGCTCGCGGTCGGTGATCTCTGTGATCATTCGTTTTTCTAGGCTCTGATAGTCCTGACGCAGTGCTTTTAGCTCATCTAAAATATAGCGTTCCATTAATGGTCTATCTAACAGATCCGATTCTGAATACTTTTCGTCCGATGCCATCGTCGGCAAGGCAAGTATCAGCGAGAAAAAAATACCAATAAATAAGCGCATAAAACGTCCTTTCACGAGAAGAGTACAGATAGACCATGCAACAATAGCAAATAGCACAAACGTTTAGCAAAGTTATTACAAAAGAAATAATTGTCGTCTACGTAAAAGTCATATTCTTGTTGTTTTTCAGTTTGTTCCTGGTGGTTATTTGCCGTGATATCTTTTATCCTCCTTGCGAATTTATGATTAATGGAGTGAGCATGGACGCGCGAGCTAAGGATTACTTAGAGCAGTATCTAAAATTATTGTCACCAGAACAAAGAGCAGCCGTACCATCAGTTAGTGCTGACTATTATTGTGCCGATGAATACAACGCCAACGTATGCGCCGATTTGGTTCGAATTGGACAGAAAACCGCCTCTTGCAGTATGGATCTTTGGTATCGAGAGCATGGCGAAAGCATGCCACAAGTGGGCCATTTACAAGTCGTCACGAATTGGAACGGGGACCCCGTTTGTGTGATACGAATTACTGATGTCAGCACATGCAAATATGAGGATGTAACCGCAGAGTTTGCCTACGCAGAAGGCGAAGGTGATAGAACCTTAAACTGGTGGCGTGACGCGCATACTGCATTTTTTAACGCTGAATGCGATGAGTTGAACATAGATTGGCATGAGAAACGTACGCTAGTTTTGGAGCGTTTTGAGGTGGTGTATCCAGTCAATTAATCGCTGATAGCAGCACTGATTTGAAGTGCTGCTTTCTTGAGAGACAGCTTTTAGCGCTTGCGAGCGGTCACACTAAACATGTGCCAGTGTTTTGGGCTTCCGACTACCGTGGTTCCGTCTTCATCTCTTTCATTCAATGAAATGAGTTCGTAATCCTCGAATAAACTTTCCACTTCCTTTTTCGTTAATGCGGTAATGTTCGGATGCATTTCTGATGCAACCCAGGAGTCTTTTACTCCTAAGAAATCACCGCAAAAGATACCGCCAGGTTGTAAGGCACTGTCTATTTTGGTCCAAACTTGCTCAAAGCCTTCGTCCGGGCAAAAGAACAAACTGGCATTCGCGATAACCAGGCTGCATTGAGGATAGTCAAACTCAGTAAAACAGCACTGTGAAATTGAGAAACGCTTGTGGCCTTCAAAGCGTGTTAAACAAGTTTTTACTGCATCTTCATGGCTATCAAATGCGTGAACGTTAAACCCCTGTTCGAGGAGAAAATGACTGTCTCGACCTATTCCGCAGCCAATATCAAGAGCGACTTTGCTCTCGAGTTTCAGTAGGTTTACGGCATTTTCTACGTTTGGGCGGTGAGGTTGGTTTAAAATTTTCTGATAGTACTCGTTCCATTGTGCTGACATTGAACTTCCTTGTATTATTGTGTTTCCCCAAATCTAGTGTCCATTCTTGTATTGCTTTATCGGGGAGGTTTTGAAACATTGGCAATTGTTATAGCTGATCTTCAATTGGCAATATGCCGGAGAACCAAGCGCCCATTTTTCGCCATACTCCGGCCTCTGGTTCAGAATCATATTCTTTGCCTGTTTTTATGTCAGTCCAGACAATGTCTCCGTCGCGTAGAGTTAAGGCATAGGCGTTATTCGACAATTGATTCGGCAGTTGTTCTAGAAACATTTGCACATATTCTGGCTGTTCGATAACAACGGCCATTTCGGTATTCAAAGCGGCTGAACGTGGATCCCAGTTCATCGAGCCAACAAACAGCGTTTTGTCATCAATCGTCATTGCTTTTGCGTGTAAACTTGCTCTGCTGCTCCCCGTGAGGCTCCACTTGCTTTTGAGTTTCGCGCTCGCTTTTACTTCCCATAGCTTGACCCCAGCTTCGAGCAGGTCTGTTCGATATTTTGCGTACCAACCATGCACGGCAAACACGTCGTTAGAGGCGAGACTATTGGTCACTATCGTGATATCAACACCTCGCTTGGCCGCGTTACTCAATGCTTGAGTGCCGACTTCGGTTGGGACGAAATAGGGGGAGATAAGAACAAATGAATGTTCAACACTTTTAACCAGCTCCGTTAAATTATCAATAAGTTGGCTCTCTCGGGTCGCAACTTTATCGGGTAAGTCAAACCATACTTTTGCTTCTCCCCAGTAGAGCTTGAGATTGCCTTGTTTGAGAGCTTGGTACATATCCAGTTTAGTGAAGTCATAACGGCCGGTTGAGAACTTTTCCTCTAGCTGGAGTTTGTCGACCTGCTTTTGAATCGCCAGGTCGGTAATTTGCTGTGAGTCCGGTGTTATCCATTCCATTGGTATCGCATAGGCGCTATTCCAGTAGAGGTCGAACTGATCTGCAGTTTGTTGTACCGCCTCACCATAGAGCAGTAGATCAAAATCACCAAATTCGACCTGTGATTCAAAAGAAAAGTACTCATTGCCGATATTCCTACCCCCGACAATGGCAGAAACACTGTCTGCAATCAAAGACTTATTATGCATACGACGATTAAGACGTTCAAAATCGCTAGCAAGTGCGAACCAGCGGGAATCGCGATACTGATGCGGATTGAATAAGCGGATTTCGATATTAGGATGTGCATTGAGTGCAGCCATCACGTCGTCGTTTCGCTTTTGCATATCGTCAAGCAACAGCCTTACTCGGACTCCACGCTTTGCAGCTTCATACAAGCGCCACGTTATTAGCTGACTCGTTTCGTCACCACGGTAAATATAGTATTGAAGATCAAGGCTTTTTTGTGCGGACTCGATCAAAGAGGTGCGAGCAAGAAGGGCATCGTGTCCTTGATTTAAAGGAGAAAAGCCAGTGATTGACTTTGGGTCTTTCCCGTAAGCTTCAAAGTACTGTGCAAGCACAGAGTCACCTTGATACCCAAGTTGGAAGCTAGTGGATTTTTCACTGGGATCGTTCAATGACACGGATGAACATGCCGATAAAATTGTGAATAAAGAAGGGAAGAGCAGCTTAGCGAGTGTATGTAACAAAGTACATTTCCTTGTCTTACAGAGTGTTACTTATCAGAAATTATAGACCTAAGTTGCCGCAGCGTGCATCCAACAAGGTTGGATAACGGGCTATTAATCAATGAATTGTCATGTTCTCGGGATTAAGTTCACCTTTTTGAACGCAGATAATCATTTATTTTAATTATGATTGTGTCTGAATTGGTCATAATCACTAATATCTGGTGATTATGACCAATAGCACACTGGTTAAAATAGTTGAGTAATAATAACTATTTGAATTTTAATAAATAAATGCCTGGCACGTCCCTTGCTATTCAAAAGAAGAGTTAAGTCAGGGCAACTTGCGAAGTTGGTTAATTTTTTGTTAATTTTATTAACTTTGAATTGGCAATAACTCTGTAGTTAGCAACCGAAAAAGCAAGGTACGCGCTGCTTTGACGTCTATTCAAATGTAATTCCCTCACCATCATGCTTACAGGGAGTCAAAGATTTAATAAAGCATGGTGATGAAAACAACAATAAAAAAGGATTTTCGATGTTAGCAAAACCCGTATTACGTTGGCTTTTACCTTTCGTTGTCGTTGGTGGCTCTTATGCAGGATATGCCGCAATCGCCGCGACAGCTCCGGAAAAAGAGTCAACCAAAGATGCCATTACAGAGCCTACCGTTCAGGCTTCTTCTCTTTTTCCTACCGATCATAAAGTGGTGATAACCAGCCATGGTGAGTTAGTCCCTTTTGAAAAAACACACCTTTCTGCGCAAGTCAGTGGTGAAGTGATAAGTTGGCACCCTAATTTTGTAACGGGTGGGATCGTGAAACGAGGAGAAGTGCTGTTCACGATTGAAAGTGACAACTACGAAGCGTCGGTTTTGCAAGCCGAAGCCAATTTAGCTAGCGCACGTGCGAGCTTGATTGAGGAGCAAGCCAAAGCGGAAGTGGCAAAACGCCAGGCCAAGAGACTGAGCGATAAGCAAGTGACAGACCTGTATTTACGTAAGCCTCACGTTTTGAGCGCGCAAGCGCAAGTGAAGTCGGCTCAGGCGGCACTCAAACGAGCAAAAAGAGATTTAGAAAATTGCAAAGTCGTTGCACCTTACGATGCGCTGGTTGTTGAGCGTGATATTGGTGTTGGTCAATTTGTCACATCTGGCTCTCGAGTTGCCACGCTAAACAACATTGAAGTGGCGGAGGTGCACGTACCAATTGCCGGTTTTGATAGTGCATTTTTACCCGAATCCATTGGTGAGCTCACTGCGACAGTAACGCAGCAAGGTGTGTTTTCTACCACTAGAGAAGGTCGAGTGGTTCGTGATTTAGGCATGATTGATAGCGCTACCCGAATGATTAACATGGTCATTCAAATCGCGGACCCATATGGTATTGATAATCAGCAGCCTCCAATTAAATTTGGCTCCTACGTTGAAGTGAGCTTTACAGGTAAGGAGCTAAAGCATATCTATCGCCTGCCACAGGAATTAGTCAAAAATCGCACGGTATGGGTAGTGAATGGTGAGAATCAACTTCAACCTCGGACGGTAACGGTCTTGAGAGCAGAAGGTGAGTTTTTACTTGTGGGGGAAGGCTTAGAGCAAAGTGATAAGTTGGTACTTACCTTGCCGGAGTACCCTCAAAAAGGCATGGCGGTACAAATCGCAAAAAAGAGTGACGACTCCGAAACCGTCGTACAGTAAGTAGGAGTTTGTCATGGAAGATACTAAACAAAAGGGCTTAATTGCCTATTTTGCGAATAACCCTGTCGCTGCCAACCTTTTGATGGTGTTCATCATCATCATGGGTGTGGTGAGTTTTCTCTTTATTCAAAGGCAGATGTTTCCGAACATTGAGGTGAACTACATTGATGTTCGTGCGACTTATCCTGGCGCTTCTCCTCAAGAAATTGAAGAAAGCATTCTCGTTAAGGTTGAGGAATCGATTAAAGATGTCACCGGGATTAAAAAAACGGTCTCAACGGCCTCTAGAGGTAGCGCGTATGTCTCTATCGAGGTAGACGTTAATGCTGATATCAAGCGTGTCTTGGATGATGTAAATCAACGCATTGATACTTTATCCAACTTACCTGCCGGTATGGAACCGATCAATGTCTACCAAGTTGAGTGGCGTCAAGATGTGATAGAAATGGGGTTAGTTGGGGACCGACCGCTTGAAGAGCTCAAACCCATTGCTAAGCAAGTCGAGGATGAATTACTTCAACTCAAAAATGTCATGTTGGTGTATTTGAGTGCACCAGAGGAAGAGATAGCGATTGAAGTTGATCCACTCGTTCTTCGTAAATACGATTTGACGTTGAGCGATATCAGCAGCGCGATCAGTCGTTATTCTGCCAACTTTTCTGCGGGCGAAGTCAAAACAAACTCAGGGATGATCGCAGTAAGGATTGAAAATCAGTACTACCGTGGTGATGAATTTAGGAATATTCCTGTAAAGCTTGGCGCAAATGGTGCGAAGGTTTTACTGCAAGATATCGCCACGATCAAAGATGGCTTTACGGAAGAAGAGCGCTACTTTGAGTACTCAGGGCAAAATGCGATCTACATGTCTGTTGAAGCGACTCGCGATCAGAACATTATCCCTGTTGCCGAGTCTGTTCGTAATTATATCGAAGCAAAAAATAAGACATTACCGCAGGACGTTAAGCTCAAAGTCTTAGTGGATACGACCTATTATTTAAATGGTCGTCTCGACATGATGTTGAAAAACTTGCTGCAAGGCGCAGCTCTAGTGGCGATTATGCTGACCATTTTTTTGCGCTTTCGCTTGGCAATGTGGGTAATGATTGGGCTGCCAGTGTGTTTTCTTGGCGCGGTGATGATGATGCCTGCATTAGGGATCACGGTAAACATCGTATCTCTTTTTGCCTTCATTATGGTGCTCGGTATTGTGGTCGATGACGCCATCGTGATGGGAGAGAGCGCCTACAGCGAAATTGAAGAAAAAGGCGGTGGCGTAGAAAATGTGGTTCGCGGTGTCAAACGTGTTGCCACGCCAGCTACTTTTGGCGTTTTAACCACAATTGCCGTGTTTGCCCCTTTCTTGTTGTCTAGCGGTATTGACAGTGCTTTCTTCTATGGTATCGCGGGCGTTGTGATTCTTTGTTTGATCTTCAGTTTGATTGAATCGAAGTTAATCCTTCCTGCTCACCTCGCACATACTCACTTTAAGCCAGTTAAACCTGGTGGCTGGCGTGACCGATTTAACCAACGTTTTTTTGGCTTTGTAAACGGTACGTATCGTAACTTTGTCACGACATGTACGCATTGGCGCTGGACCGTGTTTGCTGTGTTTTGCGGTTTACTGCTGATCAGCGCGGCTTTGATCAACGCGAACTATGTTCGGGTGATCCCTAACCCTAAAGTGCCTACTGACTATCCTGCGATCACTATTGAAATGAACGATACCGTTTCAAGCGAGCAAACAATCAGTGCTCTTAAGACCATCGAACGAGTGATGCAAAAAATTGAATCTGAGACCATCGCAGAATATGGTCAAGGCATGATTCGTGATGTGCTTTCGTACAACAGAAGCCGCACCGAAGGCCGTGTTTTGGTGCCATTGGTTGATGAGGAATTACGCCCGTTCAATACATTTGAACTTGCTCGACGTTGGCGTGAAGCTATGCCAGTTATTCCTGGAATGAAGAGCATCAAAATCCGCGAGCAGAGCGCGGGTGGCGGTGACAGAGATGAGTTTGGTTACTTGCTGTTTGGTTCTAATATTAATGAATTGAACGAGGCTGGGCGTTACTTGATAGAGCGTTTACAGCAGGAAGAAGGGTTATACGATATTTCATCTTCTATTGATTCAGGAAGCAAAGAAGTACTCCTCTCTCTTGCGCCTGTAGCGTACGATCTCGGACTGGATCTCACCATGATCGCAGAGCAAGTGGGTGGCAGCTTCTACGGTGGTGAAGCACAGCGTCTTATTCGTGATGGTGAAGAAATCAAAGTTATGGTGCGTTACCCGCAACTGACACGTGAAGCATTCTCATCATTACGTTACGCTGTGATTACCACGCCAGCAGGTAAGAAGGTCATGCTGGGTGATGTGGTTAAGATCAACGAGCAGCCGGGCGTGAGTAGCATTCGGCGTGAAGGCGGGTATCAAACCGTTTATGTCTATGGTTCGATAGATGAAGAATTGGTTGAACCTCAAGAAGTAGTGAAGGTCATCGACGACAATATCTTACCGGACATGAAGCAAGCCTTCCCGAGTGTGAAAACGGAATTGGGTGGTGATATTGAAGAGCAAGCAGCGCAGCGTAATGAACAGATTCTGTTCTTTATTGCAGGCATGATCATCGTCTACATCTTGTTAGCCGTACCGTTAAAAAGTTATACCCAACCTTTGATTGTAATGTCAGTCATTCCCTTTAGTCTGACGGGGGCGATTTGGGGACACTTCTGGCTAGGTTTGGATATCAGTATGATGTCGACATTTGGTTTGATCGCCGCTGCTGGCGTGGTTATCAACGACTCTCTAGTTATGACAGATTACGTAAACCAAGTGAGAGAAAAGGGTATGAACATCAAACAAGCGGTGGTTGAAGCGGGCTGTGCACGCTTTCGAGCGATCACGCTCACCTCAATAACGACGTTTGCGGGTGTATTGCCGATTATGTTTGAAACGAGCTTGCAGGCGCGTTTTGTCATACCAATGGCTGTAGCTTTGGGCTTTGCGGTGTTGTACGCAACGGTTCTGACTTTAGTGCTGGTGCCTTGTTTGTATTTAATGCTTGAAGATATTAAAAATATTTTCAGATCGATTAAGGGGTTTATTCATCGCTTTATCAATCGTTTCAGAAAGTCGCCAGTGACGTCGAGCGTTGAAGTAAATATATAGAGTTAACAAGCTTGATGTTAACTATTAGGAGCAGCCTTCGGGCTGCTTTTTTAGTTCTGTATTTTGATTCAAAGCAGTTCTAGAGTGGGTTGTTACGTAATTTATTCGATGAAAGAACAGCGAGAAAATCTCCTGATAAATTATTCTTTTTATGAATGCTTTTTCGTGTTTAATTCTCTTGGTTAATTTAACACTTGGTTAGCGAAATTTACCAGATGGAGATAATGATGAATATATAGGATTGGTTAAGTTATTGACAAATAACAAAATAAAAGTTGGCATCGTATGTGCAATATATAAATTGTAACTAAAACGAACTGCTAATCCTCAAGGAGCTTATTATGAAAAGCGTATTTCTATCTACTCTAAGTCTTATTGTTGTAATGTCATCACCAATCGCTGCTGCTAACACTTTAGACAAAGAGGAGTGGAGCTCAGATTTACGTCAGGACTTTTCTGAAATGAAGCATGAAGCTGTAGCAGATATTCAGCAAATGAATATGGATGCCATCCACGCACGCGATGAGCGTATCGTGAAAAACATTAAAGATGAGCAAGAACAGTTAGTAAAGGTAACGTGCCACAAAGAGAAAGCAAGCAAGTCATAACCGCCGATAAAGAGACTAACAGACGAAAATGAATCCAATACGAGTTCAGTACTAGTTAGCAGTAAGCACTGACCTTGTTGCTCTACTTGCCAGCCTTTTAAGGCTGGCTTTTTTGTTTTTACTACCAGACCAATAAAGCTGGAAGAAAAAAGCCCGCAAAGAATTTCCTCTGCGGGCGTAATAAAGGGCACCAAATTGGGTGTCTATTCATTTTGGAGGTGGTCGAACGTCCATATAAAACTGACAATAGGCTTGGTGAGAGGCTTACCACCAGCGCGACCAACGGAGCTAAAGTTAACATTGTTGCAATGATTGTTAAAATGTCAATTCTTCAATCAATGTTTTCATTATCGTTAGTCTGGATTGTGAATATGTTGTTATATTGTTCCTGGAATGCTTGAGTTTCGAATTTGAACACATATGGGGATATATATGTCCCATTCTTTATTTATTTTAGTTATATAAATCTCGTCATATCACACTACTAAATACTCATAATTTTTAGCAACCCGACATAGGTTAGGCAGGATTGTTACTGGTGTGTAAGTATCTTTGATTTTCGTTAGTTTGAACTTTGCATTGTACTTCTTGGAACGATAAAGTCGCTCACATGGAGATGCAAATTACAAGATTGTCTTTTTATCTTTTGTGTAACTGTGGTAATAATAAGTTACATGCTTTTGCCGCTTTCCTCTAAAATAATAAATTTGCTCTTTAGATTAGAATATATATTGAGTAATGTTGGCCTTATTTTAAGTTTGGAGCCTAATATGACTTGGGAAATACTTAACCAAAAGCCAACAGAGAGTAATGCTAGAGATGTTGTTGTATTGAATAGATTTAGCAACTTTTTAGGTCAGTTCGATATTGATCCTAAAATATTAGATAAGAGAGATGTTAAGATTACAAGGCAGGCGATTTTAGTTATTCAAGCAATGACAGACTTTGATCGCAAGAATGTGATAAAAGACATTTATAAAATTATAGATAATCCTAAAAGGGCGAGTCTAACTAAGCATAGCAGAAATCCTTTTTGGCGTTTGGCAAGGAATATTGACCCTTTTAGAACTTATCATTTTTTAATTCTTTATCGTATATCTGACAGTGGTTCTGTAGTCATTGAAGAGATTATGCTAGATAGTAAGCTCCATGGTTCAAAGTTAGAGTCAAAAAAACAAAGAACTATGTTGTACGATGTAAGAAAAGAAACAAAATCCCGCTACTCAGAAGATAAAAATACTAATGAAGATATTCAGTCTGCATTGAATAGTTGGGATGGGAAAGGTGCCAATATCATTCCGAAGATTAACTAGATTAACTGTGAACACGTTACTATAAATGGTATGAATAATGATTATGATACAGCATCAAAGTTAATGGGTGTTCATACTGACGTCGCATATAGGAAAGATAATATAGTTAGGTATAATTTGTTTCATAACCCGACAGATGGAGGGGTTTTTGATTTAGCAGAGTGTATCTTTGATCAAACTCGTATATTTAAAAGTAGAAATGCGAAGCAACTTGCTTCTTTAATTATTAAAACACACAGTGAGCGTCGTCGAGTAAAATGGACTGTTCATAGTCAAGGAGCTATTATATTTCGCTCTGCGATTGAGGAAGTAAAAAATCTAAGGCCTGAACTAAGATTAGATGGACATGAATTGGCAGTACATAGCCCTGGTGGTAATTATGGTATTTTATCAATGAAAGCAAAGCGTTTAGGTATGAAAGTTCAGCCACTTAGAGCTAACCCTGCAGACTTTGTACCTAACGTGATCGGGTTAAATGGTGTAACAAGCATAACCAAAATGAACTTGAGCTTGAGTCCTGTTTTTATTTGGGCGTGTTTTTTGTCCAAAACCATAGGTGGCAGCCCTCATTCATTACCTTATCTTGGGTTAAATACTTATGAAAAACAGCTGAGAGAGTCTGGTGCCCGGCAAAAGGCTAGGGTGATAGGTAAATATGCGAAAATTGGTAAGCATTAATGAGTATTATGTCTCTTCTAAAATTAAAATTTCGATCAGGAGCGAAATTGTCTAAACCTAGCCACAGAATCTATAGGTTTGGGAGCCTCGTTTGTGATTTGACCGTGCCTGGAGGGGGGTACGAATCACATAGAGCTGAAGAGGACTCAGAGATTACGCGTGATTTCTTAGAAAGTAATGTTAGGAATGATTACCATAATCAGTTTTTTTTGGTTGGGCGCTTAGAGTGGCCTTACCACACGATAATTCCATATCCTGGAACATACGATTATTATGGACAGTTAACAATGAAGCTTAGCTTGATTCCATATGTTAAGAGCTCAAATATTAAAAAGTCACTATATGATATACGAGATGATATTTTATTTCGATATGATGATTTTTACAATGCCGAAGAGCATGATCCTAAAACGGGTAGAGGTTACAATAAGTATAAAGCAAAATCTATATATAAGCATTACACCGAAGAGGTGGTTGTGGGTAATGAAGAGTTAAGAAATGAACTTATTAATACTAGGGTTTCAGATATATTGGTAACTCCCCCTAATATAATCTTACATAATAATTATATTAAATATGAGTCTGAGAAAAGTTTATCTAAATTTAAGAATCATTATTGCTTTTTATTTAATAAATATTGTTACCTGAGCATAGAGTTCCATCATGATGGATGGACTGATCGCTATATGAAAGTATGCCTTGAAAATGCGCAGGAGGCTGAAAATATGATTGTATCATCGATAAATATATCAGAGTTATTAGATGAAGAGTTTCCTGATAATGAGGTACGTAACATAAAACCAAAGAGCAGCAGTTAGCTGCCCTTTATTGCTATAAAGACCGAAGGCTAATTCCAACGTAATAGCGTCCAATTTGATCGATTCGCGTGTTCTTTTAGGCGTGAGCATGGATTTACCAGGTAGGTGTAATCTGCGTATTCACATAAAGGCAAATCGTTGATTGAATCGGTATAGAAATGGATTTCAGAATAAGGCTCAGGCTGATTTTCTAGCCACTGTTTTAAGCGCGTGACTTTACCTTCACGATAACTAGGGACACCGTCGATTTCAGCAGTATAACGGTTGTCTTTCTCGATTAAATCGATGCCGAGTGCGGTTGGAATATTAAGACGGCGACCAACGGCTTCCACCAAAAAAGTGACGCTGGCAGAGATGATAACCATATCTATACCATCAAGAGACAGTTGCTCAATCAGGGTTTTGGCTTGAGGAAACTGTTTAGCCAGAATATGGCTTTCAACACATTCTTCAACCAAGGCGTTTACTTCTTCAATCGGCATGTTTTCTAGTGGCTTCATGGAGAACGCTAGGTAATCTTCCATGTCCATTTTGCCTTCAGAGTACAAGGCCATTAGACGCTGATCTTCCATAATAAATAAAGGATCAGTCGCGATGCCTCTCTCAACCATAAACTCGTTCCAAATCATTGCGCAGTCAGCGTTTATTAGGGTTTCATCCATATCAAAAACATACAAAGGTTTGGACATGTTTAGGCTCTCACTGGTTGAATTTCGTTTAGGTTAAAGAGTAGCTCCAGTTGGCTGCCGTTCGCTAGTAAGCGTTCTGAAGAACGGTTAAGCAAGTCAACAGTGAGCTCACACTCTTCAACGTTCACTTGATAGCGAATAACATTACCAAGAAGCTGGTGGTTGGTGATCGTACCTATTTGTGGCGCTGAGATGTGGCTATCATATTGACGACCTTGCTCTTTTACATATATAGACTCTGGGCGAATCGCTACTTTCCATTCGGTATCAATGTTGAAGAGTTGCTTGGCTTTATTGGCCTCTACAAGGTTGTAGTGCCCCATGAAACCGGCCACAAACTCGTTAGCAGGATGAGTATAAATTTCTTCAGGTGTTCCTGCTTGAACAATTTCCCCTTTACTCATTAGGAAGATACGATCAGACATAATCATCGCCTCTTCTTGGTCATGAGTTACGAAGATAGTGGTGAGATTCATCTCTTTCTGAATGTCTCGGATTTGCTGACGAAGGTGTTTGCGGATTTTGGCATCAAGCGCAGAAAGTGGCTCATCAAGCAATAATATGCGAGGTTTCACCACCAACGCTCGAGCGAGTGCGACACGCTGGCGCTGACCGCCAGAAAGTTGATGCGGATAGTGTTTTTCTTTACCTGCCAGATCCACCAGTTTGATGACTTTAGCCACTTCACCTCGAATATCATCATTCGCAAGCTTTTTCATTTTTAAGCCAAATGCAATGTTGCCTTCAACGGTCATATTGGGAAACAGCGCATACGATTGAAAGACCATCCCAATACCACGCTCTTGCGGGACTTGATGCGTGATATCTTCTCCGTTTACCCAAATCTCGCCGCCATCGACAGGGTTAAGCCCTGCAAGGCTGCGAAGTAGCGTCGATTTACCACAACCGCTAGGGCCCAAAAGCGTAATGAATTCACCTTGCTCGATGTTAAAGTGAATGTCCTCAAATACGGTGTTATCACCAAAACGTTTAGTCAGATTTTTCGCAGTGACGTAGCTCATTGTTTGACTCCTCGGCTAAAACGACTTGCCAACCAAGTCAGGAAAAAAATAAATAGGAAGTAGGTCATCACTAAGGCAGACGTGAAGTGGCCGCTCGTCTGACGCATGTTATACAAGTAGATTTGCAGGGTTTCATAACGTGTGCCGACTAAAATATTGGCGAACACAAACTCTCCAAATAGAAATGAAAATGAAAGGAAAAGCGATGCCATCAGTCCTTTTTTGAGGTTAGGTAAAATGACCATCAAAAACGCTTTAGTTGTGCTTGCCCCTAGCAAATGTGCAGCGTCCATTAAATCATTGAGGTTAATTGCTTCGAAGCTATTAGAAATCGCACGATACATGAACGGTAACGCGATGGTGAAGTAAGTACCTACTAGAATCCAAGGAGTACCGATAAGGGAGATTTCACTGTCAGCATAAAGTTGAAGCAAGCCGACGGATGACACCACTGGTGGTACAGCGAATGGAAGCAAAATCAATACGTTCATGAGCTTATCGAGCTTCGGAAAGTAGTAAAACACCACGAATATCGCTGGCAGAACCAGAATCACACTGAGGGTTAGCGAAGCAATACAAATAAACAGCGAACGCCCAAATGCTTGCAAAAAGCGTGGGTCGGTCAGCAATTTAACGTACCAATCAAAAGTGAAGCCATCCGGAAGCACCGTGGCGCCCCAGCGTGATGAAAGCGAATAGACAAAGGTCGCTAAAATCGGGATGAGCATGATCCCAACAATGGAATAAACCACCGTTTTATGGAATCGAGTATTAACGTTGTTCATGACTACTTCCTACCTGCATAGCTTTTCGAAATGAGCCATTGGTTAATCACTGTGATAAAGGCAAGTAACGCCATTAGAATCACCGAAATTGCAGCGGCGAGATTAGGTTCAAGGAACAGGTCTCCCGATACCAGACTCGCAATTCGAATTGTGATGACGTTATAGTTACCGGAGGTCAACGCATAAACACTCGCATATGCGCCGATTGCGTTGGCTATTAAGATAATAAAGGTACCGAATAAGGCCGGTGAGAGCACTGGCAGCGCGATTTTCGCCCAATACTGTGATGTTTTGGCTCCCAGTAGCGCAGCAGCTGCTTGCCAATCATCACTCAACGCGTCGAACGCAGGGTAGAGCAACAACACCGCCAGCGGGATTTGGAAGTAGATGTAAATGGCCAGCAGGCCCCATTTACCATAAAGGTCGAAATCACCGAGTAAGCCATACTGCTTGAGCAAAAGGGTAATCGCCCCATTGGTGCCCAAAATAATAATAAAAGCGAATGACAGAGGTACGCCTGCAAAGTTGCTGCTCATGTTCGTAAACGCAATCACACCGTCGCGGACTTTAGAATCGACTCTGCGTAGAGAAGAGACCAACAAAGTCGCAATGGCTAAGCCAAAAATGCTCGACCACACCGCTAACCACAAGCTGTTGCCAAACGCCTGCATCATAAAGGCGGAGTCGAGCACTTCAATGTAGTTATCTAAGGCAAACTCGCCATCGTAGATAAAGCTGTTTAACAGTACCCAAATCATCGGTGCGAGTTGAAATAGGTAGAAAAACAGCGCGAAAGGCACTAACCAAATGGCTGGCTTAAAGCGCTTTAACCAAGTACTTGCCAAATTTGAGCGTGATTCGCTAGAGCTTGGGGAAAGGACAGAACTGCTCATAGTGCTAACAATTCCTGAGTGTATGGCTTCGTGTGGTCAAGGTTTAGCAATTGACAAACGGTGCCACAAATATCAGTTTGCTTAATATGACAATCCTGATGGGTAAACTTATCGCCAATGACAAACAGAGGAACTTCTCGCTCTTCAGGTAAAATCCCACCGTGAGAAAGATCGTTGTTCATGCCATGATCGCTGGTCACAATGATTTGATACCCATCAGCAAGCCATTGTTCGATGTAGTTGGAAAGAATAATGTCTGCACCTCGCGCACAATTGCGGTATTGGCGAGAGTCTAGGCCAAACTTATGTCCTGTATCGTCTATATTCATCGGGTGGATCAATAAGAAATCAGGTTGATAGTTTCGACGTAAATACTCTCCATCCAGGAACAAGGCTTCATCAGGATAATGATCCCAATGGTAAAAGCAGCCGTGCTGGATATTCAGAGTTTCATCATGCGTGAAACGATCGCGAACAGGTTCAAATGGTGTGCGATTATAAAGCTCACTTACCCAGTGGTAGGCAGCCGCAGCGGTCACTTTTCCTTGGGCTTTTGCCAAACTGAAAATGGAATCGTGTTTGGATAGACGAACGATATTGTTGTTTACGATGCCGCTTTCTACAGGGCGAACGCCCGTTAAAATGCACTCATAAAGTGGGCGAGACATAGAGGGCAGCTCACATTGCACAGGATAAAGCGTTGCGCGAGTTTCTTGTTGGGAACGACTTTGTTCTAGAAGACCATTGAGGTAGCCCATGCAATCACGGGCTACCTGATAGTTCAGTCCATCTAGAACAACAAGGATGACCTTATTGCTCATAACGACTCATTCTTATTGCTGGTGGATTAAGACACTTTCTTGCCATTGACGTGGCAGCTTACGTGCTGACTTTTCCCAAGCTGAGAAGTCAGTCACTGGGTGAACATTGCTGTATTGATCATTAGCAATTAGCTTGTCTTGCACCGCTTGAGGCAGTGTGATGTTGGTGCGGATTGGACGCGCATAACCTTCTGCTAAGTTGATTTGCCCTTGATCGCTGAAGATGTACTCACGAGCAAACTTTGCTGCATTAGGGTTCTTCGCGTATTTATTGATTATGGTTGTATAACCAGAAATCACAGAGCCATCTTGAGGAATGCTCACTGTAAAGCGGTCGCGGTCAATTTTGTCGCGGTAGTTCAACGCATTGAAGTCCCACATGATCGCCACTTCCACTTCGCCTTTTTCTAGGTTGGCGATGTTCGGATCGGTAAATGAAAGACGACCTTGCTTCGCGAGTTCAGAAAAAAATTTGAGCGCAGGCTTGAGGTTGGATTCGTCCCCACCGTTGGCGAACGCTGCGGCGAGAACCGCGTTGTTTGCCTGTGCTGCTACGCCTACGTCACCTACGGTCACTTTGTAGTCGCCTTTTAATAGGTCATCCCACGTTTTTGGCGCGTCTTTTACGAGGTTATTGTTGGAGATAAAAGAAATAGTGCCAGTGTAAGCAAGTGCCCAATGACCATCTTCGTCTTTTGCCCAATCTGGAATGTCATTCCAAGTTGTTGGTTTGTATGGTTGAGTGACGCCTTTTTTAACCGCTACACGTGCGAAGGCAAAGCCTACGTCACCAATGTCTGCGGTCGCGTTGTTCTTCTCAGCTTCGAATTTTGCGATTTCTTGAGCCGAGCTCATATCCGTGTCTTGGTGCTTAAGGTTGTAATTTGACTTCAAATCAGCCCAAGTGTCTTTCCAGTTCGCCCAACTGTCAGGCATACCTACACTGTAAACCGCCCCTTCTTTTTGTGCTGCGGTAACCAATGACTCAATATCGGCTTCTTTCGCTACTGTTGGTGCTGCAAGCGTTACCGCGATGATTGCCGCTGGTGCAGTAATTGAACGACTTAGCAAAGTTTTCATTGTCTCCATCCTTCTGGACTAGGTCAGTAAGTTCGCTTTGTATGCTATGGATGGAATGTGACGATTTAGCGCAAGTAATTTGACAGTTTTTATGAATTTCTATGGCACTTATATTTCATACGCTCAATATGTGTTCTGTTGATTAATGTCATATTTTTGTTACTTACACGCCTTATGTTGTTCATCAAATTATCGTTGGACTAGATCAGAATGAGAGCGACAGGCACCGGACAATTTGGTACCCAATTAGGAAAAATTAGAAGCAGCTTAAAGCAGCAGATTCTTTCCGGCATCATGTCGGAAGGACAAAAATTGCCATCAGAAAGAGAGCTCAGTGAACTATTTTCTACGACTCGAATCACTATCAAAGATGCATTGGTGTCTTTAGAAACTGAAGGCCTGATCTACCGAGAAGAGCGTCGTGGCTGGTACGTATCTCCAGAGCGGATCTGTTACAACCCGTTGTCTCGTTCTCACTTCCATCAAATGATTAGAGAGCAGCATCGTATTGCAGAAACCAAGTTACTCAACGTACGAAGTGAAATGGCTGCAGGTGAATATGCAAAATCGTTAGAGGTTGAGCGAATTACCCCAATTTATGTGATTGAACGGTTGCGTTTTATTGATGGGCGAGCGGTATTGTTTGTTGGAAATGTACTCAAAGCGGCACTGTTTGAAGGCATATTGTCCGAGAACCTCACCATGTCGCTGACGGGCATTTATCGTGAGAAGTATGGTTACGAGACAAAGCGCTCTCGTTTTGATGTGATTCCAACGTCAGCACCTGCTCATGTCGCTAAAGCGTTGAACTTGGCTGAAGGACAGCCGGTTCTGAAAATTCGTCGAGTAAACTACAAACAAGATGGCAAATTAATGGACTGCGAATTCGAGTATTGGCGTCCAGATGCAGTGATGATTCGCATTGATAGCGTAGGATAAAGTGCAGAATTAAAAAGAGCCCAATGAAGGGCTCTTTTTCGCATATTGGTTAGAGAGGCGGTTTAAACTAGTCCTTGCTCTTTTGCCATTTTACTTGCGATGCCAGGCGCTTTCCAAATGCTTGGCAGCAAAATGAAAGACACAGGCACGGCGGTAATTACAATGAAAGACTGCAATGCAGAAATACCACCAGAGCCCATTGAGATAAGCGCAATAGCGACAATACCCATCATCAAGCCCCAGAATGAGCGAATCACTGCGTTTGGTTCTGTTGAGCCCGTCATTACTACACTGATTGTGTAAGTCATTGAGTCACCCGTCGTCACGATAAATGTTGTCGTTAAGATCAGGAACAGAACCGAAATGATCATTGGATAAGGTAATTCACCCGTAATCGCTAGCAGTGCTGCAGGCAAGTTAAAGCCTTCAAACGCAGATGAAATCAAGCCAGGGTTATCAAGTTCAAACGCAAGGCCACTGCCGCCAACGATACTAAACCAGAAGCAAGTAATCAGCGGTGCTGCGATGCTAATAGACATGATCAATTGGCGAATTGTACGACCACGAGAGATACGAGCAATAAAGATCGCCATCATTGGGCCATAACCGATAAACCAACCCCAGAAGAATACTGTCCACCAGCTTAGCCAGCCCGTATCACCACGGTAAAGCGCCATTGGGAAGAAGTTATCTACCATGCGACCAACGCCTTGTACGTAGCCATCAACAATAAAACTTGTCGGTCCAAAGAACAGGATGTAACCAATTAACAGCACAGACAAAATAATGTTGTAACGACTGACGATTTGAATACCTTTGCTCAAACCGCTTAGTGCGGAAAGGGTATACATCAGGATCGCTGCCATGATAACCATGCTTTGCGTTACGAACGTATCTGGCAGGCCAAACAATGAGTTTAGCGCGTAGCTAATTTGTAAACCTAAGAAGCCGATAGGGCCGATTGTTCCTGCTGCTACGGCAATAATGCTACATGCGTCAGCAACATCACCAATCCAGCCTTTAATGGCTTTATCGCCAAACACAGGGTAAAGCAGAGTACGCGGCTTAAGAGGCAGGCCTTTATCGTAATGCAAGTGCATTAAGACAATGGAAGATAGACCACCAAGGATCGCCCAAGCTAAGAAGCCCCAGTGCATAAAAGACTGAGATAGAGCATTGATTGCGGCAGTTTTCGGTGAAGCTTCACCGTATAAAGGTGGGGCAGTCACAAAGTGCGCGATAGGCTCAGCAGCGGCCCAGAACACACCACCACCTGCAAGTAGGGTACAGAGTACAATTGACAACCACTTAAAGTTATCAATATCAGGTTTCGCTAGACCACCTAGACGCACATAACCAGTGCGACCAAACGCAAGAGCCAAACCAATAAGGAAATTCAGAAGAAGCAGTACTTGCCAGTAAGCTCCGAAATATTTAGTAGCAAAGCCGAAGCCGGTGTTAACCATTGCGGTTAGAGAGTCGGTATTCGTTAGGGCAAGTAAAACGAATAGAGTGAGGAAGCTACCACTTAACCAAAAGACAGGATTGGTGAGTTCGAGGCGCTTGAGCAGAGATGGGGGATGAATAGCAGAATAGTCAGCATCCTGAATAGGCGCTGTGTGGGAGGCGGCATTCGTCATATTTGACATAATTACTTCGCTTTTTAGGGCTATGAAGCCGTGCATTTCCCCTCACATCGTTTCGACGAAAAGTGTGAGGATGTTCAAAAAGCCGATGATGTTAACATGTCGAAGTTGCAAATATAACCTTAGATTTCGATTAATTTTTAACAGGTTAGCCAAGTTGCTGATTTTTGGGTAGAGATCAAAGGAAAGTGTTTTTACGTGAAGTGCACCGCATTTCGTATGTAAATAACATTTCCCTTGTTTTTGCATGGATTACTCAGGATTACATTGAGCAAACATGTTTCTTCTCCAAACTGAGGTTTACTCAATGGCTCACTTCGAACTTAATGGACAGTGGTTACTTACCTCGCCACAGCGTCCCGATATTGAAATTCCAATGTCTATTCCGGGCGATAATATTTCGGCGCTTTTACAAGCAGAGCGCATTCCGGATCCTTATTTTGCCGATAATGAAAACAAAGTTCGTTGGATTGAAGAGTGTGAGTGGCATATCTCGCGTGAGTTTGAAGTCGACGCGTTTACGTTGTCTGCCAAGCAAGTTTGGATGACGCTAACTCGTGTCGATACCTTGGCAACCTTCTATATTAATGGTGAGTTAGCACTAACTTGCAGCAACATGTTTACTCAACAACGAGTTGATATCAAACCTTATTTAAAACAGGGCATAAATACTGTTCTTGTTCAATTCGCAAGAGTCGATATAGAAGGTGTGGAACGTGCTAAAAAATTGCCTTTCCCAATCCCTTCCGCAATGGGAAATAATCAAATTCCGCACATGAATTTGATCCGAAAAACGCAATGTCATTCCGGATGGGACTGGGGCATTTGCTTGATGGTATCGGGTATTTACGACCCCATTCAAATCGACATTGTGAATGAGCTTTGGCTCAAAGGCTTCTCGACAGAGCAGCAATGGCAAGCCGATGAGAGTGTGTTTCTTGATGTAGTAGTTGAAGTGGAAACGGACAGTCAACGCCATGAAATGATGGTTGAATTTAATGGTGAGCGTCAATGTATTCAAATAAAAGGAAGTGGTCACTATCATTGCCAGTTCCACATTTCGGAGCCTCAACGCTGGTGGCCATCGGGTTACGGCGAAGCTTATCTTTACCCCATTACCATTTCTTGCAGAGAGCAAAAGTTAACGCGCAACGTTGGTTTGCGTCAGTTAACCCTAAATAACCAAGCTGATGAACATGGCTCTGCGATGGAGTTTATCGTTAATGGCGTACCAATTAATGCCAAAGGTGCAAACTGGATCCCTGTTGACGCAATGCCGGGGCGAGAATGCGAGACACGTTATCGCAACCTTTTGCAAAGTGCGGTTGATGCTAACATGAATATGATACGTGTGTGGGGCGGTGGTCAGTATGAGAGTGAAACCTTTTATAACCTTTGTGATGAACTTGGCTTGTTGGTGTGGCAAGACATGATGTTCGCATGTTCACTGTACCCATCTGATAATGACTTCTTAAAAGAGGTCGAAGATGAGCTTCGATACCAAATCCCTAGGCTTAAAGAGCACCCATCAATAGCACTTTGGTGTGGTGACAATGAAGTGATTGGTGCCATTGGTTGGTATGAAGAATCCAAGCACAACAAAGTCAAATACACGGTTAACTACGATCGCCTCAACCGCATGATTGAGCAGGTGACTACTGAGCACGATAGCGCTCGTCGTTTCTGGCCAAGTTCCCCATGTAATGGTGAACTGGATTTCGGTGACGCGTGGCATGATGATAGTAAAGGTGATATGCACTTTTGGGACGTTTGGCATTCAGGAAAACCATTCAGTGCCTACCTTGACGTGAATCCTCGTTTTTGCTCTGAGTTTGGTTTTCAATCTTGGCCATCTTTTGCAGAAGTTAAGCAGTTTGTCCCGGAGCAAGATTGGAATATCACGTCCCTAACCTTTGAACAACATCAGAAGAATCCTCGTGGTAACAGTATCATCACAGAGATGTTCACGCGTTATTTCCGTTTTCCCTCTGGATTCGAGAACATGCTGTATTTAAGCCAAGTTCAGCAGGCAATCGCGATCAAAACTGCGTGCGATCATTGGCGTGCCATTTCTCCAGTTTGTCGCGGCATGCTGTACTGGCAACTCAACGACAACTGGCCTGTCAGTTCTTGGTCTAGCTTGGAATACAGTGGTCGTTGGAAGCAGTTGCACTACCATGCAAAACGCTTTTTTGCGCCGCAGTATTTGGTATTTTCCGAGCATACAGGCAAGTTGAGCCTGCATTTGCTCAATGATGCCAAAGAGCCCGCAAGCGTCAACGCACTGCTCAAGTGGGTAGATTGGCAAGGGGAAGAAAAGCAATGTTGGAGCTTAGAACAAACGGTCATAGCAGACAGCAATACGATTTTGTGGCAATTGGATGAATCGGTTGAGAAGGATGAGCTTACGTCAGGCTTCTTCTATGTTGAAGCGCAAATCGGTGAAGACAGAATAAGCAACACATGGTTTTGCACTCATGAGCTGAAAACTTTGCCTATGGCAAAAGCCAATATTGATGTCTCTATTGAGGGAAGCCAAATTACATTGATTGCTGACAAGCCTGCGTTTTTTGTTCATTTGGAAAGTGATGTTGATGGAAGGTTCAGTGACTCCAGTTTTACTCTGCTGACCAACGTTCCAATGACGGTTGAGTATTTAGGTGATGATGTTTTCGGCATGCAACAGTCGTTGAGGGTATACCACCTTAATGATTAAAACGGGCATAGAGCATCTATATGCTGATATCTGAGAAGGGGGCCTTTGCTCCCTTTTTAGTTACCAAGTATCCGTTATTAAGCTCAGGTTGAGACAGAAGTTTATTTAAGTTTCTGATGAATACGGTAGCCAACAACAAAACCTATGTAGAATAGCGCTGCGAGAGTAAGCATTGCCGTCGCGTACGCCAGTAGGCTGTTTAACCCTAAACCAAAAGCCAGAGTGAAGGCGATACCATGAATGGCTTCCGCAGGGATTCGGTACCAAGCAGCATGAACGGAAGATCCGAATAGGAGAAATGTGCAAAGTAAAACGATCGTGCCGCCTATAAAGCCGACCCATCTGCTGTTGTTCATGTTGTAATCTCAGGTGTTACCGAGGTAACGTAACAAAATATTTCAGAGCATGCATTATACAACCTAGAGAGGGTATAGGTGGTAGAAATATTTGCCTCACAAACTAAGAGGCCATCTAAGTGGCCTCTTTTTAACCGATTTAACGGCATCCGTTATGATGCAAAGGTGTGAGGCTTGTAAGAAACCTAACCTTTGGCATTCGTTTCGGGTTGTGCTTCTGGTTGTAGCGTCCAATCACCACCAAGTGATTTGTAGAGCGCAATCGTAGCTTGTGCGGTTTGCAACTTTGCCGCGACTTGCTGATCTTGCATCATGCGTTGCTGACGTTGCGCATCTAAAACCGATAAGTGATCAATCAAGCCTGCTCGGTACAGTGACTTGGCTTTGTTGACGGCGTTATTGGTGGCTTTCAATGCATCATCGATTCGGCGCTGATTTTCTTGGCTGCGACCATAAGTAAACAGCGTGGATTCGGTTTCTGCCAAAGCCGCCTCTACCGTATGTTGATAAGACAATGTCGCCGAATCAAAACGCGCTTGGTTGATGGCTTCAATCGCCTCGCCACGCCCCCCATCGAACAAGTTCCAGCTTACGCCTGCCGCGCCCATCCAACCGAAAGAATCGCTACTGAAAAGATCGTCAAAGCTTGACGCCGACAACCCTGGAGCGCCCGTCAAAAAGAACTTCGGATATTGATCAGCAACGCTTGCTGCTAACTCTTCATTGAGCGCGGCCATTTCGCGCTCGGCTAAGCGAATATCGGTACGACGTTTCAACAGATCGGAAGGTAAACCGACCGGCACCATGTCCTGCATGACAGGTACACTATGTTGCTTAGACAGACGGATTTCGACTTGCGTTAGCGGCTCACCAAGCAATACTGCTAAACGATGTTTGTGCGCTTGTTGTGCAATCTCTAACTGCGGAACGAGCGATTCCATCGCCGCAAGCGTGGCCTTTGCTTGGGCTAAATCGAGATCAGAACCGTAGCCGCTGCGCACGACTTTCTCGACGAGGTCGAGTGTAAGTCGTTGATCTTCTAAGTTCGACTTTGCCAACTCAAGGCGCTCGCTTGCACCTTGGTATTGCAAGTAGTTGTGAATCAAATCCGCCGTGATCACTGTGTTCAAGCCGCTTTGATAAATCTGAGCTTGTTCGAGACGAATATGCGCCGCGTTCGCTTGGCGGTCAATGCGCCCAAACAGATCAACTTCCCAAGCGATACTCGCGCCTGCAAATACACCATCGTGCTGATTATCCATTAGGGTGACGTTACCAATTTGAGGTGGCAGACCCGACACGGAATCACTGAGTGGATTCAATATCGGACCGAGTGAAGAGTCATTTTTACTGAACTGATAGTTCATGTAACCCGCACCGAGACTAATTGTCGGCACCTTGAATGACTCCACCATGGTTTTATAGTTGTTGGCCATTTTCACCCGCTTGGCCGCCACTTTCAGCGGAATGTTTTGGCTCTGCATGTCTTGAACCATTTGATTCAACACCGGATCGTGAAACTTAGTCCACCAAAACTCAACGTGTTGTGAATCGGTACTCAACCCTGCATTTTCGGCGTTCAAGTAGGTTTCTGCCATGCTGGTGGTCGGTGCTTGGTAGTCGGGGCCCACTGCACAACCTGCTAAACTTAGGGCTAGAACGACAGGCGTTAGAATGAATTTTTTCACGATGACGCCTCCTCTAGCTCAGCGTTGGTTTGTGTGGACGGTGCTTTTTCTTTATAAGCAAGGCGATACAGTGCCGGCATGACAAACAGTGACAATATGGTTGCGGCCGCCAAGCCTCCGATGATGGTTGCCGCCATTTGGTCAAACAGCAGATCTGACAGCAGCGGGATCATGCCGAGCGCGGTCGTTAACGCACCCATAGAAATTGCCATAGTACGGTTGACCGTGGCTTCTTTAATGGCGTCAGACAAGCTCATGCCATTTGCGCGTTCGAGCTCAATTTGATCCATTAGTACGATGCCATTCTTGATGATCATCCCGGTCAGTGTGATAGCTCCGATCAGCGCCATAAAGCCAAATGGTTTATCGAATCCAAGCAGAGCAAACACAGCCCCTGATGCTGCCAGTGGTAGCGTTGCGAGGATGATGATTGGCTGCTTAAAGCCGTTGAACATCGCAACTAGGATGATCACCATGATCAGCATTGCTTTTGGTTGCTGCTTCATGATGTCGGTGACCGCTTTGTCTTCATCGTAATATTCGCCGCCCCATTCCATGCTGTAACCCGCCGGAAGTTGGATAGATTCAACCTGATCTTTAATGGCGTTTCTAACGTTCGCTGGTGTGGAGTCTCGGCTCACACCAGCTTGAACCGTGATGGTTTTCACGCGGTCTCGTCGCCAAATCATGCTCTCTTCGGTAACCAGTTCGAATCCATCCACCACTTGACCAAGCGGAACGCTGTTAAAGCCAAGTAGCGAGCGCACAGGTAGCGTTTCTAGTGACGCCATGTTTTGCGATGTGCCACGTAACTGAATTGGAATCAACTCATCATTCAGGTTCATTTGTCCGAGCGGCATGCCGTCTGATGCGCGTTTTAGCGCGAAAGCGACATCGGCGCGGTTAATGCCTGCTTGACGCATTTTGTCTTGGTTTAGAATCGGCTTGAGCACTTTGCTTTCTTGGCGCCAATCATCGCGAATGTATTTTGCATCTGGGTTTGAAGCAAAAATCGTTTTCGCTTCTGCCGCTAGTTGATGTAATACGGTTTCATCCGGACCAGAAAAACGCACCTCAACCGCGAACTTATCTTTGGTTGCCAGCTTCAGCGCTCGGAAGCGAGGTTCGGCATCCGGAAACGCCTCTTTCAGCCAATCATCACCACGCGTTACCAAGTGACTGATGCTCTCGTAGTCTTTGGTGTTGATCAGAATCTGCCCGTAGGCAGGGTCGAGCGGCTCAGGTTCTACCGTTACCGAAAAGCGCGGTGCACTGGTGCCGACATAGCTAGAGATACTTTCCACTTCTGGCTGTGCGACCAACCATTCTTCAACTTTGCGCATGTCTGCCGAGGTTTGTTCTATCTTGGCACCATTGGGTAGCCAGTAATCGAGAAACACAATTGAGCGATCCGACTGAGGAATAAAGTTCACGGCCACATACGGGATTGCCACGGCTGTGATTAAAATCAGCGGAACCAAAGCGGCTAATGCTTTACGCGGGTTGTCCACCGTCCAGAATACCAACTGTTTATAACGGCTCGGTTTGGTCTCTTCGCTGTTAGCTTTTGGCTTGATGAACATCCACGCCATTAATACCGTAAACGTCATCGCGACGATCCATGAAAGCAACAGTGACGATGCCACAATGTAGAACACAGAGCTTGCAAACTCGGCGGAGTCGGTTTTGGAGAACAACACTGGGCTTGCGCCCATGATCGCGATGACAGTTGCGCCTAAAAGTGGCACAGCGGTTTCTTTGACGGAATCAATCGCGGCGCGAGTTCGCTCGATACCTTTGTTGAGCTTGGCGATCATCATATCGGTGATCACAATGGAGTTATCCACCAACATGCCCAGTGCGAGAATAAACGTACCTAGCGAGACACGGTGCAAATCGATGCTGGCGATGTTCATGTAAACAAGCGTGAGCAAAATCGTCAGGAGCAAGCTTGCGCCAACGATGGTTGCACTCTTAAAGCCCATGAAGACCAACAACACCACAAAAACAATCGCGACACTTTCAAGCAGGTTGCCAACAAAGTCGTCGATAGACTTTTGTACTTCTTCAGGTTGATAAGCAACGGTCGAGATGTCGACACCCAGCGGCAGTGTTGCTTGGTAGTTAGCGATGATGTCTTGAATCGTATCGCCAAGTGACACCACGTTAATGCCTTGAACTGGGCTTACCGCCAAGGTGACAGCGGGCTCTCCATTGTAGCGGTTTTCTGCCAATGCTGGTGTTTGATAACCCATGGTGATGTCGGCGATGTCACCAAGACGAATCAACCCCGAGCCAAACTCTCCGGTGCCACCATTGATGATTAAATTGCGAATGTCTTCTAGAGACTGAAACTCACTGGTTTGCGCAATACGAATACGCTCTGTACCTGCATCGAATTTTCCCGCTTCGAACGTGCTGTTTTGTGTGCTCAGTTGGTTCCAAACTTGTGCGATCGACAAACCATATTGAGCCAAGCGCTCGTCTGGCATATCGATATGTACAACGCGAGGTTGAACGCCGTGTAGCTCGATCTTTTTGATGCCGTCGACGGCTTTGATTTGGCGTTGCAGCTCTTCGGCGTAGCGACGCAACTCTTCTGGCGCAGCATCTGTGCTGTGGATAGAGAAAAGCATGCCGTAGACTTCAGAGAACTCGTCTTGTACTACGCTGATCTGCGCGCTGGAAGGCAGCTGCAGTTTTACATCGTCCACTTTGCGTCTCAATAAGTCCCATTCCTGCGGAAGTGCTTTGGAATTAAGGCTCTCTTTGAGGTCAACAAAGACCATAGACAAACCGGGGCGAGACAATGAGCGTAAGCGATCTAACTCCGCCATTTCCTGCAATTTGGTTTCAACGGTATCGGTGACTTGGTGTTCGACTTCTTCGGCAGACGCACCCGGGTAAAGGGTCACGACTACCGCAGTTTTTACCGTAAAGCTCGGGTCTTCCAACTTGCCTAAGTCGAAGTAAGAATAGATGCCAGCGATCACGCTCAATACGATAAAGAACAGAACGAACTTACGTTGGCGAATCGCGAATTCAGCTAAATTGATCATGGATTCGCACCTACAACGTCTTGATAGTCAGGTTTGGGGCGGCATCGCCCTCGCTCAGATAATGGCTACCGCTGATCACCACATAATCGCCTTGCTCAAAACTTCCGGTCACACACGCTTGGTATGCGTCGATAGAGTCAAGATTGACCGGCTCTGAATGAATAACCGCATCACGAACCACATTCACGTGCAGAGTTTGTTTCTCACCCAAAATTGCAGAGTAAGGAAAGCAATGGCTTGAGTTGCTGGTGTTGAGAGCGGTATTTACCGTGACTGCTTTACCGTTGAATAGCGCACTGGAAATCGAATCGATGTCTAGCGTGACGGTATAGGTTTGTTTGAGCAGGTGCTTTTTCGGCGCGATTTCTGCCACGGTTGCTCGGTAGGATTGCTCCGAATCATACCAAGTCAACGATGCTGGCTGACCTAGTGCGAATTGCGCAATCATATTTTCCGGCACGTCGATGTCGACTTCCCAGCTGCCTTCTTGCTGAATTGACACAACACTGCCGCCCGGCAAGGTTTGCTCATGTGGATCAATAGAAACGTCGGCAACAATGCCAGTGAATGGCGCACGTAGAGTGGTGTAACGTAGGGCATCTTTTGCACGTTGGATGTTTTTCTCAACCACTTTGACGGCTGAGAGGCTACGTTCGTAGCTGTTGATGGCTCGGTCTAAGTTTACGCTGGCAATGGCATCATCAGAAGTTGCTTGTTTTACGCGCTTTAACTCGGCTTTCGCGAGTTTGTGTGCTGATTGCGCTTCTAACATGCGCGCTTGTAATTCTTCTAGTGAGACTTGGTAATCGTGCTTGTCCAGCGTGGCGATGACTTGGCCTTTTTCTACCAAGCTGCCTTTATTTACGAACACGCTTTCCACGGTGCCAGGTACACGAAAAGAGAGTGAGGCGGTTTCTTTTGCTTTTACGATCCCGCTGAATGATTTGTTGAGTTCTTCATTCCTTTCGTTGACTTCAATTACTTGAACGGGTCTGGATGCGCTTGGCTCCTCAACCTGAGGTTGAGCTTGATTACAGCCGAGTAGAGAGAGCGCGATAGTGCTCAGCGCAGCGGTTTTGATTTGATGATTCATAAGATGGCTCCATAATTTCGGCGCCATCTTATAATCCATAGATGTTCAGATAATCATGCGTACGCATGATTCAATGTCACAAAATGTATGATAATAATGCAAGCTACAAAAGTTTTGGGATTTTATTGCACAAGTGTTCAATAAGTAACCGGCTAGCTTGGTTCAGCGTTTTCGGCTTAGGGTAGAGCAACCACCCCGTTTCTTCTGTGACGGCATATTGAGACAATACTTGCACCAATGCACCGGATTCGAGCTCATTTTTTACCAACAGTTTTGGGATATAACTAATGCCGCGGTCAAGCACTGTGGAACTTTTGATAAAGCCGATGTTGTTGGAAATGAGTTTCGGTTTGAGCGCTACGTTTTGTTCCTGAAAATGCCAAAGGTTGTCGACATTGCCATTTGGCCAACGAAAACAAATGCACTGATGATCGCTCAACTCTTCTAATGTGGCTGGTGTGCCGTGAGTTTGAAGATAGTTCGGTGAGGCAACGACACATCGGTCTAGCGTTAAGATCTTTCTGGCGACAATGTCTGAATCAAACAGCATGCCGCCGTGCAGCGCGATGTCCAACCCCTGCTGAAACATATCAATAAAGCCATTGTTGATATTGCGAATGTCGAGCTCAACCTGCGGATATTGATCCTGAAATTCAAACAAAATGGGTTGAAGAGGTTCATAGGTTTCTGGCAGAAGGCCAAGTTTGGTTTTGCCTCTGACTTCGATGCTTTCGTTACTGGCTTGCTGGTTTGCCGAATCAAGCAAGGTGAGCACTTTTTGCACATCTTGGTAGTAGGCATCGCCTTTGTTTGTCAGCGAAAGACTGCGAGTGGTGCGGTGAAAAAGTTGCGTTCCGAGGTAACGTTCCAGTTCTCCAATGCGTCGGCTAACATTTGCTCGTGGCAAATCCAAAGCATTTGCTGCCGCTGTAAAGCTGCCAAGTTGGACGACTTTGGTGAACAGTTTTAGATCGTCAATTTTCACTCTTGAACTCCATACTCTTTGAGCGCCGTGCTAAACCCTGACACTCTAGAGTATTGATGTGTGGTATACAAAACTTATTATTAATTATCGAAATATAAATAAGGACTTCAACATGTTGAGATTTATACAACGTCGCCGCATTAAGAAAGTGATTAAGCTAATGAGTACCAGATTGGTGGTGGGATACGGCAGTCGTGAGTACTTTTCCGTCGGTCAGGTAAAGACGAGCACCAGTGAGTTAAGCACGTGCCAACAAAAAATTGCGTTGGCGTTGTACGCGAATCCGCAAGAGCTTGATTTGGAAAACCAACCAGAGTTGCAAGCCATCCGCTCTGATGTGGCGAATGACTTCTTTGCTGGTGCCGATTATACCGCTCAAGATGTGCTTAATTTATTCGGTGCTGGTGGCTGGAAAGGCGGCCGAATGGAAGATGGAATGTCTCATCATTTTGGTATGCACAGCCGATACTAGAGCGAGCTAACCTTATAAAGTCTTGTCAGTTAACTCGCTATATCACTTTGCCTTGTGAGGTGTCACTACGATGCTTTGTTAAGCGGTACGCTTTACGAGGCAGAAGTGCTTTTTACCGCGTTGTAGTAACCAGTATTGGTCAAACAGTGGGAAGCTTAAACTCGGGTTATCAGCCGACACTTTTTCACCGTTTACACTGATGGCGTTGTTGCTGATGTGTTCGCGCGCAACACGTTTCGAGCTTGCTAAACCCGACTCAACCAGCAGCTCAACCAAATCTTGTTGTGCACTCTCAATGCTTGGTAAACCATCCAATTCCAACTGTTTTAATTCACCCAAACTCAGTTGTTGCACATTACCGCTGAACAGTGCTTGAGTGATGCGCTCGGCACTAGATAGGCCGTCTTCGCCATGAACAAATCGCGTCATTTCTTCAGCGAGAATACGTTGTGCTTGTGGCTTGCCTTGGCTTGCTTGGTCTTGCGCTTCAATGCTGGCAATTTCTTCGCAGCTCAAGAACGTGTAGTAACGCAAGAAGTGGTAAACGTCGGCGTCTTCTGCGCCAAGCCAGAACTGGTAGAAGGCGTAAGGTGAGGTTTTGCTAGGGTCTAGCCACACTGCGCCGCCTTCGGTTTTGCCAAATTTGGTGCCATCGGATTTGGTGATCAGCGGCAGAGTTAAGCCAAATACTTGCTCACCATTTTGGCGACGAGTTAAATCGATCCCACTGACGATGTTTCCCCATTGGTCATTGCCACCGATTTGCAAACGACAATCGTATTGACGGTTTAGCTCGGCAAAATCGTACGATTGCAGCAGGGCGTAGCTAAATTCGGTAAAAGAGATGCCTTGATCAGGGCGTTGCAAGCGTTGCTTTACCGACTCTCGGTTGATCATGGTATTGATCGAGAAGTGCTTACCTACATCGCGGAAGAAGTCGATGACGTTGATCGCTTTCATCCAGTCAGCGTTGTTCACCATGATCATTGGCTTGGCCAGTTGGTGATTCATCAACTGCTGAATTTGATTCGAAAGATCGTTAACCCAACCTGAGACGATTTCTGAAGAATTCAGACTGCGCTCGGTCGCTTTAAAGCTTGGGTCGCCAATCATGCCCGTTGCGCCGCCAATCAGGGCAACTGCTTGGTGTCCGGCATCTTGAAAGCGCTTAAGCATGATCAAAGGGACGAGGTGGCCGATGTGCAAGCTGCCAGCTGTAGGATCGAAGCCGCAGTAAACGGTTTGTGGCCGTGAGAGAAGTGTCTGAATTTCTTCCAAATCGCTGGCTTGTGCAATCAAGCCACGATCTTGTAAATCTTGCAGTAATGGTGTCGTCATTCTTTTTGTCTGTCTTAGTGGTTGTTGTATTCAGACTAAAACGCGACACTTTTTGTCGATATATCCCTTAAGGGACAGTTTTTTATCTTGAATGGAGAATAAGGTGATTGAGGAAAAGCTGGAATAACTCACTCAATGAAGACACATTTAACTGCGAGTAAATGCGTTTTCGATGATTTTTGACCGTGCCTTGCACTAAGTGTAACCGCGCGGCAATTTCTTTGGTGTCAAACCCTTGAGCGAGAAGTGAAGCCACCTCTTGCTCGCGACGAGTGAGTGATTCTACGCCAAATGTTGCTAAAGCTTGCTCAATGGCCAATCGCATACTGCCAGAATAAGCACTTTGGGCAAAAACAGGCTCAGAAAAGGTAAACTCCGTTTGTTTCCAGTGCTGCTGACAAAGCGATTGGATTATCGGGAAGTAGGGCTTTAATTTATTGATTTGCTGTTGAGAAAAGTATTTTCCACCATTCATATACCCGAAGTACAGCATGACCCAACGGCCAGGTTCGACTTCGACTAGCATGCTCAGTTCGTCTTTCCACCCGGTCTGATGGTAGAACTGTTCGCAGTAGGAAGTAAAATCAACGCCTTTACGCGCCACGTCTTTGAGCGTAAATATGCCTTGTTGTTTTGTCTCGTTTAGTTTGAGAAAAAAAGGGTCATTTTGAAATGAGTCAGTAAGGTAGCGTTGAAAAAGTAATTCTCGCTCGTTCTCAATCGAGTCGTAGAGATAAATAGGATGTTTACCTTCTCGATAACCTAAAATAACCGCGCAATCAAAATGAAAAAGAGTGCGAATGACACGCATAAGCTTAGGAGTAAAGTTAGGCGTATTAAGAGCAGAAATTGCTTCTGCTAGCAGATTATTAAAGTTATTGTCAGGCATGGGATACCGAATTGCAGGTGGTTTTGCGCAAGCATAACCAAAAGCAATCCAACGAGAAAGGGAAGTCGCCATCTTCTGGTGACTTCCATAGAGAAAGTTGCGTAAGTGCTCAGTTTTGAGGAATCATAGCTCGTTAACTTATTGATAAGGGTGCATAACAACTGCTTTATTTAAGTGATTAGTTGCTATGCATTACTGCGAGTTAGTTAGCTCTTCGTTAACCCAATATTTAGAACCAGACACGTTAGCATCGATGAGCAGACCTTTAGCGTTCAACTGATAGACGGCGACGCCGCTGTTAAATTGTTTTGAAAGTTGCTCTGAATCTTCGCCCGCAACAGCAGAGGCTTCACTTGTGGCCTCCCATCCTTCGTTGACGAACGTATCAAAATCTTCTTTGCTCTCAAACAGAACCACTTGTTGGTAAAATTTGCCGCCAGCCCCAAGTGCAACGCCCAAACCAAACATATTCATATAAGTGCGTTTTTCTGTTTCCTTATTGACTGCGACACCTGACCCTGAGTTGGTGTGAAACAATAAAGACAATTTACGAGAATCAAAGACCGCGTAGCCGCAAGCGTTGTCGTAAATGGCTTTGGCCTCCGGCTTTTCATTAAACAACTTGAGCAAAGCACTATCCGCCATTAAGTCCACGGCTTGGCGAGCTTCTTCTGGCGTGTCGCCTTCCATTAGTTCATCAATTTTCTTGTCGGCTGCATCTATCCATTCTTTGCTTTTCTCGATACTGGCTTCTGTCCACTCGCCCGCGGTATTGATTGCTTCCTCGGACCAATTAGTGAAATCTTGCCACGCTTGTTTTGAAAAGGCTTTGGTATCGTCCCAAGCATCTTGCGCAGTATCAGAAACCGCTTCGCCTAGCTCAGACATTTTGTTGGAAATATCATCCCAATCTGCGTAAGCGGGAGATGCTAGGAGCATCAATGTGGTAATGAGTGCGATAGACTTTTTCATCAAATTCTCTCTGGAGTTGTCGATACATCATTCATTCTAGGTCATCAGACTTTGATAATGAAATTGACTAAATGGCGATCTTGAGAGAGGAATCACGAACTGATTGCGAAATGACGTATGAATAACAAAGCCCTCACAAGGGGGAGTGTGAGGGCTTGAGTTTTTAGCGCGTTACTTGCTGCTAACTTTACCGAGCTGTAACCAAGTATCGATAACGGTATCTGGGTTTAGTGAAACAGAGCTGATGCCTTGCTCCATCAACCATTCCGCCAAATCTTCATGATCTGATGGGCCCTGACCACAAATACCCACGTACTTGCCAGCTTTGGTTGCTGCGTCTATTGCCATTTTCAGCATGATTTTCACCGCCGCGTTACGCTCATCAAATAGGTGAGCAACGTCGCCAGAGTCACGGTCCAGACCAAGCGTTAGCTGAGTCATGTCGTTTGAACCAATCGAGAAGCCATCAAAGTACTTCAAGAACTCATCGGCAAGTACCGCGTTGGATGGCAGCTCACACATCATGATGACTTTAAGACCTTGGTCGCCACGGCGCAGATCAAACTTAGCTAGCAAATCAATCACTGATGCAGCTTCGCTTGGTGTACGCACGAATGGAATCATGATTTCAACGTTTTTCAGACCCATTTCGTTACGAACGCGCTTGATAGCTTGAGTTTCTAACTCGAAGCAATCTTCAAACACTGGAGAAATGTAACGAGACGCACCACGGAAGCCGAGCATTGGGTTTTCTTCATGCGGTTCGTAGGCTTTACCACCAACCAAGTTGCTGTATTCGTTCGACTTAAAGTCAGACATACGAACGATGACGCGTTTTGGCCAGAAAGCAGAAGCGATAGTCGCGATGCCTTCAGTCAGTTTGCTTACGTAGAAATCGATAGGATCTTTGTAACCACGAATGCGCTGTTTAATTTCTGCTTTTAGCTCATCGCTTTGCGCATCAAAGTTAAGTAATGCTTTCGGGTGAATACCGATCATCTTGTTGATGATGAACTCTAGACGAGCAAGACCAACACCTTCGTTTGGAATCTGAGCAAAGTCGAATGCGCGATCTGGGTTGCCCACATTCATCATCACTTTGGTCGGCAGTAGTGGCAGTTCATCAACAGAAGAGCGTTTTACATCAAACTCAAGCTCACCTTGGTAAACGTAACCCGTTTCGCCTTCTGCACAAGATACTGTCACTGTTGCGCCATCAGTCAGTTTGCTTGTCGCATCGCCACAGCCAACGATTGCAGGAATACCAAGTTCACGAGCAATGATTGCTGCGTGACAAGTACGTCCGCCACGGTTGGTAACAATAGCAGAAGCTTTTTTCATCACTGGTTCCCAGTCTGGGTCAGTCATGTCTGTAACTAACACATCACCTTCTTGAACCAATGACATTTGGTCCAGAGAGTCAACCAAACGTACTGCACCTTTACCGATACGTTGACCGATTGCACGACCTTCAATCAAAACATCTGCTTTGTTCTGTAGCTCGTAGCGCTCAATCACGTTTTGTTCCGTTTGTGAACATACGGTTTCAGGACGCGCTTGAACAATGTACAACTTGCCGTCGATGCCATCTTTTGCCCACTCAATGTCCATTGGACGCTGGTAGTGCTTCTCGATGATCATCGCTTGTTTGGCGAGCTCTTTGATCTCTTCGTCGTTCAGTGAGAACGTGTTGCGCTCTTCATCAGAAGTATCAACGATATCAACTTGTTTGCCGATCTCTTGGTTGTCAGAGTAGATCATTTTGATCAACTTAGAACCAAATGTTTTCTTAACGATCGGGTGCTCACCTGCTTCAAGCATTGGCTTATGAACGTAGAATTCATCAGGGTTTACTGCGCCTTGAACGACCATTTCACCTAGGCCCCATGAAGAGGTGATGAAGACAACTTGGTCGAAACCAGACTCAGTATCAAGCGTAAACATTACACCCGAAGAAGCTTTGTCTGAACGCACCATACGTTGGATACCCGCCGATAGCGAGATACCACGGTGGTCGAAACCTTGGTGTACACGGTAAGAGATCGCACGGTCGTTAAATAGAGAAGCGTAAACGTGCTTAGTTGCTTCTAGTACTGCGTCGATGCCTTTCACGTTCAAAAACGTTTCTTGCTGACCAGCAAAAGAAGCATCAGGCAGGTCTTCTGCCGTAGCAGATGAACGAACTGCGACTGAAAGCTCAGGGTTGCCTTCAATCAGTTCTTGGTAGTTTTCACGGATTTCTTGTTCAAGGTCCGCAGGGAAAGGGGCCTCTAATACCCATTGACGGATGGTTGCACCTGTCTTACGCAGAGCTTCCACATCCTCAACGTCTAGTTCATCAAGTAATTGGTGAATACGCTCATCCAAACCTTCGTGGTCAAGGAATTGGTTAAACGCGTATGAGGTTGTCGCAAAACCATTTGGTACAGAAACGCCTGCGTTCGCTAGGTTAGAAACCATTTCGCCAAGTGAAGCATTCTTACCGCCGACTTTGTCGACATCATCCATGGATAGGCCATTGAACCAGAGGGTGTTCTTTTGCATGTCTTTCTCCAGAAACATTGCAGCTTAGTAGGGGGACTTAAATCGCTCTAAACAATCGCATGTTGGCTGTTATTACACGTTGACCATACATTGCTTCATTTAGATTGATATCAAAGGCAAACGATTACGTTCTGGCTGAAAAAAATTCAAAAGAATTTTTAAAGCTGTGGTGAACCTAACTGAAAGCCAAACTGATTTATTAATATTATGTTTACCATCCTACTCAAAAGATTTTGAAAAATTAAACAGAAATGCAAATAAATAACCAAAGTCGTGATGTGTTCTATGTTTCTGACGGTACGGCGATAACATGTGAGACATTAGGGCATGTTGTTCTCGGTCAATTTCCGTTCATTCCTAACGAAAAAACCTTTCCGTTCGTAGAAAGCCAGGACAAAGTTGCTGACGTTGTAAAAGAAATTGAAACTTCCTACCAACGCAATGGCGTCAAACCTCTGGTGTTTTTCTCTATCGTGGTGCCAGACGTACGTGAAATGCTGCTGGAAGCGCCTGCATACAGCTACGATGTGTTGGAAAGCATTGTACAGAAAGTGCAAGACGACATTCAGATGGCACCAAAACCCAAGTTGCAGCGTTCTCGCAGTGTGGGGAAAGATTCCGATACCTATTTCGACCGTATCGCGGCCATTGAATATACATTGGCGCATGATGATGGCATCACGCTAAAAGGGTTGGAGCAAGCCGATATCATCCTGCTGGGAGTATCGCGCAGCGGGAAAACCCCCACCAGCCTATATATGGCGATGCAGTTTGGTTTGCGTGTCGTGAACTATCCATTTATCGCGGAAGACGTGAAGATGATGCGTTTGTTGCCTGAGTTTGAGATCCATCGTCATAAATTGTTCGGGCTTACTATCGACCCTGAACGTTTGACTGAAATCCGTGAGAATCGTTTGTCTGGAAGTGATTACGCCAGTACTGAGCAGTGTAAGTTGGAGCTAGACACCGTAGAGGCGTTGTTTAGAAGAGAGGCGATCCCATATATCAATACGTCCTCTCTCTCTGTGGAAGAGATCACAACGCGTATTCTTGAAAAAGCAGGGATGAAACGCCGTTTGTTTGGTTAACCAGGGGCGCCAACATCGTCGTGTGCAAGAGGAGGCGAGTAACACCTCCTCTTGTGCATCTAAAGATGCCTTACACAGAATTAATAGTATTGGAACATCTTTTGGATGTCTTGATAGTTTTTGGTTTGAGTCAGTGACAGCATCAGTAAGATACGTGCTTTTTGTGGGTTTAGTGTGCCTGAGGCAACAAAGCCATATTTTTCGTCATCAATTTCAGCATCCAAAGTGGTTGAGCCGCTAGGCGTTCGGGAGCTCCTTACAACAACAACGCCATCTTTGCTCGCTTTTTCTAGCTCATCAAAGACCGTGTGGTACAAGTTACCATTACCAACACCAGCACTTACAATACCGTCAAACTTGGCATCAACAAAGGCTTTGACTGGTAAGCTCGACGCATTTGCATAGTTATAAACAATACCTACTTTAGGTAGTGTGTTAAGTTTTGATACATCGAATGGTGTTTCTGTGGTGTGTTTACGCTCTGGGCTTCGTTGATATTTGGCATCGCTATTATGAATGTAGCCGATAGGGCCAAAGTTAGGTGACTGGAAAGTACTGACGGAAGTGGTGTTTGTTTTAGTTACGTCTCGCGCATCGAATATAGTGTCATTCATCGCGACTAACACGCCGCGCCCTTCAGAATCTTCATCGGTTGCTGTCACGACGGCGTTGTATAAATTAACTGGGCCATCAGCACTCATTGCGGTGGAAGGACGCATTGCACCGACAATCACGACTGGCTTTTTGCTCTTGACGGTCAGATCAAGGAAGTAAGCGGTTTCCTCTAATGTATCGGTACCATGAGTAATGACGATACCGTCAACATCATCTTGAGCGAGCAGTTCGTTGACGCGTTTGGCTAATTTAAGCCATACCTCATCATTCATATCTTGTGAACCAATACTGACCACTTGCTCTCCGGAAATATCGGCAATGTTGGTCATGCTCGGAACGGCAGAAATCAATGATTCGACACCGACTTTACCTGCGGTGTAGTTTGACTCTGTCGCAGATTGACCTGCGCCTGCTATGGTGCCGCCAGTGGCAAGAATTTTAATGTTCGGAAGATCGGATTGCGCAAAAGAGAACGAACTGATGCATAAACCGAGAGTTATCGTACTGAGGCGGAAAAGATTTTTCGTCATGGGAATCACCTGCTGTTAGGTTGGATGTTGGGGAACTCATCTATCCTAAAAACAGCGGGTTAGATTTTTTGAGCACTAGTTCAACAAATTGCAGATGAAGATCGTGATCAAGCAATCAGTTAAAGAACATTAATTCAAACAATTAACTTAAATAACGTGCTTCTTTAACAAGTGAGATGTACTAATAACGTGCACAATGCGTTATATGCTCTAATCTATTGATTGATAAATAAAGAGGGAAGGTAGGCGCGATTAGGTTACTAAACACGAATTGAGAAGTGCAATTTCTTCAAAGTTTACAGTGTAAAAAAAAGCGGCTTTACCCCGGAACAGATAAAAGCCGCTTGCCAATGATGTGTTAATTCACATCTTATCGCATAATCATTTGTTCACGGCCTGGACCCACAGACACCATTTTTACTGGTACGCCCATCAGTTCTTCAATGCGTAGAACGTACTTCTGTGCTGCTACTGGTAGCTCTTCAAACTTACGACAACCTGTGATGTCTTCGCTCCAGCTTTCCATTTTCTCGTAGATTGGTGCTAGTGCTGCCGTTTGAGGCCAGATTGGGTTTTCGCTGTGGTCGCCTTCGTAGCCAACACAGATTTTCAGATCGTTAAGACCAGTCAAACAGTCTACTTTAGTTAGCGCAATTTCAGTTGCTGCTTGCAGTTCAACGCCGTTCTTCGTAGCGACAGCGTCGAAGTAGCCCATATCGCGCGGACGACCTGTAGTTGCACCGAACTCGCCTGCAAGTTCACGAAAAGCGTCTTGCTCTTCCATTGCCGTGATCAACGTACCAGTACCTACTGATGAGCTGAATGCTTTTGCAACCGCAATAACGCGCTCAGGACGAAGTGCTGGAAGACCACTGCCGATACCCGCGTACATTGATACAACGTTAGAAGATGTTGTCCAAGGGTACTCACCGTAAACAAGGTCACGACCCGCGCCAAGCTGCGCTTCGAACAATAGAGTTTTGTCTTTCGCTTGTAGTTCTTTTAGAGGAAGCGTTACGTTGCAAATTGAATCGCGCCAAGGTGCAGAGACTTCTAGCAGCCAGTTCGCCAGTTCTTCAGCAGTTTGTTCAAACTCGAACGTCGGGTAAAGCGCACGCAGTTGTGGCAGTTTCCAATCCATCATGAATTGAAGGCGTTCAACCAATACTTCTGGTTGCTTCAACCAACCAACAAGAATGCCTTTCTTCATTACGCGGTCACCGTACGCAGGTGCAATACCTTGACGAGTTGAGCCGTATGCTTTGTCGCCTAAACGCTGTTCTTCTAGCGTATCTTCTAGTGCGTGTAGAGGTAGACACAGTGTTGCGCGATCAGAGATGCACATATTCACTTTTACGCCCGCTTCTTCAACTTCCGCAATCTCCTGAGACAGCAACGCAGGGCTGATAACCATACCCGGACCTAACACTGCCAAACAGTCTGGGTTGAATACGCCACTTGGTAGCTGGTGCAGCTTAAACGTACCTAGATCGTTAACCACGGTGTGACCCGCGTTGTTACCACCTTGGAAACGAATGCTCGCAGAAGCTTGCTCTGCCAAAAAGTCAACGATGCGGCCTTTGCCTTCATCACCCCAGTTTGCACCCACAACAACGATAGACGACATAATTTAATCTCCAAAAACAGATGCAAAAATCTTAAGGCGTTCGCCATAATAAGAGAAATTAATTATACTCATTAACTTGATAAGAATTTCATATCGGAATTGGCAATGTTAGATTTGAACTGGCTGCGAACCTTCGTAACTCTTGCAGAGGTAAAGCATTTCGGCAAAACAGCGACGGAACTGCACATGACGCAACCGAACGTCAGCTTGCATATCAAGCAGTTGGAGCAGGCCACGCGCACGAAATTGATTGAGCGAAATCCTGTGCAGTTGACGCAAGCGGGAAAGCGTTTGTTAGATACGGCGCAGCGGATGCTTAATGAGCTGCAAATTTGCCAATCGGATCTCAATGCCATCAACGATCTTACGCAGGGGACGCTTTCTATTGCGGCGAGCGATATCGTTTCACGTTTACTGCTTATCAAACCGTTCCAGCAATTCAAAAGTGAATACCCGGGTATCGACTTGGCATTGTTCAATACCACGTCTTCTCAAGCGGTGGATTTGGTGAAAAGTGCGCGTGCCGATATCGGCTTTGTTATCGCACAAAAAGAGAGTCAACCGCTGCATTTTACGCCTCTCACGCAAATTCACTGGTGTGCGTTTGGCGATAACATTTTTGAGTGGCAGGACAATCGAAAAGAGAGCCAGACGTTGATTCTGCTAGGGCACGACACGCGAACCCGTGAGCTGATAGATGCGTCTTTACCTGAGTTAAATCTGCCTAAGCATCGCGTGATGGAAGTGGGCAGTGTGGAAGCACAAATCGACTGGGCAGAAGCAGGATTTGGGACCGCCATTGTGCCGGATTTCTCTCTTGATCCGAGGTTAATGCTTTCCCGAGAAGTCACGCCTTTGCCTAGTTTTCCAAACACCGATTTCGGCTACATTGTGCGCCAAAATCAGGTGCTCTCCAAAGCCGCCAAACAGCTACTCACTTGGGTTGGAGAGAATGTGTCAGTAGTGGGAGAGTAACGGATGAAAGATGACGACATTATTGTTTCGCTGCCCTCTCTGATTCATCGCATTGGCGGTGAGAATGCTAAACGCATTAAAGTCATTGCGGCGGATTGCGGGTGTGACGTTAAGCGAGTTAGGCGCTCTCGTCATTGGCAAGTTTCTGGAGAAGCTTTGAACTTAAAAGCGTTACTTGATCAGCTAAAAGCAGGGCAGTGTGAAGAGCTAAGGTTTGTGATGAATAAGTTGGAGAAAGGGTTATCCGTTCATCAGGACAAACTGGAACCGTTGGAAGAAAAACTGATTCGGTTGGTGGTGCAAAACCCAAATATCACCTTGGCGGAGTTGATGACAGAAACACACTGTACGATTGCGCAAGCCAGAGCCGCTCGGTTTGAAGCGGAAATGCTCTAGCGTAGAATTTTTATTTACTCATTCTAGCAGCCAATGTTACGGTGCGGGCTATTACTAAAAATTAAGGCCATTTTTTATCATGGATATTTGGAAGCTCCTCCTTTTTATTCCCGCTTGCTTTGCTCTGAATATGACTCCAGGCCCAAACAACTTATTGGCAATGAATAATGCGCGTTGTTACGGTTTTCGTGCCGCGTTTGTCGCTAGTTTAGGGCGTATTACGGCATTTTCTGGTATGATCGCGCTGTCTGCCTCTGGGCTCGCAGTGATTTTGTACACATCAGAAATGCTGTTTTTAGCGTTAAAGCTGGTGGGGGCGTTGTATCTATTGTGGATTGCATTCAACCTTTGGCGTTCGGAATCGAGCCCGCTCTCTGAGTTAACTAACTCACGCAACTATGCAGGGCTTGCGAAACAAGAGTTTACGCTTGCCGCCGGCAACCCGAAGGCGATTCTTATTTTTACTGCATTTTTGCCGCAGTTTGTAGATGTGAACGCTAACGTTCAAGAGCAGTTTTTTGCCCTTGGCTCCACGTTTTTGATATTAGAAATGGTCGCCATTTCAATTTACGCGATTTTTGGTTTGTACCTTAGACATTGGTTCTCAAATCCAAAAATGGCGAAACGTTTTAATCGCGGATGTTCGCTGTTTTTAGCCGCATCTGGTGTGAATTTGCTACTAAGTAAGCAATAACGCACATCATTTCTGTAGCGTATTTTTTCTATTAAAAAGAGCCGCTGATGTTATATCAGCGGCTCTTTTCGTTTATGCATCTATTGTTTGTTGTTACCACATCAAGTCATCTGGCACGACGAAATCTGCGTATGGGTCGTCTTCTGCTGGAATGTCCGATTCTGGTTCTTTCTGTTCGATGATGACGGATTCATCACGTTGAGCAATTTTATTCGCTACTCCGCGTGGAATGACAACGTAGCTTTCACCGACAATCGCAATGGCTAGAATGCCTTTAATCAACTGTTCACGGATGAGAGCATCAACATACAGTGACTTAACCAAGGTGCCATGGGTGAAGTTGTACTTAATATCGCCATCTTTTAAGTCGATCTTGTTCATCTCAATCAATTGATTGATTTGCGCTTTGATCTCTTTATTCAAACGCTCGGCATTTTGCTGTTCGCTCAATTGTTTATCACGCTCTAACTGTTGGCGTTTATTCTCTTCAACCGCCGCTTTTACTTCGCGTGCTTGAACGCGTGATTTTTTAGAGCCTTTCTTCGCTTTCTTTAGTTTCTTTTCATTAACTAAGCCAGCTTTCAGCATTTGTTCTTGAAGGGTAAGTTTTGCCATGTTTCATCCAGTTAGTGCGCAATTTTGTGCATTTTAGCGAGTCCTTATCAGCAAGGAAAGGGCGATGATGACACGTCGGAGAAATTATCGGACTCAAGCAAACGCAATGCGTCCCAAAGCATCACTTGGTTGGAGCTTAGTACAGGAATACCAAAGCGGCTTGAGAAATAAGGCAGTAGATGCATGACTCGCATGTTCGTGCATGAAATAAATACCGCGTCCACCGTGTAATCAATCGACTCAAGCAGCTGCGCTAAGGCATTTTCTACGTCTTGCCCTCCAATGGTTGGGATATGGGGATCGTAGTCGAGATTGAAATACCCAAAGGCCAGAACGTCAATGCCATGTTCGGTCATGGACTCATAAAGTGGGTGATTGACGTCATTGGTATACGGCGTCAGCATAACGATTCTTTGAGCTTGATGGTGTTCAAGCGCTCTCAGTGCGGCTTGCCAAGGGTTAGTTGTTATGGCTTCGGGTGTCTCTTGACGAATTAAATCAGTGATTTTATCGGAGCCAATGAGCACACTAGCTGACGTACAGCCAAACGCCATGACGTTGATTGGCCACATTGGCACGATGGTGCGTACACACTCGCGGATACTGTTTTGCATGTCTGTTAAGTGCAGAGGATCGACAGTACCTGTAGTGAGAAAGCGTGAAGTGTATAAGCGAACATCTGCGGGTAAATGCTCGCGCCATTCGTTTTCTAGCACATAGTCGGTCGCGAGTTGAATGAGTCCGATTGAACGTTGATAAGCGGATACATCCGCCGAAAACTCAAACTGAGTGGTTAAAGATTGAAACGTACAGAGCTCTGGCATGTTACGGCCCTCAAAAAGTGCGGTGGTTGCCCACCGCCAAAGTCACAGGGAATAAGTTACATCGTGGATTGAATGCTGGTGAGTTGTTGAGCAGTATAGTCAGCGATTGCGGTGTCTTGAACGCCAGTCCCTGTTAAATCACATACCGAAACATCGTCAACACGCCTTGAGTAGGGGTGCTTGCCGCAAATGATGTCGCCAAGTTCGACTAGGCTACGGGTGAGCGGTTTGTCTACACCACGTAATTCGCCAAGTGATTCTGACTGACTGATTCGATCAACCACCAGATGCTCAGCGTTTAGGATGACTGAGGTGGCAAGCTCACGTTTATGAGGGCTGTCTGAACCCATAGCGATCACGTGTGCTCCTGATGGGATATCTTCCCAATTCAGCAAAGGTTCTTTTGATGGTGTTGTCGTGACAATAATGTCGGCTTCTTGGCATGCTTGCTGGATAGAGGAATGCACGGATACGGATAGATCGTATCGTTGCTCCATGCGTTGTTTGTAAGCCTGCGATTTTGTGTTGTCTCTTGCCCAGATGTTCACTTGGGAGATTGGCCTAACTAATTTTATCGCAGCGACTTGGAGTTCTGCTTGAAGCCCACTGCCAATAACCGTAATTTTGGATGCTTCTGAGTTCGACAGGTATTTCGCGGAGATAGCGCCAGCGAGAGCAGTACGAATGTCGGTTAGATACCCTTCGTCAAACAATACGCTATCAACCAGCCCTGTTTTCGCGCTAAAGAGCACCATCAAACCATTTAGGCTGGGTAGTCCCAGTTTTGGGTTATCAAAAAATCCTGGGCTGATTTTTATCGCGAAGCGCTCATTACCTTTGATATGCGCCGTTTTTACATCCACTTCGCCGTTATGCTCTTCAATTGCCATGCTAAGAATCGGAGGCATGGTGACGTTGCCTTGCCCAAGCGCTTTGAAGCCATTTTCCACGGCCGCTAACGCATTAAGATCTAACTGAGTCACTTGCTCTATCTGAGATTTATTATAGATTTTCATTCGCACGACCTCGGTTATTCTTTGACTTGGCGGCCAATTTTTAATGCCGTCTCAAAAGTGTCTGAAGAGACGTTTTTTCCACTGAGCACCAAAACGACTTTCTTACCGCGTAAGTCCAGTTGATGCTGGTGAATGGCGGCAAGCCCCACTGCGGCCGCGCCTTCTACGGCAAATTTTTCTGCATCGAAAATATCTGCCATGCCTTTGGCGATGTTGTGTTCACTGACTAAAAACGCTTTATCCATGACTTCTTGCACGAGTTTGAAGGTATAGCGATTGTCTAAACCTATGCCGCCACCTAAGCTGTCAGCAAACGATTCGTGCTCTTCAACTTGTACTGGTTTTCCTGCTTTAATGCTTTCTACCATCGCTGCGCCTTTGTCCATGGAAACGCCATACACGTTCACTTTGCTGCTGTTTGATTTTGCGGCTAAGCCAATACCACCAATCAATCCGCCGCCAGATAGCCCGGCGAAAATGACGTCGACATCAGGAAGATCTTCAATGATTTCTAGTCCAATGGTCCCTTGTCCGGCGATGATGTCTGGGTGTTCGAATGGTGAGAGATAGGTCATCGACTCTTCTTCTGTTAGCCTCAATGCTTCTCGCTCCGCGTCGTCTTGAGCTTGCCCAACAATTCGAACTTCTGCGCCTAATGCTTTAATTGCGTCGACTTTGTTTTGTGGCACTAAATTGGACATACAAATCACGGTGCGGACTCCTAGTCGTTGCCCAGCATAAGCCACGGCACGGCCGTGATTACCAGTAGAGCAAGTGACGACGCCATGTTGTTTTTGTTCCTCACTCAGTTTGTTCATGGCATGAGTCGCTCCACGCAATTTAAAAGCACCAATAGGTTGTAGTGTTTCCAGTTTTAACCAAATTTCACATTGATATTGTTGCGATAACAGTGGTGAGTGAAGTAATGGTGTGCGACTGACTAATCCGTTAATCGCTTTCTTTGCGGCAAAGATTGCTTGTGTTTCCATGTAGTACGTCTCTTAGGACCGCCCCCTCTAATTTGGTCAGAGGGGGCGGTAATCATTGGTAGGTTTGTGAGTTGGTTAATTCGCGGCTATTTTGGCTGCCACTGTTTGGACGTGACGAGGTTATCCATCACTTTATTGACCGCTTGGTGCGCTTTGTCGACAATAGTGTCGATGTCATTACGGTTCGCGATAAGCGGTGGAGCAAAGCCGAGGATGTCACCATGTGGCATGGCACGAGCGATTAAGCCTTGCTCTAAACAGGCTGCCGCGATTTGCGGACCCACTTTCAAGTTTGGATCAAAGTGTGCTCGGCGGAGTTTGTCTGAAGAAAACTCCAACGCATGCAACAAGCCAACGCCACGAGTATCACCGACCAATGGATGATCGTTAAACGTCTCCGCCATACGTTGCTGCAAGTAAGCGCCGACTTCGGCTGCGTTTTGCACCAGGCCTTCACGTTCAATGATATCGAGGTTGCAGTTCGCGGCTGCCGCTCCCATTGGGTGACCGGAGTAGGTATAACCGTGTCCGATAGCACCCCATTGGTCGGTGCCGTTTTCTAGCACACTCCAAACTCGTTCACCGACGATCACGCCAGATAGCGGTTGATACGCAGAGGTTAACCCTTTCGCTACCGTGATGAGATCCGGTTTCATGTCGTAGTGCAGCGAACCAAAATCGGAGCCGAGGCGACCAAAGCCACACACCACTTCATCCGCAATCAAGAGTACATCGTATTTGTCGAGTACTTTACGAATCGCCTGCCAGTACCCTTCTGGTGGTGGCACAATACCGCCAGTACCGAGCACTGGTTCCGCAATCATCGCTGCCACCGTTTCAGGGCCTTCTTCCAAGATCATCGCTTCGAGTTGATCCGCACAATATTGAGAGAATTCAAGCTCAGACATGCTCTCGTCTTCACGGCGATAGTAATACGGCGCCATGGTGTGCTTGATGCGCTCAAGCGGTAAATCAAAATGTGCGTGGAACAGAGGCAGCCCTGTCATTGAACCCGAAGCGATACTTGAACCATGGTAGCCGCGATCACGGGAGATAATTTTTTTCTTCTCTGGTAGACCACGAGCATTGTTGTAATACCAGACCAATTTAAGTTGAGTTTCGTTCGCATCACTGCCTGACATGCCGTAGTAGACTTTACTCATGCCTTCAGGCGCCATTTTGATGATGCGATCTGACAGTGTCACTAGTGCTTCGTTGGTATGACCGACGTAAGTATGGTAGTACGCCAGCTCTTTGGCTTGTTCATAAATGGCATCGGCCATTTCAGTCCTACCATAGCCAATGTTCACACAATACAACCCGGCAAAGCCGTCTATCAGCTCGATGCCTTCTGAATCGGTGATGCGTATTCCGCTTCCGCTCGAGATAATTCTTCCCGAAAGCTCCCCAGCCGCATACTGCTTCAGGTGGGTTGAGGCATGAAATACTCTCTGACGGTCGATCTCTAAAAGTTGTTGGGTTTTGTTGCTCATGATCCTTCTCCTCGAATAATTGGATATCCATATTTCGTGCCTTAACTGCCACTGACGGTTGGTAAAGCGCCTAAGCAGCAGTATTTGATTTCACTGTATTCTTCAAAGCCGTGGCGACTGCCTTCTCGTCCAAGTCCAGACTGTTTCACGCCGCCAAATGGGATAGGGTGGCCAGTCATCTTGACGGAGTTCACGCTCACCATGCCAAATTCCAAACCACGCATGCAGCGCCAAATTTGGTGAATATCGTGACCATAAACATAGGCAGCTAAGCCGTACTCAGTGTCGTTGCTCATTTCAATCACGGTATCTAAGTCTTGGTAAGGCAATACGCCTGCCACAGGACAAAAATTCTCTTCGCGATACACCGCCATATCAGGGGTGACATCGGCTAGCAATGTCGGCGCGAAGAAGTTTTCGCCTGGTACGGGCTGGTGGTATCCCGCTACCAATCGCGCGCCTTTGTCGAGTGCGTCACGCACCAAATCATGCGCTTTATCCACCGCAGCGCGATTGATCAGCGGCCCCATGGTGGTTTTTTCATCTAAACCATTGCCCAAAACAATGTGGTTCATTTCTTTGGCAAACGCTTCCAAAAACGCTTCGTACTTATCTTCGGGGACGAAAATACGGTTTGCGGCCAAGCAGTCTTGTCCTGCGGTTTGAAACTTGGCATCCACGGCGGCTTTGGCTGCTTGCTCGACATCCATATCTGGCAGCACGATGAAAGGGGCATTACCGCCGAGCTCCATACTGCACTTCTTCACGGTTTGTGCCGCGTCGCGCAGCAGCAACTTACCCACTCGAGTTGAACCTGTGAACGAGAGCGCTTTGACTTTATCGGAGTGACACAAGGTTTGTGACACCATCACCGCATCGCCAGTGATCACGTTAAATACACCAGGTGGAAAGCCAGCTCGGTCTGCTAATTCTGCCAAGGCCAATGCGGAGAAAGGCGTTTCACTGGCAGGTTTGATGAGCACCGGACAGCCTATCGCTAATGCTGCGGCGGCTTTACGGGTGACCATTGCATTAGGAAAATTCCATGGTGTAATCAGTGCAGCGACACCAATCGGTTCGCGTACCGTCGATAGTTGCGCATTCGGAATATGACTTGGGATGGTTTCGCCATAGCTGCGGCGTGCTTCCTCTGCAAACCAACGAACAAAAGATGCGCCGTAGTCGATTTCACCCAAAGCATCACCTAATGTTTTGCCTTGCTCCATAACCATCAAACGAGCAAGATCTTGTTTTGATTCTAAAATCAGATCGTGCCAACGCATGAGAATTTCAGCACGCTCTTCTGCTTGCATTTTTCGCCATTGACGAAAGGCTTGGTCGGCTTCATCAATCGCTTGATAGAGTTGTTGCTGAGATAGCTTGGTGATGTAGCCGATGACCGTACCATCCGCTGGATTATCCACCGGATGAAATTGGTCACCACTTACCCATTTGCCATTTATGTACGCTAAACCTCTCACCAAACGTACGTCTTTCATTATCGCCATCATGTCGTGCGAGGCTTTTAATTCCTCAGCATGTAAGCTGTGCAGTGCTGTCATGAGTCCTTCTCCCAGCGTCGTTGTCCATAGTTAAACTGTAATGGAGAAGTGACCGAAATAATTTCTGATGCCGAGGTTTAAACCATCAAAACTTTCTTTTCCACACCATCAGATATGGTGATTTTTCTGGTCGTCTTTTAAGCGTGTTTTCCCTTTTAGAACAAGGCGTTTTGGTTCACTTCTAATGTGCCTGCATCACGTTTGATTGTTTTCGTCACGATGTAAGTAAAGTAGCGCTCAATGCCCACTTCTGACTCTAACCAGTTGTCGATAAGCCGCTGATATTGATCAATATCTTCCGACTGAATTTTGAGGATGTAATCGACACCGCCTCCTGTGGCATAACAATCAGTGACTTCTGGTGAGTGTTGAACCAGTTGCTCGAAACGTTTGAACGCTTGGGCGCTGTGCTCTTTGAGCGTAACTTCAACCATGACCGACGTTCGTTTGAACAAAACATCGGTATTTACTTTTGCCCCATAGCCTTCAATGATGCCTGCTTCTTCCAGTTTTTTGACACGCTCCCAGCAAGGGCTCACAGATAGGTTAATGGCCTCGGCAAGGTGAGATTTGGTAATACGGCCATTGTCATGAAGTATTTGTAAAATTTTTACGTCGTAGCGATCGAGGCGCATAATTGGTCTCCCTGTAAAATACCAATCAGTTCAGAATAGTTGATGACTGGTCAACCGCTATAAGGTGGCCCGAAGGCCACTCCTTTTTCTGTTATTGATTCTGTTATTGATTGAACTCTTGTTCCAGTGAGCTCAGCACTGCTTTACCGCTGTCGCCTGTAAGCTCGATGTATTTGTCCCGCATTGGCATAGAAGCTTGTTTAAATGCTGCACGTTCGTCACTGTCGAGTTTTATCATCTGCATATCTGGTTTGGCTTGCTTAATTTGATCAAGACGTTTTTGGTTAAACTCATCCTGTTTTTCAAATATAAAGTCAGTCATACCAGCGATGACTTTATTGACCTGATCTTGGCGGGCTTGTGGGAGGGTTTCGAACCAACTGTTGTTGGTAATGACAGTCGTAGTAAATTGTTGCTGTCCTGCCCAGATCATGTAGTCGTTCACTTCGTAGAACTTCATTTCTTCGATAGCAAAAACGGGGTTTACTTGACCATCGATCATTTTAAGTTGCAGAGCACCATAGACTTCTGAGTAGGGTAAAGGCGTAGGGTCGGCTCCAAACGATTTATAAGCCTCAACCAGCATTGGCGATGCCATCACGCGCATTTTGAAGTTATCAAAATCTTTTGGAGAACGAATCTCACGGTTGGTCGTCCACACCATTTCACCTTCTGGATACATAGTGAGAAGTTTGAGGTTTTTCTGTTCTAGCTTTCCGCCGAGTGTGTCATAGATAGTAGGGCTTGAACTCAGCACTTTTTTATTCACATCATTGTCTTGCGACAAAAGGTAAGGGATGGAGAAAACCTGCATTTCGGGCACGAATGAACCAAAAATACCTGGCGATGCGTTGGTAAATTGGATAATACCGTTCGCAGTAAGCTCGGTAAGATCTTCTGACTGACCTAATGTGCCGTATGGATAGACTTCCACTGTGACGTCGCCATCGGTTGCATTTTCGATGCGCTTTTTAAACTCTTGCGCATAAGCATCTTGCACCGAGCCTTTGACTTCTTCTAGAGCGAATTTCCACGTCTCTGCATAAACATTGCTGGTGGCAAAGCTGGCAGCGATCAGTACGGCACTCGTTAGGTAGCTGTGTTTCATCGGATTCATCCATTTCTTCCTTAATCAGTTTGTGAGTCAATTCACCAACGGCAGGTGATACACCAGACCCGATGTTGTGTCGTGTTTAGGGCGTGTTGACCTTTCGAGCTGATTTTTGCAGCGATTTGTGGGTGGCCTGCATAAAAAGCCGATAACGCAGTAGAAATGAACCACAAAGGCTGCCCGAAGGGTTCGAGCTAGGCGCCCCCGCAAAAATCGTTTTATGCTTTGTTGAAGACCATTTGCTTAGAATGACTAGGCTGCATAGTCTTCGCCGCGCCTAAAACGATTTTACCTCGAACAAAATTTAACCGCGAAAGGTCAATACGCCCTAGTAAGAGTTAGTTTAATTCGCCACAGTCTTCGGCAATTACGGCGACCGTGTCACCAATGTTGACCATGGCAGGGAAACGACGTGCAGCAAAAATCCCACTGCGCTGCGCTTTGTATTCGATTGGGTCGCTCCCTGTACGCTCGGTTGAATAGATTCTTGCCAGTACATCGTCTTGTTTGATGGTATCGCCAAGCTCAAATAAGTATTCGGTGATACCGTTGTGCTGGCTTTGCACGTAGCAACTTGCATCGGGCATATCAAGCAACCTAGTTGGCAGGGTTGGTTTTTCGTAATCACCTGATAAGTTGCCCGAAAAACGCAAGAAGTTACGAATACCACGGTCGGCATAAGCGATGGTTTCTGGAGTGCTGGTTCCGCCACCTCTGAGCTCTGTGGTGACGAAAATTTTGCCTTGAGATTCCACTGCGGTGTCGTACAGGCTGGTGGCGTCCATTTCGAGCAAGATCATGGTGTAAGGTGCGCCAAACAGCTTTGCACCTAAGATGCATGCTTCTTCTTGATCGAGGTTGTCGAGGCGATGGGCTGCGGCGAAAGGCACGATGTCTAACGTTTTACCACCTGAATGAATGTCTAACGCAAAATCGCACATGGGTACTAAGTAACGAGTAAAGTAATCCGCGATTTTTTCGGTCACTGAGCCTACAGGGTTTCCGGGAAAGCTGCGATTTAAATTCCCTTTATCGATAGACGATGTGCGCGAGGCATTTTGTACCGCAGGTAAGTTCATCATTGGCACAATAATGACGCGACCTTGGATTTGCTCTGCTTGCAGCGAGTTAGCCAATTTAAGTAGGCTGGTAATGCCTTCGTATTCATCACCGTGATTACCGCCAGTAAGCAGCGCCGTTGGCCCGTGACCATTTTTGATCACGGTGATAGGTATCATGATGCTTCCCCAAGCGGAGTCATCATGGGAATAGGGCAGCGCTAAAAAGCCGTGCTGCACGCCTTCTCGGTCAAAGTCTACGGTGGCTGTGATCGAGCTCTTTTGCATATCGAGTCCTTTTTGTTCTTAAGCCTAGTTCAACAGAACTTACGGTTTGAAAAGTTAGTGTTTAACAAATAAGTGGCGTGGGAAGTCACACAGTGTTTTTGCACCATCACGGGTGATCACAATGCTTTCGGTGGTTTCTAACCCCCAATCTTCAAACCATAGCCCCGGCATAAAGTGGAATGTCATGCCTTCTTTTAATACGGTTTTATCGGTGTCTCGCAAGCTCATGGTTCGTTCGCCCCAGTCAGGAGGGTAGCTCAAACCTATTGGATAGCCACAGCGGGCGCCTTCACGTGAGAATCCTGCTTTATCCAGAACTTGGTTCAATGCGTTGGCGATGTCGGCGCAGGTATTGCCTGGTCTTGCCACTTCTAAGCCTGCTTCGAGACCTAAGGTTAATGCTTCATCTGCACGTTTGAATTTGTCGTCTGGTTCCCCAAGAAAAATAGTGCGAGAGAGTGGGCAATGGTAACGGCGATGCGCCCCAGCGATTTCGAAAAAAGTACCTTCGCCTTTTTTGAAAGGTCTATCGTCCCACGTTAGGTGAGGTGCAGAAGCATCAGAACCAGATGGCAAAAGCGGTACGATCGCGGTGTAATCGCCAAAGTGATCTTCATGCCCAAGTACTGCTTGGCGGTTAATCTCGGCGACAAGATGATGTTTCGGCAATCCTGGCTCGATCATATCGAACGCGACGCGATGCATGTTTTCAACAATGCGAGCTGCGCGGTACATATAAGCTAGTTCTTGATCAGATTTAACGGCGCGACACCAATTGACTAGCCCGGTTGCATCGAGAAGTTGAGCATTCGGCAAGTGCGTGGTGAGTGACTCGTAAGCGGTGGCACTAAAGTAATAGTTATCTTTTTCCACCCCGATACGGCCGCGATCCCAAAGACGCGGGGCGAGTACCGCTTCTACCAGAAAATCCATTGGGTGTAATGGTGGATTCATTACATAATGGTCTGGGTAGTAGGTGATATTTTCTGCCGACATATACGCAGTTCTGTATGCCCCATTGGCATCTTGGCAGCGCCCAAACCAAACAGGCTCGCCAGATGATCCTACAACGACACATTGTGGGACATAAAAAGACCAACCGTCATAACCAGTCAGCCATGCCATGTTAGAAGGATCGTGAATGATAAGGACATCCAACTCTCGTTCTTCCATCGACTGCCGAACTTTTGTTAATCGGTCCTGGAATTCATCCAGTGTAAAATGCAAAGCAACGCCTCTCATATTTTCTCCTTGTTAAAAATCCGACGCCTTATGGGCCTTCGGAGACGTTGAGGTATTTCTACCTTCCACCAGGTCAGCCAGACCTGCGTTTAAAAACTATTGCAACTCACCACTGCGGCTGGGTTTGGATTAAACGATGCCATTTAACATGTTTGTTGAATCTATATTTCTCATGTCAATCATTACAATTGTGGCTCATTTTTGTGCATTACACCGCATTTGATGGCTAAAAACTCGCCATTTGTTAAATTGAAGTTACAATGAGCATTAAAAATGAATCAATTAAAATATTGTGTCATGACAATTTCTTTGAACCCGATCATTCGCCCAGGCACCGCTAAGTACATCTCCATTGGCAATTATCTTGTCGAATGTGTCCGCAGTGGTTACCTAAAACCCGGTACTCGACTACCCACACATCGTGAGTTTGCGGAGCAAATTGGCGTGAGCGTACAAACCGTCAGTCATGCATATGGTTATGCAGAGAAAAAAGGTGCGCTCGAGTCTTGGGTGGGAAACGGTACGTTTGTAAAGTCAGGCTTTGTGGATGAAAGCACGGACACGGAGTTCATGCTGACGCAAGAGATGAAAGAAACGCCGGATGAAATTGATATGTCGATCGCTCATCCGGTAGTAACCGATCGCCACATTACGCTTTTTAATCAGGCGTTAATGGACATTGCTGGGCAAACAAACAATCGCAGTTTGATCAGTAAAGCAAAGCCAGTAACAGGTCAGCCTCATCATATTGAGTCCGGAGCGCGATTTCTCAGTAGCCAAGGGTTAGACGTTGGTACCGATCAAATATTACTCACAAATGGTGCATGCCATGGCTTGACCTTGGCTTTAAGCACCGTTGTTGAACACGGTGATTTAGTCGCTTGTGGTCACTTAGTCGATCATGGCTTGATCTCTCGCTCGAGAATGCTTGGATTTAAGTTGCAGCCGCTTGAGATGGATGAGTTTGGTATCACGCCGGATGCATTTGAATGGGCATGTAAACACAAACCAATCAAGGCGCTGTGTTGCACACCGAGCATGGCCAATCCGAATAGTGCGCATATGGATATTTCGCGCCGAGAGGCGATAGCAAATATTGCAAAGCAGTATGAGATCTACGTGATTGAAGATGACGTGTATGGGGCACTAGAGCCCAATCGTGTCCCACCTCTCGCCGCACTGTTACCCGAGCAGGCTTTCTATGTTACCAGTTTAACCAAAGTCGTAGCGCCAGGTATGCGTACGGGCTATTTAACGGTCCCACGTCATTTTTTGCAGCATGCGATTGGCCGTTTAGCTGCGACGAGTTGGTCTGCGACTCCGTTACCGTTTGAAGTCGCTCATTTGTGGATCGAAAACGGTACATTAAATCGACTTGTTCGATTTCAAGTCAATGAATTTGCCAAGCGCCAGCGAATAGCAAAAGCCACCTTAGAAGGGCATGTTTATAGCTCACACCCGAATGCTCAGCACATTTGGTTGAGGTTACCCGAGCAGTGGAGCAGTGATGATCTGGTCGCTTCGGCTAAGCGTTCTGGGGTGCAGATCACGGGGTATAAACCTTTTGTTCTCGATACTAATCAGCCAATGCCTTACGTGCGAATCAGTTTGGGAGCAGAGACTAATCGAGGCTACATTAAGCATGGGTTATCTGTGATTGCTGAAATTCTCGATACAAACCCTCCAACCTCTCACTTTTTGGTCTGAGCAGTATGCTCTGACCAATTTTTTCTGCGAAAGCGCCAAGTTCAGAAAATCTTTCTTATTCACCTGATTGACTTGATTGTCATGAAAAAGATAACGTTTCATTAACATTTTTGTTGATCAGGAGCAGCGCGGATGAAAGGGATTTTTCAGTGGCTAGATAAATATATACAGAAAGCGGAGGCGGCACTGCTCATTGGCTCGGTGCTTCTTATTGCGTTGAACTCAATTGCTAACGTGTTAGGGCGCTACCTCTTTAGCCAAAGCATCTACTTTTCAGAAGAACTCAATTATTTCCTCATTATCGCCGTCACGTTTATTGGTTGCAGTTATGCTGCCCGCCAATCTCGCCATATCCGTATGACGGCATTTACCGATATGCTTCCAAAGCGTATACAAACTTTAGCCAACGGCATTATTTATTTACTCACCGCCGCATTGGTGGCGGTGCTAACTTGGTATTCGTGGCAATACATTGGCAAGGTGAGCCAAATGGGGCGTCTTTCTCCTGCAATGCAAGTACCTTTGAGTTGGGTGTACTTAATCGCACCGATTGGCCTTTTCTTTAGCACGGTTCAGTTCGCGCGTGTGGGTGGTCGCCATATCAAACGTTTCATAATGCTGACAAAGCGTTCACGCTCATCTCGACCAGATAGAGTCGGCTCTGCCACTAAGCAGGAGAAAGCGCTATGACGACCGCTCTTGTTGCAACGATGATCACGTTGTTGGCTTTTGGCTTTCCGATGCTGGTACCGCTATTAGCGGCGACCATGTTGGGATTTATTGTTTTTCTTGGCTTGGGGCCAGATTTTATGATCCAGCAAATGCTTGCTGGCATCAAACCCGCTGCGTTGATCGCAGTACCGATGTTTATTCTCGCGGCAGAAATTATTACCCGAGGCGTCGCAGCAACGCGCTTGCTAGATGTCGCAATGGCGTTTGTTGGGCACGTTCGTGGCGGTCTGGCGATCACCTCATCGCTTAGCTGTGCGATGTTTGGTGCGGTATCGGGGTCGACACAAGCCACCGTTGTTTCTGTTGGCTCTATTATGCGACCGAAAATGTTGGAGTATGGCTACAAAGACAGTTTTGCTCTTGCTTTGATTATTAACGCCTCTGACTTAGCGCTCCTTATTCCACCGAGTATCGGTATGATCATCTATGGTGTGGTGTCTGGAACATCGGTTGCTGAGCTGTTTATTGCTGGTATTGGACCGGCGATCGTGATTTTATTGATGTTTTCTGCCTACTGTTATTTTTATGCAGGTAAAAGCTCTGTAGAAAATGCCCCGCGAGCCAGCTGGAAAGAACGTTGGACCACAATACGTAAAGCGGTTTTACCATTTGGTTTTCCGATCATTACTGTTGGCGGTATTTATGCTGGAGTATTTAGCCCTACCGAAGCGGCGTCGGTTTCGGTGTTGTACGCAGTGTTATTAGAAATGGTTATCTTCCGTAAAGTGAAATGGAAGGAGCTTGGCGAAATCGCGCTTTCTACGGGCATGGTTACCGCGGTGGTATTTATCTTAGTCGCAGCAGGGGCTGCTTTTTCTTGGGTAATTTCATTTGCCCAGATCCCGCAAGAATTGTTGGGTATGATCGGGATTAATGATCTTTCGCAGACCGAGTTACTGGTCGTTATTTCAATTGCGTTCTTTATTGGTTGTATGTTCGTTGATCCAATCGTAGTGATGCTGATTTTGATCCCTATCTTTGCACCTGTGATTAAGTCCTCTGGCATTGACCCAGTACTGGTCGGCACCATCGTGACCTTGCAAGCTGCGATAGGTTCTGCAACACCACCATTTGGCTGCGACATCTTTACCGCAATTGCCGTGTTTAAACGCCCTTATGTAGAAGTGATTCGCGGCACGCCACCGTTTGTGTTCATCTTGCTTTTGGTCTCTGTGATGCTGATTTTCTTCCCTTCGATTTCACTTTTCTTACGTGATTTAGCGTTTCGATAGTATCGACTAAACGCTCAAAGCCGCTGAATATCAGCGGCTTTTTAATCTATGCTCTCAAACTGGTTCAACTTATTCTGTTCTCCAGTCTCCATTGGCTAGGCGACTTTCCTGTCCAACTGCGAAAGTGGCGGCTGAATACCGCAGTTTCTGCATAACCCAGTTGCAACGCGATATCGGTAATACTCTGAATATTCTCACTTAAACGCTGCTCGGCGAAATCCTGACGCACTTGCTGCAACAGCTGTCGATAACTCGTGCTCTGCTGCTTTAGCTTGCTTTGCAGCATTCTCGGATGCAGGTCTAATGCTCTTGCAACGCGCTCCACGCTGCATTCTCCCGTCGACAACAAACGACCAATCATATTCGCTGCTTGATCACTCAGATTGTTAGGATAGCGGGTTTGTAAATACTTGAGGTGCTGTTGAAAGTGGCGATCCAGTGCGTCTTCGTCTTGGTGGTTCTTAGCGTTAAGCAGACTCGCTTTAAGTAGGATACCGTCAAACTTATCACCGAAACGCAGTTTGTTCTGTTGGGCAAACTTGCTTTGCTCTACTTCCAAGGTTGCGTGTTGAGTCAAATGTAGCGCGAAGTGGCTTGCTTCAATATCGAGCAAACTGGCGATAAACATGGCTAAGTGTGACACACTGAGCTGCATCAACTGCGCAATACCGCGGTCACTATTCACATCAATATTGAGCGACAATCGTACCCAATCATCTTGTGGCGTCATGTTGAGAGTAACGCCTGACGAATGCAAATAGAGATAATCATTCACCCGCGCCAATGCATCACCGACCGTTTCAGCACGAGAAACCAGCATCGGCAAATCGCCTAAACTTTGCAGGTTTTGGCGCTCGGCGAGTAACGCACCAAACAACGGTTGCTTACAACGAGCAGCCGCTTCTTCCAGCAATTCAGCCAATCTTGGATAAGCGAGATACGTATCGGGATCGCGAAACTGCGCGGCAGACAGGCCAGCAGCGGCCATTATCTCTTGCGGATTCTGACCTAATTCTGAAACCAAGCTATCAAATTTATCGGCAGCGCCACTTCGTACGATATACATGTCTCGATTTTTAAATGTTAACAGGTTGTAAATCTCAATATATCAAATTTACTTCGTAAAAGGTCAAGTGAGTGCCAGTGAGTTGATCTAAGTTACATTTCGATAACAACAACGCATGGATGAGAAGCTGTATGGAACTTATCAATAAAACTGCCATAGTGACTGGCGCTGCGGGTGGAATTGGGCAAGCTATTATTGCAAAGCTAAGAGAGCAAGGAGCCAAAGTGCTTGCTGTCGATATTTCAGAGCAATCACTGCAAATGTACGCAAGTTTTGGCTCTAAGCAGTTGGAAACCTTTGTTGCGGACGTCACCGATTACCAACAAGTCGAAGCCATGGTGAGGTACGCGGTCGAACAATTTGGCTCACTTGACATCATGGTCAACAATGCAGGTATCGGCGCACCGAAACCTCTGCTTGAACATGATCCTATCGCCGACTTTGAGCCTATCTCTAAAGTCAACCAAAACGGCGTTTACTATGGCATTCTCGCCGCTGGACGACAATTCCAAGCGCAAGGGACACCGGGCGTGATCCTCAATACCTCTTCCGTTTACGCCCAAATGGCCTCCGAGATGACGTTTACCTACAACGTCAGTAAAGCCGCAGTCGATATGATGACCAAATGCGCCGCTCTAGAGTTAGCGCCTCTGGATATTCGTGTGTGTGCCGTCGCTCCGGGACGCGTCGATACTCCGATGTTAAGGCAATACGAAGAGATCGGCTTGTGGAACCACATCCGCAAAGAACAGATGCGCCAAAACTTCACGCAACCAGAAGAGATTGCCAACGTGGTAGCGTTTCTTGTCAGCGAGAAAGCCAACTGTATCAACGGCTGCACCATTAGCGCATCTGACGGTTTCGAGAATTTTAAGTACCCACTCATGGGATAGATGGAATAGGCGAGCACGCCAAATTACAGCAATAGTGAGGATGTAAGTTATGTCATTACCAGAAGTTATTCAGCATCAAGATTTCCTATTAACTCTTAATACTAATGAAGAGTCGATCATTAAAGACGCGCTACCGGGTGTTGATGTTTACCCGCTGTTTCTTGACCCAGAAAATGGTACGTGGGTGATTCGCGCCAAGTTCAAACCGGGTATCACTCTGCCTAAGCACTTCCATACTGGTGTGGTGCATTTCTATACACTGAGTGGCGCGTGGCACTACATCGAGTATCCAGACCAAGTCCAAACCGCTGGTAGCTACTTATATGAGCCGGGCGGTTCGATTCATACCTTTCACTGTCCAGAAGAGTCGGGTGGTGCAGATGGCTTTATGGTGATCCAAGGTGCGAACATTAACTTTGACGAAGAGGGTAACTTTCTCAACATCATGGACGCAGGTTGGATTGAGCAAGTGGTGGTTGCCGCTGCCAATGCGCAAGGTTTTACTGCACGCTACATCAAGCCGGGTGTGATTGCTGGCCTGAGTGATGATCTTGCGGAGTAATCTCATGCAACAGATGAACAGTATCGTAATGCTGGATGGCCGTGTCCGCCTGCAGCAAGTCGAAATACCCCAGCCCGCAGCAGGACAAGTGTTGGTTCGCAGCCTTGCCTGTGGGATTTGTGGCTCCGACCTACACATTACTCGACACGCCGATGAAGTATTTGATGTATTCCACCAGCTTGGATTGATGCCTGATGAAGTAGGTGAGCACGCTCAAGTGATGTTGGGACATGAGTTCTGTGCGGAAATTGTCGAATACGGCGCTGACACGCAGCAAACGTTGCCTGTCGGTAGCCGAGTCACGTCTGTGCCGATGTTGCTCAGCCAAAATGGCGCAGGCGTTGGCGTCACTCCGGGTACTTACGGCGCTTACTCTGAGTATTTCCTACTTGATGAAGCGCTCCTACTGCCAGTGCCCGACGAAATGCCGTCTGAAGCGGCAGCGTTAACCGAGCCGCTGGCGGTCGGTTTGCATGCGGTCAATCGCAGTGAAATCGAAACGGAAGATACAGCGCTGGTTGTCGGTTGCGGCCCTATAGGGCTGGCGGTGATTGCAGCGCTCAAACAACGCGGTGTGAGCAACATTCTTGCGGTCGATCTTCAGGAAGAGAAGCTGCAACTTGCCAGCGAGTTTGGCGCAAATCGATTGATCAACCCGACCAAGGAGGACGAGATCGCCGTCGGGGCACAGTATGGAATGAATTCACGTTTGGTCATCTATGAGTGTGTTGGCAAACATACTTTGATTGATGATTTCATGCGCCGTGCTCCCGCCCGATCTCGAATCGTTGTATCAGGCATTCATACGGCTCCAGCAACCATTAACTACGCGTACGCGACGGTAAAAGAGCTCGATTTGAGATTCTCTTACTACTACCAACCGCAAGAGTTTGAGCAATGCCTTCAAGCGATTGCCGAACACAAGTTGCCTTGGCAGAAAATGCTTACCGCCAAAGTGGGAATCGATGGTGTGGAAGATGCGTTTAGACAGTTAATGACGCCAAATGATCACATCAAAGTCGTTATCGAACCTTGGCGCAGCGGCGCGTTAGAAGTGATTTAACTCTTAGCCAGATTAAGCTAGCTAAAACCAATTCTAGTTTGGTGACAGCCCCAACCGTAGCAGCTAGGTTGGGGCTTTTTTTTGTTAGGCCTGTTCTGCGTATTCCTGTTGCAGAGCAGGGTAATCGGTGTAGCCTCGTTCGTTTCCGCCAAACAACGTTGAGCCATCGAGTTCTGCCAACGGATGGTGATGTTGCAAGCGAGAGACTAAGTCTGGGTTTGCTACGAATGGTCGTCCGAATGCGACAAGATCCGCGTAGCCTTTCTCTAACACTTCGTTTGCTCGTTGAGGATCGTAGCGACCTGCGACAATGATAGCGTTGCGAAAGCGCTTTCTAAGTTCGATTCGAAACGTCTCGGGAATCGTTGGTGCATCGGCCCAATCGGCCTCGGACAAGTGCAAGTAGGCAATGTCGCGCTCCTGTAGCTGTTTTGATGCTTCCAAGATTGTTGGCACGATATCTGGGCAGTCCATATCTTTAAACGTAATGAATGGTGCCAATCTCACTCCAACTCGATGCGCACCGACAGCGGCGATAACTGCATCCACTACTTCGATAAGAAAACGGATACGATTTTCTCGTGAACCGCCGTAGTTGTCTGTTCGATGGTTTGAGTTGGTTCTTAAGAACTGATCGATCAGATACCCATTCCCGCCGTGGATTTCTACCCCATCAAAACCCGATTCAATGGCGCGTTTGGCTGCGTTCGCGAAATCACCGACAACTCGGTTGATGTCCGCTTGTGTCATGGCGCGTGGCTCAACACAATCGACCAGATTGCCGTTGCCTTGTTCATCCGCAATCCAAACTTGCGTCTCTACCGGAGCGAGCGCAGATGGTGCGATAGGCTGTTCACCATTTTGGAATGTTGGGTGAGACACTCTGCCCACATGCCATAGCTGACAAAACATCGCTGCGCCTTGTGATTTGACCGCTTGGGTCACACCCTGCCAGCCCGCCACTTGCGCATCGGTGTAAACGCCAGGGGTGAACGAGTAGCCTTGAGAATCGTCCGAAATTTGTGTGGCTTCGGAAATGATCAGCCCGGCAGAAGCGCGCTGTTGATAATACGTTGCCATCATCTCATTCGGGATGTTGCCCGGCTGACTGGTGCGTGCGCGAGTCATTGGTGCCATGACAATACGGTTTTGTAGTGACAACGCTTTTAGTTGAGCTGGTTCAAACAGCTTATTTGTTCTTTGTTTCATGTTGCGCTCCTCAGATAAGTACTGGCACGTTGGTCGCTTTACGAGCGGTTGCCATCCAGTGAAGTACGGCTGGATCCCATTGCACTTCGGGCGCACTGAAAAAGCCGCGTAGAATGGAAAACATAATGGCTTGATCAACCAGTGACGTTTGCTTTTCTGAACTTAGGTTGAGCAAGGGTTTAGTTTGTTCTATCAAAGCGGCGACTTCTTTCGCAATCGCAGGTGTATCGTTAATCAAAGCTTCAAAATTTAACGCTTCGGTTTCTTTTTTTGCACGCCATGCTTGTTTCGCGGTTTCTGTTGCAAATTCCGGTAACGTCATGTTTGACCAACGCGGATATCCGACTTTTTGTAGCGGTAAAAACGCTTGTTTTTGCCAGTCTAAAACCGGTGTTGAGGGTTGGCTGCTTTCATTGGAAGATGCCAATTCAAGGAAGTAGTTGATGATGTCTAAGCTTTCCGCCATGGCTTCACCATTGTCTTTGATCAAAAGAGGAACTTGTTTGGCGCCGATGATGTTTGTGGTGGTGCTCTCGTCGTCATAAGCAATGTTGATGACGTCGAGCTGAATATTCAGCATGCCTGCAACAAAACGGACGCGGGCGCTAAAGGGGCAATGTTCATAAATGTACAGTTTCATGTTTTGTTTCCTATCTCTGGCTGGGCAGGGCGTGTTGTTGTGCGTTGAACACAGTGACGCCGAATACAGCTTTACGGCGTTTAACTTTGCCCTGTCACATAATGTTCTGGGTCTAAACAATGTCGATAGGGCCAGTATATGGATTCGACTTAATTTGATAATTGGGTAATATCTGAATTGATTATTCAGTTTTTCTAAACAATAAGGGCGCGAAGATGGATAAGTTTTCGGATATGACGTTGTTTGTCAGCATCGTTAAACATCAAGGTCTGGCAGCGGCGGGAAGGGAGCTAGGTTTGTCTCCGGCGACGGTAACGGCAAGGCTGCAAGCGATAGAAGAACGCTATGGTGTAAAGCTGCTCAACCGAAGCACACGCCACGTATCACTCACGGACGCCGGGGCAATGTACCATCAAGCTTGTCTGAACATCATTGATAGCGTGAAAGAGACGGAAAACTTACTGCAAACGGGTATTTCGCAAGTGCGCGGAACGTTGAAAATTTCAGCTCCACGAGATATTGGCAAACAAATTATTTCGCCGATGGTGTCGGCTTTTTCTGAGCAATATCCGGATGTGACGCCTTATCTTTATCTTAATGACAATTTGTCGAACTTGGCTGAATCGGGGCTCGATTTAGTGATTCGTTACGGCGAGTTAGCGGACAGCAATCTCATTTCGCGCAAGCTGGCATCGAGTCAACGCGTACTGTGCGCGTCACCTGATTATTTGTTGAAGCAAGGTATCCCAAACTGTCCTCAAGATCTCGCGGATCATCGCTGCTTAGCCATGGTGCGCAGCAATGAAGAATTAAAAACGTGGCACTTTAAAGATGAAGAGTCTCACCAAACGATCACGGTCACGCCAAAGCGCTTTTCTGATGATGGTGAAGTGATTCGACAATGGGCGTTGGACGGTGCGGGGATTGCGTTGAAATCGATTTTAGATATTCAGCAAGACCTAAAACAACAACGTTTAGTAACGGTTTTGGATGGGTATATGAAAAACTTCAGCGCCTTTTCGCAAGGCGCAGAAGCGGATCTGCATGTCATTTATCAAAGCCGCAAATATCAACCGAAAAGAGTTCGCCTGTTTTTGGACTTTCTAGTTGAGCAATTTAGCGCGCTGAGTGATACCAGCAATCAGATCTAGATGCGATTCAGAGGTTTCTCGGCGGTGGCGATAAATCCCGACGGTGCCAGGGTTTGGTTCGTTTTCCATGGTTAAGCATCGTAAGCCAAAGGATTCCAAATACGGTTGCAGATGGCGGGTATAAGACATCACCGCGACGCTTTCTTTCAGTACATCAATACTGGCGAGCAGAGAATCCACTTCGTAAGTCGGTCTGTCATCCAGTTGCTGCCTTTCGCGTTCATTTTGTTTCGGGATTGGGTTATCGATGACGTGAGCGAATTTCTTAGCGTCATAAGTGACCGAAAGAGCAGGGTATTCGTGCAGCATCTCTTCGGTGACGGTTTTACCTAGCAGTGGATGGTTTGGTGAAACAAAATAGGCATCAACCGTTTGAAATAACGGAATAAACGTAACATCGCATTTAGACGACAAGCCGACAATCTCGTGGCCGATGAAGAATTCAATCTGTTCGTTGATTAATGAATCCATCAAGCCTAAGTGGTTGCCAAATTCGACGTGCGTAGATGCCGATGGCTGCTTGGTCAGATGTTCATTGAGTGCTTGTTTGACGAACAGCGGCCACCACGCATCGCCAGTACCCATTTTAATTTTTCCGACTTGGTACTGTTTCCGTTCATCAATGCTTTGCATCATTTGGTTGTATTCATGCTGCATTGCGTTGCTATGGCGATAGAGGATGCGCCCGTATTCGGTCAACACCATGCCATTAGGGTGACGTTCAAACAGCGTCACGCCGAGATTCTCTTCCAGCTTCTTTAAATTGCTTGTTACCGTTGGCTGGCTTAACCCTGCCATTCTTGCCGCAGCGCTGATGCTTTGGCAGCGTGCAACCAGTAAAAATTGCTGCAGAGATTTGTCCATTTTCTTTCCCCTCTAATAACGAGGGGTATTTTGCACAATTTCATTTATAAATCACAAATCTGTAATCTCATTTGATTGAAATTATGCGCATTTCATAGATCTAAATCACTATTGGGGTTTGACGTATAGATGTTATCTATAGCTCGCTCCTGACTTCCTATTTTCCCCTCAAAAGGGTGTTCTTTAGACTGTCGCCAAAACAACAATCTAAGGGATGAACATGAAACCGAGTTTTATTGCGCTTGCTGTCGCGTCTTGTATTGGTCTTGCTGGATGTGGATCAGATTCCTCTGATGCGCCTGTGCCGGTCGACAAACCAATTATTTCAGCCGACTTATATTTACGTGGTTTAAATGGGGATTGGGGCACGGCAGAGCATGCCAAGCTAAACTATTTGGGTAATAACGAGTACGAAACCGTACTGCGCGTCGCTCGAGGTAGCAATCAGTTCAAGATTGCTGATCCGGGTTGGCAGATCCAATACACCTATTTTGAGGAGCCCGCGACGTTCGATAAGGCTCAGGAGTACCTGCCAAAACCAGACACGAATGAAGCGTGTATGAACGATGATTGTAACTCTGAGATCACGTTTGAAGACAAAGGGTATTACAAGTTTTCTGTGAGCTTTGCCGATGAAAGTCGCGCGACAATGACTGTGACGAAAGCAACGCAAGAAGAAGCGGAAAAATACTACTCTGATGCGATTCTCGACCCTGCAATGGTGCATGAAGGGCATCAGAGTAAAGAAGTGAAACTGTTCGCCAATTACGATGATTCGAGTGATACCGTGATTTTCTCGGTGAAAGATCCTAAAGCTGAGCTACGTGAATTTGGTATTTCAACGACGACAGAATTGCGTGATGCGCTCGACCAAGGCTTAGTGATTAATGAGCAAACAGGGCCGCGAGTGGTGTCGGGTGATGTCGCGTTTGATGCGTTGTTTGCGTTGACGATGAAAGAGCTAGACCAGCTTGCCGTTTCTGAAATCAAAGACGGCAATTACAACTACAACAACCCAATCAAAGTGGAAGTTTTTGAGACGGGCGCGAAGTGGCATTACGTATGGACGCGTGATTTGGCGTACGCAGCAGACCTTTCGCTTGCATTGATGAATCCAACTCGCGTGCAAAATGGTCTCAACTTTAAACTGTCTGCTTTCCGTGACACAACCGATCAGCAATACGATGGCGAACAGATTGTCCAAGATACGGGCACGGGCGGTAGCTGGCCAATCAGTACCGACCGCACGACTTGGGCGCTGGGTGCAGAACGCTTACTTTCGGCATTGGATGGAGAAGAGTACAACCAGTTTGCTGAGCGCGCATATAACGCTATCAGTAATACACTTGAAGCCGATCGCCTTGCGGCTTTTGATGCGAAATCTAGTTTATACACTGGTGAGCAATCATTCCTCGATTGGCGTGAGCAAACGTATTCAACGTGGACGCCAAACGATGTCAATGCGATTGGTAGCAGCAAAGCGTTATCGACAAACGTGGTTCACTACCGCGCGATTCAGCTCGCGGCTAAGTTGGCAGAGAAGTACGATTCAACCAACGCGGTCAAATACACCGAGTGGGCTGAGCAGTTAAAAACCGCTATCAACGACCAGTTTTGGAATGCCGAACGCGGTATGTACGTAAGCTATTTGTTTGACAATGGCAAAGACATCGCGGTCGACAAATACGACATGTTGGGTGAAGCGTTGGCGATCATCAGTGGCGTGGCAAGTGATGCGCAGGCGAAACAAATCATGGCCAATTACCCACACAGTGAGTTTGGCGTGCCGGTTTATTTCCCTCAACAACCAGACGTGCCTGTGTACCATAACCGCGCAATTTGGCCATTTGTTACCGCGTACAGCTTGCGCGCCGCGCATCAAACACAAAACGTGGCAGCAGCGAACAATGCCATTCAATCGTTGGTTCGTGGTACGGCAACCAATTTATCCAACATGGAAAACTTAGAGTGGCTTTCTGGTAAGTCATTCATCATCCATAGTGATCATGGCGAAGATCCGAGCTTGGATGGCCCAGTGATTAACTCTCAGCGTCAGCTTTGGTCTGTGGGTGGCTACTTGAACATGGTGGTAGAGACCCTATTCGGCATCCATACCGAAACAGGTAAGTTGGAAGTGAAGCCGTTTATCACAAGTTGGGTGCGCAATAACTTGTTGGCTCAGTCTGAACAAATCACGTTGGAAAACTTTGCCTTTAAAGGAAAGAACTACTCGGTAACGATTGACTTGCCTGAAGTAAGCAAAGATGAAACAGGTTACTACCCAGTTGAAAATGTCACGATGGACGAAGAGGGGCATTTCCACGTGACACTGGGCGCGCTTGTGAATGTAGATAGCAGCATTACTTTAGTCTCTGGTGTGAAACCGTATGTGAGTGAAGATAGCCGCGTTTATTCTCCGCAAGAGCCAACATTGGTGGTAACAAGCGTTGATAATTCGGTTTCGATTGACGTGACGAGCAAGTACAACGTGAACTTGTATCGCAATGGCGAGCTGATTCAAAAGAACGTGATTGCTCAATCTTATTCCGATACGCCAACAGGTTTTGCTTGTTATTTGGCTGAAAGCATTAACGATAAAGGCTTCCGTTCTAACCCAAGCCAACCAGTTTGTGTCGGTGAAGAGAGCCGCATCAAACTTGCTGGCGAATATCAGCCACTCAAAGACAATGTCTCAGTGGTTACGGTGAGCAAAGACAGTGGCATCGTAAAGGGTGCAGAGTCGTTTACAGCTCCTGTAACGGGCACTTACCAGTTCGATGCTTGGTACAACAATAACCTAGGGCAACTTAATACTGGCATTACGAATACCGTGAAATTGTTAGAGGTATTGGATGATGCAGGCAAAGTGGTTGGTCAAGGTTATTTGCAGATGGGCCATATTGGTGAAAACCAAGGTATGCGTTACTCAACGCCAATTGAAGTGGCGTTGGAGCAGGGGAAAACCTATCAGATCGCGCTGAAGGATCACTTCAATATGAGTTACCTCACATCGAATGAAACCTACATCTACGCTGGTGGTATTGAGGGTGAAAAGAACGAAGCGCAAATCGCAGATATTCGAATCACACCTTTAATGTAGGCTGTTTTAACAACGCTGTGTTCTAAAAAACTGTGTTCTAAGAAAAACAAAGCCGCTGAGATTATCAGCGGCTTTGTTGTATTTGCTATCGGTGGCCGTTTACAGATTAGTTTGCAGCCTGCGGACGAGGTTTACGGCGCTGACCTGATGGTTTGTTTCCTGCAGGTTTAGCATTGTTTGGCTTGCGGTTACCAGACGGTTTACCAGCGTTGCCACTCTTATTACCGTTTGGTTTATTTCCACTCGGTTTATTGCCATTTGGCTTGTTGCCGTTAGGTTTACGGTCATCTGGTTTGCTGTGTGCACGACCTTGGCCTTCACGGTTGCCTTTAGGCTTACCCGCACCGCCTTGGTTGGTGCTGTTTTTGTTGCCGTTGTTACCACCGTTGAAGCGACGTTTAGGTTTGTTTGCACCATTGCCTGCTTTCTTTTCGGTTACTGGGGCGTTTTCACTTGCAGCATTTGGTGCTTTTGGTTTTTTCGGCTTCTTAGGTTTTTTCGGTTTGATTGGGCGAGTATCCAGTTTAGATTCTGGCACTACATTGGTTGGCGCAAAACCTTCCAACTCTTTACGTGGTAGCACTTCTTGAATCAAACGTTCAATCGCAAACAGCTCAGATGCTTCCAGCGCACAAACCAGTGAAATCGCTTTACCTACTTCGCCAGCACGGCCAGTACGACCAATACGGTGAACGTAGTCTTCTGCCACTTTAGGTAGCTCAAAGTTCACCACTTGCGGTAATTGAGGAATATCGATACCGCGCGCAGCAATGTCCGTCGCGACCAACACACGAATTTCACCCGATTTAAAATCCGCCAGTGCTTTGGTACGCGCGCCTTGGCTCTTGTTGCCGTGGATGGCAGCAGCCGGTAGGTTTTGTTCGATCAGGAACTTCGCCAGACGGTTTGCGCCGTGTTTCGTTTTCGTAAACACCAGCACTTGCTTCCAATCGCCGTCTTTGATCAATTTAACCAACATCGGTGCTTTCTTCTTCACGTCTGCTGGGTAGATGCTTTGCTCAACCGTTCTCGCCGTCGAGTTTGCCGGGTTAACGGAAATCTCAACCGGGTTGTTCACCAAGCCTTTCGCAAGGTCGCGGATTTCATCCGAGAAAGTTGCAGAGAAAAGTAGGTTCTGACGCTGTTTTGGTAGCAGAGCTAGGATCTTACGAATGTCACGGATAAAGCCCATATCTAGCATGCGGTCTGCTTCGTCCAGTACTAGCACTTCCAGTTGGTCGAACTTCACTGCATTTTGGTTGTACAAATCCATCAGGCGGCCTGGTGTCGCGACCAACACATCCGCACCTTTGCGAAGACGCTGCATTTGCGGGTTGATCTTCACACCACCAAAAACAACCGCACTGCTTAGTGGAAGATGACGGCCGTACATAAATACGTTTTCTTGCACCTGAGCTGCAAGCTCACGTGTTGGCGTTAGGATCAGTGCTCGAACTTGGTTAGCACGAACGCGAGGGCCGTTCGATAAACGCTCAAGAATCGGTAGCGTAAAGCCTGCAGTTTTACCTGTACCAGTCTGCGCTGCTGCCATTACGTCTTTCCCTTCCAAAATAGCAGGAATTGCTTTTGCCTGAATTGGCGAAGGGGTGTCGTAGCCTTTTTCTTGAATAGCTTTAAGGATTGGAGCAGATAGACCTAAAGAGGTAAAACCCATATGTATGATTCTCAATTGTAGAGTTAGATAACAACGCGCCGAAAACAAATCGGTACGAAAAGTGCGACATTCTGAGGCTTTTACGCGCTGGCTTCAACTAATTCTGTTATGGATAAATATTTGAACTGGATCTCATTTCTTTTTTGAACAAAAAAGAGCATAGAAAAGTGACGTAGATTCATTCTGTAGTTTGAATGTGTTACGTGTTCTTTCAGAAAAAACAGCGAGACAAATGGTGATTATTAATCATTCAAATGGCTTAAAAATACTTGTTTGATAAACAATCAGAATGATTGAATGTTATTCAGTGTTTTGCCACTCAATTTTAATGGGAATTAGTTAGTAAAGTATTACCAAGTCTCAGATTTGATACATGTCGGTATGGTTAAATGCTGAGCAGAAAGGAATCGACTGATATAAAACAATGAGCTTGATGTGAATGCAAGGATCTCATTCATCATCAAATCGCACTATTATCCCAGCTTGCTAACAAAAGGTTGTACTATGCGCTTTGCTATCCGATTTCTCTACTCACGGCCTCCTTCACACTTTATTCAGAGATCTTTCTGCTTTTACTGCCTGAGTTAAAGCTCTCTAAATATTTGTTCTATTGTTGTATTTAACGGTGGCAAGGCTTGTCTACCTAGAGTGCTTTGTTACTGCAAGTTCTATATTTCTGATGTTATGAATTAATTTTGTGGTTGTGAGAACTAATAAAATGTCGTCAATAAATAACAATTTCTACTGGGTTGGTGAACAGCCTGTCAGTGAGTTAGCTGAAGATATGGTTTTGGTTAATCATATTGATGAGGTGGCAACGGGACTCGGTGGCATGGTGTGTATTGCTTATCAAGATCCACACCAAATAGATACTGCTCTGAAAGCGTTTTATCAGGAGAAAGGGCGTTGGTCTTGGGCGGTTTATGTCTCCGTGGAAACCCCTTATTCTCGATGCGTTACCGACGGTGTATTTGAAGTTAGAGAATCAATAAAAATTTGGCGATCTATTCAAAATAAGCTCGATGCCATTGATGAACCGGAAGTGTTAGACCCTTTGATTGGTTGGCTTGGGGTCAATCGTCAGCGAAGAGTGACTGCTTTAAAAAGCTTAGAGTCTATGTCGGTTTATTCGTACCCAATCATTGATATGTTGTTTCCTGATATTTATTCGACTTATCGATACGTGTTCTCAGAGCAAGGTCGCGGAGTATTAGAAGCGGAAGTACTGATCGATAGAATTCGTGTTTGTTCCCATTGCAACAGCGGACACTTGAATTATGTAGAGGTGTGCCCGGATTGCAGCAGCATCGATATCGACTCTCAAAGCTCTTTGCACTGTTTCACTTGTGGCCATGTTGGTGAACAACACAGCTTTCAGCGACGTGGAAAGCTTGAGTGCCCTAAATGTTTGACCCAGCTGCGCCATATCGGTGTTGATTATGATCGCCCGCTTGAAAACCACGTTTGTAATAGTTGCTCCAGTTTATTTGTTGAAGCGGCGACGATCAGTCAATGTTTAAGTTGTGACTCAAAGATCAAAGTCGAAGAGCTTGTTGTCCGTAAAATTTACCAATATCGACTTGGTGAAGTGGGTGAATACATTTTCCAACACGGTAAGTCCATTCAAGCTCCTGAACTCTCGATCAAAGGCAAAGTGGAAGTCAGCTTTTTCCAAAATTTGCTTGCATGGTTAAATAAAGTCGCGCTGAGACACAAAGAACAGCACCTTCTACTTGGACTGCATTTACCGACGATCGATGAATACGGTAAGCAATATGGCGATGCAAAATTATTCTCATTGATGGATCAACTGACGCGTCGTCTTAGCGGCTTGTTTAGAGATACCGATATCTGTTGTCAGTACAAACAGGATGTGTTGCTTGTCCTAATGCCAAATACGACCAACGCGAGCCTGTCCATTTTACAGCAAAAGTTGTGAACTTGTTGAAGACGAAGAGTTTGAGTTGGATGTCTTTGCTTGGGACCTGCCCGATCCGATCATTGAAGACGGTGTTTCTGTTTGGATGGAATCGCTGATGGGTGAGATTTATGCTGCAAGATAGTCTCGTTCTGCTCGACTATCTTCGAGGCATGCTACTTCACAATGAAGAGTTATGGCTATTGCTGTTTCCCGTCATGATCATTATCGAGCTACCTCTATATTTGCTGGTGCTAACAGGGATATTTCGTTGGTCATATGCGCAAGAAGACCCAGAATTAAAGCGGTTTCCTTCAGTGAGTTTCGTTATTACTTGTTATGGTGAAGGTGACGCGATTGGGATCACTATCGATACGTTAGTTGAGCAAGTTTACCCAGGTCATATCGAAGTACTTGCTGTGGTTGATGGGGCGGTACAAAACCAAGATACCTATCAAGCCGCGTTAAATGGTGAGAAAAGGCATGCAGGCGTTCGTAATCGTAAAGTGCGTGTGTTGCCAAAATGGCAACGAGGAGGCCGGGTTTCAACACTGAATGCTGGCTTATCAATGGCTAGTGGTGAAATCGTCATTAACGTGGATGGAGATACGTCATTCGATAACGACATGGTCTTCACCATGATGAAACAGTTCGCGGATAAAAATGTGATTGCGAGTGGTGGTGCGTTAAGAGTTCGCAACCATAACGCCAACTTGTTGACCAAAATGCAATCCTTGGAGTACATGCTGTCGATGCAAGCCGGTAAAACGGGGATGGCGACATGGGGAGTGCTTAATAACATTTCTGGCGCATTCGGAGCGTTTCGGAAGAATCTGCTTAAGCAAGTGGGGGGCTGGGATACGCATACCGCAGAAGATCTCGACTTAACCATGCGCTTGAAGCAATACAAACGTCGTTACCCTGATAATAAATTGGCCTTTTCGACGCACTCCATCGGCCATACTGATGTACCAGATACGTTGAAAGGTTTGGTATTGCAGCGGTTGCGTTGGGATGGCGATTTATTGTTTTTGTTTTTGCGTAAACACAATGAAGGGTTGTCTCCACGGCTACTTGGTTGGGGGAACTTTTTATTCACTTTGGCTTATGGCGTGATTCAAAACGTTTTATTGCCGCTGCTTGTGGTGATATTTAGCGTGTACATGGTGATTGTCTATCCACTTAAATTTGTATTGGCGTTGATGCTAATGCTCTATTTTGTCTACCTCTTCTTATCTGCTCTGATTTTTGTTGTCTACATTGGGCTTGTATCAGAGAGAAAAAAAGAGGATTTGAAGTCAGCGAAATGGTTATTTCTTTACCCTGTCTACCAGTTTTTCATGCGTTTGATTACCGCTTTCTCAATGGTTAATGAAGTTGTGAGGAGAAGTCATGAAGAATCGAGTATGGCACCTTGGTGGGTATTGAAGCGAGGTAAAAAGTTTTAGTATGAAAGTTAACTTTCACTTAGATAAGAAAAACAAGCCGCAGTCTGAGAACGGGATGAAAGTCGTCTACGGACAGGCAAAGCGTGGCGGTTATCGTCTCCGTTGGTACTTGATTTTAGCGATTGTAATCAGTCCGCTTTTGTTTATGGCTTATTATTTGTTTAGAACGCAAGTGTTAGTGACGGCGCCTGCCATAATCACGTCACATCCACTTACGGTGACGGCAACTCGCTCTGCCATTGTTGGGCCAGTGCCTGTGAATGTCGGTACGGAAGTGACTCAGGATCAAGCGCTGCTGTTGTTAAAAGATAATGCGTTGAATAAAGAGATTGATTTCATTAAAGATGAGCTGGTGAAACTGTCTAAAAATCAGGTGCAAAGTACTGATGAGCTATACAAAAGTGCTATTGAAAGCTCAGCCGAAGGCTTGAAGAAGGTCCGTGATATTCAGAAAAAATACGACCTTTACAGAAAGAAAGGGCAAGTGTCTGAGGTGGATTACGCGGCTATTGTGAGTGTGAATAACTCACTGAGCAATCAGTTAAGCAGTCAGAAAATTGCTTATGTGGATGCGATGCGTAACTTGGAAGAGTTAGAGTTGGCTGGTCCAGTGACACAAGAGTATCGTTCTTTAATGCGTGAGCTGGTAGTAAAGCGTGCTCAACAAGAAGATCTCACCTTCCGTTCTCCTATGGACGGTCGTGTACTCGATATTCATGTGCATGAGGGGCAAAATGTATCGGAAAATACGCCATTGCTCACGATTGCTCGCAACGTGACACCTGAAATTACGGCTTTTCTAAATCCTAAATACCTCGAATACAGTAATATAGAAACCAAAGCAAAAGTCGTATTTCCTGATGGTCGAAAGTTTAATGCGACGGTATCGAAGCCGGTTGAGGTTGTGAACAAATTGCCTTCGGAACTTCAAAGCCCATTTGAAGGGCAGCCTGCCTATTTAAAAGTCACACTGAGCTTTGATGAGCCGTTGGAAAAAAGTCGATGGATTGAAGGGGTCGAAGTGGAAGTTCGCTTTTAACGTTGGTTGATTGAGTAGGAAAGGAGCGAAAAGCTCCTTTTCTTTTGGTTGTTAACGCGCCTTTAGTTGCCTTTAGCATGCATTAAAAACGCGTTAGTCAGTTGCTGAAAGAGTGAATCTATCGAGGGGCGGTCGGATATATGATTGAAGAGCGGTGTGTGGACATCACCACGAATATCATCGTTGTGACCGCACAGTTGATTACACAATTTTACCGGTGCGACAATCTTTTCAACGTCGGCATCAATCAGAATGCATGCTTGTGATAACACCACTTGTCCACCGCCTTTTTTCAGTAAAACGCGCTGCGCGGTTCCCACAACTTTTTGACCACCAATATTGAGGTTGTACTCGCCATCACAGTAGGAATAAGGCGTAGCATGGACATCTACTTTCACGCCCTGCTGCTCAAAGAAAACTGTCAAAATCGCACACAAATCGAGATACGCTTTCTTGATGTCGTAAGGCTCACCGTCTGGCCAGTGATAGATGTGGGATAGATTAATAATACCCGGTACTTGAGGGACGGGGGCACCGCCAGTTTTACGAGAAAAGAGTTTCCAGCCAGACGCATTTAACGCATGTTCTAACTCGTTAGAAATAGGCCACTTTTTACCTGCGGGAAGCACGAGCGTCGGGCTTTTTACTTGCCAAAGTAATAGCACTTGCGAGAGTTGGTTGGACTGAACTTGTTTAATGAGCTCATCTTCTTTTTCAAATGCATCAGCGACTTCCGTAGCCGTGTAGCGAATTAGCTTATTTTTAGAAACCAGACTCTATCCCTCATCCGTATATTATCGCTACTGTTTTATCTTAGATGTCATGTGATTACTAGCGGTATACGCTGCCTTTAGAGTTTTCTTCGCTTCCATTATTTCTATTTAAAGGGGCGATAGAAATATTTTGTTGGTCATCACATAAGCAATTCATAAAATCCGCCATCTAAATAATTTTTAGGCGATATGACTATGAAAAAGCGAGTGATGTGTCTTGCGTTAGCGGCATCATTGACGGGATGTGTGACGTTCCCGACCCAAGAATCTGAGCAAGTCCAAGTGCTTTGGGACAACGTGAGTGCGATTGAAAACTGCGAGCTAATGGGAACGGTAATTGGCTCGGAAGGGCACTTTTATGATTATTGGCTGCACGCAGATAAAGACATGGTCTGGGGTACGTTAAACCAAATGCGCATCAAAGCGGCAGATTTAGGCGCAGATACATTGTATTTATATGAGCCGTTGGACTTCTCCACATCGGTTACCATGTTTGCTAATGCTTATAAGTGCAAACAGTGATAATTTTACTTTTCCGAAAGCAAAGACAGGCGAAATGTGCCTGTCTTTGAGTTTGCTGCCAAACAACAAGTTTACGTCTGTGCGCGTTGTGATGAGCACTTTTCAGCTAATTTACATTCGCTGTAGCCACGGCCGTCGTGTCAGAAAACGACAGCGTGAAGTTTTGTTCGGTATTCAATACTTTGGCTGGGAACTCTAAGCTTAACTGTGCGTGTGGTGCGACTTCTGACGCGATACTGGTGACGAATTTTCGGGTTTCACCCGGAGAGATTGACAAGTTGTTTCCCCCTCGTGATGAGAGCTCTGCGATTCCCATGGTTTCAAGCGTATTACCCGCAGTATCTGCTAAGTTCAACAAAGACTCCGATTTATACACTAGCTCTCCGCTTTCGGTGCGATAGGCATTAAACGTGTTGAAGTTTGGCTGTAATGAACCTTGTGAACCGACGTTAGTGACGGAAAACGTCACATTAGAGCCATCAAAATTCTCGACTTTCACCAACACGTTACCGTCTTGGTAACGAGCTGCTGCGGCAGCACTGGCTTGCTGTTTCTGTCTCTGTTGTTCTTTCTCGATGTTGCTTAACTGTTCCTGCTCGCTAGCAATTCTATTTTCTGCCATGGCGTAAGATTGATCCACCATTGCTAACAAAGCGGGGATTGAATACAACGTGAGACCTTCCAAATGGTCAAAGTCGATTTTGGCATGCTGAGTAAGTTCGTGGTTCGAGAACTGGCAGTAACCATCAATCAAGCTAACAAATGCGACTTCAAAAGTGCCTTGTAATCGGCTCACTTCCAGTGCGGCTTTTTCCAAATCTGAGCGTACTTTTCTGATCTCTTCCAATGTCTTTTGTGGCAAACGTCCATTGGGTGACACGTCGTTGGAAACCGAGACCAGTGCTTCGGTCACAAATGGATTGTTTTTGGCTGGAATCACCGTGGTGATGCGGTTGGATTTAGTGATGTCTTCGCCCAGTAAAACCATCATTTTTTGCGATACGGCAGTTGTGTTGCCCGCTAAAACATCACTACAGTTTGGAGACGTATTCGCATACGCGGCGAATGCGGTAAAAAGTGAAAAGATAACGGACCAGCCAGTGGCGACGAGTCCTGTCGTGGTTCGAGTGTTCATCCTGATAACCCCTCTGTCATTTGGTGCGATTCACTGACGTAATTGCCAATCAAAAGACTGGCTCGCGACATTCAGAATGGTTCTGGTCAATCCTTCGTAGTGGGTATGCCCGCAGATGCTTTCTAGTCGTTTACTCAATCGCTAAGCCACGACTGAGTAAAGTGTCTGAAATTGAGAACATTAATGCTGCGAAGTTGATGTCTTTTGTTTGAAAGATAGACGTAACTTTTCTAACCATCAAATACGTGATTAGGTTCTCATTTTTATATGAGTGAGAGGATCAAGAGAAAACAGGTACTTACTGTAGAGAGTTGATTTGAGAGAAAATATAAAATTTTTTGGGGAACTTTTTTGATGCTGCCTTTGAGACTTTTTCGAATCTCAAAGGCAAATTCTAACGCATGCGCTTAATTACAAAGCGTTGAGTACATCCGCAAGTCGAGTGATAGCAGTCGTCAGTTCTTCTGGTGTGGCATTGGTAAAGTTAAGACGCAGAGCGGCTTTTACCTTTGAACCTTCCGGATAAAATACCGGGCTAGGCACCACAGCAACCCAGTTTGCGAGAAGAGTCTTCGCAAGTTCGAAGGTGTCGCATTCTGGAATTTCGACCCATACAAACATGCCACCATCGACAGGTTTGAGTACGCAACTTTCTGGCAGCTGTTTTTGCAGCTCAGCAAACATGACATCGTAACGCGATTTGTAAAGCGCACAGATGGTTGAAATGTGCGTTTCGAAGTTGTCATGTTGCAGTAGACCATGCAGCAAAGCTTGCATAGGAATACTAGAGTGCAGATCGGCACCTTGTTTGATTTTGATGAGTGGCTCAAGGTAACTGCGTTTGCCCGTTACCACACCAATACGCAAGCCTGGAGAGGCGATTTTGGAGAATGAACGCAACACGATGGAGTGCTGCGGGCAGAAATCCGAAACCAGCGGTAGTGCTTCACCAGAAAAACGCAGCTCGCGGTATGGTGCGTCTTCAATGAATGCCACGTCGTATTGGATACAAAGCTCGGCAACTTTTTGGCGAGTCTCTAGCGCCCAGCATACGCCCGTTGGGTTGTGAAAATCAGGTACGGCGTAGAACATTTTTGGTTGCTGCGTGGCAAAGCATTGCTCGAGTTCTTCAAGGTTTGGGCCACACTCGGTTTGCGAAACGGTCACGATGTTGGCTTGCACTAAACCGAATACTTGCATAGCACCAAGGTAGCTTGGTGCTTCCATCACCACTTTATCGCCCGTATTCACGTACGCACGCGCAATCAAATCTAGCCCTTGCTGAGAACCCGTTGTGATCATCGCCAAATGAGATTCTGGCAGCTGGTAATAATCGGTCAAAAAGTTAAGTAGTGGTGCGTAGCCTGCTGTTGCGCCATATTGAAACACCTCTGGCATGTTCGCGAGGTTTTCGAGCGTCGGTTTCATTAAGTCGATCGGGAAGGTTTTTTCGTCCGGTAAGCCACCCGCAAGAGAAATGACGTTCTTATCGCTCGCTGCTGCGAGGATCTCTCGAATGTAGGATGACTTAGTTTGTTGTAATGACTGTGCGATTTCCATGTGCTGTGCTTCTCGTAATTGTCTTTTTTTTATGTCAGAAATAGTATAGGTAAATTGCCAAGCTTGGTGTGTCCATTTATGCTGTTAAACATGTCCATTTATGCTATTTAAGTGAAAGTTTACTCCGTGAGCCATCAACAAGTTTCCAGAATCAATGACGTGTTGTTTTACATTCACCAGGACATTAGCAGAGAGTTATCGGCTAAAGAGCTGGCGGATGTAGCAGCCTATTCTGAACAACACTTCCACCGTATTTTTAAAGATGTAGTGGGGGAGTCCATCCATCAATATATCCGCCGTACAAGAATGGAATACGCTGCCAATCAACTTATGTTTGATACCAGCTCATCGGTGTTAGACATTGCTAACAAGTGCGGCTTTAGCTCGGTATCTTCTTTTAGCCGAGCGTTTAAAGCAACGTTCGCTATGTCTCCCGGTGCGTGGAGAAAGCATGATTTACAAGTCGCAGAAAAACCGTATTTGAAGGATCCGGAAGTGGCTGCGGGTTATCATCGGGTTGCGAAACGCGAGTTGCCAGAACCTAAAATTATGGAGGTCCCACAACGCTTTGCGGCGTATGTTCGACATGAGGGCTATAACCGTTCCATTCGCAATGCGTGGCTGATTTTGAAAGCGTGGGCAAGTTCTGAGAATCGGGACTTTTCGGTTCAATACGGCTTGCATCACTCCAATCCTGCTTGGGTCGAACTCGACAAGTGTCGTTATGTGGCTTGTATGGCGATTGATACGCCGCTCAAAGTGCGCGGCGTCGTGAATCAAATGACCATCCCAGGCGGTTTACATGCCGTCTTTCGCTTAACGGGCGTATATGGTGAGCTTCTTCCTCAACTGAGTATGGTACTAGAGAAGTGGTTGCCTAACTCTGGCTTTAAACAGCGTTCTACACCCGCTTATGTCCATTATCATAAAAATCACTTTCTCAGCCATGATGAGGCGTTTGAGCTGGATTTCTATCTGCCCATTAGCTTCTTCTAAGGATGAAAATGAACGTATTATCGTGTGAGTCGGTTTATGGTGAGCAAAGAACTGACCAAGAGCGCCATGAAGAAAAGGCAGAGCTTGTGCTGACTCTGCCATTTCTAGGGGATCTTAAAAGTTTGCGTCTGTATCAGTACCAACGGATACGTTAAGTCCGCTAGTTGATTGATAAATGCTGAAAGTTTCGCCAGCGACAATACCTTCTTCAGAATCGTCATTTGCCGTACAGGTATAACCGACCGAGTAAGTACCAGGTTCTACAAAACCGAATTCGTACTCGTAATTTGCATCATCAACGTCTTGAACCACGTTCGCTGCTGCGATTGGCATTGCTTGGCCTTCTGCGCCGGCAAATGGCCCCATGTTTTCTTCGGCGATATTTCCTTGATATAAGTAGACCGCGTGCGAATATCCATTTGCACTTGGGGTATCCGTTTCGCAGCTTTGATAGGTCAATGTTGCGACATCACCCTGAATCTCCCCCGTTGTAACCGTGTTAATTAAAGTGATGGAGGTGCGTTGAATGCTGTAGCCTTCATTTTGGCCTGTTCCGTCTTTTAAGCCACGGCGCAGATCAAATTCAACTACGAACTCATTATTGTCAGGGTTGACTGCAAAGGTGTTGTTAAAGAACAGTACCCCAGAATCAGGATCCTTTCCGACACCTTGTGGGCAAGCCCCATCACCTTTGACGGTTAGTGGGATTTGATTTCCTGTCGCTTCGTCAATCACATACGATGGGTAGTTTGGATGATCGCCATCATTAGCAAACACGCAGAGTTTATAATTACCAGTTGGTATCAGTTCATCATCCACCAATTCCTGCGCGTCACTGCCTTGGAAGTTGAGTAAGTTAACACTTAGTGGGAGTGGATCTTCACCTTCGGGAAGGGGGTTACCATCTTCGTCGACCAAATGGCCTTCTTCGTCTGTTTTATACACATCGAATACTTGTGGTGTGCCACCATCCAGAGGAAGAAATGCAACTTTGTTATATGTGATCACCAGTTCTGATACGTCATCAATAGGGGCATCTGATACGGACAAAGTAACAGGAGTCATTGTACTGACAGAGTCACTGTCTGAATTACAGCCAATAAGTGCAACGGCTATTGATGCACTGATTAGGCCAATTTTCATGCTGTTCATTAGATGTACCTTTTTATGAGAAGTGTATTAAATGTAGCCGATTATTGACAAAGTACAGAATAACAACGAGCGGAGTTACCGGGCCGAAAACAGCGACGAACCATCATTAAGACGTTCAGTAAAAGTGTGCTCAAATCGACGATATTGTGCTCAATGAAGTGCTATGGTTAAGAATGTGTCGCTCAAAAAATGAGCGGAGATATACATCAATAACTCTAGCCAAGAGGTCTCTATGTTAGGTGAAAATCACTCATTAACTCATGAATTCCCAGAACATTTGGATACCATTACTCAGCTTGCCGAAAACGATGCATCATTTGCTGAAACCGTTAAAAACTACAATGCTTTAGATAAGGAAATCCGCGTACTAGAACTGCAAGGAAGCCCGATTGATGATCACGAAATGAACGTGTTAAAACATAATCGAGCTGAGCTCAAAGATTGGCTCCACTCGAGAATTATGGGCTCTTAGCGACGCAATGATCATCGGCTCGTAATCTACGAGCCGATTTTAGTTTCAAGGGACGATGCCAAGTATTCCAACATTAGGATTGCTGAGCAGGAGCTTGGAGTGGCAGGTGGCCTGTTTTTACCCAAATGACCGTTTCTTGCTCTACAAAAGGAAAGTGCTCACTCATATGTGGACTGCGTATCCAAGAGTAGGGAGGATAGGTTCCTAGCTCGTCTTTAAATTCCCCCGATAACACAAAAATTTCTTCACCACCAAAGTGACGGTGTGGTTGAAACTTCTCGTCTTTCGGCCATTTAACCAATGCGACATGTTCATGCTCAAAATCATGCAATGGCATGACTTTCAGCCCACCAATGCCAGGTAACCAATTCGCTTCGTTCGTGTTGATGCGAACTGTTTCAACATCATCAGAATTGAATTGATTTAGTTTAACTAAAATCACACAGCCTTCTTTGCTATAGGGCGCATGCTGACTTCCAGGAGGGTTACGCAAGTAGGTTCCAGCAGGGTAGTCACCATGTTCGTCAGAGAACACTCCTTCGAGCACTAATATTTCTTCTCCGTGAGGATGAGGATGAGTCGAAAAGTGCGAGTTTGGCTCATACTTCACTACGCTGGTGGTGTGCCCTGATTCTTTGGCTTCTCTTTCCAAAGGTTTACGCCACACGCCTTTGGAAGGGCTGGCGATCCACTCCTGTTCCCTCGTTTCTATCACGATTCTTTTCGAGAAATCTATATTCAACATACTGAAATTCCATTACTTATCTAATGATTGACTCTCAATAGTATACGTATAAAAAACATCAATTGATTCACTTGTTGATAGTCAAAATCAGGGATTGAATACGAGCTAGCTGTCGGAACCAAGTTAAATTTCTGCTTGTGTAATGATAATTGTTATATTATAACATCGCAAAATTAAATGTTATAACATAACAAAAGGAAAGAAGTAGTGAATAAGAAATTGGTTTCTCTCGCGATCGGTAGCATTTTTGCGTCCCCTGTTTTTGCCGATACATTATCGAACCCACAGATTGGTGTTGTTGTTGATGGCTACTACCAAGATGGTCAACGTCATAATTCTGAGCGTGAAGAGGGCTTTGGCCTAGGCCATACGGAATTGAACTTATCATCAAATATTGACGACAAGTTTCACGGTGCGTTGACCGCTGTTCTTGAAAGTCATGGCGATGAGACAGAATTAGAGCTTGAAGAAGCATTCATCGAAACTTTGGCATTGCCTTACGGTGTAAACGTGCGCGCAGGCCGATTCCTATCTGACTTCGGTTACCTCAACAATCAACACATGCACACTGACAGTTTCGTTGAACGCCCAATTGCTTACCGTACTTTCCTTGGTTCGCATTACTATGATGACGGTGTACGCGCAAACATCGTTCTGCCAACCGATCTTTACGTGAAATTTGGTGTAGAAGCATTAAGCGGCAACAAGATGTCTTCTGTTGAAGATGGCTCTAAAGTTGGTGTTTACACGACAACGATGAAGCTTGGTAATGATTTCTCTGAATCTTCAAGTTGGCAGTTTGGTTTAAGTTACCTGCGTAACGAAAATGGCAAAGTTAAAGAATTCGAAGATCACGACCATGGTCATGGTCACGAAGAAGAACATGACCACAGCCACGCTGCGGCTGTAACGGGTGCGAACCTATACGGCGCAGATTTTGTGTGGAAGTGGGCACCAGATGGTAACTACAAGTACAGCAACTTCACGCTATCTGCGGAATACATGTTGTTAGACGGAGTAGTAGACAGCAAATACAAGAACGATGCAGAGTCACCAGACAACCTAAGCGCATACTATGTTTCGGGCGTTTACCGCTTCAACCCAAGTTGGTCTGCAGGCCTACGCTACGGCGAAGCAGAAAGCTATGATGGCCACGCACACGGCGATCATATGCATTTCACAGCACTGAATGATAAAGAGATGGATGCGATGATCGCATGGGATTCTTCTCATTTCGGTACGATCCGTGCGCAATACACTCGCATTGATAACCAAGACAGCGAAACAGACAACGTGTTTACTCTGCAATACGTGATGACATTTGGAGCGCACGGTGCACATGCGTTCTAAACTTGCGATAAGTAAATGCAGTTTAGTGATGATGGCGGCGGGATCTGCCATCATCTCTTCGCCTGCTTTGGCTCTCAACATTTTCGTTTGTGAGCCTGAATGGAAAGCTTTTCTTGAAAGTCATGCCCCAAACGCCACCATTTACTCAGCAACCACGGCTAAGCAAGATCCGCATTATGTTCAAGCTCGTCCGTCTTTAATTGCCAAGATGCGCCAAGCTGACATGGCGATGTGCTCTGGCGCTGAGTTGGAGGTAGGTTGGTTGCCGATGCTTCAAAATCGAAGTGGCAATAGTGCCGTTCAAAATGGTGCTCAAAGCATGATTTATGCGACCGATTTCGTGCGTATGTTGGACTCTCATGATCATGTTGACCGCAGCATGGGGGACATTCATGCGCACGGAAACCCACATGTTCAGTTTGCGGCAAATGACATGATTCCATTATCTCGTAAAGTAACTGAGCGCTTAAAAGCGATTGATCCCGACAACGCACAAAGTTACCAAGTTAATGGTATGAAGTTTCGCGCGCAGTGGCAAAAAAAACTCAATGAATGGAATGAGAAAGGCGCGGCTTTAAAGGGTAAGCAAGTTGTCGGTTATCACGCGACGTATCGTTATTTGTACGATTGGCTCGGAATGAAGCAGATTGCCGATCTCGAACCTAAACCGGGCATTTCACCGACCACATCTCACCTGCAATCACTTACCAAGTTAGATGCCGACAGTTTTGATGCGATTGTTTACTCCTCTCATCAGGATCAGCGTCCAGCGAACTGGTTGCAGGAGCATACTGACAAACCTGTGATTCAACTGCCATTGACCGTTTCTGAGGGTGAAAGCTTGGATGAGATGTACGATCAGGTTATTGATGATTTACTGGATGTGTTAGTGCCACCCGTTCCAGTGAAGATCTAAGTCATGGCAGATTATGCATGGCTTTTACCTGCGGTTTTGTGTGGCTTAATTGCGTTAGTTGGCAACATCGTTCTGGGGCAACAAGTTCTTAATCGTCAGATCATCTTTATAGATTTGGCGGTGGCGCAAGTTGCGGCATTGGGGGCAGCATTAAGCCACTACTGGTTGAGCCAATACGCGCTGTTCTCAGGCTCATTCTTTGGTGAAATGATTGGCCCTTGGGTTATGTCTTTGATGCTTTGCGGTTTGATTGCCTTAATGGAGAAACGATACCAGCAACATTTAGAGCCCATGATTGGCAGCTTGTTTGTGGTGTCTGCATCGCTGGCGAGCCTGCTGGTGAGCAAAGACCCACACGGCGGAGACTTTATTCAAGGCATTCTTAATGGGCAACTGTTATGGGCGACTTGGGCAGACGTTTGGCCTTTGGCACTCATTACCGCTGCGATGTTGCTATTGGTTTGGTTAAAACCTGCGTTTATGTGTGGTAGTGGTTTTTATCTGATCTTTGCTATCCTGATGCCCATTACGGTCAAGTTAACCGGCATTTATTTAGAATTTGCTTTGTTGGTTATTCCAGCTTTATGTGCGGCAGCATTGAAGGGAACTCGATTCTTTGTCGCCAGTATCAGCATCGGTATTGTTGGGATTTTATCGGGTATTGCCGCATCGGCTCGCTACGACTTACCAAGTGGTGCGAGTATTGTGATCACCCTGTTTATTACTGGAATGTTGTTTAATCTTTTGCTTCAACCTTTTCTGGTGAAAATAACAAAACCAGCTTTTGTAAGAGATTAAGAGACAAGTAATATTGGTCTGATGAAGTAGTATTTGAGTCATCAGATCAATACTTTTCTATCCAAGTCCTCCAATCGTGTAACTTTGCTCCTTCCAACACACTTTCTTAAGTTGATCTTGCCATAGTCATCAAGTTGCCTTGATTAGTTCACATCCGACTCCCAGACTGTTTCTATAGTTTTTATAAGATATAAAAGACCCTGCGTATGAGAAGCGCAGCTGTAGCGCGACTAGGCATAAAAACAAAAAACGCTAGGGATACAAGCGAATCTGTACTCTCAACATTTAAGGAAGACCAAGATGAAAGACGAAAAAGTCGCCGTCGTTACAGGGGCTGCTCGCGGTATAGGGCAGGCCATTTGCGAACAATTACTCGAAGATGGATTCCACGTCGTGGGGCTAGATATCTCGCCTGTGGAGTGGAGTCAGTCGCCAAACCTTTCAAGTTATCAAGTGAATCTCTGTGAGGCCGCAGCGGTAAGTGAAGTGGTCGACCGCATCGTCGCGAAACATCAACGCATTGATGTTCTGGTCAACAACGCCGGGATAACGAGAGATGCACTGCTGCCAGACATGTTAGAGCAAGACTGGGACAGCGTTATCGACGTGAACCTAAAAGCGGTGTTTTTACTCACTCAGCGCGTTGCACCTGTCATGCTAGAGCAAGGCGCAGGCAGTATTGTCAGTATTTCGTCTATCATGGGAACGGATGGCAATATTGGTCAAAGTAATTATGGCGCGAGTAAAGGTGGCGTGATAGCGATGAGCAAAGGCTGGGCGAAAGAGTTAGCAAGAAAAGGCGCTCAAATCCGAGTCAATTGTGTCGCACCAGGTTTTATCGCTACCGACATGACAAAGAGCTTGCCTGAAAAAGTCATTCAAATGATGGAAAGTAAAACGCCTTTGGGACGCATGGGCTCTGCGCAAGACATTGCCAATGGCGTTGCATTTTTAGCGTCTGATAAAAGTGCGTTTATAACCGGACAAGTGCTCAAGATTGATGGTGGGTTGGTGTTATAATTCGCTAATCAAAACCTCAAATAACAAACGCCCTTTACTTATGTGAAGGGCGTTTTTGTTGGGTAACGTTGATTGCGCTGCTGGCGTGTTTTTGCGCGTTTTCCTTAGTTAAAGTTATCCAAAGAAATATATATTATGCGAAAATTGAGAGCGGATCGATGCGGAAAAAAATGAGTACAAGCCTTGCTATGGAAGTAACGTGGCATCACATAAATTTTCATCCGAAGCATCCGTCAAGTTCTTTTTCAAAAACTTGATAAAATATATCGCAATTTGCTATTCAGAAAAGCACACGAAGGACTAACACACTCAGCTTTGTAAGTAATGTCGTAAAATGCACTGTACTGAAAATCACCGAAATATACATTATCAACAATCGGTTATTGTATTAGAGGTGATTAGAAGTGAACGCTCGAAAAGGCAAGATATTCTACGGTTGGTATATCGTTGTTGCTGGCATTTTGCTCAACAGTATTGGTATGGGCATTATTGGCACTAAAGGTATTTTTTTCGCTGATATTATGGAAACGCTCAGCGTTAACCAAACACAAGTCTCTATGATTGTGATGTTTATTACCATCGGAACTCTGATTGGTGGTGCTATTGCAGGCAAAGTGATTGCTAAGCTGGGTGCGCGTAAGGCGGTACTTATCTTCGGTATGACGTCGTCAGTGTTGATGGGTTGCTTGGGATTGGTGCCAAGCCTAAATGCGATGTACCTTGTGGCAATTCTTGCGGGTATTGCAATATTCATAACTTCTGTGGTCACTGTACCGGCACTTCTTACCAACTGGTTCGTTGAAAAGCGTGGTCTAGCGGTTGGTTTGGCGATGGCGGGTACTGGTCTTAGTCCAACGTTCATAGCGCCTTACTTAGCGCCGGTTATTGGCAACTACGGCTATCAAACGGGCTATATTCATCTATCCGTAATCATGATTGCAGCAACACTGTTGTCAGTGTTAATCATTCGTAATAAACCTGAAGACATTGGTTTGGTTGCGTATGGAGCAAATAGCGAGAAATCCGTTGAAAGTCAATCGGACGCTGAGAAGGATAGCAAAGCTCAAGTTATTGATATCGACTTTAAGACGGCGATTAAATCACCGAGCTTCTTCTTGTTCGTTGGTTTCGGTATTTGTACTGTATTCCTCGCGGCTGGCCTAGTTATTCAAGTACCTTCTTATTTAGCGGTTGAAGGGCTGAGTGCAACTGCGATAGGCATGGTGCTGGCTGTTTTTGGTATTTGCATGGTTCTAGGTAAAGTACTGGCGGGCATGGTGTTTGATAAATTGGGTTTATACAAAGATAATTTAATTTTCTTTGCGATTGCGGTTATTGCTCTATTAAGCCTTTTCTTAGTTCCTTCGCGTTTTGGCTTGGCAATTTACATGTTATTGGGCGGTGCTGGATTTGCATTTAACTCTGTTGCCAACCCAATTATGGTGTCGACATTATTCGGAAGTAAATCGTATTCACAAATTCTCTCTGTTTACATGATTTTTTTCTCTTTGGGCGCGGTTTTCGCCAGTTTAGGTTCAGGTCTGATTATCGATCTATTTGGATTTAATAGCCTGATTTTTGCTGGCTTGATGGCTGTCGCTGCAGGTGCTGCTTGTTCATGCCTAAGTTTATCTGTTGGTAAAAAAGCTCAAGATAAACTCGCTGCATTTCATTAATCACACAGTCAATAAATACTAAGATTAGGCCCGCATAAATTGTGCAGGCCTATTTTTTTTTGGAACTTCGTAATGAAATTATTCTTCAAAAATAAAAACGTACCTATTCAAAGTGCATTTTATCTATCCATATTATTGATTGCTGCAACTTTTAGTGCGGTAACTAGTGAAGCGATTGAAACTAGCACTCACCGGCAGAAAGTGGTGCACAAATGAGAATTCCGCTAATCGGTAGCGTTAAGCGACAGGATTGCTTGGCTGAAGTCATGAGATTTTTCATACAATCTCCAATATGATGGTAACGTTAAAAAAAGGGAGAGGTTTCCCTCTCCCTATTAACATTAGTAATCAACTGATATTAGTACTTTTTGTAGTTTGGCTTACGTTTTTCCGCAAACGCTGTCATACCTTCACGTTGATCTTCAGTACCAAACAAACCGTGGAACAGGCGACGCTCTAGGTTTAGGCCTGGAACAAGTGGTACTTCAGCTTGCTGGTTCACCGACTCTTTACCCGCTAGAACTGCTAAACGTGGGTTAGCTGCGATTGCCTTTGCTACTTCCATCGCTTCTTCAAGGTGTTTGCCTTGCTCAACCACTTTGGTAATCATACCCATTTGTTCGGCTTCTTCAGCACCAAATGGTTTGCCTGTCAGAATGTAGTACATCGCTTTTGACTTACCAACAGCGCGAGTTAGGCGAGCTGGGCCGCCTGCACCAGGAATAACACCCAATGTTACTTCAGGAAGAGCGAATTTAGCCGTAGTATCAGCAATGATCATGTCACACATCAATGAGATTTCAGTTCCGCCACCAAACGCAACACCTGCTACAGCTGCAATCACCGGCTTGCGCAGCTTAGCAACTTGGTCCATGTAAGCAGCAAGATCAGAGTGGTATGCACTTTCAAAGTCTTGTGAAGCGATCCATTTTAGGTCAGCACCTGCACAGAATACCTTCTCGCCACCTGCCAATACCATGCAACCGATAGAGGGATCCGCATCAAAAGCTTTTAGCGCATCTGTTACTTCTTGAGCGACCTGCTCGTTCAGCGCGTTCATAGCTTCAGGGCGGTTAAAAGTTACAATACCTACATTGCCAACTTGCTCAGTTTTCATATATTTGTACGACGTCATCTTCAACTCCTAATTAAAATTAGGACTAGGTTACCCATTAAGCTCTACTGCTTCACTCGGTATCAAACCCAGCCCATCAAAACCGTAAATCATGATTTGAACTGCGAGCCCACATAACAGCAAACCAGCCACGCGCATAATGACTTTCAATGCTGAAGGCGGAACCTTGGCGAAAATGCGGTCTGCCCCGATCATGAATATTACATTTATTACAGCCACAACCAGTATGAGTCCAACTAACATCATGGACTGTGTTATGCTCTGGAAGGTTGCTTCTATTGCAACAATCGCAACCAGTCCTTGTGGCGAAGCCATTAGCGGCATAGCTAATGGAAACGCAGCCCAGTCCATATTCGGCTCAGGTGGTTCAGCACCAGGCTCTTCCTCTTTGTCTTCACCGATCACCATATTGAGTGCGAACACAAACAGTATGGCACCACCAGCAATCAGCAATGCTTCAACGCTGATCTTTAGAACCGCTAATATGCCCGCCCCCAAGAGTGCGAATAGCACACAGAGTACAGCGGCGATTCCGGCCGAACGGAAAGCAAGTTTTCGCTTAAATTGTTTATCTGCGTTTTTTGTTAACCCTAAAAACACCACAGCGGCTTTTGTTGGTCCAGTTGTGGCAAGAAGTAGCACTAAAATTTCCAATGCGCCCATATTTCATTTCCCTATATTTGAAGCGTGAGCCATTATCACTATCATTCCTCGATAGGTAACAATCGCTTACGCAGTTTCGTTTTTGCAATTCTATCCAGTGTAGAACGCGGAAAATCCTCAATAATATGCACCGAACGTGGGATTTTAAAATCGGCCAGCGTTTCTTTACAGTGAGCAATAACCCGAGCACATAATTCACTTTCTTTAAGCTTTTGACCCTCTTCATTGAGTGAAACAAAAGCGGCAGCAACGTCACCGAGCATATAGTGCGCTTGTGCAATAACGGCGCACTCTTTGATAAGCCCCGTATCATATATGGCGGTTTCTATCTCTAACGCGGCGACGTTTTCACCGCCGACACGCAGCATATCTTTGTCGCGGCTGACATAGTAAAACCACCCGTCATCATCGATACGAACAATATCTCCGGTATCAAGCGCGCCAGTCTCGTCAAACGCTGCTTGGGTCTGCTCTTCGTGTTGGTAGTATTCTTTGAATAAGTTGACGCCACGCTCACCCCATACATACAATCGGCCCTGCTCTCCAGGCCCTGCTGACGTTCCATCGGGTTTACGCACCTCAATATCATAAAATGGAGAAGGACGACCTATGCTGCCAGCCGGGCCAGGATGGTTAGGATCTGAGACAATGCACGCTGACATGGTTTCTGTCATTCCCCACAACGCCATAGTGTGGGTATTAAATTTTTTATCGACGTCAGGCTTGCGCTCTAAGCCCATCATGATACGGACTTTATGCTCTGGCACCGCAAACTCCTGTAGTGCTTTGAATGCAAAAGGAATCATAGATACCCAGGTAATATCATGCTCTACACAGGAATCCCAGAAGCGTGAAGCGGAAAACTTTGGTTGTACGACAACCGTACCACCAGTCCATAGTGTACTAAGTAGCGTAATCTGCGCGTTGGCATGAAACAAAGGTAAAAACAGCAATGTTTTGTCATCATGAGTAAGTCCCATGTTGAATGACATTGACTTGCCGCCCCAGAGGGCATTGGCATGGGTCCAAAGCGTTGGCTTAGGGCGTGAAGTTGTGCCTGAAGTAAACTGTACTGCAAAGTTTCTTGCCGGGTCACAACTAAGATCAGGAATCTCCTCATTACAGGCTAGTTCGCTAAAAGGCGTAATATTTAAAGCCTTAGCCTGTTCTTCATCTATGTCGCCTGAAACAATAACAGGCGTCTTATCACCGCACGCTTCTCGTACCAGTGCCGCATAGTCTGCTGAAGTAATCGCACAAACTGGCTTCATTACCTCCGCAAAGTACTTAACGTTTTCGGCCACAGAGCGAGTGTTGGTTGTCACGGGCACGGCACCTAAATAAGCGCACGCAAACCAACCAATAAGAAAATCCGGAGAGTTATCGTAGTGCATTAAGACAAACTGTCCTTCACGTACACCACGTTTATAAAGTCCAGCAGCCACTTGCTTAGCTGATTCGGATAATTCCGAATAAGTCCACGACTTGTCTGAACAATCATCGAAAGGAGACCAAACAATAAAAGGCTTGTTTGGCTGACGCTCAACCCACTGATTAAGCAGCCACACAACGTCCATGCAACGAAATTGTTCCAGTTTGGAGCTTTTATATTCGTTAAATTTCACTGAAAACATCTCCTTTCTACATTTAATCGTATTAATCAAAATTAAGGATTGTGTTTCTCTACGTAGAGCACATGGTGGGCAATACAAAACCTCACTGCTTTGGTTGCTAGAGCGGTGAGAGCCCACCTATCCGCTACGGAGAGGTAGACTCGATTCTTACTTACTCGGAGGGGGTACGCTTAGCAACGAACAGCTGGTGCTCCGCATAAGCAACGGTTTCACCACGCTGGTTAGTGGTCACTTCTGTTTGCGTCATAACACCATGAGTTTTCTTCTTAGGGTGGTCTTTTTTCTCGGTAACCGTGACTTCAACTTTGATGGTGTCACCTGGGAAAACCGGATTTGGATAACGCACCTTGTTAAACCCATAGGCCATGATGTTAGGGTTCTCTGAAGAAGCCTGGAATATTAGTCCAGTACTGATACAGAAGGTTAGGTTTCCGTGCGCTAAACGCGTTTTGAATGGCTGCTCTTTTGCGAACTCTTCATTGGTGTGATGTGGTTGCCAATCGCCACTGTGCATCGCGTGCATCACAATGTCTGTTTCGGTAATGGTACGTGCACCAGTCATGAAGCTTTCACCGATTTCAAAGTCTTCAAAGAATTTATGACCTTGTTCCATATTTTGTCGCCTTACGAATATTAGTAGAAGGTGGAAGAGGCGTGTTTTGCCTCTTCGTTACTTTTTAATTAATTAGCTGAATCGTGTTACTTACGAGGTAAGCCAACCGCACGAGCTTCTGCCAGTGCTTGAACATCTTCTTCACTGTACCCTAGCGCAGTTAGCTCAGTCAGTGTGTGCTCCCCGATCGCTGGTGGGCGTTTTGGTGACACTTTGTTAACGCCTTCCGCTTGAATTTGGATTGGGCTATCAACAGTACGGATACCTTCAGCACCTTCGACTTCAGGGAAGCAGCCGTTGTCAATCATGTGTTGGTCACGTGTACACTCTTCGGTAGTTTGCACAACACTGAAGTTAACGCCAAAGCTCTTAAGGCGAGAAGATACCGTCTCTAGGTCATGTTGACCGATGATGCTTTGCATCTCATCAAATAGAGCGCGATGGTTTTTGCCACGCAATTGCGGTGTTGCAAAACGCTCATCGCCTTTCAGGTGATAAGCACCAAATGCATCACGCAGGTTACCGATGTTGTCTGGGTTTAACTCCACGACAATCACAAAACGGTCGTCTTTGGTTTTAAACACCCCCCCCGTTACAGGGTTTGGCCAGTCTTCACGGTGGTATTTTTTCATCGCTGGAGCACCACACAACGCTGCTTGCATCATGCTTGAGTTTGCCCAAATACCATTGTTTAGCAAAGATGTAGACACCATAGAACCTTCACCCGTGCGCTCGCGATGGAACAAGCCAGACATTACCGCACTGTAAAGTGCGGTTGCTGTGCCTAAATCACCCGCACCGACTGGTAGTGGTACAGGGTTACCATCTTTCGGACGAAGCTCTTCCATCATGCCGCTGCGCGCGTACCATGCTGTCATGTCAAAGCCAGGTGCATCTTTGTCTTCACCTTCCAGACCAAAACCATTGATCCATGCATAGACGATTTTGGGGTTGATCGCTTTAATGTCTTCGTAAGTATGTTTAAGCGTGCGCTGAACATTACGTGGAGAATTAGTTAGAAAAACATCCGCTGTCGCCACGAGTTTATAAAGAGCTTCTTGAGCTTCCGGTTTTTTTAAGTCCAGAGCGATAGATTTCTTGGTACGGTTTTGAATAAATGTAGTATGAGGGATATCACACTTCGGCATTCCCGCAACCATGTGGCCATAGCGCCACAAATCACCTGAAAGCGGTTCAACTTTAATAACTTCTGCGCCATGATCAGCAAGCATAACGGTTGCCGATGGCGCTGCTGCCATTGAGGCCACCTCAATGACTCGGATGCCTTCTAAAATTCCAGCCATTTTGTTCTCCTAAATCGATTGATAGATAACAATTTCCCACTTATGCAACCAGCATGATAAGTAATATAGCTTATGTAGTAGGTGATTAAGACTCGTCCGATTTCACAGTCTATTGTTGTAGCATTGGTCACAAGTTGTCCGCCTTATATGCATACATGCTAGACATACTTACTCCTCGTTACCCCGTCTTAAATCGAGGATTAATGTCCCACCTGAGGCGGATTCGATACAGTGCATTTTGCGACATTTATATTTTGAAGGTGGCAAATTGAGTTAGGGCGTTATCACTAGATTGAAAGTTACAAATGGTTACATTACCTGAAACATTAATGACAATCGCTGTACTTTGGCCGTTGTATTATTTGGACAGGTGGATTTAAGAAGGTTATTTCCGAACTATGCGCCATTTCCCTTTATCAAAAGCAACTTTGATTACGCCTTTTCTTAATGCAGCAAATACATTCAGTTGCGATTTATCCCCTTTATTAAATCGCTTTCAGCTGAGTGAAAATGAACTCCGCTCAAACAGTTTATATTTACCGACCCACGTTTTTGGTGTGATTTCTGGCGCAGTAGCTCAGCTTACCGAGAGAGCTGATATTGGGTACATTGCTTCAGAATTAGCAGAGCGTGAGGTCTTGCATCCTTACTTCATGCAATATATCGATCGTAGCCACAGCCTGTTTGATGCACTTAATGTGATTTTTAGCCACTACCGGCTTCATGGGAGTGATTTTGGCCTTTGGCTGGAGTACAAAAGTAATGAGCTAAGGCTATGCCACCGTAGTACTTTTCATGCGTCGCATAAGTGTCAAGAATATGCGAATGAGTACACGATTTTTTTAATGATCAGATTAATCAGAAAGTACCTTGGGGCTGACTGGCGTCCCGAATACCTTGCGTTTGAACATCAATCTAACCACAAAGAGCAGATCGTAAGACAGACTAAATCTCGCCGTATAGTTTATGGGGAGAGGTGCAACTATGTACCGATTGATATCCAACTGGAAGATTTGCCTAGCTTAACTTCATATGCAGCCAGCAGTGAACAAAGCGCAATCACTCGCGTAAAAAGCATGATTGACATTTTTTGGGAAGATGAAGCATTTGGGCTTGAGTTTATGGCGCACCTATTCGGTGTTTCAGAAAGAACAATTCAACGCTTATTTATCCAGCACAATACAACTTACCGTGACTACATCAATGGTAAAAAAATGGAAAAAGCGACAGAGATGTTGAGACGTGGTATCGCAATAAAAACGGTCGCTGAGCAATTACATTATTCAGACCCTTCAACTTTTTCTCGTGCAATGAAAAAGCAACTCAATATGAGCCCGACACAATATATCAGTTATAACAATCGGCTTTGTTGATTAAATAGATGGAACTAAATCAAGAAGCTACGATCTGGTCATCTACACCCATCAATCGTCGTAGCCTCATGCCTAAACCTTGTTACAAAACAACTAACTGGAAGCAGTACAATAAAGCCTTAATCAACCGTGGTTCTCTGACCTTTTGGATTGATGAGGAAGCGATAGCCGAGTGGAAACAAAACAAACAAGATAAGCGTGGTAGGCATCGCCGATTCGGCGACTTAGCCATTACTACTGTACTGATGGTGAAACGCATTTTTTTTATGCCATTGAGAGCGCTGCAAGGTTTTCTAGACTCAGTATTTAAGCTGGCTAACATACCGCTTGTTTGCCCGCACTACACCTGTATAAGCCGCCGAGCTAAGGAAGTTGAGGTTTCATTTAAAACCAAAACAAGAGGAGTAATACAACATCTGGCCATTGATGCTACTGGCCTCAAGGTTTATGGCGAAGGTGAATTGAAGGTCAAGAAGCATGGAACGGATAGGAAGCGTAGAGTCTGGCGTAAGCTGCATATCGGAGTAGATACAAGCACCCAGGAAATAGTCGCAGCAGAGCTGAGCTTATCTAACGTAACCGATGCCGAAGCTTACTCAAGCAGACAGGTCGTAAAATCATTGAGATATCAGGTGATGGCGCTTATGACACAAGGGATTGCCATGATGCTATACGGAGCAAGCGGTTGCGCTTATCCCTCCACGATAAGGGGGCAGCTTTCTGGGCGCACGGCTAGTGGAGTAAGGGCACCCTCGCAATTTAGCAGTAGGCTGTCAGAAGCTCTACGGCTGCAACAAGAAGTGGAAAAAGCGGTATGGTTATCATAAGCGTTCTCTATCAGAGAACGCAATGTACCGAGTAAAACAGCTGCTAGGTGAGAAATTAAGCCTCAGAAATTACAATGCTCAGGTTGGCGAGACTTACGCGATGCTCAAAGCACTGAACAAGCTAACGAGGCTAGGTATGCCTGAAACTCAGTATATCGTTTAAGAGTCAAGCACTATGGGACAGACATGTCTTCCCTCTGAATTAAGCAACAAAGCCATTGCTAGCATCTCGAACCTAACTCACATTAATACAACGTTTTTCCTTATAGCGTGAAAGAAAATCCCATAACCAAAGGTTCTAATTAAGTGAAAGGTCGGGACTTTTATTTGAAGATTCCGGCCTAATATCTTGGGTATGCCCATTTATCGAATGCGGTGGGTTACTTCATCATGCTTGCTGGCGCACTGAGTTTGCCAGTTTGATAATGCATTCAAACACAATAAGGGATAACAATGGCTAACGAATACATTCCACCAAAAGTTTGGACAAACGATAACGAAAACGGTGGCCAGTGGGCGAGCATTAATCGCCCGGACTCAGGCGCTCGTCATGAGCAAGAATTGCCTATTGGAGAACACCCATTCCAACTTTATTCCATGGGGACTCCAAACGGCCAGAAAGTAACGATCATGTTTGAAGAGCTTCTGGCGGCAGGCGTAAAAGAAGCAGAATATGATGCATACCTGATCAAGATTAGTGACGGCGACCAGTTTGGTTCTGGTTTTGTTGCTGTGAACCCGAACTCGAAAATTCCGGCACTGGTTGACCGTTCAGGTTCTGAGCCAGTGAACGTGTTTGAATCAGGTAACATCCTGTTCTACTTAGCAGAGAAGTTTGGTCACTTTCTACCAAAAGAAGGCGCTAAGCGTACTGAGGTAATGAACTGGTTATTCTGGCTGCAAGGTTCTGCGCCATACCTAGGCGGTGGTTTTGGTCACTTCTACGCGTACGCACCAGAGAAGTTCGAGTACCCAATCAACCGTTTTACAATGGAAGCAAAACGTCAGTTAGATGTATTAGACAAGCGCCTTGCTAATAATGAATTTTTAGGAGGCGATGAGTACAGCATCGCAGACATCGCTACTTGGCCATGGTACGGCAATTTGGTCCTAGGTCGTGCGTATGATGCTGCGGAGTTTTTAGATGCGGAGAGTTACAAGAACGTTGTACGTTGGGCAAAAGCGATTGATGAGCGAGAAGCTGTCCAGCGTGGTCGCATTGTGAACCGTTCATGGGGTGAAGAATGGGAGCAGTTACCTGAACGTCACAGCGCAGAAGATATTGATAAGGTATTGAAGCTTAAACCATAAGCAACCTTGGCTCAGTCACTTCAAGTAAGTTTGTTTTCATCCGAACTCATAATCCAAAACTGATCAAATCCATAGCGCATCTTACTAGATGCGCTACTTTTATTTGAATTGTAACCCCGTTGAAGATTATTCAATCTATAGATAGTTCTTTGCTTATATTTGTCGTTTTCATATTCAACAAGCCCTTTGCATTTCTATTAACTATTAGCTGATGACATTCTAAAAATTTATACTTTAGATAACCTTAAATTTATAACTTAATTTTATATCTAATATAAATAAACTTAATGATAATTAATCTTTGACATAACCTTTTATTTTGTGTGGAATGTGCAGGTTAATCT
>NZ_RBWD01000005.1:0-289353 GCF_009361695.1 Vibrio sp. VGrn 2 | reverse complement strand
TTTCAATATCATTGAGATAGAAACTGGAAAGTGATGAAAGTCTCTAAATTTTAATTCGATAAAATAAGTCTTTTAAATATGAAAATTTAATCACGAAATTTGTAATTTGAATTTTAAATAAATATTTCGTTTGTAATATCTGTCCTTGTCATTTTTAAAGAACAAAAAGAGATATTTCAAATGAAACGTTTAATTATAGGTGTTAGTAATTACATGCCTGAAGACTTTAGCTTATTAGCTGAATCTTTAGATGAACAATTTAATCGTCACTTACTGCCTTTAGAACAAGTTGAATTAACCGACGTTGGTGCGGCTATTATTACGTCAGCAGACATTAAAGCGGGTCTGCACAGAATGATTTCGGAAACAGGGTACGGAATTCCTGTTTTCTTAGTGACCGATGAAACTCCAGTTTCGGCAGAAGATTACGTTTGGTTAACGGGTGTTATTGATTTAGAAAGACAATCTATCGATTACTACTGCCGTCAAATTAATGAAGCCGTGACTAAATATGAGTGTCGTCTGCTCCCTCCTTTCTTCAAGCAATTAACGCACTACGTTGAGATGGGTAACTCGGCGTTTGACTGTCCAGGGCACCAAGGTGGTCAGTTCTTCAAAAAACACCCTGCTGGTAAACAATTCTACGATTTCTTTGGCGAAAACCTATTCCGTAGCGACTTGTGTAACGCGGACGTGGACTTAGGTGACTTACTGATCCACGAAGGTTCTGCACACCAAGCGCAAGCACACGCTGCAAAAGTATTTAACGCTGACAAGACTTACTTCGTACTCAACGGTACTTCTGCTTCAAACAAAGTGGTGTGTAACGCGCTAGTAACTGAAGGTGATTTGGTACTGTTCGACCGTAACAACCACAAATCGAACCACCACGGTGCGTTAATCCAAGCGGGTGGTATGCCAGTTTATCTAGAAACGGCGCGTAACCCTTGGGGCTTCATTGGTGGTATGGATGAGCACTGTTTCGATGAAGAGTATATTCGTGCTCAAATCGCGAAAGTATCTCCAGAGCGTGCACGAGATGAACGTCCGTTCCGCCTGGCCATCATCCAGTTGGGTACTTACGACGGTACAATTTATAACGCTCGTTACGTCATGGATAAGATTGGCCACCTTTGTGACTACATCTTGTTTGACTCTGCATGGGTAGGCTATGAACAGTTCATCCCTATGATGAAAGACTGTTCGCCACTGCTACTGGATCTGAAACCAGAAGATGCGGGTGTGATCGTGACTCAGTCTGTTCACAAGCAACAAGCTGGCTTCTCTCAAACGTCGCAAATCCACAAAAAAGACCGCCATATCAAAGGCCAGGCTCGTTACTGCAATCACAAACGCTTTAACAACGCGTTTATGATGCACGCATCGACATCTCCGTTCTATGCGTTGTTTGCTGCATTGGATGTGAACGCGAAGATCCACGATGGTGAAGCAGGCTTACGTTTATGGAGCGACGCGGTTAAGACCGGTATCGAAGCGCGTAAAGAAATTCTCAAAAGTTGTGAGTTAATTCGTCCGTTCATTCCAAATGAAATTGAAGGTCAACCTTGGGGCAGTTACGACACGGATGTGATCGCGACCAACAAGAAGTTCTTCATGTTTGAGCCAGATGCAAACTGGCACAAGTTTGAAGGTTATGGTGAAGGTCAATACTTTGTTGACCCATGTAAATTGTTGCTAACCACGGCAGGCATTGCCGAAGACGGCAGCTACGCAGATTTCGGTATTCCGGCAACGCTATTGGCGAACTTCCTTCGCGAAAACGGCATCATCCCTGAGAAGTGTGACTTGAACTCCATCTTGTTCCTACTCACACCAGCGGAAGATATGGGTAAGATCCGTCACCTTGTTGCGCAAATCAACCGATTTGAAAAATTCATTCGTGATGATGCACCTCTCAGTATCGTGCTACCAGGCGTCTACGAAACGAACAAAGAGCGCTACCGTGGTTACACCATCCGTCAGCTATGTCAGGAAATGCATGACATGTACAAAGAGCTGAACGTGAAACAGCTACAAAAAGCGATGTTCCGCAGTGAATACTTCCCACAAATGGTTCACAAACCCGACGTGGCAACACGTAAATACTTCCGCGGTGAATGCGATTACCTACCACTTAAAGAGGCCGTCGGCCGCGTAGCCGCCGAAGGTGCACTACCTTACCCTCCAGGCATTATCTGTGTGATCACTGGTGAAATCTGGACTCAACAGGTGGTGGATTACTTCTTATCTCTAGAAGAAGGCATCAACCGATTCCCAGGCTTCGCGCCAGAAATTCAAGGTGTGTACCTTGAAGATGTCGACGGTCGCACTACCGCACATTGCTATGTCCTAAAAGATTAATCTACCCGTTCGCACCACGCTCCGGCGTCGGTGCGAACCGCTTATTCGTGGAGAATAATTTATGAGTACTGAAACTAAAAAAATGTCGGTGGTGCAGTTAACCATTTTGACGTTCATCAACATGGCTGGCTCCGGTATCATTATGCTGCCAAGTAAACTGGCGCAAGTGGGCACCATTTCTGTGTTATCTTGGCTGATCACGGCAGCGGGCTCTTTGGCGTTGGCTTATGTGTTTGCAAAATGTGGTCGCTTTAGTAAACGTGACGGCGGTATGAACGGTTACGCGTCTTACGCATTCGGTAAATCGGGTGCGTTTATGGCGGGCTGGACTTACGGTTTGTCGCTCCTTATTGCGAATATTGCGATCGCGATTACCTGTGTGGGTTACGGCTCCGCATTTTTTGAAGTGACCCTATCTCCGGTCGAAACCTGTTTGTACACCATCGCCATTCTTTGGATTTGTACTTTCGCTAACTTCGGTGGTGCGAAAATCACAGGTCAAATCGGTACCTTCACGGTATGGGGTGTGATCCTACCAGTATGTTCGCTAGGTATTGTTGGTTGGTTCTGGTTTAACCCAACCATGTACATCGAAGCTTGGAACCCACACCACCTACCATTTGGTGAAGCTGTGAGTGCTTCTATTGCCATGACACTATGGGCGTTTCTTGGTCTTGAATCGGCCTGTGCGAACTCAGAAGCGGTAGAAAACCCAGAGAAGAACGTACCAATCGCAGTATTGGGCGGTACGTTGATTGCTGCGGTGGTTTACATTGTATCGACAAACATCTGTTCTGGTATCGTTGCAAACTCTGAGCTTGCCGCTTCTACCGCGCCATTCTCAACCGTATGGTCTGTGATGCTTGGCTCAGCAGCAGGTAAAGCGGTTGCTGGTATGGCGGTATTGGCTTGTGCGGGTTCTCTATTAGGTTGGCAGTTCACTATCGCGTCAGTGTTCAAATCATCTTCTGATGCGGGCTTCTTCCCTAAATTGTTCTCTCAAGTGGACAAACGTGGTACGCCAATCAAAGGTATGGTGGCCATCACGGTTATCCAATCGGTGCTGTCTTTAATGACTATTTCTCCAACGCTGAACGAGCAGTTCGAAGCGCTGGTTAACCTAGCGGTAGTAACGAACGTTATTCCTTACATCCTATGTATGGGCGCAATTTTCATCATGCAGCAAGTGGCGCACGTACCAGAGCGCGAGATGAAAACCACCAACATTATCGCTCTGATTGGTTCCCTATACAGCTTCTACGCGCTATATGGTTCCGGCTACGAAGCGATGATGTGGGGCTCAATCGTCACCTTCCTAGGCTGGAGTGCTTACGGTCTGATTGCTGCCAAGCATGAGCCTTTAGCAAATTAAAAAATAATAATGAAAGAGCCTTCCCAAGCGCGGTGTGGAAGGCTCTTTGTTTTTAGGCGCTTATGCCAAGCCCAAGTCAGAACAAGGCTCTTGGGAATAAATATCCAATGATGTGAAAACTCATTTTCGACATTTGGAGGACGAAAGATGATAAGTCAACCTGTTAAAATCGGTGACGATACCGCCGTAGTCATTCCAAGCGTAATCCTGACTCAACTCGGGATAAGGGAAGGAGATACCCTAGAAATCGCACTGAATAAAGACAAAATGGAAATCAAGAAGATGGTGTTGAAAACCAGCGCTCCAACTTACTCTGAAGAAGTTAACGAGAATTGAGTTAGAGAATCTTGGTTTGTCGGATACACTACTGGTTTCGCAAAACTGGCGCTTGCCGCTGTCTTTGAACTATCGATAACAACAATAAGAGGTAAGGTACTATGCAAGGTATCCTCTCTATACAATCTCATGTTTCTTTTGGTCATGCTGGTAACAGCAGTGCCGTTTTCCCAATGCAACGCATGGGCTTCGAAGTATGGCCGATTCATACCGTTCAATTTTCTAACCACACGCAGTATCAAGAAGGTTGGACTGGGCGAGCGTTTGCGGCTGAAGACATTAGCGAATTAGTTCGTGGTCTTAGTAACATCGGTGCATTGGAAAAGTGCCAAGCGGTGTTGACGGGCTACCAAGGCAGCGCAGAGCAGTGCCTTTCTGTTGAAGAAACCGTGACGAAGGTGAAGCAAGCGAACCCGAAGGCACTTTATGTTTGCGACCCTGTGATGGGCGCGCCAGACAAAGGCTGCATTGTAGCGCCGGGTATTGCTGAAAATCTTCTGACTCGTTTGATGCCAATGGCGGACGTGATCGTGCCTAACCAGTTCGAGCTAAGCCAATTTTCAGAGATGGAAATCCACTCACTAGACGATGCGATCACCGCATGCCAACGTGCACTAGCGAAAGGTCCAAAAATAGTGCTATTGAAGCACCTTTACTGCCTAGAGAATGGCAGCTTCAACATGTTACTGGCAACGCAAGAAGGCATTTACTTAGCGAAGCGTCCTCAGTTTGAGTTTGCCAAACAGCCTGTAGGTGTGGGTGATCTTATCTCGGCTATCTTCACCGCTGGATTATTGAAGGGGTGGTCTCCTAAGCAAGCTTTCCAACACTGCCATGACGCGTGCTACGGGGTATTAAGCGCCACTTACCATGCAGGGGAGTGGGAGCTGCAAACTATCGCGGCACAGCAAGAGTTTGTTGAGCCAAGTAAGCATTTCTCAATTGAAGAGGTGGCTCTGGCCACCGCGTAATTGAGCGCAAATAATTAGTATATAAAAAAGGGGAGCCATCATCGGCTCCCCTTTCTATTTATTCTGTCAGTCTTACTGAGCTTTTTGCTGTTCTGATTTACAAACTGCTGCTGTGAAGACAACGTCTGTTGAACTGTTTAGTGCAGTTTCAGCAGAGTCTTGAATCACGCCGATGATGAAGCCAACCGCTACAACCTGCATTGCTACGTCGTTTGAGATACCAAACAGACCACACGCAAGTGGGATAAGTAGTAGCGAGCCACCTGCAACACCTGATGCGCCACATGCAGAAACCGCAGCCACAATACTGAGCAGTAGCGCAGTCAGTAGATCAACTTCGATACCCATAGTGTGCACAGCTGCAAGCGTTAGCGTTGTGATAGTGATTGCAGCACCAGCCATGTTAATGGTCGCACCTAGTGGGATAGATACTGAGTACGTATCTTCGTCCAGTTTTAGCTTCTCACATAGTGCCATGTTTACTGGGATATTCGCCGCACTTGAACGAGTGAAGAACGCGGTTACACCACTTTCACGTAGGCAACGGAATACAAGTGGGTAAGGGTTTTGCTTAGTTTTAACGAACACGATCGCCGGGTTTACAACGAGTGCGATGATCATCATTGCGCCAAGAAGAACCGCCAGAAGGTGTGCGTAGCTTGCTAGTGCGCTAAAGCCTGTTGTTGCGAACGTTGAAGCAACCAGGCCAAAGATACCAAATGGTGCAAGACGAATGATAAAGCGAACAATGTGAGACACGCTGTGGCTGAGATCTTCAAACACGGCTTTCGTTGTTGCAGATGCGTGGTGTAGCGCAAGACCCAGACCCACACCCCAAGCAAGAATGCCAATGTAGTTTGCTTCTACTAGTGCATTTACTGGGTTGTCGACCAGTTTAAACAACAGTGTGCGTAGAATTTCAGCAATACCTTGAGGCGGCGTTGCACCTTCAGCGCCGGTGACAAGCGTTAAATTGGTCGGGAAAAGGAAGCTTAGAACCACTGCTGATAGCGCCGCGAAGAACGTACCCATCAGGTACAGTACAACGATTGGACGCATGTACGTGTGCTGGTTTTTCTTTTGGTTCGCAATTGAAGCGGCAACCAAAATAAACACAAGGATTGGCGCGATCGCTTTAAGAGCACCAACAAAAAGGCTACCAATTAATCCTGCACTTTCGGCATGGCTTGGGGAAATTGTGGCGAGCAAAATACCAAAGACAATACCGACAAGGATCTGGACGACGAGGTTACCACGAGCAAATCGGGCAACGAGGCTGTTGTGTTGCATACATCATTCCTGCAATTTTATGCCAGAGCGAGCAGGGCAATAGTCCATCATTACACGGCGATAATGCCCTTGTATTGCAAGGGGTGAGCATTGCTTCTGGTCACTAAGACACATGATTATCAATTATCCTGTTTTTATAAATTCAGCCATTTTCTTGCTGAATATCACATATCTTAGCTTGGTAATATTTTGTGTCTAGTTTTAGTTTGTTTTTGGATTAAATGTTTGCTCAATGTTATTTAAATAAGATTTTTATGTTGAAAATTATCATTAGTTATGAGTAATGGTTTTTAATAAAGTTGTTAAAAAGGAGACTTTCGTCTCCTTTGATTTTATTGACAACTCAAACGTAACAAATCAATAACTTTGTTGGCGCCTGCGCTTATCACTCATGGCATTTCGAGTGAGTTTCCCGAACTGTCGACTTTGAGCTCGTTGTTCTGCCAAAGTCGCGCCGTTAAAGGCTTGTTCTCGCAATAGTTTTTGATAGTTATTGAAACGACGAACCTCCAGTTTGCCATTTTCAATCGCAGCTTGAACTGCGCAACCCGGCTCAGTTTGATGCTGGCAATCACCAAAGCGACAACGCTGAGCGAGAACCTCAATGTCAGAAAATGCCTCACTGACGCCCACTTCGCAGTCTACTAGTTGAAGCTCGCGCATTCCCGGAGTATCAATCAAGATGCCGCCATCAGGTAATAGATGGATAGAGCGCGATGTGGTTGTATGTCGCCCTTTGCTATCGTCTTCACGAATATGCCCAGTCGCCTGTTCTTGCTGCCCGAGTAATGCATTCACAAGAGTTGATTTGCCAACGCCTGAAGAACCGATAAAAGCGACGGTTTGCCCCTCATTACACCAACTCATGAGCTTAGAAGTACTTTCTGCATCTAAGCCGTTGACCGTCTCAATGACTAGCAGAGGGTCTAGCTTCTGTACTTGGCTTTTGAGTTGATTGACGTCGTCACACAAATCGGCTTTGGAAAGCACGATGACGGGTTCGACTTCGGCTTCATGAGCCAAGGCGAGATAGCGTTCAATACGACTTAAATTGAAGTCGTCGTTAAGGGAACAGACGATAAAAACGGTATCCACATTTGCGGCGATGAGTTGCTCTGCCACTTTGCTGCCCGCTGCTTTGCGGCTAAAGAGGCTCAAGCGATCCAGTAAGCGAACAAACTGCTGATCGTCATTTAAGATAACCCAGTCTCCGACGGTCATATTGGGTAGAGAGTGGTGGGCATTGAGGTGGACTTGCCCCGTTTCTGTCGCCAATAGGTAACCACTTCGGTGATGCGCAATCACACGTGCAAAGATAGTGTCGTCGTAATCGTCTAGTGTCAGTTGTTGCTGAAAAAATGGTTTCCAACCCAATCGTTTTAGTGGGTTTGAAGTTGAAATTAATGTGTCACAAAAAGTATGTGTTTGATTCATTGTTGAATTATCCCAGACGCAAAAAAGCGCCTTAATACAAATCGCATTAGGGTCTAATTCGGATAGAGTTGACCCCGGTGAAGACCGGGCAGAGAAGGGGAATTGTGGCTATGCCACAGAGTTGGTGCGGTTAGGTTTACCCTTGCGATGCCCAGTTAGTGTTATTCAATACAATCATCATGTGTCCTCTTCGTTGGTTAATAAATAAGTGAATTAATTAAGCCAAGAGAGTATAGCCGCCCTTTTTCTTAGAGGGTAGCTATACAGCGAAAATATTAGCTTTGTTTGTTGATGCGCTCTTCCATTATCTGCGAATACGTGTTGGCTTTTAAGCCGTATATGATTTGGACATGACGCTCATCCAGTATCACGACGCCATGCGCGCCATGATTTTTGAGTGCATTTTTATCTATAATGGACGTCGTTCTAAGGGTAAGACGCAGCCGAGTCGCGCATGCCCCAGTTTCTAGCAGGTTTTCTATCCCCCCAATGGCGTCAATGATCGTATCGACGTCTTGTTCGACATTGGGGTTGGTTTGAGTTAGGAAACTGAAAAACTGTTTCAGCACTGATTTAACTGTCATTTGAGGAGCCTTCAGTCGTCAGTTTTGAAATGGCTTCAACAATCGGTGCCGGCGAGAGTGTATGCGGTACCTTGGTGATTAACGTGCCATCCGGCTTCAAGAAGTAAAAGTAAGAGCTGTGATCAAGCGTGTATTTGAGCTCCGAGCCTTCCAATTCGGTTTTTCGGAAAATAACACCATAGTTGTGTGCCAAAGGTGTGGTTACATCAAGAGGTGCCGATAGGCCTTCAATCATTGGATGGAAGTAATGGGCATATTTCGCCGAGGCATCGGCCTCATCACGCTCTGGATCTAAAGAAATGAACATTGGGCGCAGTTGCGCTTTTTGCGCTTCATCGATCTGATTTAGGGCTCCTGCTAGCATAGCAAGCGAAGTTGGGCAAACATCTGGGCAGCGAGTAAAGCCAAAATAGACGACTCGAATGCGAGGGTCATTCACATCGAAGATATTGACGGCTTGGTTATTTTCCCCAAACAATACCGTTTGTTGAGAGGTGGAACTATCCACTTGCTCTGGCTTCGTTTTCTGATTATCTAAATAGCTTTTTACGCCAAACCCGAGGGCGAAAGCAACTACGAGAAATAGGGACCAATTGCGGCTCATAACGATTCCTTATCTTTGCATTTTTATAGCAGGGTAAACGGTATTCTCTCCATCACTGAGTTCACCAACCCAGGTCATGGCGTCTTGAGTGCAAACCGGCAGAATGATGTCACCTTGATATCGACCGGAAGCGACTTGCTTCAGTAAAAACTTGGGTTCTCCCATCTCCATTTCTCTTCCTGAAAGGCTTAGGACGAGTTGCTCAGCATCGCTTGTGTGCCACTCAACATTCAGAGTAGTGGGTACCAAGGGTTGAGCAGTATCTGCGTTGAGCGTCATCGTAACATTCTCTTGAACGCACGAGGCAGTAGAGAGAACGCAATACTCATCTATCGGTTTGATCGGAGTGGATGAAGAAAAGCTTTTTAGTAACGTCGGGGCATAAAATCCCGCAACCAGTGCGGCTGAAACAGCGGCGATTTGTAACACTTTCATTAAGGTTCAGCATTTATCACTTAACATTACCTGCATCGTAGCACAGAAGCGTCATTCGCCAACTCGTGGCCTAGATAAATTGTGCGTTGTGCCTCGATGACAGAGATCAAAATAACCGCGCGGTGTAGGGGGGGGGGGGGTGAATCAAGCCCATAAAGATTTTCAATTGCGATGATTTTCTCTTTGCCAACAAACAAGAACGAAGCCAATTGGCTCCGTTCTTGTTTGTTGATTCCGTATTGATTTGATACCGCAGTTACTTGTCTGAATCTGCGAATTTTTCGAGACTCAAAACCAGCGCAATGGCAGCAAGCATCATCACAACGGCAAGCACTAACTGAGAGGGTTGTGATGTCACGTGTTCAAATTCAAATGGTGATAGGTTGTGCTGTAGTAAGGGCACTTGCTCACCCTTGGAATTGGTACGCCAAGTGATGGTTTCTTTCCAAGGCCAAATCTTTGGTAACGTACCAATCATTAAGCCTGTCAAAAACATCAGAGTGAAATCGCGGAACTTGCGTAGTAACCACGACAATAGATGCGAAAAGGACAGCAAACCAATCACACAACCTGACAAAAACAGCGCCAATGTATCGACTTGGAAGCCTTTCACGGCGGCTAATACTGGCGCATACATCCCAATCAATAACAAGATAAAGCTGCCAGAGATGCCCGGTAAGATCATCGCGCAAATCGCGATAGCCCCAGCGAACAATGTGTTAATGGCTGTTGGTTCCATGTGCAGAGGTTTAAGCACGGTGATGCTGTAAGCAAACCCGACACCAACAAGTAGAGTCACAAAGCGGATAAGATCACGTTGTTCAACCTGACGAATAATGTGATAGACCGATACCAAAATCAGACCAAAGAAAAATGACCAAAGTGGGATCGGGTGTGTGTCAAGAAGCCAAGTGATCAACTTTGCTAGCGTAGCAATGCTGGTGAAAATACCGGCAAACAGAGCGATAAGGAAGAAACCGTTGATGTGATTAAAGGCGGCTTTAACCCCTTTTTTTCGCCAAATAGAGAAAAGTGATGGGTTAATGCGTCGAATGCTCTCAAGCAGCGTATCGTAAATGCCGGTGATAAACGCGATGGTGCCGCCTGATACGCCAGGAACAACATCTGCTGCGCCCATGGCGATTCCTTTGAAGAAAGTAATTAAGTAGTTCATTGCTCTAATGCTAAGTCGTTTCGATGGCACAGAGTATACAAACATTGCGACGAAAAAAGTATGAAATAGTGCTGTAGCTACTGGGTTGTATATCCAAGTAATTGCTTATTTTTGTTACAGGTTATGAGGTGATTCAAATACAACGATATCTTAATATTTGGTTTACATTATTGAGATGATTAACTGTACTATCAATGGCTACGTTTGTTGCATTATGCAAATGCAATTTGATAATTTAATTTGCGTTTTGCTATATTTTATATAGACAAATTCACTTTATATGAGATCCTGTGCCCAAAAATAAGTCTTTGCATTTTGGCATGATTAATGCATAATACTGCTCGACCCTTCTTAAGCCGAGGGTCACCTAGCCAACTGACGTTGTTAGTGAATACAATTTGTTCACACTAAATATAAGCCAATCGCGATTATTGCGGTTGGCTATTTTTTTATATGAACAACGTTACTTACGTGCTTTGCAAATTGCACTTCTCTCGTTCTAGACTCATAAAAAAGGGCTGACGCATCACGCCAACCCGTTGTATTTCACTTTAGGTTTTAATCTGTTTTCTTGAGCTGATCAGTACCCCATCAACTGGAGTAAATTTTCAGCTGTCACAATGGCCTCTTTACGATTGGCGATATTGAGCTTTTGGTACAAGTTGCGAATGTGGGTTTTAATCGTGGTGCCTGCCACATCAAGCTCTTGCGCGATTTGCTCATTACTGAAACCAGAATAAATCAAACCAAGCACCTGCCACTCACGTTGAGTCAGTGGGCTTGTGCGAACCAGTTCAGGTACGTTAGGGTGGTTTACCAGCTTCTCAATGAAGTCTTCATCAAAGTGAATAGAGCGGCTGCGCTGATTGGAGGAAATATCCTTCATCAATTGTTGAGCGCGGTGACGTTCTAGATCGCCTAACTCATGGCGGAGGCTTAACTTCTCCAGTAGCCCGCCAATGGTGGCGCCATCAATGAGGAAATTACCTACCATCCCCGTCTGGTTTGTCATCACTAACGCTTCTTTTAGCAAAGCTTTTGCTTGCTCTTCGTCTTTTTGACGAGCAGCAAACACCGCTTCGACCACTAAGTTGCGATTAGTATCTGTGATCAGGTTGGTTCGACGAGCTTCACTTTGGAGGAAATCCAATGCTGCGCGCGCTTCGGTATATTGACCTAAGTTGATGTGTGCGCGTGCAATGTTACGCCATTGCAATTGTGAAAAGTGGTTGCATGCCGATTCAGGACGAACCGCAGTGTTGAGCCATTCTTGCATTGCATCGGTGTTACCGCGCGCTTGCCAAAATAGGATCAACGATAGTGAAGCGTTTGCTGTCCAGTCTACATGGTAAGTCGACTGCTTCATCAAATGTTGAATGTGCTCAATGAATTTACCGGCTTTGTCTAGCTCGCCACGGCCAACCGCAATACGCGCCAGCATCGAGTAGCTGTGTAAGTGCTTACTTGGCGAATGGTTTTCGAGAATTTGTAGACCTCGGTAGGCACATTCTTCTGCTTCATCAAGTCGGTTCCAGCACCAAAGCACTTGCGCTCGAATACGCAGCAAAAACTCGTGCAGAGGAACATGTTGAAGTTGCTGATCTTCAATCAAACGGAATGCGGAATCTTGCAGCTCAAAGGCGGCTTGTACGTAACCTTGCGCAATCAAAATCTCGCTTTGTTGTAAAATCGCCCATAACGCTTGGTGGTAAACTTGGTACTGACGCGCCAATTTTTCGGTTTGTTGCATCATCGGTAACGCGCGGTCGAGTTTACCTAGCACGTGGTTAACTTCGCCAACAACCGAAGTTGCCACAATGCGGCTACGGTAAATCGTGTTATCAAGTTGGCTAAGTGCTAGCTCCGCTAATTCGAGTGCTTTCTCTGGCTGGTTGCTGTTGATAGCCACTTGAGCAAGCAGCGCGTTTGCTTGACCTTGATAATGAATATCTAACTCAATGTTACGCTTTTTATGCTCCTCTTCCGCTTCTTCAAGCAAGTGGCCTACTTGGTTATAACGGTGTTGACTTTGAGCCAACCAAGCTCGGAGCATTGTAAGTTTTGGGTGGCTGAACAGAAGCTCAGCATCCAACTTATTAATTGAGCTTTCCAGTGTGCTGAGCTCGCCTTGGTTAAACATCTTCCAGCCGAATTCGTTTAGAATTTCTACCACCAAGTCTTTATCGTTCGACTTTTGTGCATGGTGAATCGCTTGGTGCGGTGCTTTTTGTTGTAACCAGGCAACAGCTGCATTGCGGTGGAGATCTTTTTCTTGCTGAGGAATACGCGCTTGGCGCTCATGAGACAAAAACTCGCCAAATAAGTTATGGAATCGGAACCAGTTTTGCTCCCCTTCGAGTGGGTAGATGAATAAGCCGTAGCGGTTTAATGATTCGATCAAACCAAGCGCATCTTCGCGTTGGGTGAGGGCAAACACCAACTCATCATTGAAGTGGTCAAGCACGGAAACTTGCATCAAGAAATGACGAGTTTCGTGATCGAGTAGGTCAAATACTTCTTCGACCAGGTAATCCCACAAATGCGCGTGATTGAACTGTGATACTGACTCTACGGTTTGCGCCAATGTACGGTTTTGATGTTGCGCTTGTAACGCGATCAACTGCATCGCCGATGGCCAACCTTCCACATAGGTTCTGAGGTTGTTTGCCATGTCTTCGTCGATGCCATCGGCAATACGCTGATTAAAGAAGCGAGTCGTTTCTTCGGTATCGAACGCCAACATCTCGTTGCCTATTTCGATCATTAAATCACGAACACGTAAGTTTGCAGTACCCAGAGGCGGCGCTGCACGACTTGTTACCACAACGGTGAGGTTGTCTGGCATGTGTTTTAAGAAGAAACGCATGGATTCATGGATTTCATCGTTGGTGATCAAGTGATAGTCATCTAGCACCACGTAGCACTCTTGATGAAAATCAGCCATTTCCGCGAATACTTCGCTGAATAAAGAACGTAGAGAAGAGATCTGGCGTTTTTCCGCCAGTTTTTGTGCGTTAGAGCAACTGAAGTTGGTGGCTTTGTTTAATGCTTGAAGCAGGTAATTTACAAAGCGAAAGCCGTCGTTATCGCTGTCATCAATGCTGTACCAACCGACGTTTGGTTTATCGGATAGCCACTGCGCTGCCATGGTGGTTTTTCCGTAACCTGCTGGGGAGCGGAATAAAACCAATTTGTAGTAAGGCGCTTGCTGTAGTAAGTCCAACACTCGTGGGCGCACGATGGCATTGTGCAGGCGTCCTGGTCGAGTAAGCTTAGATGGAATCCACATTAGTAATTATGTCCTTATTTATGTATACCCAAGTGATTGCGACGTGATCATTTCAGTAAGGCCCCCTCGAAAGCTTCGTCTTACTGAATGATGCCATCAGCATCAAAAACTGCTTGAATGCGGTTAATGTCGCCTCTTGTTGGGGCTTGTATCCGTCTGAAAAACCATTCCATACGGTCACTTAGATATAAAAGCTAGCGAAAACTAGAAATAACTCACACCGCCTAATTCTAGTTTGTATAAAAAGCGTACAATCCTGTGAGCCGTGTGGGATGTTACGACATCAGAAATGTCCGTTACTTTGATCCACTTCCTAATTCTCAAGGGTTGATGGATTTACCATCAACTACGCCCTTTATTTGTGATTATTGTCACTTAAATATCTTTTGTGTCGAGTGTATTAAGATCTCGTTGCACATCGATTATGAAAAATCTTTCCATGTTAACCAAGTTAATGTGACCAATATTGCAATTTTCACATCATCAGATGAGTGGGCTATAAAAAGCGTCATGAACGGGTTTTAACCTTTCTCATATTCCATTGTGATCAAAATCACTAAGAACTAGAGCAAAGTTCACTTTGTTGAGATTTGGATCACTAACCTAGCAATGGTACCCCCTCTACGCCCTCAGCCCTCCTCCTTCAAAGGAGGAGAATTAGGAGGATGTTTATTCACAGAGGTAAATGCACGATGTATGGCAGATGAATTACCAAAAGACGTGAGAATTTCGTAATGAAACCTACTCAACAAAAACAATTTGACAAGAAGTCGTTCCAAGAAAGCGTAAAGAAACACCTATCTGTAACTTACGCTCACACGATTGAAAACGCAGACAGCCGCGCTTGGTACCTAGCAATGGGTCATGCACTGGCTGAGTTCACTACTTTAGATTTGCTTGCTACTGAAGAAGATCCACGCATTAAAAGTGCGAAGAGCGTTAACTACCTTTCTCTAGAGTTCCTTATCGGTCGTTTGACGGGTAACAACCTAATCAGCATGGGTCTGTACGAACAAGTAACAGAAGCAATGGCTGAACTGGGTTACAACCTAACTGACCTGCTAGAAGAAGAACGTGACCCATCATTGGGTAACGGTGGTCTTGGTCGTCTAGCGGCATGTTTCATGGATTCATGTGCGGCACAAGAATTCCCAACCGTCGGTTACGGCTTGCACTACGAATACGGTTTGTTCAAACAGTCTTTCAAAGATGGTCGCCAGCAAGAAGCACCTGACGCATGGCGTGGTGTAGAAGGCTACCCTTGGGAAATTGCTCGTCCAGAACTTGCACAAGAGATCGGTTTCTACGGTCACGTTGAAGTGGTTAACGAGAACGGTAAAGAAGTTCGCAAATGGTTTCCTGGCATGTCTGTAAGAGCAATGCCTTGGGATCTACCAATCGTGGGTTACGAATCAGACACGGTTTACCCGCTACGACTTTGGGAATGTCAGGCAATTGCACCATTCTCGCTAGCAAGTTTTAACAACGGTGACTACTTCGAAGCGCAGCACGCACTGATCGACGCGGGCAACATCACTAAAGTGCTTTACCCGAACGACAACCACGAGAAAGGTAAAACACTGCGTCTAATGCAACAGTACTTCCACTCAGCTGCGTCTGTACGTGACATCCTACGTCGCCACGAAGCAGCTGGCTACTCGCTAGCGGATCTACCGAAGCAAGAGACTATCCAGCTTAACGATACGCACCCAACGATTGCGATTCCTGAGCTAATGCGCATCCTGATGGACGAAAAAGGTCTAACTTGGGAAGCGGCTTGGGAAATCAGCTCTCAAACATTCGCGTACACAAACCACACGCTACTTCCAGAAGCACTAGAGACATGGCCAGAGTCGCTAATTCAGCACCTACTACCACGTCACATGGAGATCATTTACGAGATCAACCACCGCTTCCTACAAGACGTACGTGCAATGTGGCCGGGTGATGTCGCGAAACAACAGAAGCTTTCTATCATCGAAGAAGGTTTCCACCGCATGGTTCGCATGGCAAACCTATGTGTAATTGGCTCTTACGCAGTAAACGGTGTAGCGGCACTTCACTCTGAATTGGTTAAGAAAGACCTATTCCCAGAGTTCCACGAAATGTACCCAACACGTCTACACAACGTAACGAACGGTATTACGCCACGTCGTTGGTTGAAGTTCTGTAACCCAGGTCTTTCTAAGCTAATCACAGAGAAAGTCGGTCCAGAATGGCCAGCGAAACTAGAGCAACTAGAAGGCATCGCTAAGTACGCCACTGACGAGAAATTCCAGAAAGAATTCATGGCAGTGAAGAAAGAGAACAAAGAACGCCTAGCTAACTGGGTGAAAGATAACATGGGTATCGAACTCGATACTAATGCGATCTTCGATGTTCAAATCAAGCGTCTGCACGAGTACAAGCGTCAGCACTTAGACCTTCTACACGTACTGTCTCTGTACCATCGCATTATTAACGAACCAGGCTTCGAATGTGTGCCTCGCGTTGTGTTCTTCGCAGCGAAAGCGGCACCGGGTTACCACCTAGCGAAAGAAATCATTTTCGCTATTAACAAAATTGCTGAGAAAGTGAACAGCGACCCTCGCATCGGCAACAAGCTGAAAGTGGTCTTCATTCCTGATTACCGCGTGAGCATGGCTGAAATTATTATTCCTGCGGCGGACGTATCACAACAAATTTCACTTGCGGGTAAAGAAGCATCAGGTACTGGTAACATGAAGATGGCGCTTAACGGTGCCCTAACGATCGGTACGATGGATGGTGCTAACGTTGAGATTCGTGAAGAAGTAGGCGATGAGAACATCTACATCTTCGGTCTAGACGTTGAAGGTGTGAAAGCGCTGAAAGCTCAAGGTTACAACCCATTTGATTACTACAATGCGGATCATCTACTCAAAGCGTCTATGGACCTACTACTGGGTGAAGAATTCACTCCAGGTCAACCAGGCTTACTGCGTGCAACGTACGACAGCCTACTAGATGGTGGTGACCCGTACTTATGTCTTGCGGACTTCGCATCTTACGTGAAAGCGCACGAAGACATGAGCGAACAATACAAAGACCAAGCTGGCTGGGCGAAGAAAGCCATTCTTAATACCGCCCTTGTCGGCAAGTTCACCTCAGATCGCTCAATTCGCGACTATGTGAACAACATCTGGAAACTAAAAGCGGTTCACCGTTAATAGAACAGAGTTAAGACCAAGGTAGCCAAGCGCTACCTTTGGTCATTTTCCAAAAGAAGTTATTGATAACAATAAAACCCTACATGGAAGGTGTTGGTATTACCTTCGGAGAAAGCGATGAAAGAACAAACAGCATTAAAGAAAGTCGCGGAAATGGCGAGATTGGCTGATAGCTATGTCAGTGCTTGGGGAGATGAGGCAAAAGTGTCTGAGGAGACGCTACGCCGCTTGCTCGCTTCGCTTGGCTACGATACTAGCAGCGATGAAAAACTATTGGCTTCTGCTGAAAAGAAACATAAAAAAGACGTACTAGCCCCTGTTCTTGTTTTACGCGACGGCGAACCAGTCGAAGTGGAACTAAACCTAGGTACGAGTGCTCGTGAGAGTGAATTCAGCTGGCGTTTAGAAACAGAACAAGGAGAGGTACTTGAAGGCTATCTTCAGTCCCAAATTGTTCGTGATGAGCGTGCTGAGGGTGGCCCTCTAGTGTTTGCATTGCCAAAGAACTTGGCTTGGGGTTATCACAAATTGATTGTCAGCCGTAAGCGTCGTAAAACGCCTTACGAGATGTCATTGATCATCACGCCGAAAGCGTGTTTCAAACAAGACGATCTAAACCAACATAAAAAGCTATGGGGTCCTAGTATCCAGCTTTACACACTGCGTACTCAGCACAACTGGGGTATCGGTGATTTTGGTGACCTAAAACAGTTGGTGAGCGATATCGCTTCTCGTGGCGGTGACTTCATTGGTTTGAACCCGATTCACTCACTGTTCCCAGCGAACCCAGAAGGCGCGAGCCCATACAGCCCGTCTTCTCGTCGTTGGTTGAATATCATGTACATCGACGTAAGTTCTGTACCTGAATTCGCACTGAGTGCTGAAGCTCAGCAACGTGTTGGCAGTGCAGAGTTTCAACAGCGTCTACAAAAAGCACGTGACTCTCATTGGGTGAACTACACAGAAGTTTCGCAACTGAAAATGAGCGTTCTTCCGCTGCTGTTTAGTGAGTTTAAAGCTCGCCATTTAGACAAAAACACCGACCGCGCTCGTGCATTCTTGGATTTTGTCGAAAAAGGCGGCGACAGCTTGTTACACCAAGCTGCATTTGATGCGCTTCATGCGGATTTACACGCAGAAGATTCAAACATGTGGGGTTGGCCTGTATTCCCTGAGAAATACCGCACATTCGACGCAGCCGGCACTCAGAAATACATCAAAGACAACCAAGACCGCGTTCACTTGTACATGTACTTACAGTGGATCGCAGACGATCAAATCAAAGAAGCGCAGTCACTGGCAGAAGAAAAAGGCATGGCTGTGGGCTTGTACCGCGACCTTGCTGTCGGTGTTGCCGACTCAGGTAGCGAAACATGGGCCGACGACGGTAACTTAGTGCTAGACGCCAGCATCGGTGCGCCGCCGGATGTACTTGGTCCTCTGGGTCAAAACTGGGGTCTGCCTCCGCTTAACCCTCAAGTTTTAGAAGCGACTGGCTACGACGCGTACATCAAGTTGTTACGTGCCAACATGAAGCACTGTGGTGCATTGCGTATCGACCACGTGCTTGGTCTACTTCGTTTATGGTGGATTCCAAAAGGCGAGAAAGCGACAGAAGGCGCTTACTTGTACTACCCAGTGGAAGATATGCTCGCAATCCTAGCACTTGAGTCGCACCGTCATCAGTGCTCTGTGATTGGTGAAGACTTAGGTACTGTGCCAGATGAAATCGTCGATATCCTACGCGATGCAGGTGTGCACTCATACAAAGTATTCTTCTTCGAAACTTCGAAAGAAGACGGTGGGTTCATTTCTCCGAAGCACTACGCAGAGCAATCGATGGCGGCACTGTGTACGCATGACATGCCAACCCTGCGTGGTTTCTGGCACTGCGATGATTTGAAAATGGGTCGTGAGATTGGCCTTTACCCAGATGAAAAACAGTTGGAAGGCTTATTTGCTGATCGCTTGAAGTGCAAGCAAGGCATCTTAGACAGCGTTCGCTGGCACGGCTATTTGCCAGAAGGCATTGGTCATGATGCTCAGTACGTACCGATGGACTCGTACCTAAGCGAAGCGCTGCAACTGCACGTAGCAGCGGGTGACTCTGCACTGCTTAGCGTTCAGCTTGAAGACTGGCTAGAAATGGATCAACCGGTCAACATTCCTGGCACGGTGGATGAGTATCCAAACTGGCGTCGTAAGTTGTCGATGAACCTAGATGAAATCTTCAGCCGTGAAGATGTGAATCGCATTTCCAAACGCCTCACTGAAGTTCGCGCACAGGCGAGCAAATAAGATGCGTAGAGTGACGTAGATGAATGAGCGGATTACCAATTTTGTTAGCTCAGAGGTACGAAAGTTCCGTCTAGGTCACTCATTCCGAAAACACAATCCGTTAGGATGAAGTACCGTTATTATGCCCGCGACAATAGCGGGCATTTTTTGTTTTTGACATCGCTTGATGCATACATGTTTTAAGCGAAGTCTTTTGTGAGTTCACAACGTTGGCTGTGGAGAAACCGATGTTTGATTCAGATTTCTGGTCTTGAAAAGGATATTGGCTCTAGGGAGAAAGATTTGAAAACCACCAAAACCAAGAAAATAAAGAAACAACACGAACGCGCATATGAACTGCTTGCTGAGGCGGCTTACTCAGACCCATTTTCGGCGTTGGGGCCATTCATTGATGATGGCGAAGGATCGCTGCGAGTGTGGATGCCGGGCGCAAACAAGGTTGAACTGCTTGTTAATGGCGAACCTCGCGTGGCGCTTGAGCGTGATGGTGACAGCGGTTTCATCTTAAAAGAGCAACGCGATTTACACCTGACCCACTACCGTTTGGCGGTCGATTGGAATGGTGTTGAACAAATTATTGATGACCCGTACCAGTACCACAATATTTACCAAGAGTACGAGCATCTGCATACGCCCAAAGACATGTATCACTATATGGGCGCACACTTTGTCACGCTAGAACGTGGCGGTGAAAACATCTCCGGTGTTCGCTTCCTTGTCTACGCACCGCATGCATCGGCTGTTAGCCTTGTGGGGTGCTTCAACCAATGGGACGGTCGTCGTCACCCAATGCAACGTTTAGATTATGGCATTTGGGGCTTGTTCATTCCTGGCTTAGAAGAAGGCGTTCAGTACAAATTTGAGCTCAAAGGGCCAAATGGGGAAGGGCTGCCACACAAACAAGACCCTTGGGGTTTTTACTCTGAGCAGTACCCATCGTTCGCATCCATTACTTACGATCACAAGCGTTACCAATGGCAAGATGCGAAATGGCAAAATCGCGCAGTGACACAAAAGCGTGATGAAGCGTTATCATTTTATGAGCTACATGCTGGGTCATGGAAGCGCAACGAGAAAGGCGATTTCCTCAACTACCGCGAACTCGCGGAGCAGTTGGTGCCATACCTTGTGGATATGGGCTACACTCACGTTGAGCTGATGCCTGTGTCTGAGCATCCATTCTACGGTTCATGGGGCTATCAACCCGTTGGCTTGTTTGCGCCAACCAGCCGTTTTGGCTCACCTGATGATTTCAAATTCTTCGTGGATGCGTGTCACCAAGCTGGTATCGGTGTGGTGTTGGATTGGGTTCCGGCGCATTTCCCATCGGATGACCACGGTTTAGCAAACTTTGACGGTACACCGCTGTTCCACGACCCGGACCCACGTCGCGGTTGGCACCAAGATTGGAACTCATACATCTACGATTTAGGCCGTGAACATGTGCGTCGCTTCCTTGTATCGAATGCGCTGTACTGGTTTGAACAATTCCATATTGATGGCATTCGCGTGGACGCAGTCGCGTCGATGCTCTATCTCGATTATTCACGTAGCCACGATCAGTGGGTACCGAACGTCGACGGTGGCAACGAAAACTACGACGCAATCGCAACCTTAAAATGGATGAACGAAGAAGTGTACAAGCACTTCCCGAATGCGATGACGATTGCGGAAGAGTCAACGGCGTTCCCGGGAGTGTCTGCGCCAACCTTTATGGGGGGGTTAGGTTTTGGTTTCAAGTGGAATATGGGGTGGATGCACGACAGTCTTTCATACATCAAAGAAGATCCTGTTCACCGCAAATACCACCACAATACCATCACCTTCCCGCTGGTTTATGCGCACAGCGAAAACTACGTCTTGTCTCTCTCTCACGACGAGGTGGTGTACGGCAAAGGTTCTATCCATAACAAGATGCCAGGTGATGAATGGCAGCAAACCGCAAACCTACGTGCATACTACGGTTACATGTATGGTCAACCGGGCAAAAAGCTGAACTTCATGGGCGCGGAAATCGGCCAAACGGCGGAGTGGAACCACGATGATCAGTTGCAATGGTTCTTGCTGGAATATGAGCGTCATCAAGGCGTTCAAAAGCTGATGCGAGATTTGAACCACTTGTACCGAAATGAAGCGGCGATGCACGATCAAGATTGTGTTCCTGCTGGTTTTGAGTGGCGTCTACAAGACGAAGCGGATGCGAGTATCCTAGCGCACGAGCGTATCAGTAAAGAAGGTGAGCGTATTTTGATCATCACCAACTTTACGCCCGTACCACACGAGCGTTTTCGTTTAGGCATTCCAAATGCAGGTCAATACGAACTACTGCTGAACACGGACGACAGCAAATACGGCGGCAGCGATTTTAAAGTGCAGACCAGTGTGAAAACGGAAAAAGTAGAAAGTGAATCACTGCCTCAATCACTTGAGCTTCGTTTACCACCACTTTCAACCGTGTTCTACAAGCTGAATAAATAATTCAGTCTAATCAAATTCTAAGCCCGTTTTACATTGTAAATCGGGCTTTTTTTGACCTATTTTTTACCTCAAAAACTTGTTGTTCCTGATTGAATCAGGCAAGCTCGCTGGTTTGTTTATCATCAATCGCTAATGCATTGGGGAACCACTCATGTTGAAAAGGCTTAAGTCATTTCTATTTAAAATGGTGTTGATATTACTGATTGCCCCAATTGTTTTGGTTGGTGTGGTGAAATATGTCGATCCACCAATATGGGGATGGAAGTTAAGCCGCATTGTTGTGCCACCAAAGAACTATCCAGATAGCAGCCAACACGAGTGGGTATCCTTGTCGCGTATTTCAAAAAATATGCAGTTAGCGGTGATTGCGACCGAAGACCAAAAATTCCCTCATCATTTTGGTGTCGATTTCGAGTCGCTATTCGACGTGATTTCCGAGGCAGGTGATAATGGTCCGTCGAGAGGCGCGAGCACCATTACCCAACAAGCTGCGAAAAATGTGTTTTTGTTTCCTTCTCGCTCCTACGTTCGCAAGGCTTACGAGCTTTACTTTGCCTTGCTAATGGAGCTGATGTGGAGCAAAGAGCGCATTCTCGAAGTGTATCTAAATGTGGTTGAATTTGGTCCCGGTATTTACGGTGCTGAAGCAGCGGCGCAGAATTATTTTGGTGTCAGTGCAAAGCAACTCTCGAAGTGGCAAGCAGCGCGTTTAGCCGTGGTGTTGCCAAACCCATATCGAATCAAAGTCTATCCGCAAAGTGATTACACCGATCGCCGCACAAGATGGGCGATGAACCAAATGAGCAATCTTGGCAGCGTGCAACTTTAACTCCCTCAATCCATTGCGCTTAAATAGAACTACGCCCCTATATCAATAAAATGTGAAGCGTCACAACCTTTGGGGCGTAGGCAGTTAGAATGATGTGTTCAGTTTCTTATCTAGGCACAATTAGTATGAATAAAACTAATAAATGTGCATGGTTACCATGTGCTGCCAATGGACTGAACGATGAAACTGAACCTGATTACCACTACTTTACTGCTTGCGTCGGCAAGTGCCATCGCCGAGCCTAACATCACCATTTCTACCACGACCAACAGCCGTGACTTCCCATTAAGTGCAGAACAGCCTTTGGTTGTGCCTCTAACCAAAGACGGATACACGCTAAAAATCACGGGCGTTGAAGGTGACTGCGTTGCACCCGATGGTCAGAAAGTGAAGTTCAACAAACCTCTTGCGCTGAACTGCGGTAAGCCAACGGAGCTGCCATTAAAAATCCGCTTTACCGGCGATTACTCTTTTGCTTTTGATGCAGAAGCCAAAACACTGCGTTTTAAGCGTGAACCTAAGAAAGCCGCCAAGAGTGAGTTCAAACGCCCAATTCCACAAGTGCAATGTGAGGTTTACCAAGGCGGCGAAGTGACGATCGCTCTGGGGGATAGCTTTCCTGAAGGCACCAAGTTACGCGATGCTTATTCAGATCAAATGGTTGAAGTGAAAGATCAGCAAGTATCGTTGACGCCAAGTAAAGACTCAGGCGGTTTGGTGCTACTAGAGCCAGTGAAGAAAACCAAAGACGCGGTGCCATTTGATTACCGAAATGCGAACATTTACTTCGTGATGGTTGACCGTTTCAACAATGCCGATACGAGCAATGACAACAGCTATGGACGTAAGAAAGACGGCAAAGAAGAGATCGGTACTTTCCACGGCGGTGACCTTAAAGGCGTGATTGAAAAACTGGATTACATTAAGAGCCTAGGTACAGACGCGATTTGGTTGTCGCCAATCGTTGAGCAAGTGCACGGCTTTGTCGGTGGTGGCGATAGTGGTTCATTTCCGTTTTATGCATACCACGGCTACTGGACGCGCGATTTCACCAAGATTGATGAGAACTTCGGTAACGAAGAAGATTTAAAAACGCTGGTGGAAGAGGCGCACAAACGAGGCCTCAAAGTCTTGATGGATGCGGTTATCAACCATTCTGGTTACTCAACGTTAGCCGATTTGCAATTTGACGGTATTGAGGTGTTAAAGCCTAATGCCGATCTGCCCAAGAAATGGGGCGACTGGCAACCAAAAGCGGGTGAAAGTTGGCATAGCTATCACCAGAATATTGATTATCAGAGTCCGAACTGGGCGAAATGGTGGGGCGGCGATTGGGTAAGAACCGGCTTGCCAGGTTACCCAGCTCCGGGCAGTAGCGACATCACCATGTCATTGGCGGGGCTGCCTGACTTTATCACTGAACAAGGCAAAGCTGTAAAACCAGCTCAGTGGCTATTAGATAACCCTGGTACTCGCGTAAAGGCGCGTGACAATTACACCGTCTCGGATTATCTAATTGAGTGGCAAACTGATTGGGTGAAACGCTTTGGCATTGATGGCTATCGTGTCGATACGGTGAAGCACGTTGAAGGTGATGTGTGGAAACGCTTGAAAGAAGAGGCATCAAGCAGTCTTGAACAGTGGCGTAAAGAAAATGGCAAATCAGGTCAGCCGTTCTGGATGATGGGCGAAGTCTGGGGACACACCGCGTATCGTAGCCCTTATTTCGATGATGGTTTTGACGCGTTGATCAACTTCGATATGCAGAAGAACCTAGACAAAGGCGCGGCGTGCTTTAGCCAAATGGCAGACACTTACCAAAGCTATGCGGAAACTATCGCGAACGAGAAAGACTTCAACCCAGTCAGTTACATGTCTTCTCACGATACGGAGTTGTTTTTCTCACGTTTTAAAGATTACGGCATGCAACGTAACGCGGCGAACGCATTGCTTCTTAGCCCAGGTGCGGTTCAGGTTTATTATGGTGATGAAGTAGGTCGTAACATTGGTCCTTACGCGGATGATTTCCACCAAGGCACACGTTCAGACATGGTTTGGAAACTATCGGATGAGAAGCAAGCGCTGCTGAAACATTGGCAAACCCTTGGTCAGTTTCGTAAAGCGCACCCAGCGATTGGTGCGGGTCAGCATCGAGTGATTGAACAAGAAGGCGCGTATGTGTTCTCTCGTTCGCTTGGCAATGACAAAGTCGTCGTGGCGTTTGTAGGACGTAATAAGTAACTAAACGCTCTTTATGTCGATAAATAAAAAGCCCTTCCTTGAGTTATCAAGGAAGGGCTTTGTTGTTTTAGTTCGCCAGTTCTTGGTCGATGACTTTTTCTAGCTCGTCAAACGGCACATAGCCAGGAATGACTTGATCATTAATGATCAACGCAGGCGTGCCGCGTAAACCAAGTTGCGTGAAATACTGATAGTTCTTATCAAGCAGCGCTTTGGTCTCTTTGTCGTCGACAAGCTGCGCTTCTGTCCCTGTTTTCTTCGCGATTTGCTTTAACGAGCGTGCATCATGTGCGCCCGGTTTTTTCACCAATAACTCATGCACTTGTTCGTACTTATCTCGCTGGTTTTGCCAAACATTTAATGCGTAACTTGCCGAGTTGTAGCCGTTTTTCTCGTATTGTTCTTTAAAAGAGACATTGAGGTTAAGCACTTTTATCTGCGGATATTCTTTGCCAACTTTGACCAGTTCTCCTTCTAAACGTTTACAAAAAGGGCAACTGTAGTCCGTTACGTTAATAATGGTTAACTCTGGGGTTTCAGCACCAAAAGAGGAATGTTTGCCATCACTTAGATAGTGACGAACCTCCTTCAAGGTATCTCCAAATGACTGTTGATACGCAATGTACTCTTGAAGGTTTTGGTGTAATGAATCAAGAATTTGAGGATTCTCTTTTAGTATCTGAGTAACTTCCTCTAGCTTTTGCTCTGCGGTCTTTTCTGATGCGAAAGATACGGCAGGTACGATAGCCATCATTAACGTCAAAAGTGTACGAGTGAATGTCATAATATTTCCTAAAACTTTTAGATTTCGTTGTTTGTTATGTGAAGTGAATAAAATACGTACAAAAGTCAGGCGAGAAGGTCTCTCGCCTTGCTAGGTTTATTCTCTAAACACACAAAGTTTTAGGTGAACCCGACACTTTTCCGGTATCGGTTCTGTGTATTCCAGATAATGAATTGCTGTGGATGCCATCGGTAGCGCCACAATCAAAGCAAACAGAAAAAATGGAATAAGAATATGGTCCAACTGGTGTTGGTACGCTTGAACCAGCTTCTCTGAAAGGTCGCAAGATGGTGATAAATTCACGCTTTCATCTTGCTGACTCTGTATTTGGTGAGCCTTAGGGCAGCTTTTCGAGAAGCCGGAGTTTTGGCTTAAACATACCATCACCACCCAAAACACGAGGGCGAGTGTCCACTTGGCTATTTTAGGTTGTGAGCGTAACAATGGGCTGCCTAGTCCTGTTGATTCTGGTTTATGCCGTTTGCATATGACCGGACAATCCTAACCTAAATTTCATTATGGAATGTTACTTTCGAGTTAATCGATATCGCCTCAATGCCAAAGTATGAAGTACGTCATGAATGTTGTAGAAAGCAATATTCGTCAGAATCATTGGTCGGGTTGATGAAGAAGTCCTGAGGTATCGATATAGATTAATATACCTAATTGTTAGCACAAATTTTTATTATCTTTCAAATGTGATTAAAATCATAAAACAAAACTTCATAACTGAGTCGCTAGAATGTTCGGCAGGCGGATTGATTTTGATCATCTCTCTAGCACATTATTCGAGTGAACATATGTGTCCTGTCCCACATGTGTAGGTAATGTTATGAAAAATCCTGTTCAAACCGAGCGCAAGGTTACGCTGGGGTGCTACGTTGCACTGGCGTTTGCGGTCGTCTTCTTTTCTGGTCTCATGCAATCGAATGAATGGTATGGCGTATTTGATTTCACCACGTTGAATGGCTCTTTCGGCAAGGTGGCTTATGGCGTCACCGAAACGGCTGACGGTGTGCAAGTTGCAACAACGTCGCTTCGTGGTACTGGTGGTAGCGGTGCTCGTGACGGTTTCATTTTCGCACTTACTTTGATTCCAACCGTTATGTTCGCATTAGGTATGATCAACGTACTTGAGCACTACGGTGCGCTTGAAGCTGCTCGTAAGCTTCTTACTCCTCTTCTACGTCCTCTGATGGGCATCCCTGGTAACTCTGGTCTGGCTCTGATTGCTTCTCTACAAAGTACCGATGCAGGTGCGGCAATGACGCGTCAGCTAAAAGATGAAGGTCACCTAACTAAGCGTGAAACGGATGTATTTACTATGTTCCAGTTCACTGCAGGTGCAACCATCGTGAACTTCTTCTCATCAGGCGCTGTGCTGTTCACATTGACGATGGCTGACGGCTCTCTAGCAGTAACTTCTTCTATTGGTTTGGCAGTTGTGGTGATGTTCGCATTCAAGATCATCGGTGCAAACCTATTCCGTATCTACCTAAACATCACAGAAGGTAAAGAAGACAAGCAAGAGAAAAGCAAATCTGAGAACTTAAAAGAGGAGACGGCGTAATGAGTGACGTAAAAGTAAGTAAGCCGATGGTGACGGATATTTTCGTTGAAGGCGCTAAAAAAGGCTGGGCTATTGCGACAACATCAACCGTGCCTAACGTACTTATGGCGTTTGTCATCATTAAGGCGTTGCAGATCACTGGCGCGTTGGATTTGATGGGCTCGGTATTTTCTCCAGTAATGGCGGTTTTTGGTTTGCCAGGTGAAGCGGCTGCGGTGCTGATTGGTGCTTGGATGTCGATGGGCGGCGCAGTTGGCGTGGTTATCACATTGTTTGACCAAGGCATCTTGAATGGTACGCACATCGCGATTCTTGCACCTGCAATTTACCTAATGGGCTCACAGGTTCAGTACATGGGTCGAATTATGGGACCTATCGGTACTGAAGGTCGTTACATCCCAGTCATGATTGCGATTTCCGTATTGAACGCATTTGGCGCAATGCTAGTCATGAACTTGTTTGTTTAAGGAGCAATCATGCAGTTTTCTCTTAATGAATATCTCGAAGAACTTCGTCCTCTCATTAATGTCGATTGTGGTACGTACACCACTGATGGCATTGAGTTCATCGCTTCTCAATTTGAAGAGAAGTACCAAGCGATGTCAGGTTGGAGCGTAAAACGCATCGACTGTGGCAGAGCGGGCATCGGTCTTGAAGTTCGAAATAAGCCTGAAGCAGAGCAAGTTGACGTGATGCTGATTGGTCACATGGATACAGTGTTCCCTGTCGGTACCGCTGGATTACGTCCTATGTCTCAAGACCCTGAAAAAGCGTACGGTCCGGGTGTCTCGGACATGAAATCTGGCTTGCTGAATATTGTGTACGCGATGCGTAACCTCGACCAAGCGGTGTTGGATAAACTGTCGATTTGTATCTGCATGAACCCAGACGAAGAAACCGGATCGTTATATTCGGTCGACTGGATTCAATCTGTTGCAAAAAACGCGAAGAACGTATTGGTGGCAGAAGCAGCACGTGCAGACGGCGGTTTAGTCAAAGCGCGCAAAGGCATGGCGCGTTACAAAATCACGTTTAATGGCATAGCAGCCCACGCTGGCAACGAGCCAGAAAATGGCCGCAGTGCAATTACCGAGATGGCGAACTGGATTCTCGCAATCAATGCCATGACGAACTTCGAATCTGGCACCACATTAAACGTGGGTATTGTGTCTGGCGGTAACGGCGCAAACATCGTCCCTGAGCACGCTGAAGCGATCGTGGATGTGCGTTTCTGGAGTAATGAAGAATACGATGATGTCGATAGCAAGCTAAACGGCATGCTGGAAACACCATTCGTTGATGGCGTTAGCATCGAGTTGGTTCGTGAAGCTTACAAACCTTCTATGGTGCCAAGCGCGCAAACCGAAAGCCTGATGGCATTAGTTGAAGACGCAGCAAGTGAACTGGCTATCGACATCAACTGGAAAGAAGTGGGTGGCGGCTCTGATGCAAACAATACGGCAATTCTTGGCGTTCCAACTTTGGATGGTCTAGGACCTATCGGTGCAGGTTTCCACAGTGACCAAGAGTACTTGTTGCTTGAGTCTATCGAACCACGTATCAAAATGCTGATGCGTGTACTGGAGAAGATTGCTCAATAAGGCATTCTGCTTCTAAAGCTTGGTTCCCAAACCTTTGGTTTCCAAGACAATAATCCCCGGACTTCGGTTTGGGGATTTTTCTATCTGTGTTTTTGTTTCACTTTACCATCATCTCTTGTTATTAATCTTGCGTTCAGGTTCGATTTATTAATATATTGGCCACAGTCATAAATTTCGGAGGCAACGATGAGCACAACAATGTCTGTAAAATCGGCGCCGAAAGACGCCAAAGATCAAACGATGCAAGCGCCAGATGAGAAAACCTTCTGGCGCAAAATGAAAGGGTCGGTTAAGAAAGCGGGTGAAGAAATTGCCGTTATGGGCATCAAATCATGGCTCGCGATGACAGATTCCAACACCGCCGTTCGCCATAAGGCGATTTTAGGTGGCGCATTGGCTTACTTTGTATTACCAACCGATATGGTGCCAGATGTTCTCGCAGGCGTCGGCTTTACCGATGACATGGCAGCGCTTACCTTAGCCGCCAACTCTGTTGGCAATGCCATCACTAAAGAACACGAAGAGCAAGCTAGAGAAAAACTGAATTCGATGGCGGATTAGAAAGAGCATTTCTAGACGCGGAGAAAACAAAAGCCCCGATGTTTCCATCGGGGCTTTCTTTTAGACAGGACTATATAATTTCAGAATGGTAATCGTAGAACGATTTAGGCGTCAGCGCGTTTAAGATGCACTTCTTCTTCGGCAACGCCTGCCATTGGGTCGTTGAAGCGAGCTTCATCCAATGCACCTTCTGATTTTGCGACAATGACGGTAACTGCACTGTCACCAGTAATGTTTACCGCAGTACGAATCATATCAAGTAGACGGTCAACACCCATGATGAGCGCGATACCTTCAAGCGGCAGACCAACTTGGTTCAATACCATGGCTAGCATTACAAGGCCAACACCAGGGACACCCGCAGTACCGATAGATGCCAATGTAGCTGTCATGATTACCATTAGGTAATCGCCCATAGTTAAATCAATATTGAAGGCTTGAGCAATAAAGGCGGTTGCTACACCTTGCATGATCGCCGTACCGTCCATGTTCACGGTTGCACCAAGTGGTACTGTGAACGATGATACGCGGTTCTCAACCCCCATACGGTGCTTAGCCGTTTCCATTGTCACTGGAATCGTCGCGTTTGATGATGCGGTCGAGAAAGCAAACATGATCGCGTCTTCCATCTTACGTAGGAACGTAATTGGATTTAGACCAGTGAAACCTTTTAACATTAAGCTGTAAGTGACTAGGCCGTGCAGGACAAGCGTCCCCGCCAGTACTAAGAAGTACTCTGCCAGATTGACGATTGCGCCCAGACCAAGACCAGTAAATAGCTTCGCCATTAAGAAGAACACACCATAAGGCGCCAAGTTCATCAAAATCGCAACCAGTTTCATGATCACTTCATTCAGATCAGAGAAGAACGCTGCAATACGTTCACCAGGTTTGCCTGCTGCGCTGATCGCGATACCAAATAGCACTGCGAACACAATAACTTGCAGGGTTTTACCTTCAGCCATCGCACTGATAGGGTTGGTTGGGAACATATCGATGATCACCTGACCCAAAGATGGTGCTTCTGCTGATTTGAATGAACTTGCTGCGGTTAGGTCAGCGCCAGCACCTGGCTGGAACAGAGTACCCATAGTTAGAGCAAGCGTAATCGCGATAGCCGTTGTCGTAACGTAGAAAGCGAGGGTTTTACCACCCATGCGACCCAGTGTAGAAAGGTCTTTGAGGGAGCTAGTACCACAAACTAGTGAAACAAACACTAGAGGGACTACGAGCATTTTTAAGCTGGCGACGAAGATCTGTCCACCAACTTCAAATAATCCATTAACAATGTATGCGTCGACAAATCCGTTGCCGGCAAAAAGTGTGCGAATTGCAAATCCTGTCAAGATACCCGCTACCATACCCAAAATTACGCGGCTGGTTAGCGACATCGGTTTCTTGGTATTCATGAGAACACTCCTTATAGTTATGCACCTTGAGTTCACTTCAAAGCGGCGAGCAGAGTAGCAGTGGAGTGAGAAAATACGAAAGAATAATCCTCTAAATGGTTAATAGATGTGAACTTTATCACTAATAAAAATAGGATTTTAACCAAATATTAACGAATTGGACGGATGAAAAGTTTGTATTTTAACACTTTTATCGAATATACAACCGATAACAAAGAGGATTTACAATAAATTTTAATAAGAGATAGAGTGCATACTCTCTTTGAGTGGATGCATTTCTGCATAACTATTTAAGTTATATTTAGGCTAGCGGTCGCTTCTTTAGGGATAATTTAGTATTGAGTGTTCATCATAGCCAACGAACCCTTTATGCTTTCATATTTGTCTACTCAATGATGGTTGGCAAGTGTAGTTAGTTGGAGGTGATCCCAGCTCCAATAACTTTGACTGGTATTTTTAATCCCTCCAACCCAATAGCATTGTTTCGCTCGTATTAAACCCTCCAAACACTGCTTGCCAGCCTCAGTGATACGGACGCTCTGTTCCCACCAGTGCCTTTCACGTGACTCAATCGTGATCAAAGGTGTTTGACACTGTGCTAGAGGGAGGAGTAACGCGTAAAACATCACGTCTCCTAGGTAAGGAAGAGGTTCTAGTTGTTGATATTGCTCAAACCAATCTTTGATGGGAATTGAATGATTTTGCGAGCTCAAGACCTTTAGTGCGAGGTGTTGTGTCAAGCTCAATCCAGTTTGTGAATTAGGTAACTCTTGCAAATGGCGTTTAAGCACGTTGAGTATATTGGGCAAGCAATCCAGGTTATGCTGCTGAATCAAATTAACTATGGAAATAGGTGTCGGTGATGTAATAGCGTGCCAACACCGTTTAGCCTGACTGAATAATTTTGCTGTCACAGGTTTACGATATCGCCAACAAGAACGAATAGCTTCTTCAGGCAACTGCCCAAAGCCGATGAATCGTTCAGTGCCCGGGAACTGGTTCAACTCAATGATCTCTATCACTTTATTCTCTACATTCTCTAACTGTGTTAGAGCACGAATTAGCATCAATTGATCATAGCTGTCATGTTCGACCCAAAAGACGATTCGTTCAAATGTATCACTGAGCAGCGTATCAATATTAGCTTGCTCAAATTTGACAATATCTTGCACTGAATCCTCACGCTTCATCACGGGCAGCAGAGTCTCTACGACATATTGGGCACGAATGGCAAGGAAGTTTTGTGGTGTTGCTGGTATGGGGCCAATACAAAGCGGATCTATCAGGGCTAAAAATGTCCCCTCGAATCCGCTGTCTTTAAGCCGTTGCTGAATATCATGCCCACAGCGGACATGGAGCGTTTTTAGTTCGCTATCAAGAGGAGGGAAGTGATTTTTGATGGCGTCTTTGTGAGCTTCTAACTCTTCGACATGCGCTTTTAATTTACTCCAACTTGGTAAACCTAATTCTCTGGCTAGCGAATGTTGAACGTCAGCTAATTGAATTGTATTGGGAGCTAATGATTCTGGTTTGGAGTGAAATCGCTTAACTCGATCCAACATCTCATCATCGTGTTGACGTATAGCTTTGAGCCTTTTTTTAGCAACGGATTTTTGTTGGTTAATGTTGATTAAGAAGCTATTTGTAGAGTTCATTTTTCACCTTTCTTATCTCTTCCACACTCGCCTAAATAGAAGCTAAAAAGAAGGTAAAAACAGATTGTTCCTGCTATACAGAGCAGGGTGGAAGAGTTGCCGTGAACCAAGTTCTTTCCGCGAGTGTTGGGGGCTTTAGGCGTGAGCAGGCTGATAGTAGGTGGTCGCAATCCTTCGTGCAACCTTTTGTGAGAGTGTAGCGTCACAAAATGACCTTTCTCTATATTTAGGGAGAACCAATAGGCGATAACACTAGCGATTCAACTCAATACCACTGTTGCTAGACTCAAGTTTCTACACTTTTGAGTAAAGTACGATAAAGAGCTTGAGTCGCAGGACCGCTTTTGGCTCCTTTGGGCAAAGTGAGGTGCAGCGCAACTTGATATTGATGGGAGTGTTCGATCTCCAATACTTTAATTTTATCGCTCTTGCGGGCTGCGACTAAGTGCGCTGGTAGCCGACAAAATCCAGCGCCTTGCTCTACGGCGTGAAAAGCGTGGTCGAAGTTATCGACGGTAATACGCTGACGTGCGCGTAACCAACCCACATCTCTTTTCGTTTTGTCTGAATCGCCTAAGTCACGGATGACAATTTGGCTGGTGGTTGCAAAATCGTCGATGGAAACATGCGGCTTTTTAGCAAGTGGATGGTGTGCTGCGATTACAGGCAGCATGGTTGTTACGCCAAATGCTTCGGCAGGGTAGTTGGTTATCGGTAAGTTGATGATTGCGATGTCAGCGATCTCATTTACGACCATTTCGGTTGTTTTGCTCAGTGACGTTTCAACCACTTGAACGGAGGTCGTGTTGTTGTCCTCCAAAAATTGACTGAGTGGTGCATAAAGCCAACAAGGGTCACAAAGATGATCTATTGCGACCGTGATTTGAGATTCCACCCCACTTTTTAACTGCTCGCTGATGACTTCCAGTTCTCGCGCTTGTTCAAGCATGGATTGTGCACGACGCAGTATGGTTTTGCCGCGCTCTGTCAAACCCGCTTTGCGCCCTCGTACTTCGATAAGTTGAATACCAAGTTGGTCTTCTAACTTCCTCACTGAGTAGATCAATGTGGTATGGCTTTTATTGAGCAGCAAAGCTGCGGATTGAATGCTGCCTTCTTGATCAATCGCTTGTAGCGTTTGCCATTGTTCTAAGGTCGTTTTTAGTCTCATGGGTCAATTTTTTAGACAGTTAATGGCAAAATTATGAACTTTTTTGTCAGTTTTATAAAGGTAATAATCTTGTCATCGAAAGCGAGTCAGTTAAGAAGAGGAGACTCAAGATGGCGAAATTATTGCAAGTTGATTTTGAATTTCATGGTCCGTTTGGTGAAGAGATGTCGAATGCTTTGGTCGACTTAGCTCAGTCGATTAACCAAGAGCCGGGTATGATTTGGAAAATTTGGACGGAAAGCGAAAAAGACAAACTCGGTGGTGGCATCTATCTTTTTGAAGATGAAGCCACAGCTCAAGCTTATCTCGAAATGCATACCGCACGCTTACAAAAAATGGGCGTAGTCGAAGTACGAGGTCAAATCTTCGATATCAATGTGCCGTTAACGACGATCAATCAAGGGCCTATTGGAGGATAAGGAGATGATGACCAACCGCACTTTTCTAACCGTTCATGGTGTCATATATACGGTATTCGCTTTTGCGTTGTTTTTTGTACCAACCATGATGTGGCCGATGTATGGCGTACAAATTAACGACCAATACGCGCTGTTTTTATCGCAACATACATCGATCTTTTTAGGTGGAATCGTTGCGGTGAGTTTGATGCTACGTGATGTGGAATCTGGTAAGACTGCGAAACAGCTGTTTAAAGCATTATTGATTACTAATGGGTTAGGGGCAGTGATTACTACCTATGCCGGCATTACAGGAGTATTTGTCGGTTTTGGTTGGAGTGACCCAATATTCTTTGTCTCGCTCAGTTTGTTGACGTACAAGCAATTAAGAGTGCAATAGAAAAAGCCCTGCTGTTTCTAGCAGGGCTTTGTCATATTTGGTCAAATTAGCGATCTAGATTAATTCATGATTCGCTTTTGTATGCGTAGTTGTAGTAGCCGTATCCATAGCCGTATGAGTTAGATGCTTTTTTCTCAACCGCATTTAGAATCACACCTTTAACTTCTACACCTGATTGCTCGAAGCGACCACGTGCTACCTCAATTTCTTTCAATGTCGTTTGGTCGAAGCGAGCTACCATCAATGTGGTGCCAGCAAGTGCACCAACGATGCTTGGATCAGTTACTGCAAGTACAGGCGGTGTATCGATGATGACTAGATCGTATTCTTTTGATACTTGTTCTACAAATTCAACAAATCGTGGATGCATCAAAAGCTCTGATGGATTTGGTGGTACTTGGCCGCGAGTAACCACATCCAAGTTTTCAACTTGACTTGGTTTGATTGCGGTTGCTCGATCAATTTTTCCACTTAGTAAGTCAGATAATCCTTGCTCTGCTGTGAGGCCAAAACATTGCTGTAAATAACCTTTTCGCATGTCAGCATCCACCAAAAGGACTTTTTGACCCGTTTTAGCTGCAACGGCAGCAAAGTTGGTTGATACGAACGTCTTACCAATGGAAGGAGCTGGGCCTGAAATCATTAAGACATTGTTTTTGGCTTCCAACATTGCGAAGTGTAAGCTGGTTCGAAGTCCACGTAGTGCTTCAATTGAAAGATCTGCTGGATTGGCATTTGCTAAAAGAAGTAAATCTTTGTTGTTTTTACGTTTTAGCTTGTTCGCGACTTCCAATTGTTGTGCCGATTTTGGAACACTTGCATATACAGATATTCCAGTTTGCTCAATTTCATCAGGAGAAGTCACTCCACGATGAAACGCGGTTTTTACCAGAACAAATGCGACAGCTACCATGCCTCCAAGAAGAGTAGCCAAAACTACAATCAAAGGTTTTTTCGGTTTAATAGGAATTGCGTAAGATTGTGCGTTGTCAATAATACGCACATTACCTACGGTGCCAGCTTTTATGATATTTAGCTCTTGAACTTTATTCAAAAGTTGGATGTAGATTTGCTGGTTTACTTCGACATCACGAGTCATACGCAAGACTTCGCGCTGTGTTTTTGGCAGTTTTTGAACTTGTTTGTTAAGACGCTCTTTCTCTTGCAGTAATGTCTGACGTTTGTCTAACAGTGATTTATAAGCTGGGTGGTCTTGGGTGAATTTTTGACTGATTTCACTTTCTTTAAATGTTAACTCATTAAGTTGGGCTTCAAGTGCCACCATCACTTTTAGAGTAGATTGTGCTTCGAGATTTAAATCGATAGATTCGTTTTCTTGTCTAAAACTGTTCAGTGTATCTTCTGAAATAGTTAGCTTGTCCTTAATCTCGGGTAAATGACCTTTAAGGAAGTTGAGGCTTTGCTCAGCTTCAGCTGAGTTTCTTCTAACATTCTGCAAAAAATAGTTTTGAACAACATCATTTAAAACAAGCTGATTATGGTCTGGGTATTCACCTTCAATACTTAGAGATACAATACCTGTTTGGTTACCTCTCTCTGAAATAGCAAGTTGTGAGGCTAACTTGTTGATAGCACCTAACTTGCTTATTTTACTTATTGTAAAAGTATCTTCATTTTGAGCATTGAGCTGGTTCACTTTTACACGATAGCCATTCATCTCAATCAGTTGACCAACTGAACCAGAAAGTACTATTTGGTCTTCAAGCATTAGGCTGAATTGACCTTTCTCGACGTTTGTAGCAATCAGTTGATGAGATAACCCTCTAGCCGTTCGAGGTACTTCAAACGTAGTCAAAGAAATGTAGTTTTGGGTACCGTTGATTCGTGCTAGACCTTTACCCACAAAAGGTAAGTAATCAGGAGTGGCAATGGTTGTTAAGTTAAACTTATCAACGGTATCGCCAAGAATCATTCTCGATTTAATTATTTCAATTTCTGTAGTTGCAGATGATTCGGCAGAAAAGAGTTCTCCCATGTCACCGACCATCGCCGAGATACCACCTGAACTCTTCTTTTCGATTTGTATTAACGCGTCGGCTTTGTAAATCGGAGTTGATAGCAACGCGACCGCGATACCTAATGTTGCAAAAAAGAGTGTAATGCTGATGATAAACCATTTCGCGTCTATCAATATGCCGAAGAGCTTGCCTAGGTCGATCTCACCATCAGCAAGAGCAGATGATTGTATTGTTTGGTTAGCCATTATTTTTTATTTCGCCAAGTGATCTGAATTTATATTTTTTTTGCCCATGCATGAGCAGCATTTTCAATCAGAGATAATGTATGCTCAAAGGCTTCTCTACTCTGTCTGTATGGATCTGGAATATCCACGGAACCTATCCAGTGACCAAATAACATTGCTTTACCTCTAGCCTCCGGTACCAGCTCCGTCAAAGCATCGATATGACCTTGTTCCATCACCAATATTAGGTCTTGCTTTGCGCACAACTGAGCGGTTAGCTGCTGTGCTTTGTGGTCTAGCAGGTAGATACCACGTTCTAACGCGACAAGTCTGGCGGTTTCATCTGCTTGCTTTCCGGTTAGGCGACTTTTTTCTACGGCAATACCCGCCGAAGAAATCTGTTTATCCGGGAGTAGTTGCTGTAGTAACCGCTCTCCTGTGGGGGAGCGACAAATATTACCTACACACACGACAAGAATGTTCGAAAACATGTTTTGCTCCTTATAGACAACGTTTGAAGGACTTGTTTGTGTTCAAACAAGCCCTTCAGAATGCTTTTTCTATGGCCAAGTCCTGACTCGAAGGACGCCTTCTGTAAGTTCATTGAAGCCTGAGATGGTAGGTACTAGCTGTGCAATAACGCGATTCCAACGACTGATAGGCGCCGCAGTGACATAAACAATGTCATACGGTTTGAGAGCAAATTCAGTACCAATAACGAGCGCTGCCGCATCGGAGACATCAAGTTGATATATGTCGCCCAGTGAACCAGCGTCTTGTGACCTCCTAATCACGAATACACCTGTCGCATCCGCTGATATTTGGTTAATACCGCCAACGTTGCTCAGAGCTTCCGTAAGGCTCATGCCAGCGCGATCTATTTTCAGTAGTTTAGGGTCGTTAACTTCACCCATAACGAAAACCTTTTGTGAATCATTTCTTGGCACATGGATGATATCACCTGGTTGGAGTAGCCTATTTTCAGTGAGGTCGCCTTCTTGCATCAGCGCATAAAGAGATATGTTTTCAACTATGCCGTTTCTTGTCAGTGTTACATTTTTCCAGTCGGCGTTTTCGGCTAATCCACTTGCACGGTTAATTGCATCTAACAAGGTGAGTGGGATATTGGTGATTGGTTGTTGTCCCGGATTATTTACCTCACCAGTTATGTAGGATTTTTTCGAACGAAAAGCGGCGACGCTGACATCCACTTGAGGACTTTCTATGTACTTTGCTAATCGGCGAGAAATATCTGCACGAATTTGACGAACGTTTTTACCTGCAACTTCAACAATACCTATATATGGATAGAAGATAGTACCATCAGCATGTACCCAGTTACCCGCTTCAGCAGAGCTGCGATAAGAACCAGCAGGAATAGTTAGTTCTGGGTGATCCCAAATAGTAATGTTTAGTATATCTCCAGGGCCAACCTCATACTCATAAGCGCTAAGTTGGCGATCTAGATCAGGGTTGGATTTGGCTTCTATCTCCAAACTTTTAAGTTGAGATACTTTATCAAGTGTAAGTGGAAAAACATTGAAATCAGAAGTGCGACTAACATTGCTGTCTTCGACGAAGTTTTTTCCATCTGTGGAAAGGTGACTACCGGGTACAGTACATCCAGAAAGAAGTACTGAGGAGAGCACTAAACTAGCTAGCTTTTTATGTTTGAAATTCATGTTTTTTCATTCATCTGACGTAAAGAGCGAGTTGCTGGTAGCAACATTCTTTTCCAGAAAAGACTTCACAACATAACCTTATAAGCACCACTTTCTTCTATTTATAAAGCGCTCAATAAGGGATTGATTGCATCTGGAGGCATGAACTCTAATGAATTTCAATGATTAGAGCAATAGACAGTAATGCAGCAAGTGTCCAGATAAATATCGTATTTTTATGTTTTCACTTACAAGATTTCATATTGCGGATAAAAAACTTGTTCAATTAGCTCAAATTTTGTTTATTAGCTCTATATGTAGTGTTTTCTTTCTAAAATACAACCAAGAAAATCTACCGACTAATTATCTCGTTGTATTAAATAGGATTATTAATAATGTGACTCATGTCTCGTTTTTGTTTTGTTGTCTTTCGACATGGTCACTTCTTCGCTAACCCCTTCCCATTCAAATACGGAAGGATGTGCGGACGTGATTCGCCAGCTAGTTTACTGGTGACTTCTTGTGACCAAGTGCTTTGTTTTTGATTGCTCGAACGGTTTGCATAATACGCTTGCATAGTTTGATCGTAGCTCTGAATATCATTTAAATTTAGCTCTTGGTATTGATTTTCATGAACAACCACATGAGCAGGTAGACGTGGCTTAACTTCAGGGGCTTGATCTGGATGACCAAGACACATACCAAATAAAATGGCTGTATTTTTAGGTAAGCCTAGTAACTCGTCGACTTTTTGAGCATTGTTTCGTAAGCCACCAATATACACGCCTCCTAGTCCCATAGACTCTGCCGCAAGTAAGCAGTTTTGTGCCATGATGCCAGAATCAACAGCACCGATAAGTGTTAACTCGGTGAAATCAGCTTGCACATCAGGATTGATACTGGCGTGGCGCTGGTAATCAATGCAAAACACCAAAAACTCAGCAGCGCTTTCAACGTACCCTTGATTCCCCGCATATTGTGCCAATAGCGTACGCTTTTCTTTATCAGTCACGCGGATAATTGAGACGACTTGCAACATACTTGATGAAGACGCCGCAAGGCCAGCTTGTAGAATCGTTTCTAATTGTTCGCTCTCAATAGGTTGTGAGGTGAACTTTCGAATTGATCGGTGGTTGAGAATTGTTTGTATCGTACTGTTCATGGTGACTTAACATCCCCTGTTACATGTAAAGGCTGAAGCCTCACCTTAGCGATATTTAATGAGTCGGTAAACTATCTCAAAAGAAAAACAATGCTTAGCGCATAAGTGTGAAGATGAATAGAGAATACATCACTCGTTCTGCTTGAGAGCGTATATACTGTTTTTAGAATCAACAATTTAACTGCAGTGGAAAATATGAAAGAACTCATCGTTCATACAGTCACGGTGTTTATGGGCTTCTTTGCGATCATGAACCCCATCGCCAATATTCCTATCTTTTTGAGTTTAACGGCTGATGAGGATAGGGAAACCGTACGTTCCATGGCGCTTCGTTCGGTTTTTATTGCATTTGTCATCATTGCGATATTTTCGATCGCCGGTAAATTAATTTTTGATTTGTTTGGTATCACGCTGTACGCCTTGCGAATAACGGGCGGTATCTTGGTGTTTTTGATCGGTTTTAATATGCTTCAAGGTGATTCGACGCATCAGAAAACTAAAGAGAAAGCGTATTCTCCAGCGCAGCAGCAGGCGGCGTTGAGCATTGCCGTTTCTCCACTTGCAATGCCGATATTAGCAGGGCCTGGAACGATTGCTACCGCGATGAACTTTGCTACGGCGGGTGGTTTTGATCAAACCATTTTACCATCGTTTCTTTTGCTGTGTTGTGTGTTATTACCTATATACTGTTTTTATTTGGAGACAAATTGGTCAAAGCAGTTGGACCGAGTGCTCTGAACGTCGTGACGAAAATGATGGGCTTAATCCTAGCGGTTATCGGTACTCAAATGTTTATTGATGGCGCGGGCGAAGCCTATAAAACTGTTTTCTCATAGGCGTCTCCATCTCTCTAAATCCACACCTACATTTCTAGCTGGTGTGGATTTTTTGAACTTTAGTTTTCACTTTCTAAGAAAGAAATAAATAGACTTCACCTATTTCAATAATAAGAATATTCAATTGTTTTGATTGCACGAATTTCATTACTCTTTTGGCAAGAATAATGGGGGAAATATGGCAACAAAAGCAATTGTAGTGGAAGGTGGCGCGATGCGAGGTGTCTTCGCAAGCGGAGTGCTAGATGCGTTTTTAGAGCAGAGTTATAAACCGTTTGATTTTGCCATTGGTGTATCTGCTGGCGCATCAAACTTGATTGGTTATTTGACCGACTATCCGCATCGCAGCATTAATGTCATTACTAAGCTGGCAACGAGTAAACGCTTTTTTGATCCGACTCGATTCGTTAAAGGTGGGGATCTCATTGATGTGAAGTGGCTGTTTGAAGAGTCTAATCGTTTGTATCCCGTCGATGAAAATAAACTGTTTAATGGCATTCCTTTTCTGGCAGCGACGACGAATGTAGATACAGGACAGGCAGATTATTATCGCGTGACGCGTGATAATTTTCACCATGCGATTGAAGCGACAACAGCGTTACCCATTGCATACAAGCATACCCCTTGCTTTTCTGGAGGCTGCTATACCGATGGCGGGGTTGCAGATTCTATCCCGGTGCGTGAGGCTTATCGTCGCGGGGCTCGAGACATAACCGTTGTGCTTTCTCACCCGCTAAATTATGCCAAGAAGCCAGTAAAAACCACATGGCTGATGAAGAAGTTATTTGCCGAACATCCTAAAATGGCGGACGCGATGTTAAGACGTGCAGATAACTACAATCAATCGTTGGAATTTATTCGTAATCCTCCACCGGGAACGCATGTCAGAGTGATTGCACCACCAGATAATTTTCCTGTTCAGCGCTTATCAATGCGACAAACCGTGCTATTGGAAGGTTATGAAATGGGGCTGATTGAAGGGCGGGCGCATTTGGCCAATTTGTCAGGTGTTCATGGTTTAGATCGGGAAAACTGCCATTTTTGCGTTTGATAATGAAAGAGCCTCATAGCGAGGCTCTTTTTACTTAACGTTCAAAGGGCGATTTAGTTGACTTTATCCCAAGCCATTTCCCAGTGTGAACCAGTTCCTGGTTCGTATTGGTTTGCGCTTTCTTTCCACTGTACACAGTAACCAGAGTATGGGAAAGGTTTACATTGGTAAATGGCACCGTCGCTTGCAAGCACTTTTGTGCCCGCTGTGTAGCTAGATAGCCCTTCGGGGAAGACAAAATCGTACTCGCCAGATGGTGGTGGCGTTACTGACTCTTCTTTTAAGTGAAAGTCGAGCGTTTGCTGATCCACCAAGTTGCCATCTTTGTCTTTAATACGAGTCACGAGCATATGGTGACCAGGCTCTGATTTGGTTAAAGCGAGCGATACAGCCTCCACCGAGCCGTCTTTCATTTCGTCTGCCCAGCTTGCAAGTGGCTCACGGTGGTGATTGTACACGGTGAGTTCTGCGTTTAAATCGCCTTCAGCAGTTAGTGTCAGATCCAACGTTGTCGGTGTTGACTCAATGATATACTCGTCTGCTAAGCCATCTACTGTGAGTGAGTACTCTGGAGCGGGAGTTTCTATCTTGTAGCCGATTTCTACACGCTCAAGGCCGCTATTAGCTTGCAGGTACACCGGGTTAGTACCATAAACAGGAGTGAATTTATCCTCGGCATACTGTCCAGCTTGCAGTTTAGTTTGCTCTTGGTTGATCTTCGTTGCTAGAGCGTAAGACCAATTTTTCGCTTTGCCCATGACTGCATCGGTAATTTCTAGCTCGGTTCGATAAGCTATGTTTTCACCCGCCTGATCAAATACGCGCGTATAAACCGAATCTCCAACATTTAAATCCATCGTCGGAATAATTTGACCGCCTTGCGTCCAATCTGGAATGACTGGACTGTCGCCATCAAATTTCACATCGATAACGTTATAAAATGAAGCCGCTGTGTCGCCAACATCCCATACCGCCAGAATGACGTGATACCCCTCTCGCGTAGGCACATTACATTGATGGCTCACCTGTTTTGGAGGTTGAACCATATTGCCGTCGACTACACAGAAAGGAGTCAGATCAAACGAGTCGCGTGATAGTGAGGAATTTGGGTTCCAATCAGGTTTGGTGATGTAATATTTCCAGTCACGCGTCACATGGTTAGCGGTAAATGTCCATTCAAAAGTCTGTGTACCTGATTGAATAGGACGTTTAACCCAGCGGTCGGCAGTTTGTTCATCAAGAGCGGCAGCTAGAGCGGTTTCGGCACTTGCTATTTTTCCATCGCGAGGCCCTGTTTGTGGAAAACCATCAGGACCTTCAACACTTTGTGGCTCGTATTGAATGGCACCGCAGTTATTATTTTTTTCGTTAGTATCAGGTGTTGGATACTTACATAGTGCCGCGCGACTTGCAGCGACACCATCATTGGTTTCTGATACGTAGCCGTGAGCCGCAGCACTTGAGCTAATGCTTGCAAGTGCTAACGTGAGTACGGATTTGGTTGGAAAGGATTTCATCACATGTCCTCTGTTATGGCTGACAAATTAATGTCACACCTCGGCGCATGCTGAGCACGAAGCAACGCTGCATGAATCCATACATTTGGACAATGTAGTGTTGCAACATGGCAACCCCGCTATCATGAGCATTACTTTTGATGATGGAATGCTGACAGACCGGAAGCTTTGCGTCCCACCCTTTCGAGTGGTTTGCCGAAATGTGATTGAGCAGCCAAAATTTAGCTCAAGAATTTACATGTGGAAAAGTAAACGACACTGACATGGGATCATGTTCTCAAATTGAAAGGTAACGTTACGCCAACCTCATTGATATTGTGCTGTTTTGTTTCTAAGGTATTGGTTTTCATGTTGTTTTTTTTCTTTTCTATAGCTGGGGTGAATGAGTGATTGGTTGTTGGGTCGAAGGTGGGAAGGGGCAGGATTAAGGATAGAAGAAGCACCGTTTAAAGGGCGGAATATACCGCCCTCTGAATCATTTTATTTAGGCATAATGACGGTATCAATAACATGAATGATGCCGTTTTTAGCTTTCACATCGGTTGCCATTACATTTGCATCGTTGACCATGACTTTATCACCCATGGTTTTAATCATCACGTCTTGCCCCTGAACCGTAGTCGCTTTGTCCAGCTTAACAACATCGGCAGCCATTACTTTCCCTGGGACGACGTGATAAGTCAAAATGGATACTAACTTGTCTTTGTTTTCCGGCATTAAGAGCATATCGATTGTACCGTCAGGCAGTTTTGCAAAAGCGTCATCCGTTGGTGCAAAAACAGTAAATGGGCCTTCTCCTTTGAGTGTATCGACTAGATCAGCCGCTTTCACTGCAGCGACAAGTGTATTGAAAGAGCCGTTTTCAGTGGCAACGTCGACAATATCAGCCTTCATCATGCCATGCTCATGAGCCTTGACGGGAAGCATAAAAGATAAAGTCGCCATCAATGTAGCCGTGATAACCAAAATACGTTTAAACATAATGTGTTCCTTACGAGTTGAGGGTACAACGGTTTCCCTAGAGAATGTCTTCGTTTGTACGCATCTAAATGAAGAGATGATCAACGAGCCCTGCTTTCTTTCGATGGCCTCACGTGTCGCGTTAAAATTCGTTTGCCTTCTTGTTTTACATCGGCCCGTTTGCGCCATGCCCATAGACGCTCCCTTGCGTCTTTAGCTGCGCTATTTAGGTCGACAATAGGCGCTAGGTAACGGCTATCCGGTTTCAAGTGGTACATGACGGTTTCCATCTGTGTCATTTTCCAGGGCTCGAACAATAGTGGGGTGGGGACCATTTGCAATTCAGGCACCCATTTATAGATGAACGCGCCATCAGGGTCATGTTCTTGGGCTTGCTTAACCGGGTTGTAAATCCGGATTGTATTGGTCCCAGTTACCCCGGCTTGCATTTGGAATTGTGGGTAATGAATACCAGGCTCAAAGTCGAGGAATAGTTGCGCTAAATGCGTCACGCCAGTTCGCCAATCCATGTTCATGTGATGAGTGAGAAAACTAACCAGCATGGCGCGCATGCGAAAGTTTATATAGCCAGTCTGATGCAAACAGCGCATACAGGCATCGATCAAAGGTATGCCTGTATATCCAGATTTCCATGCTGCTAACTTTTCTTCATCGAAAGTGCTACTTTGTTTAATCAACGATTCGTAAGCTCGGTTAACACAGTAAAACTCCATGTCGTATTCCGACTCGAATTTCTGCATGAAATGGCAGTGCCAATGCAGCCGTGAAGACAACGCAATTAAACTGCGACGAAACCCAGCAACTTGCCAGTATTTCAATAGGTACTGATAAACTTCACGCAAGGATATATTACCCCAAGCGAGGTATGGAGAAAGGCGAGTACAGGCTGTACGTGAGGCTGTGGGACTAGAAATGCTTCGATAGTAATCACGACCTCGACGATTGAAAAAGTCCTCCAGTGTTTTCCAAGCGAGTTGGCTTCCTCCCGTTTGCATTCCTTTGCATTTTGATAGCCAGGATGAAGGTGGCGAAAACGCGCAACCGAGTGATTCTGCATCCAATGAATGCAACAAGTTGGTTTGCAGCTCAAGAGGGCTTATGGAGGCTCTCATGACCAAATCCCAATGTTTGTCCCAACCCTGCCGGTCTTTTGCTCCTCTAATAACAGCACTGTGCTCGAACTCAAACCACGTGATGTTCTGCTCATGCAGCCAGTCGGCAATTTGCTTATCGCGCTCAAAGGTGCAGTTGAGCCCTATTTCCTGATGAGAAAACACAGCGTTGATTTGATATTGCATTTGAATTGATTGAAAACATGCTAAGGCATCGCCAAACAGAACCGTGATGCGGTGTCCATAGGCTTTGAGCGTTTCATTCATGTCTTGCAATGATTGCCAAACAAATCGCCAGTGACGCTCAGAATAGTGAGGGTTGTTTAACAGCAACGGTTCAACAATATATAAAAGTACCGTTGGGTGCTTTGACGACAATGCTTGTGTTAAGGGCTGGTGGTCAGTCAGTCTTAAATCTCGTTTTAACCACACGACATTGATTGTTTGCATCGGAATCCTCTTTGTTTCCGATGTTGTACGCAAATGACCCGAAGAGATCTCACCTAATGATCGGTTTTGTTCATTAAAACGTAGAGGTTGCTCACAAGGAGGTGAGACATGTCGATACCACTGAGTAAGTTAGAAAAGTTCTTCTACGTAGATAAATTGATCATTCACTCGCTTGATCTCGCATTGTATCAAGCATCTGTCGTAGTTGATGGAAAAGCGCAATTCATCACTGACGACAACGGTATCTTTTTGAGGGCTCATTCCCTTATCGAGATGCAAAAGAAGTGCAAGAATATCAAAGCAAATAAGCAGGTTTTAGTACATCAAAGTGCTTATGATGAGATGGTGGGGCTACCCGAAGGCAAAAGAGACAATCAACTAGAGGTTTTGGTGAAGGATACAAAATTGTATTGAAAGAGTGTTGGTGCATAGTAAAAGCGAACCACCTTACGGCAGCTCGCTTAAAATAGAATTAGAGTCGAGCTTAGTCTTGTTTACGCTGAGCTTCTTTTTGTGCGTACTTAGCGGCACGTCGAGCTTCTCTTTGCTTGGCACTTTCGCCACCAACATGCTGCTCGCCTCGTTGTTCTGCAAGAACAATTTGTTTTTCACGTTCGCGGAATCGAGCAATTTGTTCTTCTGAGTGTGTGCCGTGACATTTCGGGCAGCTCACGCCTTGCTCGAACAATTCTGACTGTTTGTCTTCTTCAGTGATCGGTAGACGACAAGCGTTACATAAATCGTAATCTGCTTTTTCTAGCTGGTGGTTTACTGCAACACGGCCATCGAAAACGTAGCAGTCACCTTCCCACATGCTCTCTTCTTGAGGAACTTCTTCAAGATATTTAAGAATGCCGCCTTCTAAGTGGTAGACCTCATCAAAGCCCTGTTCTTTCATGTAAGCAGTTGATTTCTCACAGCGGATACCACCGGTACAGAACATCGCCACTTTCTTATGCTTTTCCGGGTCCATGTTTTCTTTTACATAGTCTGGGAATTCACGAAAGGTTTCAGTATTTGGGTTTACAGCGCCTTTGAATGTGCCGATCTCGATTTCGTAATCATTACGTGTATCGACAACAAACACTTCAGGATCAGCAATAAGATCGTTCCACTCTTGAGGTTTCACGTAAGTACCCACTACGTGGCGAGGGTCGATGCCTTCAACACCTAATGTTACGATCTCTTTTTTCAGTTTCACTTTGGTGCGATTGAATGGCTGGGTCTCAGAATACGACTCTTTGTATACGGTGCCTGTCAAACGAGGCTCGTTGTTTAGCCACTCCAGTAGCGTATCAATACCTGCACGATCAGAGGCAACAGTGCCGTTGATGCCCTCACTTGCCAGCAGTAATGTTCCGCGAATATGGTGTTTTTCCATCAACGCAAGTAATGGCTCGCGTAGTTCTTGATAGTTATTCAGCTCAACAAACTTGTACAGCGCACAAACTACATACTGACTCATGAGGTTTCCTTTAAAAATACAGGTGGTCAACGACCTTAAAATTTTAGCGGCACGAAGTATACCTGACTAAATTAGTCGGAAATACGGACAAATTATATGGATATTATGAGTAGGCGGGGCCTGGCGGTCTTTGATAGGGGGAGCATGTCCGCAGGTGAAGCCGCTATGTGTTCAAATTATAAGCATTAATTATAGTGAGTTAGGTAGGTTGGAGCCGATACTTTTGGTTTAAATTTATGCTGTTATTCTGTTTTAGGCCCTTCAAAAAAGTTAGGCGCAAGAAGCACCAAATAATCACCGGAGTCATTGACAAGGAAAGGACATGTCGCAGTTTTAGACATAAAGTGGTGAGGGACAAAGAGTGAAAGACTGATCGCCATTGTTCATAAACCGCTATAAAACGCCTTTTCACCAAATACTGAAAAGGCGCATTTCTAACGTCTGCCGTGCTTACTTCAACGCAGCTGCGGTCTGTTTACCCATGGCAATGAGTCTGTCGAGAATGCGTTCACCGTCCGCACGTAAACCGTTGTGCTCGTACTCGTTGGTGATCCACGCTTTTGAATTTGGGATTAACGCGAGCGTCTCTCGGCTGATATCCATTTCCACAAACATATCATCGGCGTAAACGGCGCAACTGACAGGCACTTTGTTTTGAGCCAGTTGTGTTTGATCGTACAGCGCAGCCCAATCTTCTTTCGCGGCCAATATTTCAGCGGCATCTTTTAGTGGCTTGAGGTTGACGTATTGATCGAACATCCATGGGAAGACCATTTCCCCCGTAAAGTAAAATGGCTTGCTAGGTTCATAATTAAACTCTGGTCGGGTTTGGCGAACACGGTGTGCACTCCAATTCGACGCAAAGCCTTGGCAATAAATCGATTCATGCAAAATGGCGTAAATCGGGTTGGTTTGGAAGTTTTGCTGCGCCAACATATCGTTCAAGAACTCATAACGAAGTTGTTTTTTGCCGTTCACTTCAATCAATGCACTTTCTAGCCAATAGTAAGTTGGCAAGAAAGTATCACTCACACCAAAGTTGATGCCGATTTGTTGAAATTGCTCCACCGTGAAGCGTTGACCATTTGGTAGGTACTCTTCGTTTTCCAGCAAGTGATTCGCAATGTTTTGGCAAAGTTGTTGCGCTTTTGGAAATTGCTGGAAGAACGCTTGGTTTTTCTCCATGGTACGTTTGAAGGTAGCGTCATACACATCGTCGGCATGACGCGAGACTGATGGCACGCCACCCGTGATGTAGCTTTGTAGCAAGCTGTCTGGGAACAAAGACAAATAGGTGAGAGAGCAAAAACCACCAAAGCTTTGACCTAAGATCGCCCATTTTTCGACGCCAAATTGCTCACGAATGTACTCCGCGTCGCGCACGATGTTATCCGCTCGGAAGTGGCTCAAGTACTCGGCCTGCTTCTGCGGCGTGAAATGAGCCAGAGTCTGATGATTAATCACCGAACTATTGCCCGTACCGCGCTGGTCGAGAAGCAAAACTCGGTACTCTTGCAGCGCGCGTTTTACCCAGCCGTTATTGCCGTTTTGACGCGGAGAGGGAAAGCCCGGGCCGCCCTGAAAGTAAACCAACCAAGGTTTGGTCGATTCTTCATCGCCAACTAGGCAAACCGCACGAGCGAAGACTTCAATGGTGCCTTTACTCACGTCTTGGTAATCCAGAGGAACGGTAAAACTGTGGGGAGTGTAATGCAATCCTGCGTCGATAAATGATTGAGCGTTCATTGTTATCTTTATTTCCTTATTGAGGGGTAGCGCTACTTTACTGCGAATGGCGTGAAGAACCAATGCTATTTCCAAATCGCTTCGTCAGTTCTATACCTTGGTCAAATCAATGTAAGTTCAAGAAAATGAAACGATTAGCGACTGGTGCAACTGGTTGAGTGAGCTATGCTCAATAGAGTTGCGACAAAGTGAGAGCATGGAGGAAGTCGGATGAAAGTGTCACTGGCTCGATGGATTATTGTGACTTGTTTAATAAGCGTACCTACTTTTGCCGTTGTTACGCCCAACCCACCTCAATTAAAGGCGAAAGGTTACGTATTAATGGACTTTCAATCCGGTGCCATTATTGCCGAGCATAACGGGCGAGCAGGCCTTGCTCCGGCGAGTTTAACCAAGTTGATGACCGCTTATGTAGTTGGGCAAGAAATCAAAGCGGGGCGTTTGAATTGGGATGATGTTGTCACCGTGAGCGAAAACGCGTGGTCGGCCAAGTTTCCCGGATCTTCTAAAATGTTCATCAAACCGAAAGATGAAATTAGTGTTGCGAACTTAATGCGCGGCGTGATCATCCAATCGGGTAATGACGCGTGCGTTGCACTGGCTGAGCACGTTGCTGGCAGTGAACGCGGCTTTGTTGCCTTGATGAACGGTTGGGCGGAGAAATTAGGACTGCAAGACACTTATTTTGTAAATTCCCATGGTCTCGATAGCGAAGGCATCCAAACCTCACCTACCGATATGGCAAAACTCATGCAGTCGATCATCAATGATGTTCCCGCTGTGTATGCGCTATACAGTGAGAAAGTCTTCAAGTGGAACGACATTACGCAGTACAACCGCAATAAATTACTGTGGGACAATTCCATTGATGTCGACGGGGGCAAAACCGGTTACACCAGCAATGCGGGATACAGTTTGGTGAGCTCCGCCAAAGAAGGGAAAATGCGGTTGATTTCGGTAGTGATGGGCACGCCAAGTAAGCAGGCTCGAACGAGCCAATCCAAGAATTTGCTCAGTTATGGTTTTCGTTTTTATGACACCAAACAAGTTGCCAAACAAGGGCAGGTTGAGTCTAAAGTTCGCGTTTGGAAGGGAAATGCCAATCAAGTTGAGGCTATCTTCGCCAAAGATACCTATCTCACTCTGCCTCGTTCTATGACGGCTGGGCTTGATAAGAGTGTGGTGCTAAATGAACCGTTGATTGCGCCGATCGCGCTAGGGGATGAAATTGGTAAGGTCGTTTGGAAAAGCGATGACAGTACCGTGGCGAGTTATCCCTTGGTCAGCAGCCAAGCGGTAGAAGAGGGCTCGTGGTTTGGTCAGCTTTGGGACAGTTTGGTGCTGTGGGTGAAATCATTCTTTAACTAGAATAAAAACGAGCAGAAGTGTCTTTCTGCATTCTTTTGTTGATGGCCGCCCAGCTAAACGCTGGGCGGTGTCTTATTTAACGGTTTATTCCGACAAGGTGATGATTGGTAAATCGTCCCAAATATTACTTTCATCCGATGCGCCACCGGAGAAGTTCCAAGGGCCTTTGTTTTGTTCTAGCGGACGGTAAGTTGCCGAAAGGCCGTCTAAGTCCCAAGTCGTCACATAGAATCGAATGCCATCCAGTGAATCAGGTCGGCCCAGCGCGTCACTAGCAAAGTCCATCGAAATAGTGTTATTGGCTTTGTCTACTGTCACTGTTGGTGCTGGCGTGACCACTTCTCCCCATGTCGTCGCATTTGCTCCTTTGGTGTTGTAAATCGAGCTTTGCCAGCCAAAGACAACCGCATTGCGACTCCAGGTTCCGCTTGGCATAGAAGCGTTGATCTTCGGTAGCTCAGACAAGTTAGTTGCGGCTTCTTCAGGTAAATCAATAAAGATGGTGAAACCAACGTGGTCAAAGCCGTTTGGCGGCAACCAAGTATCGGTGATGTTGTCCATGGTGAAGGTCAAACGTACGTTACTGCCAACGGTAAACACCTCTGCTTTGTTGATTGCGAGTTGGCTGTTGTCTTTGTCGAACGTTGGATCGGTTGGTAATGAGTAGTTACCGTTAGGACCGCCCATGCCGTCTTGTGCATCGCCCGCATCATCAATGGTGTCATCCGGCGAGCTTGACCAGCTTAGGTTCGAGACAAAATTCACGTCCTCGATGCCTGCTTTTTTCTCGGTGGAATAAATCGCGAAGCGGTGCTGTTGTTCGCCAATAGCAAAGTGACGAGTCGACAGCGTGACTCTAAACTGACCATCAGCGCCTACAGTAATGGTTTGCGCTGTTTCCAAGTTACCATCGATGACGAGGTTCAACTTCTCGTTGGCGTTCGCACTACCCGCGATAACAATATCACCAGTGATGGTTTGTCCTTCCCAATCCTGCGCTAGTTGGATGTTGAGGTCTGGCGTATCTACAGATTGATTGCTGCTTGTTTTTGAGTAAATCACTGCAGACTTGGCTGGTAGCTCAAGGGTTACGTGACCATTTTCATCTGCGATTAACTGTTCTGGAGCTTCTGCCCAGTTCGACATGATTTGTTGTTGGAAGACGGTGCCGCCAACTTGTTCTACATCGAGTTGGTTCATCAACATCGGCGAGTTGGATGTGTTCATCACAACCAAGACTTCGTCGTTATCCAACGTTCGGGTAAAGGCGAACACGCCCGCACCCGCTTTATCGCTGCCAATCACTTTTATTTCGCCACGTGTCATGACTTTGTTTTCAGTGCGTAGCTTGGCCAGTTCTTGAATAAACAAGTACATCTCACTGTTTTGGTCGAACGAGTCTACGTAGTTGCCATCTTCACGGTACCCTCCGGCGAACATCGCATCACGCGCCGCTGACATCGCTTGCTCTGTACCTTGGTAAATCACAGGAATACCCGGTACGCTCATCATGGTGATCAGTGCTTGTTTCATGTCATTCACGCTACCTTGCGACAGAAAACGCGGCATGTCGTGATTATCAATGAAGTTCGGCATGATGTATGGATTTGGGAACATCTCCATCATTTTCTCAAGACGGAAACGCAAATAGTCGGTCGGTTGCCCTGATGCAAATACGCGCGTCATGGTCGCTTGCAATGGGAAGTTCAGTACCGAGGTTAGCTGTTTCGGCGAGCCACTTTCACCGATGTAAGTCAGCATCTTCTCTTCGCCTTCGGTGTTGTATGGCGTAGATGTTTCGAATACTTCACCAAAAGTGAGGAAGTTGTCACGACCGGTATCAACCGCTTGCGTCATCACACCATCGTCGGCGTGTAGGAAATCGTTCCAGAAATCGTGTTCAACAAACTTCACCGTATCGATACGGAATCCGTCGACGCCGATTTCGCGAATCCATTTTCGGTAGCTCTCTTTTAGATAAGCGCGTACTTCAGGATCGGACGTATTAAGGTCATCCAAATCAGAGAGCTGCCAGGTTTTTTCTTGTACCGGATCATTGTGGTCGGTGATGGTTGGCGTCCAGTGGTAGCTGCCTGTGCCGTCTGTTTTACACTCGTTCATGTTGAGTGGGTACGGCAGCTCTTGCCCGGCAGGTAGCGCATTTTTTATCAAACGGAAACCTTGGCAAGGTAGGCTTGGATCATAACTGTAAGGATCATCGTAGGTAAAGAAGTTGCCTACATGGTTGGTCACGATGTCCTGAATTAAGAACATGTTACGCGCATGCACTTCGCGTGCTAACGCTTGGTAGCTTTCCATGTCACCAAAGTGTTCATCCACTTTTTGGAAATCGCGCGCCCAGTATCCGTGGTAGCCGCCGTAGTTTTGCTCTGCATCCCACCATTGGTTTGCAACTGGCGGAGTAATCCAGATCGATGTGGCACCGAGATCTTCGATGTAGCTTAACTTATCACTCACACCAACGAGGTCGCCGCCGCTGAATTTTTTATCCGAAGTCGGATCGAATTCGTTTTGCCCTTGAGCATTAAGAGCGCTGTCGCCGTCGTTAAAACGGTCGATCATCAGGAAGTAAATGATTTGATCTTGCCAATCAGGAGATGCCACGTGGCTGCCTGTATCGACTGGTGTGGTTTCGTCGCTTCCACAGCCAGAAAGAGCAAGAGCGATCGCTAAAGGGAGTATTTTTATTTTATTCATTGGGTTAGGTAGAGTTTCAAACACAGTTTTTGCCTCCGTTATGCAGCAATGCAGAAACGATAAAGCAAAGGTTTGAAATTGAGGGTGTCACTTCACGCCAAAAAAGACGTGAAATGATGTCACGAAGCGGCGACTTTGATCTGACCGACAGTTTTAATTGAGCGGTTGCACAATAGGATATTGTATCGGGTAATGCTCTTTCGCGAGCTCGTTGTCGGATTCATCATAAAGGCGGAAACGGCACTGCTTTGCAGTTTGAGTGAGCGATAATTGCAGCACCCAACAAGCATAATGTAGCGAGTGTTTGGTTAAGCGCATTGCGTGAGGTGTGGGGTCATCATCGACGTAACCGTCAATCCTCGCAACGTTTTCAAGTCGGCATGCCAGTTCGATAAAGAGCGTGTATTGCGCCCCAATGTTAATAAGCTGCCGAGTCGGGACAATATATTCCGTTGCGCCAATTAAAAGCCCCTTAGAAACTACATAATCACGCTGGTGGTTATTCTCAATGTAACGTTCTCCATCGACTTCATAACACAGGCGAAAGGTAAGGGGATGCGCCACCGGAAGTTCAGTCGTTGCCCAGAGTTCGGTGCCATGACTTAAAAAACGCTCGAAGAAGGCGGGGTAGCGCCGCCATGCGCCATCACGGTCACGGCATTCTACCGAGACCACTTTTTCAAACGCAATATTGTCCACTTCCATCCAGATTTTGCCGACAGGTTGGTCGATGTGGTTATTGTCGAAGGTATTGGCTTTGGCGTAGTACAAGCGGATCGGTTGTTGATTTAGTTGAGTTCGGTTATCCAAACATTGTTGGCGATACTGCATGGGTGAAAACGGATACCAACGACGAAAAGTGCGGTGAAAGTTCGATGGTTCTTCGTAACCAAGTTGATAGGCGATTTGCTGCGTCGTGAGTTGGGTATCGGCGAGCAAAGTGAGTGCTTGCTTTCTTTTAGCGAAATCAACGCATTGAGAGTAGCTCATTTGTTTTTCTTGTAGTCGACGTTGCAAGGTGCGTTTGGAGACGCCCAGTTGCCTTGCCGCTTGCTCTAACTTGAGCGCGTAATTGCTGTTTTTGATGAACAAGGCGTTCAAAACACTCAGCAATTCTGGTTGTTCAATTGGCTGGTGAGAAAGCAGCAAATAAACATGTTTCACCAAGTCAAACACGCTTGAACTCGTTTTAGAATCTCGCGTTTCCCCTAGAAAAATATCGGCCGCGAGTGGATTGTTGGCGTGAACCTGTACCTGTATTGATTCGCTTAGCTCAAGCATTTCCAACTGCATTTTGAGCAAGCCAAACACCGACTCCGCCCAATTTGGCATATCGGCCGTTCTGCATTCTACTTGCAGATGGATTTGGGCATCACCATGTTGAAATGTGACGTACAAACGGCGGTCGAATAATGAAACACTTTTACTCCACCACAGCAGGCCTTCTTGGAGGTCAGGCGCTTCCTTCAACATCATGCATTGCAAGGCAACCAACTTCTCAATGTGCCAATATTCGCCGGCAATTCTCAGGTGATTGTGACCGAGCTTTTTACACAGAAAGGATGTAATAACGTTATCTTGAGGCTGCATGAGTTGAGTTTGGTTGCGAGCAAACAAGCATTATTGCCGAAAAGATGAAGAAGTTCAGTGAGAACGCTCAAAGCCTTTCTTATCGTTTTATTTTCAAATTTATTTTGAAAATGTTTTTAATCGAAATCGGTTTTTCCCTTTATCTCATGAGGTTATGCTGTTACACAGCTTAAATTCATTAATTGGAGAACCTCATGGATATCGTACAAGCTGCAAAATCTCGTTACTCAACGAAAGTGTTTGACCCAACGCGCAAGCTACCTCAAGAAAAAATCGACGCAGTTAAAGAGCTGATTCGTTTTAGTCCATCGAGTGTGAACTCCCAGCCTTGGCATTTCATTCTGGCAAGCACAGAAGAAGGCAAACAGCGCATCGCTAAAGCGGCGCAAGAGAATTACGCGTTTAACGCGGCGAAGATTCTCAACGCTTCTCACGTATTGGTGTTTTGTGCAAAAACAGGCATTGATAACGACTACATTGAAGCGCTAATGGCGCAAGAAGAAAAAGATGGCCGATTCCCAACCGAAGAAGCGAAAGCGGCTGTGCGCGGTGGTCGTAGCTACTTTGTGAACATGCACCGTTTTGATCTGAAAGATGCGAACCATTGGATGGAGAAACAAGTTTACCTCAACGTGGGTACGTTGCTGTTGGGTGCTTCGACGCTAGAAATTGATGCAGTGCCAATTGAAGGGTTTGATCCCAAAGTGCTGGATGAAGAATTTGGCTTGCGTGAAAAAGGTTACACCAGCGTTGTGATCGTGCCGCTTGGCTACCACGCGGAAGATGACTTCAACGCGAAAACGCCAAAGTCTCGCTGGGACGCAGAAACCGTATTCACCGAGATCTAATTCGAGCTTACTTGCAGGTGACGTAGAACCCTGTAATCAATATATAAATCGCAAAAGAGTGATAAAACGATGATCCACTTAGTTGCAGAAGTGAAAGCCTATCCAGATAGTAAGGATCAGGTGGTGAATTTGCTTGCTGGTTTACTAGAGCCAACTCGTCAAGAAGAAGGCTGTTGCCAATACGAGTTGTATCTCGACGAAAAAGTTGAAGGCCTATTTATGTTCCAAGAAATTTGGGCATCGCAAGAGGCCTTGGATAAGCATTTGCAAAGCCCGCACATGGCGACGTTTCTTGAAACATTGGAAGAGAACGATTGGGTTGAATATACCCAGATTCGTCCTCTTCGATTTATCGCCTAATGACAGAAGGTTGCCAGCACGTTGGCGCGTTGCTGGCAGCATTTTTGTTGGATAAAGTCGCGGAAAGTCCGAATCGTTGGCGTCAGTAAGCGACGATCGGCGCACACCATGTAGAGTGGCACTGGGCCGCAATCCCACTCTGGTAACATTCGCACCAATCTTCCCTCGATTAAGTCTCGGCTGATGTCCATCAACGACTTATTCGCAATGCCTTTGCCTTTGATCGCTAACCGATGTGGCAAGTCACTATCGTTGCTCATCAAGTTACCGCTGACCACGACTTGTTCTTTCTCGCCGCCACGCGTGAGCGTCCATTTGTTGTAGACCGAATCCGCGACCATATAGCACAAGCAGTTGTGTTGCATTAAATCGGCAGGAGAGGTGAGTTCTGGGTGTGTAGCTACGTACTCTGGCGATGCACATAAGATCCGTTCGTTTGACCCACACAAAGCCAACACGACCAGATTGGAGTCGGCCGGCTCGCCGTAGCGAATCGCAATATCGACAGGCTTGGTGTACATATCCGTCAAGCTATCGGACAGCTCTAGTTTTATGGAAACATTTGGGTAGAGATCGATGAACTCATCCACCCAATCGAGCAACATATTGCGACCAAAATCGGAGGGCGCAGTAATGTGCAGTTGACCAGATAACTCGCCACGCGCACTTGAGATCTGATCCAACCCCTCTTGCAATGTTGCCAACGCTTGCGTGGTTTTGTCTAAAAACAGTTCGCCCTCTGAGGTTAAACGCAGGCTTCGGGTAGAACGCACAAACAACGGGAAACCGATTTGCCCTTCAAGACGCTTAATCGATGCGCTAATGGCGGCAGGTGTCATGTCCATGCTGTTAGCGGCTTTTGAAAAGCTGCCTTGGCGCGCTGTTTCGACAAAAATATTGAGGTCGTTGAGGGCTTTCATCGTGAAAAGGATGTTTGTGAAGTTTGAGCTACTATAGGGGAGATGAGCAAAGTAATTCAAGCTAAACGCCTTTGAAGGTGAAAACATTAGGTTAAGTGGTCACTTTGAGTTAGATTAGCCCGCCACTTACATCGCTACTGGATCAACAACATGAGCAACGAACAGCCGAATAACCCTCTGCATGGGTTGAGTTTAGAAAAAATCGTCACCCGACTAGTTGAACACTTTGGTTGGAATGGCCTGTATGAGCGCGTTCGAGTGAACTGTTTTAAGAAAGATCCGTCGATCAAATCTTCGCTGAAGTTTTTGCGTAAAACGCAATGGGCAAGAGATAAGGTGGAAGCGCTATATATCGAGACGTTCTGCTGATCACTCTATGGTCTGCAGCAAGCGTTATGTAGATTCTTAGTCTCGCCTTGGCTCGCTAGAATGACGTCACTTTTCTTATCGTGTGGGCTTTAAGAGTGGCTCTGCTGTTACGTCTAAAGCGTGATTCAGAATCTACCCTCAGATTGTATTGAGTTTATTCATCGCTCTATGGTCTGCAGCAAGCGGTATGTAGATTCTTCGTCGCGCTTTGGCTTGCTAGAATGACGCAGCTTTTCTTATCGCGTAGGCTGGAAGAGTAGCTCTGCTGTTACATTTAAGGCGAGATTCCGGATGGTCACTTAGGCTTGTCTGGAATAGCTTTTTAGATGGTTTTATAGAGGTCAGAGCTAAACTCAAACCGTCATTCTGAACAGCGAGGAACGAGCGTGATTCAGAATCTACTCTCAGATTGTATTGAGTTTATTCATCGCTCTAGGGTCTGCAGCAAGCGGTAAGTAGATTCTTAGTCTCGCTATGGCTCGCTAGAATGACGCAGCTTTTCTTATCGTGTAGGCTGGAATAGTACCTCAGCATTATTCCCGATAGCGATGAAGAAGCGCTGTCGGGAACCTCGCCTTTAATCTCTCGTTTCTTGCTACTCTAAATGATGCGTGCTACCCACAGTTCCTTCCAAGTCTAAAATCGACTGGCGAACGTGGTCTGGAATGGCCGCTTTCTCGTTGTTCTTAAAATCAAACATCACACCAGTAGCGGTGGCGATGGTCGCAATCTTACCCCACTTCTTACTCAGCACTTGGTATTCCATCGTGATGCGATCTTCTTGCATGTCGATTACGCGCGAGCCGACTAATAACGTGTCTGGGTAAGTGACAGGAAGCTTGTAGCGGCATTGCGTCTCGCTCAGTACTGGCCCAATTTGCGAGGTTTGCAGGTCGACTAGCAGATTAATTTTGTTGAAGTAATCTAAACGCGCTGTCTCGAAGTAGCGGAAATAGACCACGTTATTGACGTGTTGCAGAGCATCCATTTCACCCCATGCGACTTTGATCTCTGTGATAACGGGAAAGTCCTTTAACAGTGTGTCCATTTTTAGTGCTCCTTTTTCATCTGCATTGCCACAAATTGCGACGCGACTTATCACTTTGAGCATTTATTCTAGATGTAATCATTTAATATGTAATAAAATTGTTTTTAAAATGTGAAATGAAATGGCAATCTTATTATGTAAACTAGAAACTTTACATAATCGAGTTGAAGGCGTAAGTTTAACTAAGAGTAACCAAATAGGAGGTGTCTCATGACTGAGCTGAAAGGTTTCAATCTAGCCAAGGTGGAAAAACGCATTGACTGGACTGGCGAGCTGTTCAGTTTAAGGGTCTCAGGCGCGCCTCTTACCTTTAAAGCCGGCCAGTTCACCAAGCTTGCTTTGCTAGATGATGAGGGCAAGCCGATCAGCCGTGCTTACTCTGTGGTTAATGCACCAAGCGAACAGTTCGATTGGTTGGAGTTCCTAATAGTAGCGGACCCTCAAGGACAACTTTCCCCAAGGCTCCAAAAGCTTAAATCTGGTGATAGTATTTATGTTGGTGAGACCGCACATGGTGATTTAATCCACGATTCTATTCCTAAACAGGCTCATGATCTGTGGCTGCTATCTACAGGTACAGGTATTGGACCGTTTTTATCGCTACTGGATGATATAAACTTACCACCTCATAATGAGCGAATTGTGCTTGTTCATGCGGTTCGCTACGAAAAAGATCTGGTCTACAAATATCTGATTGAGCAACTACAGCAACGATATGAAGGCAGATTAAAGTACATCCCGATAGTCAGTAGGGAAGTGGTGGATGGTCAGTTACAAGGTCGAATTCCCGAACTCATCGAATCGGGTAGACTGTCCAACGCTGCTGATGTGCCATTCTCTGCTCAAAGTAGTTTCGTCATGATGTGTGGGAACCCGCAGATGATCAAAGATACCTTGCCAGTCTTACAAGGGCTTGGGTTGGAAAAGTATCGTCCTAAAACAGGAGGCAATATCATCTATGAGCGTTACTGGTAGCGTTTGGTTAAATTGATATAACCATATTGAAGACATGATGATCACCAATACCAAAGTCGTTCAAACGTCCTCGCTTGTTCGATCAAAAAAGCCACATGAAGTGGCTTTTTTAATATCGATAGAATTAATCAGACTTATTGTTGATTAACGTACGCTTTAAAGCGAGCTTTGGTTTCTGCGTCTGCTTTTTGGTACCAGAAGTGCAGCATCTCTTCTGCTGTCGAATCTGATTTAACCGCAGTCGCTCTCGCTTGTTTCATATCTTCAGGAATCTTTGCTGGCAGTGTGACTGGTTGAGCAACGGCTGCACCAGCAACAGCGATAGCAGCAACGCCGCCTGTTTTGTTGTAGCTTTCCACTTCACGCACGTAATTACGACCGATTTGCATACCCGGTTTGATCAATTTGTCTTGCTCAACGGCGACGGTGTTGCCTGAATCATCAACCAGTTTCCAATCTAAGTCCTTGATCTTTTCTTCCGCATCGCGAAGGTTGCGGTATTCTGGCATTTGTAGCGTCAGCTCGGCATTGGCAGCGTCAAATCGTGTAACGATAACATCGCTTTCAACACTTAAACGGTCATTACCTTGGTTAAAGTAAGGGGCGAAGCGAAATACGACTTGGTTAACGCCATCAGGTAACGTTAGTGTTCTTTCCGAGGCGAAAAAACCACCCGAAAGGTCTGCTTTTTCACCGTTAGCCGCTAATACTGAAACGTTGTCAGGAACACTCACGGTTACATCTGCGAATGCCATGCCACTCATTGCGAAAGCAAGCGCACAAGTTAAAGGCTTGATCAATTTCATTGTTTTTATCCTAAGCAAATTAGTGGTCATCGAGAGTGCATCGTTCATTGCCCGATTGCAACTCCCAAGTGTAAGAAGTATGAAAATTTAACAAGAACGTCATTTTTATCGCATTTATTACGGGGAAACTGTGATCCAAATAGAATCAAACCGCTGCAATAGAGCGGTTTGATATCATAAGTTATAGATTAAATTTCTTTCTAACTTATTGATTTATTATATGCCTGCACCGTGTCCAGGCTCTGATTGGTCATCAGAAGCGTCTTGTTGTTCTGCCATTTCTTCTTGCTGCTGTGCTTTCTCGATGCTCAACCACCAAACGAACAACTCATACCAAATCGCCAGGATAACAGCACCTAAGAACAGACCAACGATGCCGTAGAAAAGCATACCACCGATGGCACCGAGCAGAATCACAGGCATTGGTACGTCGACACCACGTCCCATTAACATTGGTTTGAACAGGTTTTCAGAAAGTGCTGCAACTACTACCCAGACAGTAAACATGGTTGCTGTCGTTGTATCTTGAGTCATGTACATGAAGCCAATCACTGGTAGTACAGCAAGCAGCGCTGGTAGCTGAGCGATACACAAGATCATCAGAATCAGAGTGAGCAAACCAGCTGCCGGAACGCCAAATACAAAGAAACCAGCGCCGATCAATAGGGCTTGAATCGCCGCCACACCGACTACGCCAAGCAGTACGCTTTTAATGGTTGCTGCGATAAGCGTGGTCCAGCTTTTAGCGTTTTCACCAGCGGTACGAATAGCGATGGTTCTTAGCCCTGATGCTGCAGATTCAGAGTACGTCATAAAACCTGCTGCAATCGCAAGTGACAAGATTGAAAGCAGTAAACTGCCCAATACACCGCCAAGTGTGCCTAGCAAAGAAGTGAGCGCGGACTTTATCTGCGGCATAAAGGTTTGAATCGCTTGTTCAAGGTTAGTCGCGAATAGGGTCCACACCTCATAGAGCTTATCACCTACGACAGGCCAATCCGCAACGGAAGGTTTTGGACCTGGGATCTTCACTTGTCCGTTTTGCAATACTTCAAGCGCATGCGTTGCACCATCCACAATAGAACCTGACACCATAACAAGTGGTGTGACTAAGAGTGCAATACCAAGTAAAGCAATCGTTGTGGCTGCCAGGCCTCTACGACCGCCATATGCACGCTCCAGCTTTTTTGTAAGTGGCATTATAGCGACGGCTATAATTGCACCCCAAATAACGGGAAGAATGAAGGGTTTGATGATGTCGTACGTAAACATCAGCAAGACGAAGATCAAGCCAATGCGTATTGCTGATTCCACCATATTACTGATGAAAAGCTTACTGTCGATTTTTACCGATTGTTTATCCATTTTTGTTTACCTGATGATCAATGTTAGAACTGACGAGACTTGAAACAACAATCGCCATATAGAACACACCTGTAATGGCCTCTAAATACACCACGACTTGAGCCAATGGCGTTAGAGGGCTGATATCGCCATAACCAAGCGTGGTTAAGGTGACGAAACTAAAATACGCCGCATTAGAGAAATTCTGCCCCCAAGAAATGGCTTCCATCCCAGTGAATGAGGTTGGCGAGAACTCTAGAAGAATGAGATAGGCAATTGCCCACATCAGACCAAGCAGCAAGAAAAGCGCGACTGAGCCAATGACTTTGTTGCTATTGACGTGGCCAGTGAAAAGAATCTGCCTTGCGATGGATTTAAAAGTGCCGAAAAAGAACGCGAAGGTGAGGGCAAGCATCACTACATTCATCTCTCGGATGTTGAAAACGGTCTTGATCACAATCACAAGAACCCAAACGCCAAACAGGGTATAGAGGAAACGAGACCACATTTTGTCGAAGCGAAGGCTGGCAAAACAGACAATGAACGTGAGAACCGTGAACGCCTGCAGTATGTGTTCAATCGTACCTTCACCTACCACTTGTGCCATCGCACTCCCTAGCAACAAAATCACCAGCGCTAAAGTTAGATAGAAGAAGTTGTTTTCTTCATTAATGTTTTTGAGTTTTTTACCAATGACCATGGTTCTTCTCACTTAGTTACTGTTCATTTTCTGCCGATGAATCTTTCATCACCATGATGGACGCAGAAAGCCCGAATCGAAGATCAACATCTTCTGGAAGTTCTTGGATTGAGATTCGCACCGGAATACGTTGTGCTAAGCGAATCCACTGAAATACAGGGTTCACGTTTGGAAGAAGGTTGTAGCCGACCGTGCCGTCTTTCGGCGCAATACCCCAACCGATAGAGTCAACCGTTGCGTCAATTGGCGTGTCTGGGTGAGACATCAAAGTGACACGTGCTTGGCTACCCGGTTCGATTTGCGCGAGTTGGTTTTCACGGAAGAAACCAAACACCCAGAAACTGTTCTTGTCGATCAGCGCCAGCAGTGGCTGGTTTGCGACCGCTTGCGTACCGTTTCGAATATCGAGGTTAGACACAAAACCATCGACGGTCGCATAAACTTTGGTAAAGCTGAGGTTAAGGCGCGCTGATTTTAATTGCTCTTCTGCAGATTTGATTTGCAGTAGCGATTCTTCGTAAGCGATTTCACGACGAATCAGATCCTTGTGAGAAACCGCGCCGCGGTCTTTGGCGCGAATATCTTTAAGGCGGTCGTATTCGATTTTTTTACCGCGAGAGCTAACAATGACGCGTTCTAGTGCCACTTCGGCTTGAGACAAAGCAACTTCGTAAGTCGCAGGGTCGATTTCAAACAGTAAATCGCCTGTTTTCACTTCTTGGTTGTCTTGCACCGCGACATTTACAATTGGGCCTGATACACGAGGAGCTACTTTGATGACGTTCGCGCGCACTTGGCCGTCGCGTGTCCAAGGGTTATTAAAATACTCTTCAAATTTTTGATAGCCGAGCCAAGCTGCGCCACCAAGAATGACAAGATTGAGTGCGATTACGAATAGTTTTTTCATCTTGTTTGGCACCTAAAATTGAATATAAAAGCTGTCGATGGCCACCACATAACCGACCATGATGGCAATAAATGTCAGAGACGGAAAAGCGATGAAGCGAGACAAACGTGTCTTGTTCAATATCATCACCGTTATCCACGTTGCCGTGACGGCGAGAAAGAGCACCAGTAACGTGGGAGAAAAGTAAATGTCTCCCCAAGAGAGTTCATGAGGCATTAGAGATCCTCCGTTTTGTTCTCATCACTGGTCTCATCCGGAGTTTCGAGGCGCAAAGGCGGCAATACGCGGTTTTCTTCATTTAAATAACCATCCCAGTCAGTACGTTCTGTCATTTGCTTGGATATAGATTCACTGAGGAAGGGTTTGCCTGTTTGGGTTTGCCAGCCTCCACCTAGGGCTTTGTAGAGCGCTACAACTTGGTTCGCGACGTTCCCTTTGATCGTTGCGTAGCTGTCTTCTGCACGGGTCATTTTCTCTACCGAGTTGAGCAGACGTTCAAAAGAGATTTGGCCGTTTTCGTACTGCGTCATGGAGATGTTGAATGCACGAATGGAAGAGTTGACCGATTGCAGACGTAAATCTTTTTGCTGCAAATACAGGTCATACGCTTCGATCGCATTGGTCACTTCGTTCACGGCTTGCAGCACTTTTTTGTTGTAGTTAGTCAGTGTTTCTTGGAAGCGAGCATCTTCGAAACGAATGTTATTTTTCACGCGCCCGTATTGGAAAATGTTCCAACTGAACGTTGGGCCAACCACCATGGTGAGCGAATCGCTAAAACTGAAACTGCTGCCATCGGGAACCGTACTGTCGATACCGATAGAACCGAACAACGAAAAGCTTGGGTACAGAGCGGTTTCCGCCACGCCAATTTGCGCACTCTGCGCGCGAGCTTGCATCTCAGAGACTTGCAAATCTGGACGTCGCATCACTAAGTTTGCGTCCACTTGGGTATCCAACAGCGGTGGGCGTGGCACAATGGAGCGCTCGTCGGTGCCCGATAACGCCGATTTTCTGCCTGTCGATTTGAACTGTTTTTCGTAGTCAGCAATTTGCTTATGCATTCCATCTGATTGCAGCAGCTCGTCTACTTCTTCCGGTAATGCACCTAGTAATAACGCCAACGCGGTACGTGATTGTTTCATCGCGACTTCGAGACTCGGTAATGCCGCTTTGGTAGTATAGAGTTGGTTTTTCGCCTGCTGAACGTCCAATTCTGTAACGTTGCCAGAGTCGAACTGCACCTGTGTAATGCGGACGACACGCTCTTGAATTTCGATGTTGCGACGAGACAGCAAAATGCGCTCTTGGAACGTGCGATAGTTAATGTAGTTACGCGCCACCTCGGCGGTGATGGTGACCATTATGTCGTGATACGACGCGATGGATGCGTAATAACCGGCTTCTGCCGACTCAATACCGCGAGCATACTTGCCCCAAATATCCATTTCCCACGCAGCATCAAACGACAGAGCGGCGTTGTTTACACCCTGATCATTCACGTAGGCACGCGCTAGATTTCCTGACACGGTTTGAACTTGCGGGTATTGCAAGCCAGTCGAAATGCCAAGCAATGAACGAGCTTGGACAATGCGCAGTCCCGCGGCTTCTAAATCGAGGTTTTGTTTGCTTGCCAACTCAACCAGTTGATTGAGAGTTGAGTCATTAAATTGCTGCCACCATTGTTGTAGCTGTTGCTCTGATTGCTGCGTATCTTTGGCTGCTTTTTGCACCGACCAGTCACTTGGCAGTGGCGCCTGCTTTGGATGAACATAATCTGGTCCGACAGTGGTACACGCACTGAGCCCGAGCAGAGAAAGTATGGCGAGGCTTGGTTTAGTTAGTTTTGGAAGCATCATATCCCCACCTTTAAAAACGCTTCTGTTGTAAGTTCACCCAATCGATATCCTCGTAGGTTTGCTTGCAATGCTTGATTGCTTCGAACACGTTCCGTTTTAAATTCAGCAAGATATAAAAACCGGCTATCTCTGAATAAGCGTAGTCAGATAAATCTAACTCACTAAAAAAATCTTCCAGTTTATCTTCGAATGATTGGTAATCCTGACTGTATTGGTCGAATACGGAATCGAGTTCTTGTGTTGCTTGATGTCTGGCTAAAGCGCCCGCCATCAAAGGAATGATGGAATCGCGGTGTTGTTGGCGAAGTTGAGTAATCAGCGGATTGGTCAGCAACTTTTTCTCGGCGGCCATTAAGATATTGATGTGACTACTGAGTACATCACACGCTTTGCTAAACGCGCCAATCGCTTCTGGCGTGGTTTTGTCAAAGTGTTTGTGGTTGATTTTCGAACCCCACACCTTGAGCTTTTTCGATGAAACGTTGAGCGTCACCAAGTGCAAGGCCCGTTTGAGCGGCGTGATAATCGAGCTGGATTGCTTCTGATAGGAGTCAAACAGATCCCGAGTGTGCCTAAAATAGCGCTCTTTTATGGTCAAAAAGAGGTGTTCTGGTCGTGAGCTAAACGGGAAGTAGTGCGCGAAAATGATCATGAACACCACCATGTAGAACAGCAGCATGATCGTCATGAGGATCCCGAAGTGATAGAACATGTTGTTGTCTAAACCGAGAACAAACAAGCCCACCATGTAGAAAATCGTCACTGGCCCGTTAAACAGATAAAAGCCGATAAAGGTGTAGATAAAGATGAACAGGCCAAGTTCTAACCCGAGATCCAATTGCGGAAGAATGAAGACGTAAGAAGGCACCGCGAACAAGAAGCCGAAAGTGAACAGCACAAGCAACAAAATCGGGTGCACAGGTACGAACGACAGCAAAGACATAAACATGGTCGAGAAGATCACGAACGAATAGCCGCCTGGTGGATTGAAATAAATCCAAATCAGTCCTGCAACCCAATAAGTGACAAAGGTTTTGACCGCGGTTTTAAAGTTTTCTGCGTCCCACCATAGAAACTTGCCTTTCGGTTTCGGCAGCGGCACGTCAAAGGAGACATTGTTCGTCACAGAGTCAATGCAGCTAATGCTCTCCGCTAAACGCGACAAGTGTTGATGCATGAGCCCCAAGAGGTGCCCCAGCATAAGCGCAGAGCCTTTCTCTAGGTGCGCCGCGTCTTCAAGCAACGCCTGGTTGTATTCGACTTTGAACTCTTGAGCACGAAAAGCGGGCTCTTTTTCGTCCCAGACTTGTTGGCAGGTATCAAATAGCGCGTCAATTTCCGCAACGGCTTGATCAAAGTTGCTGATGCTTTCACGGTCTTGCTGGTGGCTAAAGTGGCTGTGCGCCGCAACGGTCAATTGTTGCGTTACTTGCTTGTTCAAATGAACTGCCAAGCGCCACTCTTTCATGTAGGCCGACACGTCGCTGCATTCCACACTGACTGTGGCAAAACGCTGTTCGAGCGCATTTTGGGCGGCAAACATCTGTTCGATAAGAGAATCCACGCTAGGTTGTGGCTCTTCAGCTTCTGGATTTTCTTCTCCCTCTTCTTGAGGAGAGACTTGCCCTGCCGATTTTTGCTCGAAATTTTGCAAGATAGCGGTGAACAGCGCGCGTTGTGCTTGGTTGAGTTGTTCGATGAGCTGTCTTAGGTTTTGTTCTGTTTTGGTCGGGAATAAGAAAGTCCCCACGAGTGTGTAAACCACCACCCCAAACACCGTCATATAAGCGCGGTCAACGCCATAAAGAAACGCACCTTCTGCGTCACCGCCATTGGACATCATCAGCGTCATGACGCCGGTCAGCATGAGTAGCGTTGGATCTTTTTGATAGGCATTACGGAAGTAAAAAATGAAAGAGACCACAACCGACACGCTCAGCATGTACAGCAAGCGGTCTTGAGCAAATAATCCCACCAGTAACAAGCCAACGACGGCGCCAACCAACGTACCGAACACACGTAAGGTACCTTTGGCGAGGGATTCACGACGACTGCTTGTGGATGCAATCAGCATCACTGTGGTTGCGGCCGTCGATGCTTGCGGCCAACCCATGGCAAACGGGATTAGATAAGCCAGAGTCAGGCTAAGCGATACTTTAATAGCGAATTTTATTTTGTCGTTCATAGTGTCAAAGTTTGCTCAGGCTTATTGTTATAAGTTGATGAATTTCTTATGTGAATAATCAGAATCATGTTCTGAATAAATTCGGGGGGCGGAATATAGCGGGTGAAAAAGTGTGCTTTGTAAACCCTTTGTCAAAACACAAAGTGCGTATTTGGCTCGATCTCGCGCTAGCCCTTGGCGTTATTGACGAAACGCTTAAAACGAGCAAAATCCCGATCTGTGACGATTCTCACTTTTGAAACAAAATCGTCGTGTTGTGTGAGCCAATTCTCACCTTATATCCTTCGCCTGATACTAAAGCAGGCCACTCGTACCATCTGCAATGAGCTTTGCTGCTTTAAAAAGCATAGATGATGAATGGGTATTTGAGAGGGAAAGTTATTATTTTTTATCGGCTTGCCGATTGTTCGCTTGTTTTTTTGGATCGAGATAAAAAAACCAAAGCGATACCGCCAAGAATGATGCCACTGGTTAAAAGTGTATGCAGTGAAAGAGACTCGTGGAGTACGACGGTACCTAACAGCAAAGCAATGGCTGGCACGGAAAGTTGGCTGACGGCGGCTTGAAGTAAAGATAGCTTGCGCATGACTTGATACCAAAGCGTATACCCAAGGCCAGATGCAATGGCGCCAGACGTGATAGCGAGCAAGATTCCGCTCAAAGAGAGGTGGATTGAGGACAGCATCAATGGCGATAGCAGTATGCCAATCATAGATGCAGCGATAAATCCCCACGTGATGCCACTACTTGGAGAAGGCGCTTGTTTGCCGAGCGCAGTAAACGCAGCCCAACAAACGCCAGAAATCAACATGAGAAGTGCAGAACTGATATCGGGGCGAGTGGCTGATGGCAACATTAACCAAACAAAGCCAACAATCGAAAGGCCGATACCGATGATTTCGAGAAACTGAAAGCGCTCACCTTGCCACCAATAGATTGCCAGTAATGTAAGTTGCACGGCACCAAACAAAAGCAAAGCACCAGTTCCTGTCGCCAGTTGTAAGTACGCGAAAGAAAAAAGGGCAGCATAACCAAATAACGCCACGCCAGCAAAAAAGCGAAAGCGAGAAGTTGGCCGATCGGCTTTCCACTGACCTCTCACGACAAGCAATGCGATTAAGGTAATCGCGCCAGATATCAATCGGACGAGAGTGAAGCTTCTTGCATCAATTAACCCTTCGGCCAATGCAAGTCGGCACAATAATGAATTGGCGGCGAACGCCAGCATCGTAATAGCAGTGAGTAAAAAGGTCGACATCCTTGGCCCTTAACGCAGAAATATGGATTGAGTGTAGCGTCAAACGACCTTTTTCATTAGTTGATAAAGTGATTAGTTATAGCTGTCAGAGCGAGAAAACCATCAAAAATCACCAAAGAAAACCTGACCTTAGCCTGAGTGTTACTGTGGTAGGGATGGTTGTTCATACAATGACTTGATGGTGTTTTTCAACCATAGCAATTTGGGATTGTACGCATTGCGTTTATGCCAAATCATGGTAAATGGAATCAGTAACTTGTCTTGTTGAGTTTGGTCTAACGGAATTGGCAAGCACACCAAATCGAGATGCAGCTTTTCTGTGTAGCTTTTGCAATAGTGCGGCGCGGTGGTGATCATGCCATGAGTCGGCTGCGCTGCCATAAAAAGGGATTGCTCAAAGTTGGACATCGTCAGCCCGATAGAGCGCTGTAGCCCTAGTTCCGTTAACACTTCATCCAACGCCCAAGTTTCACTTTTTTCCCAAACAATATTGATGTGTTGGTAGTTCAGAAAGGTCTCGAGATTCCACTCTTGCTGTAATGCCGGATGATCTTTATGTAAATACACCATCGGCAGGTCATAAAATAGAATCTCAAAATCCAAGAAATACGGCAGAAGATCCAACGACTCTTTCGATCTCGGGTGACTTTCTCGGCCGGTAAAACCGATATCCGCCTCGCCTCGAATGATGGCGTCGAGTGAATCGTAATCCCAGTTACTGGTTTTTACTTTCGCTTCAGGGTATCGCTGGTGGATAGCGACGATGAGTCTGTCCAGCACCGTGAGCACCAATGGCGACTCAATCGTGATATCAAAACGCACTCCTTTAGGCGTAATATCGCTGCGTTTTTCTGCAATCTGGCTGCCAATTTGCAGCCATTCTGCAAGGTCTTGCTCCATGCTTTGTGCCAAAGGCGTTGGCGCAAGACCTTTAGGTGTTTTGACAAACAAAGGATCATCGAACCAATGACGAAGTTTGTTGAGCGACTTACTTACGGTAGAGGGCGTAACGTTCAGCTTTTTCGAGGCTTTCGAGACGCTTTGCTCTTGCAGCAATAATTGCAGAGTGAACAGTAAGTTTAAATCAAGTCGCGCTAGGGATTTCTTCATAATGAGTATCGTGAACAGGCTTTGGAATCAATAGTATTAGAGCAAGGCTGATTACGCTACCTAACACTAAGATAAACACCAACATATTCAGTGCACTAACGCCGATGAAACCCATAAACCAAATATAGAACGCTGAACTACAAACTTGAGCAATGCCCAGTAGTGAGCTCGCCACGCCAGCTTGTTGAGAGAATGGGCTGAGCGCTTGGCTCATGGCCACGCCAAAGCCACAAGCGAAGCCAGCGCAAATCAGCCCAAGTCCGAACACATAGTAATGAGATTGTCCATCATGGAAATGGGCAGCACTGAGCACGATGGCTGCGCAAGCGAGCAATACTTGAGAGGTCATCATTAAGGTTCGCTGCTTAAAAATCCCCAATGCCAATGGCGCCGAGAACGAAATCAACATACTGATCGTCGCAGTCCCGGCCATGATGGAAGAATAGCCACCGCGATCAAAACCAAGCATGCTCATCACGACAATTGGTGAAGCGTTAACAAAGGTCAGAATGGTGGTCACTCCAAGTGCAGTAATGATCAGCCTACTGATAAAAAATCGCTCGAAGAAAGTCTCTTGATGGCTCTCTGGCGCTGTCTGTTCTTCACGTTGTTGGCTGGGTAGTGATTCCTTGAGAACAAAAATGGCCAATACACTGACGAGAATGCCCATTCCTGCCATTGTGGTAAACAAACTCGGCCAAGGAAATTTCAGCATAATCAAGTGACCAATCACGGGTGCGATCACTGGGATGATACAGGTGATGCCATTGAGCATCGACAATACTTTCGCGCGGCGCTCATCGTCTAACGTGTCGCGTAAAATCGCGAACGCGACGACATAGCAAGATCCAGCTCCGATGCCTTGGCAAAAGCGAGCAATCAAGAAAGCGTTTGGTTGCTCAGCCATCCCGCCGAGAAAAGACGCGAGCACGAAGATCATCGCGCCGACGACGGCAACAGGTTTTCGTCCCACAGAGTCTGCAATTTTCCCCGCGAATAACATGGTGGTAGCCATTCCAGCTAAATAGATCGAAAACGCAATATGCAACTGAGATTCACTGGCGTTGAGATCTGACGCAATTTGAGGCAAACCAACAAGATACAAATCAATGGCAGTAGGGTAGAGTAAAACGAGTGCAAAACTACAAAGTAAAAAACGGGACATGGAAACCTCTCTATCGAATGGCGAGGATAATAGAGTGCTAAACGTTTGCCTGCGAGTGGGAAATACGACACTAGGTATTTCTATTTACGACATACCCTGTATGAATTGAGCATAAAAACAACAAGGAAGATTATGATTACCATTGAAAAGTATTCGCCTGAGCGACATGAACAAACTTGCGAACTTAGCGTGCTAGAAGAGCAATCGCAGTTTACGGTCGCGGATGTGGGTGAAATGCTTACACGTCTTGAACCCACAGAGCTTCCGCATCTGATTTTGGCGGACGATGACGTGGTTGGCTTTTTTCTATTTGATGCTGCTTACAACGAGAAATACGATTTTTGCCCGAAAAACAGTTTAGGCGTGCGTGCTTTGTTGGTGGATCACCGTCATCAAGGCAAAGGCATCGCCAAGCAAGCCATTCAACAGTTTGCCGATTTCGCCAAACGCCATTATCCCGAGTTTGATGCGCTTTATCTCACCGTGAATTGCCGCAACATACCTGCTTATCAGTGCTATTTAAAATCAGGGTTTGAAGATACCAATGAGCTTTACCACGGCGGCCCCGTTGGACCGCAGCACATTATGAGACAACCGCTTTAACTAGGAAAACACCAAGGATGGAAATATGAGAATTGAAATTGACGATTTAGAACGGCCGCAGGTGCTTGCGTTGTTGGAAGAGCATTTACAGGACATGTACGCTACATCGCCACCAGAGAGCGTGCATGCGTTAGATGTAAGCAAGTTGAAGCTGCCTTCAATCACGTTTTGGACGGGTTGGGATGGTGATCAGCTATTGGGATGTGTGGCAATGAGCCAACTAGAAGATGGTCACGCAGAGTTGAAATCGATGCGTACGACGTTATCGGCGAGAAAACAGGGCGTGGCATCCCGCTTACTCAATCACGTGATTGAGCAAGCGAAACATCAGGGGATACAACGTCTAAGTTTGGAAACTGGGTCGATGGCATTTTTTGAACCCGCGCATCGCCTATATGAAAAACATGGCTTCGCGCACTGCGAGCCGTTTGGCGACTATCAACCTGATCCAAACAGCCGCTTTATGACCCTAGCGTTGTAGCCCATCGTGACTAAAAGTTAAAGTAGTAATTAGCTCCTGGCGAGATAAGTGATGCACGCTCACGCGCCAGTTGTTTTCTTCTCTCTCTAATACGCTTCGCGTTGTCTTTATCTAAATTTGCATCCAATTGATGATCAAGACGTGATATCTCCGCATCTAATGCGTTAATGCGTTGTTGACGCTGATATTCTTGATGGCCTAACTGATAGTTTTTAAGGAAAAGATCGTTAGAGCAAACGCCATAGTAGGTTTTTCCTTCTGCACCCACCGTGTAACCATTGTCTGGCGAACAGTAAAGAATGGTGCCTTTATCAAAACCGTCTTGCCACTCAACGTGATTTGGCGTTACGCCTGCTTCGCGACAGTCTTTAATGTATTCGTACAAAATGTTTGGGTTGTTGCCTGAGCGGCCATCTTGGTAGCCGACGCGATACCAGTCTGCGGTTTGGCATTGTTCTGGCGACATGCTGCTACAACCAGAAAGTAATGCAAATATGGCAAAGAGAAGCGCAATGCGTTTCATGAAGTGGATTCCTTGTTACTGCGTTAGGTTCGCTGATTATAAATGAACAGTGTTCATTTCCAATAGATAAAATTAATAATTACCGAGTTATTGATGCGTTGTGCTTGTGAGTTTGTCGGCTTGAAGCAAAATTTTTTGCTTGTGGAACGAGCGTTGTTCGTCAGTAGTGATGTTACGAATAGAGTAGTTTGCGTGAAGGTTGAGGCGAGATTAGTGGGGTGGGAATCTCTTCGTAAGCCGCATCTATAAACAGTTGCCTGCGCGAATGTTACTTTTTCTCAGAGATTCCCATATCAAAAGCCCCTCGATCGAGGAGGAACGGGACTTTCGATAATTTTATGCTTAACTTTCAAATGAAAGTTTGTTGCCAAACGCGGATTTCCAGTCTTTATCAAATTGATCGACAGCCGGCTGAACTGCTGGATGAGAAAACATCTGCGCGGCCACATCGACAGGCAAGGTGATCGCTTCAATGCCTAACTTCATCACTTCCATCGCTTGTTGGGTATTCTTAAAACTCGCTGCCAAAATTTTTGCAGGCAGTTGGTTTTGATCCAGTAGCAATTGCAGGTCTGCGACCACTTCTACACCGTTTCCGTTCATCGCATCAATACGGTTCACATAAGGCGCAAGATAGTCAGCGCCGCACAATGCCGCAAGGAAACCTTGCTGAGCAGAGTAAATAGCAGTGGCGAGTACTTGAATTCCCTCATTTTTCATTAACTTAATTGCCGATAAGCCTGTTTCGGTTGCTGGCACTTTGACGACCATATCATAAGGTAATTCATGGATTTGGCGCGCTTCTTCCACCATGCCTTCTACAGTTGTGCTCACCACTTGAGCATGGAAACGGGGTGTGCCCCCTAACGCTTCTTGCATGCCAGCTAAGGTTTGGTTCAAGCCTTGTTTTGATTTCGCCAAAATACTTGGATTTGTTGTTACCCCTTTCAGAGGTAGGCATTGGTTAAAGCGTTTTACTTCAGCCACGTCAGCAGTATCTAAATAGAGTTCGATCATGGGTTCTACCTTATACAAAATCTTCGTTTTGATGATGGGATCACTATAGATCTGACAATCCGCCGAGATCTTGATTTTGATCAATTGAAATTTCAATTGAAATTATAATAATTTCATAAATCGAAAGCTAAGTGCCAATGTTTCATTATCAAATGAAGCTTTCAGAAAAAGAAAAGCGTGAAAAGTAGAAGAGCAAACCAAGAGGCGGACAGCAATGTATTTCAATATTCAGAGGTTCTCGACCCACGATGGTGATGGTATTCGCACCATTCTGTTTCTGAAGGGATGCAGTTTGTCCTGCCCTTGGTGCCAAAACCCAGAAAGCCGCAGTGAAAAGCACTCTCTGCTGTTTGATGAGCGCAGTTGTATAGCGGACTGCCAGCTTTGTGTGTCGGCTTATAAACAAACCGTAAACGGCGACATGGCGAGCGATGGTATCCGACGCATTGACGATCAAATCATCATCAATCGAAAAGCCATGAGCGAAGCGCAGATCATTGCGCTGCGAAACGTATGTCCAACACAAGCGCTCAGCATATGTGGAGAAGCGGCGAAATCGGACGACTTGTTTGAAGTGTTGATGAAAGACAAGCCTTTCTACGATCAAAGCCAAGGTGGCGTGACGTTTTCTGGTGGCGAGCCGCTGATGCAGCCAAGTCTTGTGGCAGAACTTGCCGAACGTTTGCATCAAAACCATGTGTCTACGGCAGTGGAGTCGTGCATGCATGTTCCGTGGAAAAACGTAGAAAAAGTCGCGCCGTATATCGATTGCTGGTTAGCGGATCTTAAACACACCGACGAAGAAAAGTTTCTCCGCTGGGCGAAGGGATCGTTAAAACGCATCAAAGACAATTTTAGAAAATTGGCACCAATTGCCAAACGTATTGTTATTCGCGTGCCGGTTGTGCCGGGCTTCAATGACACCATTGATGAGCTCAAAGCGATCATTGACTTCGCTGCTTCTTTAGAAAGCTGTCAAGAACTCCACTTGTTGCCGTATCACACCCTCGGCATCAATAAATACCGTTTGCTCGATATGCCTTACGAGTGTTCTGACAAACCATTAAATAATCCAGAACTGCTAGAAAACGCAATGCAATACGCAAGCGAACATACTCAACTTAACGTGATTGTTAGAGGTTAACCATGGACCTACATACCCTTCCAGAGCGAATCAAAGCCCACAAATCTGCACTGGTCAACATCGTAACGCCGCCTATCTGTACTGAGCGCGCAGAGGCTTATACTCGAGCGTATCAGGCAAATGAAGACAAACCTGTGATTGTGCAACGAGCACTGGCGCTACAAGAGCACTTACGCACTCGTACCATTTGGATTAAGCACGACGAGCTGGTTGTAGGCAACCAAGCGAGCAAAGTACGCGCTGCGCCGATCTTCCCTGAATACACGGTGCGTTGGATTGAAGCGGAAATCGACGAACTGGCCGACCGACCAGGGGCTGGTTTTGCGGTAAGTGAAGAAGACAAACAAAGCATTCACGCCATTACGCCATACTGGCGCGGTAAAACGGTTCAAGATCGCTGCTATGGACTCTTTACCGACGAGCAGCAAGAGATCTTAGCCAGCACCATCATTAAAGCCGAAGGCAACATGACTTCGGGCGACGCTCACCTTGCGGTGGATAACGAAAAAATCCTGAAGATCGGTATGAACGGTCTGCTGGATGAGGTTCGTCAGCATCGCGCTAATAACGACGTGTCGACGTATGAAGGATTGAAGAAAGAGCAGTTTTATAAGTCCGTCGAAATTGTCTTGCTTGCGATTCAGGAGCACATGGTGAGTTACGCCGATCTCGCTCTGGAAATGGCACAAAACGAAACGCGACCAGAGAGGAAAGCGGAATTGGAGACAATCGCAGAAAACTGTCGTCATGTGGCTTTCCATGCGCCAACCAACTTCTGGCAAGCTCTGCAACTGAGCTATTTTGTTCAGTTGATGTTGCAAATTGAATCGAATGGCCACTCTGTTTCATTCGGTCGGATGGACCAGTTCCTAAACGACTACTACGTGCGTGATCTTGAAAGTGGCGCGATGAACAAAGCGTTCGCCCTTGAGCTATTACAAAGCTGTTGGTTGAAATTGCTTGAAGTAAACAAGATTCGCTCTGGTGCGCACTCAAAAGCGTCGGCAGGTTCTCCGCTGTATCAAAACGTCTGTATCGGTGGACAAAAGCTGAATGAGAATGGACAACCTGAAGACGCCGTAAATCCGCTATCTTGGGCGATTTTAGAGTCTTGTGGTCAGCTACGTTCCACGCAACCGAACTTGAGTGTTCGCTATCATGAAGGTCTGAATCAAGAGTTCTTGATGGGCTGTATTGAAGTGATCAAATGCGGATTCGGTATGCCTGCATTCAACAACGATGAAATCGTCATTCCAGAATTCATCAAGCTAGGTGTCGAGAAAGAAGACGCTTACAACTACGCGTCTATTGGCTGTATTGAAACTGCTGTTCCAGGCAAGTGGGGTTACCGTTGCACGGGTATGAGCTTCATTAACTTTGCGCGTATTTTACTAGCTGCGCTTAACGAAGGTGTGGATGCAACGACGGGCAAAGCCTTCTTGCCGCATGATAAGTCACTAGCAAAAGGTAACTTCGAGAGCTTTGAGCAAGTCACCGCTTCTTGGGCGAAGCAAATTCGCTACTACACACGTAAATCGATTGAGATCGATACCGTAGTCGACAGCGTGCTTGAGCAGCAAGCGCAAGATATTTTCTGCTCATCGCTGGTGGATGACTGTTTGGCGCGCGGTAAAACAGTAAAAGAAGGCGGAGCGAAATACGATTGGGTATCTGGCCTGCAAGTGGGTATCGCCAATTTGGGTAACAGTTTGGCTGCGATCAAACATTTGGTGTTTGAAGAAGCACAAATCAGCCAAACGGAACTGGCAAAAGCATTAGAAGAAGACTTCGATGGTATTGAGAACGAACAACTTCGCCAACGCTTAATCAACTTCGCGCCAAAATACGGCAATGACGACGATTATGTCGACCAATTGCTGGCTGATGCTTACCAAGTTTATATCGATGAGTTGGCGCAATTTGTCAACACGCGTCATGGGCGCGGTCCAATTGGTGGTGGCTACTACGCGGGAACATCAAGCATCTCTGCCAACGTGCCATTTGGCGCATCCACGATGGCAACACCAGATGGTCGAAAAGCGAAAACGCCACTGGCGGAAGGCGCAAGTCCAGCATCGGGCTCTGACCGTTTGGGACCAACGGCGGTGTATAACTCAGTTGGTAAAATTCAAGCTAATAAAATCTTGGGTGGTGTGCTGCTTAACCAGAAGTTAAGCCCAGCGGCTGTCGCTTCAGAAGGAGATAAGCTCAAGCTATCGATGCTGATTCGTACCTTCTTTAATCACCATAAAGGTTGGCACGTGCAGTACAACATCGTCTCTCGTGAAACCTTGCTGGCAGCGAAGAAGAACCCTGAGCAATATCGTGACCTTGTCGTGCGAGTTGCGGGCTATTCAGCCTTCTTTACCGCGCTGTCACCAGACGCGCAGGATGACATCATCGCTCGTACCGAACACGAGTTGTGATGGTCTCAACCCCTGTTAATGCATAAGGCACCGATTGGTGCCTTTTGGTTTACTCTTCAATGGTTATGCCACTAGAGCCGGGAAGCTGCGACACAAAATTGGAGCCCATGAGCTTAGAGGGTGTGTATACACCGGCTTCAGGCTTTGTATGTAGCAGGTGTTCTACAATCGCCAGAGATCCCGTTACGGTTAAGCTGTAGCCATTGGCCGTTTGTACTCGTGCTGTTTTGCTTTGTCCGAGTTTGTTGCTTGCTTTACCCCACACATATGTGGGTAATTGGTTTCTTTGCTCCTCATTTGGTCCTTTTACGGTTCTTTCAATACGGCTTTTTATGAGACTTTGTACCCAGGTTATGCCGAGAAGGGGGCGAACCCAATTCGCTCGTTTAGCGTTTTTTATCATGTTCGGCGATCCGGGAATAAAAACATCAATATTCTCAATCCCCGTGGTGTAATAGGCGGTTGAAACATCGCCCCACGGAATGGTCATAGCAAGTTTTTCGCCGTCACCAAAATCAATGTTGCGAACTTTATACGCTAGCGGAACGGTGGTGATTTTTCCGTTAAGCCGCACTTTACCGCCTTGAGCCAAACCTTCGACAGACGTTTTCGCCGTGCCCGGAGAAAAACCAGAGCGAGAGTCAAAACCGAGAGACAAATGTGTTGCATCTGGTAGCGCAGCTTTCAATGTGGCTGCAATACAATCCGTTGGAATAACATCAAAACCAACACCGGAGCACAATACGACACCAGCTTCGTTTGCTTGTGATTGCAGCGTTTGTGCAAACTCAAATACAGAGATCTCACCTGTAATATCGAGATAATGTGCGCCAGCTTCTAGGCTCGCTTTCATCATCGGTTTTGCCGTCGAAGAAAAGGGCCCTGCGCAGTTTAATACCAGTGAGGAACCCGAAATATGTTGGACCGCGCTGCTTTTATCCTCAAGAGAAAAAGCAAGACTTTGCAGCCCTAGTTCAGCCGCTAGGCTTTGTACTTTCTCTAAACTTCTACCAGCAAGGATTGGGTGGTGACCTCGTTTTACGGCCTCTCTCGCAATTAGCTCGCCTGTATAACCATTGGCTCCGTATATGATCCAACGATCTGGGGATGATGCCGGTGTGTTATCTTTCATCAAAAAGCTCCTATCAATGCCTGCTTAAAGAAGTTTCTGGTCATTGGCTTTTTCTTGTTTAATTGTGGTCAAGCCTTGTTCGAATGTGGTGATTTGAAAATCTGGAAAACGAGTCTGAAACTTATCCGAAACAAAAAGGTTGTCAGATTCGTAGCGAGGCAAAAGCTCGGCTGCATCTCGAATGGTTTGATTAAATCGCCCAGCTAGCCACAATTGCCAGCGCTTGATGACTTTGTATTTCGGTTGAACGTTAAAAACCTTTGCTGCAACAGCGATAAACTCCCGATACGTCAGTCGACGATCATCGCAAGGCAAATGCCAAGTTTGTCCGTAAGCATCGGGCGTATTCCCAATTAGCGCCATCGCTCGGCTTGCGTCTGGCGTATAAATTAAGCTGCGTTTGGTGTCATCACGTAAAAACACTTTTGCACTCTTTTGGTTAAGTAGATTATCGATAATGGCGGAATTAGTGATGCTTTGCGTTTTCCCCGGGCCGTAAAATTCCGGAGCACGACAGATAACGGCTTCGATTTCTCCTTTATTCATCGATTCTAGCAGCATGTCAGTAATGACCGCACGAATTTGACCTTTTTCTCCATTGGGTTGAAATGGTGCATCTTCTTGTTGAGGCGTATCCGTTTGCGGGTACATGTAGGTATTATCAAAGTAAACAAGCTTTGCTTGATGAGTTTTACATGCGGCGATGACATTACGCATCATTGTTGGCCACTGTTCCACCCACAGTTGGGTATCCATTGGTAGCCCTGCGGTAAGATAAACGATACTAGAACCTTTTACGGCATCTGATGTTTGTTTCGCGTCCAGCAAGTCCGCTTTTACCAGTTGATCCGTCTCGTTGACTCGATGCGGATTGCGGCTCACCAAACGTATGTCGCTCGTAAAGTTTCGTTTTAGGCTTAATGCCAGCTCACGGCCAATTTGCCCACTTGCACCCAATATCGTTTGCATTCACCAATCTCCTGCTGTGTTACTTTGATATTCATCCTAACGTTAAAGTTAGGTTTAAGGTCAACCCGCATTTTGAAGATAAATTGGATTGATTTTTTATTGAGTATAGAAACAAGGAGATGGCACACCTGAGCTAAGGGCGAATGGTTTTGACAGACTCAATTTAGTGGCTGGCAGGGGAATTGGCGAATCTTTAACCCAACATCAAGAGTAAGGCTTCGCTTGTTAACATTGCTTTGATTTGGTGACGGTCTTATTTTTTATTTGAGGGATTTTCTTTGGTCAGAATCGTTTGACCAAGTTGAGACATGACGCGTTTTGCATTCATTGCACAGTCCATGTCATCTGGCTTAGCTTCAATCTCTTTAAGTACTTCTTTTAACTTGCTTTTACTCTGCGAGATTTTTCGCTCAAGCTCGTCGAGCTCTTGGACTTTTTGCTGCAAGGTTGTCAATAACTGATGATGATCCCAGTTAGAAAGGTCGGATGGCAGTAAGGCACTTAGTTCATCCAAACTGAAGCCAGCTTGTTGACCCGTTGTGATCATGTCCAGAATCATTAGTGCTTCTTGCGGATACTCACGGTACCCGTTGGCTTTACGGGTCACGGTTTTTAGCAGTCCGATGCGCTCGTAAAATCGAATACGCGAGGGAGCAAGGCCCGTTTTTTGCGCCAGTTCGCCAATTTTCATATCAAGCGTGTCTCATTAGGTTGATAAAATAACCTTACCATTTCTGAACATTCTCGCCAGTTTGGTGCTTGGTCGTTTCGTTTCTTGCTTTCTTACCGTTACAGCTTGTGCAAAATTTCCACGCATTTCTTTGTGACGTCGTCGTACTCTTTTGTCATGTAAGCGGTAGTGATGGCGCCTTCTTTCATGATGCAAATGGCATCGAGTAATGATGTGTTGTCTGATTTGAGATAGCGTTGAATTAGCTCTCGAACCTGTTGTTTATGGTGGCGGCAATACGTTGCGATCTCGCCCCTGTCGTCACTGAATTCGGCGGACGTGTTGATGAAAAAACAGCCGCGAAACTCGCCCAACTTTTCCTCAGAACCATGAAACCAGCCGTTTAGCGCGGTAAACAGCTGGTCGATCACGTCTGTGCTCGATAGTGCTGATGACAGTTTCTCCTCTAGCCACGCTATGAAGATTTGGTGGCGTTGTTCTAGTGCGGCAAGGATGAGCGCTTCTTTGCTTTCAAAATGGCTGTACAGCGTGCGTTTAGCCACGCCAGATACTTTAAGGACTTCATTGATGCCAATGGAGTTGATGCCCTGTTTGTAAAACAGCGACAACGCGGTATCGATCAATAACTGTTTCTTTTTGTTCATAACTACGTCCTCAAAAAGTTCTACAAACACATATTGACAAAGGTAGACAGGTTTGTCTATTTTAATTTGTAGACAATTCGGTCTACTTTGAGGTGTTTATGAATAATTTAATTTTATCGTTGGTCGCGGGGCTTGGTGCGACATTGGCTATTGGTGTGTTGTCTTACGCCGAGGTATCTCTTACTGAGGTTGTACTTCTCATGGCTCCATTTGGTGCTACTGCGGTGTTGGTGTTTGGGGTGCCTAGCAGCCCTCTCGCTCAACCAAAAAACGTGATCATTGGTCACTGCATTACGGCATCTATCGGTATTGCGTTTAGTCAATACGTTGAGATCACGCCAATCACGCTCGCGATTGCGACTGGGTTAGGTGTGTCAGCGATGCTGATTACGAAGACAACGCATCCACCAGCGGGCGCGAATCCTATCTTGATCATGGCCTCTGGGCAGGGGTGGAGCTTTCTGTTCACGCCAGTACTGATCGGCGCGGTGGTGATTGTGCTGGTAGGTAAGGCGTTGCAGTTGCTACAGAGTCAGTACTTAAACCCTCGTTTGAACGGTCAAAAGACCTAATTGGGTTGCAAGTAAGGCCGCATTAGGGGATGACCTCTTTTGCGGCTTTTTCTTTTCGTGGATGCTTAAAAATAAAATCTGATTCTCTCTTGGTATTCAGTCGTATACATAAAGATGCTAGTTAAATTGGTATACCACTATGAATAAAATTCACCCCAAGAAGCTATTGCACAGCAAATGGACGGCGACGTCACCTAAAAATAAAGAGAAGCACTTTGTCGTAACTGAAATGGAACTGGATGAAGACGGCAATGTTGTGAAATGTGTCATTGAGGCGGTTATGAGTAAACGTGAGCAAGAGATGAACTGGCAAGAGCTCAAAGACCCAGAGCTATGGCGGCAGGGCTGGAAGTAATGCACTTTGTTGAATTTTTTCCTAGGTTTGAAATCGAAAGATGGTACTTAGTTGATAGGCAACGGTCTGTGTATCTGCTACGTTGAGTTTGTTCGCTATCAACTAAAAAGGAATGACTATGATCGATTTCGACAATTCATCAGTGTTTAAGCTTAAACCCATTGAGGTATCAAAAGTTAGGGAAGATTTTCACAAGTTTCTTATTGATGGCGAGTCGGTATTTGCGGGCTTTAAAACGGTTCGCGACCAAGTGGTGTTTACCAACAAGCGAGTGATTGCGGCGAATGTGCAAGGGATTACGGGCTCAAAAGTGGATTACACGTCGCTGCCTTATAGCAAGATCAATGCATTTTCTATCGAGACGTCTGGTACTTTTGACTTAGATTGTGAAATTGAGTTCTTCATGAGTGAGGTGGGAAGAGTACGTTTTGAAATTAAAGGTTCGTTTGATCTGATTTCTTTCAACCGTATGGTTAGTGAGTATGTACTAGCGTAAGGGAATAGAAATGAGAGCTTCATTGAGAGACAAAATAATAGAGGTCTGTGACAAAAAGATCGAAAGCAAAGGTGAGCAGGTTGGGCTCTCATTTTATGCGTTTTTCGCCAACAAAAATGATGATCCTGAACAGTTGATGGAGGCGGCTACGTGGTGGATTCAGACCCATCGGCTCGACCACTTCGAAAAAGCAGTAAAAATCAAATCAATGGTGGAGTCTGGTATCTAAATTAAAAAAAAGAAATAAAGAAAGCAGACAAATGCCAACAACGTCGCGGATAAAACAGGGTAGATAATATAAGAGTCCTGTTTATTGGTTCTTTGAAAGCACAGAGAAACGAGTAAGACGTTGTAGACGACGAGCAGCATACTGATCATGGTCCCACTGTTAAGCGTTAAACTGGACAGCTGAGTTAAGAAAAAAGCCAATAAAAGGTAGTCGAAGACAATTAACCATAAAAAGGCTTTCTTCAACAGATCGCGTTTTTTGTTTTCGGAAGGTGTTATGTGCATATAGAACTCAACTAAAAAGTCACAGTAACAGAGGTTTCAGTTAGAAAGGTCACCATCAGGCGAGGTGACCTTTTGAGGTTATAATTCTTGAATATTTACTTCGTTGGTGGCCGTATCACCCGAGTAATTGATGACTTCTTGTCGAATGACTGGTTGGTTAAATTCGGCTTTATCTTTCGCTTTTTGCAGTTCACTTTCTTGGTGGTTACCAAAAAGAGTTTCGAGTACTTTGGCTGCTGGCGTCGTTAAAACGAACAGCTCGATACGGCGGTTTTCGCTTGAATCTGGTTCATCAGGGTTAAGCAGTGCTCTATCCGACATGCCTGTGACCTGCATGACGCGATCATCCGGCATGCCACCTTCAACCAGCGTATTTCTTGCGACATCAGCTCGAGATGCAGATAACGCCCAGTTTGATTGACGACCAAAGCGTTTTTTAAATGGAATCGCATCCGTATGTCCGCTGATGATCAGTGGGTTGTTCACACGCTGAAATACAGGCGCAAGTGCAAGTAATAAGTCTTCGAAGAAAGGGGTCAGCTCTGCGCCACCACGACTGAACATATGCTGTTTGTAATCATCTTGAAGGACGATACGTAAGCCCTGTGGGGTCACGGTGACGTTGACATTTCCTTGTGCGTTAATCTGAGCGGTCATTCGTTCAATGACTTTCGCCAGCGCTGCAAGTTGCTCCTGAGTATCGAAGTTACCAGGAATCAACGAGTCGATTTCTGGCCCATCGCCGTCACCTCGAAAGTATGAGCTTACCACGTGGTTGGAATTGTGTTTACTTGGCACAGAAGAGTCCTGTGCCAAGTCAATAGGAGAGATACTTTGTGAAGTATCAAATGGATTACCGTAACTCTTGTCGAATACGCTTGAGCTATGTAAGTGGGCGACAATTGCTTTACGCTCTTCTTTGTCTACCACCTGCATAACCCAAAGCACAAGAAACAGCGCCATTAGGGCGATCATGAAGTCAGCAAACGCGACTTTCCACGCGCCGCCATGAGGTTCATCATGGCTGTGTGCTTTGGCACGTTTGAACACTACATGCTCTTGTTTTTGCATTATCCCTCCTGTTCAGCTAACCACTTCTCCATTTGGTTGAATGTTGGTTTGATGTCTAGCTGAATATGTTTACGACCAGCGTCAATGGCGAGCAATGTCGGCTTCTTCGCTACGTAGGCAACCAAGGTTGCGCGTACGCATTCAAAAGCGGTCATATTACGTTTTACTCGCTGAGCCATGGCGTTACTTAGTGGGTCTAAACCACAGTAACAACCGAAAATACCAATGAATGTACCTACGAGAGCTGCTGCAACGTGATAACCAATCATAGCGATTGAGCCATCAATGGCCTGCATGGTGATAATGATGCCACCAACTGCTGCAAGAATACCGAAGCCAGGTAGTGCTTCTGCTGTACGCTGTAATGAGCGTGAAGGCAAAAGCATTTCGTTTTGGATAGCTTCAATTTCTTGCTCTAGCAGCCCCTCTAATTCATGAGGCGACATTTGTCCCATTGCCATTAAACGTAAATTATCAGTAATGAAAGAAATTAGGCGATGATCCTCAGCAATCGTCGGGTAAGCGAGAAACATAGAGCTCTGTTCTGGCGACTCAATGTGAGAGTCGAGGAATTTATAGCCGCGGTTGCGCGCTGTCTCGAGCAAGTTATTGAGCAGCGCCATTAATTCCATGTAGTACTCATGCTCTTCTGTCGGGCCTTTGATGGTCGCAGGCACTTGGCGACGCATTTCTTTCAGTACGTGAGGTGGGTTACCGATGATCAAAGAACCAGCAGCAGCGCCAATGATGATAAGGAATTCGGCTGGTTGCCAGATAGCGCCTAAGTTACCGCCGGCCCACATGTATCCACCGAAGACGCACACCAGGATAGTGAGGACTCCAAAAAACTTTTGCATCTTGTGACTCCTAAGAGGACATTAATTGGTTGAGTTGTTTCAGCGCTTGTTTGTGAAGCTGACATATACGAGGTGGTGTCAGATCCAATACCAGAGCTATTTCGTGTAAGTTGAGTTCATGTTGATAGAACAGAGTAAGCAGCAATTGATCACGCTTCGGCAATTTGCCTAAAGCGCTATCTAAACTGCGACGAATATGCTCATGTTCCATGCCATCATATTGCCCGCCAATATAACTATCACCACTGCTTTCCATCAGTTGGTCAAGGCTTTGCATCTCTCCCGCAAGGGCGGCATTTTGGCGGTTGTAATAGTCCTGCTCATTCGTCCCCAAGGCTTGGATGATTTCTGCATCCGTAGGCATCCGACCTAAAGAGCGTGTGAGATCTCGAGTCACGTCGTTGAGTTCGTGAGCCTGTTGGCGAGTTTTACGTGAGCGCCAATCTAACCGGCGTAATTCGTCTAAAATTGCACCTCGAACGCGACACACGGCAAAGGCAGGGAAATGAGGATCGTCAACATCGCCGTATCGGCGTCCAGCTTCAACTAGAGCGATAAGGCCAATTTGCTGCATATCTTCAATACTACAGTGAGAAGTGGCATGAACACGTAGCTGGTTAACGACGCGTTTCACCATCACTTGATGACGTTGCAGCAGTGCATTTTCGTCAATTGGACGTGATGGCGTCGTCACTTCCTCTTCTGTGGTATAGGTGTCTTGTATATTCATGTCTAACATGGTTGTGCTCCGTTATTGCACAACATATTTAGTCAACAAAACATCGTCGATTTCGCGAACGATGTCTGTCTTAGCAAAAGCCAGTAAAAGCGTTTGTTTTACTTCGTTTTGCAGAATATCGATGGCACCCGCTTGCTGTAACTCATCAAATGTTTTGTCGCTAAACAATTTTAATAATGAGTTTTGTACCATTGGCATGTATTCATCAATGTCTTTGATACGCTCAGGACGGCGTGTTTCAATTGCTAGTTCTAGCATGACAAAGTGAGTCTGTTTTTTACCTTTCACGGTTAAAACGACTTTGTCTAAAGGATGGAAGCTAGGACCTTTGCTTGTCGGTTCTTCTGTGACTAAAAATGACAATGGAGAATCATCGATCAAGGAACCAGAGTCAGGTGACTCTTGAGCGTGTTTGTTTAAGTACCAGATTCCGCCCATAATCGTGGCGGCCGAAACGAGGGCGCTGGTGATGATCATGGCGATAAACAGGGCGATCATTTGTTGTTTGGTCATAACCTTTTTCCTCGAGGATTAACTAGGCTTGAGTGTTCAGCCAGTGTTCTGAATAGTTTGTTGTTGTGGTTTGGAATGCACCAGATTCTCGTGCTGCGAAAATAGTGGCGTCTTCTTCATTTGTATGTTGGTCATTGCGACTCTGGCTTTGATCAGAGCCCACGTTGACATCGACATGGACGAAGTTCTGCTCTTGCAGTTCTGTGCGCAGACGCTCAGACACTTGCATTAAAGCTTCTCGTGTTGCGGCTGTATTGGCATTGATGTGCACGCTTAGTCGGTCGCCTTCAACACGTACAAGTAAATCCAGCTTACCTAAATCCGGTGGGTCGAGGCGGATTTTGGCTTCTTGTACATTTTGTTGCGCTTGAAGAGTCACACGGTCATGCAGAACTTGCATCATTTGCTCTCCCCATTTTCCAGCACTGGTGTCAACGCGCACAGCCGCCCACTCAGAGCCTTGAGTTTGAATATGACTCGTGGCAACGGCGGTGTTCGGGGCTTGTGGCGTTGGTGTTTGTCCTTGTCCTTGGAGTGGTGAGGCCGTTGGTTGCCCTTGAGCTGGTTGACTCAATAGGGTCTGAAAGTCGGCATTGGAGATTGATAGACGCGAGTTCGATGACATCGGCTGGCTTTGTTGCACCTCTTGTTGTTTTGGAGAGGTGTTTAGCAAGGCGTTATTTGAGTCTTGTGTTGTAGACTTGACGTCGTTAGCTACCGCTAAAGGCGGAGTTTTTCCGAACTGACCCGGCTGCTTTTCGGCCATAGTGAGCATACTCTGGGTTAGAGCCTGAGCTTGCATAGCAAGATCAGGTGATTCTGTTGAACCCAGTGTACTTGTCAGGTGAGCATCTGCTTCAGAAGCCGAGTGTTCGTCAGTATCCGAACCATGAGCATACGCCTTTTCTTCGCTGTCCAAAGCTGGAGCGGTAAGATGAAAACTCGGCACGGTTGAAGCTGAGGCGAAACCTTGGCCGTCATACTGGCTATGCTCAGACATAGGGTTATGAGAAAAACCGTGTACAGCTCTTGCTTGTTTTATGTTGCCTTCATGGCCAGGTGATGAATTGCCGGATATTTGAGTTGAAGGAGATACGATCATTGAGTTAGCTCCATGGTCATCGCTAATTGATAGGCCATAGCGCGCTCTTGATGGTCATTGACCATATTCATCTCTTTTTCTAACTCGTTCTTCGACTTTTCTAATCTAGCGAATGCATCTGCATGAACGGTTTTGGCACGTTGAATTTCAGGTGCAAGCTTAGGATCCTTCAAAAAAGGTTTGTGACTGATCAATAGCTCTCGCAACTGCAAGTCATAGCGCTTAAGCGCATGCCAATCTGCTGTTTTTGTAGCGAATTGGATGAGCTGAGATAAATGACGAAATCGCTCTGGCGACACTTTATGCTTGTTGTCCAAAATTCATCCAACCTTCACGAATGTTACCCATTACACGCTCGACATTAACCAAGCGATTCGCATCGTTCTGCACGCTGGCGTAATAAAGCTCAACTTGGCAGAAGTCATACAGCTGGCGTAAGTTTTCAGCAATTTCGCCACCATTCTCATCATCTAGAGCGCTTGTGAGCCCAATCAAGATGTTCATGCATTTGTTGATTCCGTTACCTTTCTCAGCCAAGCGATTCGCAGCCAAATGGCCACGAATACGTTCAACTTCATCAAGTAAGCCATCGATCAACATAATGACTAATTGGTGTGGGTTTGCTGCTGCCGCTTGCGCGTCGAGATCGACTTGTTGGTACGAGTCATAGCCAGAGTCCATAAGCATGAGATATTCTCCTAAAGCCTTAGCCAAACATTGACATGGTTTGGTTCATTTGGGTCATTAATGTATTCATTTGAGTGAACTGTTTTAGGTAACGCTTGTACGACATGTCGTATTTACGCTCTAAAGTAGTTTGTTTATCTGAGATGCGATCAATGTTTGCTTGTAGCGATTCTTTACGAGATTTGAACGCTCCAGAAGAGAATTTGAGGAATGGTTCGACCATAGCATCAATAGAGTCGAGCAAAGCGCCGTCGCCATTGAACATCGCTTCCAAGCCCGCACCGTTGTTTTTTTGTGCCTCGGCAAACTTTTCTTGGTCCACTTTCATTTTGCCATTGCGGTCCAATGTCACACCGATTTCGCTCAAGCGCATGCCGCCGTGCTCACCTCGAACCAGGCTGGTTAACTGGCTTTCAATCGAACGCATAGTTGGATCGCTTGCCAGAGCGCCTCGCTTTTTATCTTCGCCGCCGATTTGCGTGTGCTCATCAATCGCAGATATCAATGTGTTGTAGGCTTCTACGAACTTATTGAGCTGCTCTTTTGTTGCTTCGTCGTCAGCTCCGATACCTAAACCAATAGCGGTTTCTCCTGAGGTTTGAGCCTTGGTAACGGTAATATCTACGCCATCGATAACACCTTCAAACGTATTGCTTGAGTTTGTTAGTTTTAGCCCAGTTCCTTCTGCTCCTAACCAAATCACAGCATCCTGTGGAGCACTTATCTGATTGAGGTTTGTGAATGCATCTTCAAACCAGGCTTGGCCAGTACCAGACGCCGATACGTTGATTTGGTTAGCAACACCAGTTTCAGTGCTTGAAAGCATAAAGTGAGTCTGGCCGTTTGAGCGCACTAAGGTTGCATTTACACCTGGGTTATCGCTGTCGTTATTAATTGCAGTCGCTAAGTCACTTATTGTTGCTGTACCATCACCGTCGGTATCGACTGTTGATAGATCAAGTGTCATCGTTTCACCGTTGATGGTGAATTCGAGAGTTCCTGAAGTCGGAACCTCTGTAGTGGCGTCAAGGTCTGCAGGCATGCCTGTAGAGACTTGATGTGATGTTGCAACTTGTTCAACGAAAATCTGGTAGCTACCGGATAGCGCTTTTGCGTCAGCATTAGCTGTAAAGTAACCTTCTTGAGAAATGCTTGTTGAGTTTTTAATGATGCTGCTAGTACTGCTGTTCATCTCTTTGAGAGCAGTTCGGAACTCACGCATTGCACTTTCAACTTTGCCCAAGGCAGATAACTGAGATTGGTATTTATCGGCTTGTAGCTGATAGCGCTGTTTAAATGGTTGAACGTCGTACGTAGCCAACTTAGTTGCCATGGATATTGGATCTAATGAACTCACGAGCTTATTCCCTCTCTCATCGGTAATTGGCGTAACTCTATGCCTGGAATATATGTCTTATCGCAAGATACGTGCCCAATTGAAATGGGCTTTTAAAACATAAGCTTACGATGTTATCTGGATTTGAGAGGAAGTAGATTTTCCACCTAGTGTGTTCCGCCTTCCTCTAGAAAACATCTAGTGTTTCCTTATAAGACAAGGCGACTAAAAAACTAAATTATTTAATCCACTTTAGGGGGGAGGGGGTTTAAGTAAACTATCAATAGTGCGGTATTTTAGGTTCTTCCTGCTATTTTATTGGGACTATTCCTACATAGTGGGATGTCGCTTTTTGGTATCTTTAACTTGGTATGTATTTGGTGTTTGAAGATATTTTTCCAACGTTAGTTTAACACTTAGATAAGAACGGCAGAAATGAATGAATTTGTTTTGCGACTGATGAAATGTGCTCGATCTTACGAAACGTTTATTAGTGCTAAGTTACTGAGCAAACAAAATATTAATTCAGATGAACTAGCAAGTATCCTACAAGAAGCGATATCCAAGTTCCCTGAGTTGAAAACATATCAGCAAGGACAGGGAAGCGAGACAGTTGAGTTGGAGCTATTTAATAAAGTGCTTCATAATATAATGCGGAAAATAGGTTTTAGAGTACCGGAAGAGCAACGTGGGAATAAAAGCTATATTTATATTCGCAGGTGATAAAAAAGCCTCCCATAGGGAGGCTTTTTATTTTGGTATATTTTATTTCTAGTTCGTTATTAACGAAGTAGAGACATTGCCATACCAGGTAGCTGGTTAGTTTGAGACAGAACTGTCGTACCAGCTTGCATTAGCATTTGGTTCTTAGTCATGTTTGAAGATTCTACAGCGAAATCTGCGTCCATGATACGGCCTTTAGCAGCAGAAGTATTCTCAACCATGTTACCCAGGTTAGTCATAGTGTGCTCAAGACGGTTGATGTTCGCACCAAATTGAGCACGAGTAGCACCGATATCTTCCACTAGACCAGCTGCGCCACTGATTTTATCAAGAGCTGCTTTCGCTTTAGTTGTATCACCGATACCGTCTGTGATTGCTGCGTCAGCAAGAGTCGCTGCAACTTTCTGGATGCTTGCAGATGCGTCAACATCTAGAGTTTCAGCAGAAGAAGCACCGATTTGGAAGGTAACTGCACCAGCTTCAAAACCACCACCAGTTGCTAGTAGTTTTTGGCCACCAAAAGAGGTGTTGTCCACGATGTTCTTTAGTTCAGCTGTAAGCTGTTTAAATTCTGCGTCCATTGCCGCGCGGTCTTTATCGCTGTTTGAACCGTTCAAAGACTGTGTTGCTAGGTCGTTCATACGGTATGTGATGTTAGTCATCTCATCCATTGCGCCCTCAGCTGTTTGCATCATAGAGATGCCGTCTTGAGCGTTACGCATTGCTACTGACATACCACGCGTTTGTGCTTCTAGACGGTTAGCAATTTGAAGACCAGCAGCGTCATCTGCAGCTGAGTTTACACGGTAGCCTGTGCTTAGACGTTCCATTGCGGTGTTTAGAAGACCGCTTGTGTTGTTCAGAGTGTTTTGAGTTACAAGCGATGCGTAGTTAGTGTGCATTGATAAAGCCATCTTAGTCTCCTTAGTTAGTCACTATATCTTTCAGGCCTCGGGATATTCCCTAGTCACTAACTAGAGGCGGTCGGTCAGCTTTAATGATTAATTTGAAAATTAAAAAATTCCTAAAAAAGATCAAAATTGATGATTTTTAGTGACTTGTATTCCATGAAAATACAGATATAACATCAAATAACCTGAATAAGCCTGACTTAATCAGGGAAGCAGTCATCTATCAATATTGTCGTTCTTCGTTATAAATAAAAAAACAGCGCGAATAATTCGCGCTGTTTTATAAAGATTAATAGTTAAAATTCTGTCATTCCTCACCAAAAGATTGAAAAGAGAGGGAGGTCGGGATGTCACTGAAATAACCAAAGTAATAATTGGCCCCTAACAAGCGATAGCGGTTTAGCTCTGTTTGGCTCGCTACCCGCCCGGCTACCCAAGGGTATTTGTGCTTTCTTAAGAACTTAGCAATCGGTAGGAAAGCATGTCTTTCTTCTTTATCCTCTAACGTGACTGATAGTTTGATCATATCGGGACTAAAGTCAGCGACTCGTTCGAAGTTCACTTGTGATGTCGCGACTTCAAACCAAAGTGAGTAGGCGTTTTCTCTTAACTTCTCTATCAGCGCTGAGACTTTATCATAGGCGCATAGAGTTTTGTCTGCTTGAAGAGAAGGAATCACATGTTGAAAAGCGCAAGAGTGAAACTGAATCATCTGTTCGAGAAAGTATATACCTGGTTCCCAGAGTAATGCGTCAATTCTTATCGGCACGACGACGTTACTGATTAAGTCGGGGTGAAAGGCTTCTAACTGAAACTGTGTTTGTCGCAATGCGAGATAAAGGCTGAACAAATCTAGGCAGTACTGCATTTGTTCAGAGAGTTCGAATTGATAGACGCTTTGTTCGCCACGCGTGCCAAATCTCAACGTCAGGTGTTGGAATTCTACCTCTCCTGATTGAGTCTCGCGAATGGCTTGGCACGCGTGTTGAATGTCATTGTGCTTTAAAGCATCAAATACTAATTGATCGTCATCCGTGACGATATGTTGTACTGCGAGACCAACCAAATGTTCGTACATCGCATGTGTTGAAATAAGATTAACCAAGGTTTCCTACCACATTGATTTGTTTGTTTTCTGGAATTTCGTTGTAAGACAATACTGCCAGTCCTTGCGTAAATGTGCGTGCGTAACGAGCCAGAAGTGGACGTAACTGAGGCATAACGAGAAGAATCGGAGGTAATCCCTGTTGTTTGAGCTGTTGTCTTATCAGTGGCAAGTTTTGTTGGAACTGACCAAGAATATTCGGCTCAATTGGGAAGCTGTCTAACATTACTGTACCAGAAGATTGTGCTTGTTGTAGCGAAGTCAGTAGCATTTGTTCTAGTTCATCAGAGAGAGCATAGACATTTAATTCGTTTTTCTGTCCCGCGATCAGGTTTACGAGCGTGCGTTTTAGTGCGCAACGCACATCAGATGCCAGTAAAATCGGGTCTTTAGTGTTTTCCGCGGATTCCAACATTGTGTTAGCAATCGTACGAATATCTTTTAGTGGCACTTGGTCTAGTAACAACTGGCGATATACTTTGAGTTGCTGCGCAGGGTTAAGTGCCGCGGCTAGGGCTTCGGCTAACTTCGGTGCTTGCTGTGTCAAACGTTGCGTCATGGCTTCAACATCGTCGTGCGTGAACAACTCAGCAAGGTTTGTTTTCATTATCTTGCTAATATGAGTCGCGATGACCGTGCCATCATCGACCACTTGATAACCCATGTTCAGCGCTTTCGCTTTGTCTTGATGTTCAATCCACACTGCTGGTAATTGGTAAGCAGGGTCACTGCCCAAAATACCATCTACTTCACCGTACGTTTCGCCGACTGCAATCGCCATCAAACGTTCTGGCTCGATAAAGCCTTGTTCGATCACTTCGCCATTGAGAGAAATTGTATACTGATTCGGCTTAAGGCTTAGGTTGTCTCGAATACGCACCTCTGGTAATAAAAAGCCGACTTGTTCAGATAGGTTACGGCGCACACCGCGAATACGCTGTGATAAAGGTGCACCCTGTTCTTTGTTGACTAGGTGAACGAGACGGTAGCCCAGGGAAAGTGACAACGTTTGAACATGAGGAATATCTTCCCACGTAAGTGGGGTATCGTCCTCTTGCATGGCTTGTGAAAGTGCTTCGACCTCCTCGATTTGGGAGTCCTGCACGGGCTTTTTCGTTTGACGCCAACCCGCGAAAGCTAAAGCACCCGCGAAAGCAAAAAAGGCCAAATGTGGCATGCCTGGTACCATGCCTATCACAGCCATGATGCCTGCGACGGTAAACAGTGTCGCCGGGGTTGCCAGCAATTGTTTTTGCATGGTTTCCGACATGCCATTATCGCTATCATTAATTCGCGTAACGATAATCGCTGCAGCCGTTGCCAATAGAAGTGACGGAATTTGAGCTACTAAGCCATCACCGATTGTAAGTAGTGCGTAGGTTTTAAAGGCGTCAGATGCTGCGAGTCCATGCTCAAAGACGCCGATGCTGATACCACCAATGATGTTGATAAACAGAATCAGCAAACCAGCGATAGCATCACCTCGCACAAACTTTGAGGCACCGTCCATCGAGCCGTGGAAATCGGCTTCGTTAGCGACTTCTTTACGACGCAATCGAGCGGTTTCCTGATCGATAAGACCGGCATTTAAGTCGGCATCAATCGCCATCTGTTTGCCCGGTAAGGCATCCAAAGTAAAGCGCGCTGACACCTCAGAGATACGTTCGCCACCTTTGGTAATTACGACGAAGTTGATGATCATCAAGATAACAAACACCACCATACCAACGACGTAGTTACCGCCAATAACGACTTCACCGAACGCTTGGATGACTTTACCTGCCGCATCCCCCCCATTATGTCCTTCTAGGAGTACGATTCGTGTGGAAGCGACGTTCAGTGTAAGACGCAATAATGTCGCGACTAACAAAATTGTTGGAAAAACTGAGAAGTCTAATGGTCGCTTTGCGGTAGTGCTGACCAGCAATACTAGGATTGCCAAGACGATATTGAAGGTAAACAACGCATCCAATAGCAGGGGAGGCAAAGGTAAAATCACCATTGCCAAAATCATTAGCAAGACAATTGGAATGCCAATGTAGCCTTTGGTTGATGTTTGAAGTTGTTTTAACCGGTTAAGCATACTTTCGTGTCCTTGGATAAACGCGGGTTAATCAGTGCTGCAAATGTTTTGGAATCGAAAAATGAGGCAAAGGAGTTGGCTCTTTTCCTTCACCTTTACGGAAGGCTTTCAATTGCAAAACGTAAGTAAGAATATGTGCCACGGCAATGTACAGTTGGCTTGGGATTGCTTGTTCAATCGCCGTGGTGTGATAGATCGAACGAGTCAACGGTGGTGAGTTGATGATCTCCACCTTGTTTTCTCGGGCGATTCGTTGAATGTGCATGGCAGTTTCGTCTACGCCTTTTGCAACCACAAATGGAGCATCAGAAAGTGAAGGTTCGTACTTCAGAGCGACAGCGTAGTGAGTTGGGTTAGTGATGATCACGTCAGCCGTTGGTACCATCTTATCGATTTTACGGCGTGCAAACTGCTGTTGAATTTGACGGATTCGCTGCTTTACTTCTGGGCGGCCTTCGTTGTTCTTGAATTCCTCCTTCAGCTCTTGTTTGGTCATACGCAGCTCTTTTAGGTGCTCCCAACGTTGGTAGGGAATGTCTACAACACCAAATAACAACAACGCAAACCCCATCAACAATAAGCCTTCAAAGAGAATAGACATCACGAGGGAAAAGCCTTGGCTTAAAGGTAAGTTTTGCATACCTAGCAGAGGCTGTAAGTGGTTGTCTAAATAGCCATATAAGATGCCGAAAATAACGGCTACTTTGAATGTGGACTTTAAGAGCTCAACCACTGAGCGTGTCGAAAAAATGCGCTTTATCCCACTTAAAGGATTAATTTTGCTCAGCTTTGGCATAACGTTCGCCGGACGGAACATCCAACCGCCTAGTACAAGGCTGCTACCACAGGTCACGATAATAATGACGGTAAACAACGGCAATAGCATGTCGATGATGACCGCTAAACTTTGTCCCAATTGCTCGACAAGCTGTTTCGGGTTTTCTAAGTCGGCTCGCGTCAGCATCATGTTGTAGCGAAAAATACCTGACATACTTTCCCAAATGCTATTGAGCTGAGAGTAAAAGTAGAGCGCCACCGCTAGAAATATCACCGCAGTAGTAAACTCTTTAGCACGAGGAATTTGTCCTTCCTGACGCGCTTTTTTTACTTTCTGCGGCGAGGCTTTTTCAGTTTTGTCCTGAGACGATTGATCGCTCATGCGCCCCCCAACATAAAGTTACTCAAGTGTCTGATGGTGTCGTGCACAAGCGCGGTGTAGCGACCCGGCACACCAGATACTGAAATTAATACGCTGAACAGGCCAAGAAGCATCGTCATTGGAAAACCTAATGCATACACGTTGAGTGAGGGGGCGGCGCGATTCATCACACCAAAACTTATGTTGGCTAAGAGCATTGAAACAATAGCAGGCAACGCTAGTGCTAAAGCTGAGGCAAACATCCAACCGAAAATATTTACAACGCCTTGCAGAGAAAGCGATGTGATGCCAGAACCGACCGGCCACACGACAAAACTTTGAATCACGATATCAATGACGAGCAAGTGTCCTTCTAGCGCGAGAAATAACAAGGTTGAAAATATAAGAAATATACGGCCCAAAATGGCGACAGAAAGTCCGTTGATAGGATCATTCATCATTGCCATACCCAATCCCATTTGCAGAGAAACGACCTGACCAAGCATGGTGAAAACGTTAAAGAGCATGTGCAAAATTAGCCCAAACATCACGCCCCAAATCGCTTGCTCAAAAGCAAGGAATAGAGACGTCATGGAGAATAATTCGACTTGTGGCATTGGTGGCATCAATGGTGCGGTAATCACGACGATCGAAAGTGCCAGTAAGGTACGGATCCAAACGGGAATGATTGCATCACCAAAGAAGGGCATCGAAATAAATACAGCTCCCACACGAAAAAACGGCCACCAGAGTTGACCGAGTATCGCTGAGAGCTCTGCAAATGTGATGGCCATTAGCCAATCATCCCCGGTATGTTGTGGAATAAGAAATCAAACAGTTCCATGATTTTTCGGAGCATCCAATGACCCGCAAAAATCACCATCAATAGCGTAACGAGCAAACGTGGTAAAAAGCTGAGTGTTTGCTCGTTGATTTGTGTGGCGGCCTGGAAAACGGCGATACACAAACCGACAATTAAGCCAGGAACAACCAGTACCGCAACCATTAAAATGATCAGCCATACTGCATCGGAAAATAACGTTACGGTTAGTTCAGGGGTCATAGCATGCTCCTATTTAACCGAAACTGGCAGATAATGTGCCAACCGTCATTGCCCAGCCATCCACGAGTACAAACACCACCAGTTTAAAAGGGAGTGAAACAATCAAAGGCGATAGCATCATCATACCCATTGCCATGAGCACACTGGCGACAACCAAGTCGATAACCAAGAAGGGGATGAAGAGCATAAAGCCAATTTGAAAGGCGGTTTTTAGTTCACTGATGACAAACGCAGGCAAGACAACCGCAAAAGAAATATCTTCAACGTTTTGGTCGAGTGGTTCATTGGCAATACGCAGCATTTGCTCAAGAGAGCTTTGATGAGTTTGTGCCAGCATGAACTCTCTCACTGGTTTCTCTGCTACAGAGAATGCTTGTATTAGCGTGATTTCACCATTGTCATACGGTTGAAATGCATTTTCATGAATATCGCTCCAAACAGGTCGCATGATCAGCAAGGTCAATGCCAAAGCAATCCCAACCAATACGCGGTTAGGAGGACTTTGTTGAAGACCAAGGGCTTGGCGCAAAATCGCGAGGACGACGATAATCCGAGTAAAGCTCGTTGCCATCAGAATGAATGCTGGAAGAAAACTGAGCGCCGTCATCAACAACAGAATTTGCAATTTAACGCTGTATTCTTGCTGTGTGTCGCCATCAGAAACGGACAGGATAGTTAAGCCGTTGTCAGCCGCCATGGTTGGGAAAGCAAACAAAAGTGACACCAGTACCAAAAGAGGTAACCAACGGTGCCAAGCGCTCAGATTTTTCATTGTGATGCCTACCTAAGATTATTGACCAACGCCACTCAATGCAGAGTCATGTACATCGATCAGACGAAGTCCGTACTTATCATTAACGACGACGACTTCAGCGTGACCCATTAGAGAGCCGTTTACCTTTACGTCTAAAGGCTCACCATTGAGCTTTTCAAGTTCGATAACCGTGCCTTCTCCGGCTTTCATTAAGTCCCCAAGTGGGATTTCTTTGCTTGCAACTTCCAGCGTGACAGTGACGGGAATACTTTTGAAAAAGCTAAGATCACGTTCCGCAGTTGCTGGTTCTTGTTGGAGCGTACTTTCAGCTTCAAAGTCTTCTAATTGAAAGTCGTCAAAGTTCAATTCTTCTGCGTCGAATGCATTCGTTTCTGGCGCTTCGCTCATCGCTGCGGTTCCTTATCAGGGTTAAAGATCAAAACAAGTTGGCCGTCTTGCTCAGCAATACGACCTGTAAATAAAGATTGGTTACCAATGCTGACTGGAACCGTATTAAGAAGCTCAATTGGTAAAATATCGTTAGGTTGTAAGCCTACAACGTCGCTCAACGGCATCTTCTTTTTACTTAAAACAACATTCAGTCGAACAGGCGTTGCCTCTAAAGAGCGACAGAATGGTTGGTACAAATCCGTATCGGGCTGCAGTTCAAGCTGCTCGATCAGTGTTTGAATAAGGTGGCTATCTAGTTTGAGATGAATTGAGCCTTGGTGATCGTCAAACGCGATGTTTAATTGCACGTTAATTCCAATCCCTCGGGGCGCTTCGTACTCACCCATTTCCCACATCTCACCTGGTGCAAGCCAACCAATAATGATACGACTGATTCGCTCTTGTAGGCGGAGATCACTTGCTGTCAGTGTTGTTGCTGAACGCTCAGTGCTGGCACCATAGAACCGATCCGCCAGTTTTATTAACGTGTGAGAATCTCCATGAACAAATACCATGCCGCCCTCTTGGTGTTGATAGGTTGACGTTTGGTCTTTATCCATTTTTATCGGTGTAAAGCGATGCAAGTCTACAGAGGTTAAGCTAGCTTCCACTTTACTCGTACTGAGCCAATTTTGTAATTCAATCGTAAGGCTGGAACAAGACTCTGAAATCAAGCCTTCAAGCTTTTCACGAATGATATGAATAGGTTTGCCTAATAATTCTACATCAAGTAGTTGAATATCAGAAATAGGCTCGCTAACTCTATTTTCCATTTATATTTTACCGTGCTTTAACAATCGAAACTGTTTTAAATTAATGGCGTGTAGTCTACACAGAAATTTTAATGATCTTTTAGTTTCAAACTCTAAGATTGTGACTTTAGTTCACATGTTGCCTTGAGCATATAGTCTTAATCTTTTAATAAAATTTAAAAAGGGTTAGTTTCCTTTATAAATTGCTTAATAATAAAATATAAAAATATTAAGCGTTTTTAGTTGTTATTAACTTTTAAAACCATCTTCATGGTGTAACGGCTAATTTAGATAATTAAAAGATAAGACATTGTTTTTAAAGCTTAAATCTTGATTTCAAAGGTTTGGCTATGCTCTTGTGAGTATTTTGTAACCAGTTTCAATATTCAGAATAGGTAATTAACATGATTAGCTATGCCAGTTATCACGGCTTAGTGGCATATTTAATTAAATTGATAAGGTCATGGAATTGTAAGATATACATGAACCCTAACGGTTTAATAAATTGTAAAATATTTATTTTTGTCAGTTTGCTAGTGTCTAAGGTGACATATTCAGGTGAAGTTGTGACCATCCCCATGGACCTTTCAAAGTGGACATATAAAGGAAACAACTTTGAATGCAACTTATTGCATTCAAGTACGCCGTATGGGAAGTTTTATTTCCGTTCGGAACCTAACAATAAAACTTATTTTATTTCCGATATACATTATGAAAATAATAAATGGAAAACGATTGCTCTAATAAGTCAAAGTGCTCCTTGGTCTGGTGAGCTTTATAGAAAAGAGTTTGCCACCCTTGATTTTACTAAGCCATCCCAACGATTTGTCTTCAGCAAAGGTGCTGATGAACTCATGGATTTAATTGCTACTGGTAATTGGGTGACGTTGTCACTAAAGGGAAGTGATGCTTCCTCTTTGTCAGAGATTGTAATTCCGACTATTCAAATTCAAAACGCGCTCAAGTCATTTAATGCCTGTCGAGCGCGTTTGCCTAAGCTTTCGTTTTCAGAGGCACGAAATCTTGTTCTGTCTTTTGACTTTGGTCAGAAGGCGCTAAGTCGTAAGCAGCAAGAAACGCTCGCAGCGTTAAATAGCTATGTATCTGTTGATGATCGTGTGACCAAGATTTTAATTGATGGCCACACCGATAACGTTGGTTCTAGTTTGGCGAACCTTTCAGTATCACGTACTAGAGCAGAGCAAGTTGCCGAGGCCTTAGTTGAACTTGGTATTGATAAATCGATGCTCGAAACAAGAGCGCATGGTTCTCGTTACCCAATTGCCAGCAATAGTTCGACGAAGGGCCAAGCGAAAAATCGACGCGTAACGTTGCGCCTAGTTAGAGATAACGAGCGAACGGCAGTGAAACACCACCCTGATGTACAACAACAAAATCAACAAACGAAAGTTAAGGTTCAATGATGACGAAAACGAAAATTTTGTTGGTTGAGCCGAATGAAGCTCTTGCTCAACCAGTATTGGATGTGTTGCAAAATGCAGGTTACACCGCAAAACACACTCGTACTGGCCGAGGCGCATTACTTGAAGAGCGAGCAGAAATCACTCTTGTGAGCTCTACTTTACCGGACATGTGTGTCCGCGAGTTTGTTGCTTGCCACCAAAAGCAACGTAACTCTGGTGTTGTTATCGCTATTGTCGATCAAGAGCAGGGAATCTTGGCGGCTGAGACGATGAAATCGGGAGCAACCGATTATCTATTACGCCCATTTGAAGCGAATCAGCTGCTCAATTTACTGAAGCGCGTTGAAGCGCTAGGTAAGCCAATGGCCAACATTGTTGCGGAATCTTGGCGAAGCAAGCAGGTACTGCAATTGGCGCATCGTGCCGCTTGCACCAGCGCCAGTGTGTTAATTACAGGCGAATCGGGAACGGGTAAAGAAGTGCTGGCTCGATATGTGCATGAGCACTCTCCACGTATTGATGGTCCATTTGTGGCGGTTAACTGCGCCGCCATTCCAGAGTCGATGCTAGAAGCGGTTCTATTTGGTCATGTAAAAGGTGCCTTCACAGGAGCGACTAACTCTCAAAGCGGTAAGTTTGAAGAAGCGAATGGCGGGACGATTTTGCTAGATGAAATCGGAGAAATGTCCCCTGCAGTTCAAGCCAAGTTATTACGAGTTCTTCAAGAGCGTGAAGTGGAACGCGTAGGTAGCCACAAGGCGGTGAAGCTTGATATTCGTGTTATTGCGGCAACCAATAAAGACTTACGGGAAGAAGTTCAAAAAGGCACATTCCGTGAAGACCTTTATTACCGATTGGATGTTTTGCCTCTGCACTGGCCGCCTTTGCGTGAAAGAAAAGAAGACATTTTACCGATCAGCCAATTCTTTATTGAAAAGTATCAAGATAGCAGTCGCTGTCATCTATCCCAAGATGCGATCAGTGCGCTGAGTCAGTATCACTGGCCAGGCAATATTCGCGAGTTGGAAAATGTCATTCAGCGTGCATTGGTCATGCGTCATGGTGACTACATTACTGCCCATGATCTGATGCTGCCTATTGAACTTGTTGCGCCAGTTCCATCCGCTGAGCCAGCTTCAAGCTTTGGTCATGTAGAAGCGAAGAAGCAGGCCGAATATCAATTTATTTTAGAAAAATTACGTCAGTTTGGTGGAAACCGAACGAAAACCGCAAACGCGCTTGGAGTATCAACTCGAGCGCTACGCTACAAACTCGCAGCCATGCGAGAACATGGTATTGATTTACAGTCGGCACTAGGCTCGGCTGCCTAATAGGAGAAAAAATAGATGGCAAGTCAACCTACTCATGCGGTCTCGGCAGAGCAACTTATGTTGTCAAAAATGCAGGCGATGCAGGCACAAGTGCAGCCGCCAGAGTTTATCGTGAGTGCAAATCCTTTAGATCAACAATCACTAAACGCACCATTATCGTTCTCACAAGCGATGACAAATGTGTTGGATACAGTGAATCAACATCAATCAGTGGCTAGTCAAAAAATGACGGCCGTAGAAACAGGAAAAAGTGATGACCTAGTTGGTGCGATGGTCGCTAGCCAAAAAGCCAGCTTATCATTTAATGCTTTGATGCAAGTGCGCAACAAAGTCGTGACCTCATTTGAAGATATTATGAAGATGCCGGTGTAATTCATGTCAGAACTAACCCCACAAGTCGCCGGAAATACAGCCATGACCTCCGGCTCAGCACAGACATTTTCTACTGCGAATAGCATGGACGATGTAACAACCAAGCTGAAGCAAATCTGGTCGAGTAGCCAGAGAAATCTAGTGTTATCTGCCGTACTCGCTGCAATTGTTGCGGCAATCATTGTGGTCGCTCTTTGGAGTTCCTCACAAAGCTTTCGTCCACTGTATAGCCAACAAGAACGTTTTGATATCGGAGAGATTGTCTCGGTATTAGAAAGTGAAGGTGTGAGCTACCGTATGCAAGAGCAAAATGGCCAAGTTCTTGTGCCAGAAGGCGAAGTTGCGAAAGTTCGCATGTTGCTTGCGTCAAAAGGTGTTAAAGCCAAACTGCCGACAGGTTTGGATTCGCTTAAAGAAGACAGCTCTCTCGGTACAAGCCAATTTATGGAAACGGCGCGTTACCGTCATGGTTTAGAAGGTGAGTTAGTACGCACTATCATGTCTCTGAATTCAGTGGCGAATGCGCGTGTTCACTTAGCTATTCCTCGTCAAACCTTATTTGTTCGTCAAAACAGCGAGAACCCTTCAGCGTCAGTGATGCTTGAGCTGAAACCTGGCGAAGACCTCAAGTCTGAGCAAGTTGAAGCAATCATCAACCTAGTGGTTGGTAGCGTGACGGCGATGAAGCCTGAATTTGTATCTGTTATCGACCAATATGGCCGTTTACTCAGTGCAGATGTTGCTTCGGCGGAAGCAGGTAAAGTCAATGCAAAATACCTTGAATATCAAAAGAACGTTGAGAAGCAGATCATTCAACGCGCAGCAGACATGCTTACGCCAATTGTGGGTCCGAGTAACTTCCGTGTGCAGGTCGCTGCTGATATGGACTTTAGCCAAGTTGAAGAAACGCAAGAGATTTTGGATAACGCACCTGTCGTACGTAACGAGCACACCATTCACAACAACTCAGTTGACCAAATCGCGCTAGGCGTACCAGGTTCTCTAAGCAACCAACCGCCGGTAACTGGTGAAGAAGTAGAAACGAACGATAGCCAAAACACCAACGCACGCTCTGAAGTAAACCGTCAGTATGCAGTGGGGAGTAGTGTTCGTCGTACTCAATACCAACAAGGTCAAATTGAGAAAATGAGCGTGTCGGTACTGTTGAACTCGAAAGCCTCTCCGGATGGTGTTGCTTGGAGTGAAGCAGATAAAGAGCAGATTTCAAATATGATCATGGATGCTGTCGGTATTTCTGCGGCACGAGGTGACAGCTTAAGCTTGATGAGTTTCAACTTCACTCCAATTGAAATTGATGCGCCTCCTGCGCTGCCGTGGTGGCAAGACCCTACAGTACAGCAGCCAATACGTTACGTTATCGGTGGTTTGTTAGGCTTGGCGATGATCTTCTTCGTACTACGCCCATTGATCATGCACCTCACAGGCGTTGATAAGCCAGTACCAGAGTTAGACTTTGCAGAGCCGCAAGAAGAGCCTGATTATGACAACCTGCAAACGCGTGAAGAGCGTGAGCATGAAGAAGTGCTTGATCGTCGTCTATCAGAAAAAGGTATCTCAGCCTCTTCCGGCTTAGATGTAAACAGCGACATGCTGCCTCCAGCCGGTTCGCCACTAGAGATTCAATTGAAACACCTACAGCTTATTGCCAATGAAGAGCCAGAGCGCGTAGCCGAAATACTGAAACAATGGGTAAACATCAATGAACACAGTTCCATCAAAGCAGACGCTTAGTTATGTAGAACAAACCGCGCTCGTGCTATTAGGCATGGGCGAGGATGCCGCTGCGAAGGTTTTACAGCACTTTAGCCGTGATGAAACCCAGCGGGTGACTCGTGCAATGGCGAAGTTGAATGGCATTAAGAGCGATTCCGCTCGCGGCGTTATTCAAACTTTCTTTGAAGACTTTCGTGAGCACAGTGGCATTCGTGGAGCTTCTAAAGAATATTTGTCTAATACGCTACGTAAAGCATTGGGTAATGATTTGGCAAAAGGGCTGCTGAATACGCTGTATGGTGATGAAATTCGCAACAATATGCAGCGCTTACAGTGGGTAGAAGCAGAAACGCTTGCTCGTTTCATTGTGAATGAGCACCCGCAAATGCAAGCGATTTTTCTTGCCTATTTGCCAGCCGATAGCTCTTCAGCGGTGTTGAAGCACCTGCCACAAGATTACCATGACGAAATCTTGTTCCGAATTGCTCAGCTGCAAGACATCGATCATCAAGTTGCTATTGATTTGCATGAGCTCGTTGAGCGCTGCATTGAAAAAGTATCTGCAAGCCAAAGCACACCGCTATCTGGTGTCAAGCAAGCTGCTGACATCATTAACCGCTTTGAAGGTGATCGCGGGTCGTTGATGGAAATGCTGAAGTTGCATGATGAAGATGTCGTTAATGCCATTGAAGAGAATATGTTCGACTTTATGGTTCTTGGTCGTCAGCGTGAAGAAACCATGGACATGCTGGTGCAGCAGATCCCACTAGAATTGTGGGCAGTTGCACTCAAAGGTTCAGAAATTACGTTACAGCAAGCCATTAAACGTTCTATGCCTCAGCGTATGGTGAAAGCACTGGAAGACGATATGGAAGCGCGCGGGGCTGTTGCGCTAAGTCGTGTTCAAAAAGCGCGTCAAGACATCATGCAAATGGTGCGTGAGTTGGATGAATCTGGTGAAGTTCAGTTGCTTCTTTATGAAGAGCCAACGGTGGAGTAACGTCATGGTAGAGACAAAATCAAGTACGATGCGACTGCCGCCGAGTGGATACCGTTTGCACCGTTTTCCGCCTTTGGCGCAGCCTAAGGCTATAGAAGACGAATTCGGGCTAGATAACCAGGGTTGGCAAGAGCCGCAAGTTGATATTCAACAACAGCTTGAAGCCGGTTTTCAACAAGGTTTACAGCAAGGGCATGAGGAAGGCTTACGTCAAGGTATCGAGCAGGGTAAGCAACAAGGTCTGCTAGATGGGCAAAAAGAAGGCTTCCAAAAAGGCTTTGTGTCTGGTGAGCAGTCGGGAAAACAGAGTTTTCTAGAGGCGGCGAAACCCGTGAACGAGCTCTTTCATGCGCTGTCTCGTTGGCAAGACGAAAAAGAGCAACAGCAACGTCATATGATTTGTGAGCTGGTACAAAAAGTGGCTCAGCAAGTGATTCGTGCTGAGCTCACTTTAATGCCTCAACAGATCCTTGCTTTGGTGGATGAGACATTGTCTTCCATGCCTGGCAAAGCGGAAACCGTAACCGTGCATTTAAATCCGCAGGATTTAGAACGAATTACTCACATTAATGCTGATCTGCCACAATCTTGGAAACTGGTGGCTAATACGGAACTTCCGATTGGTGGCTGCCAACTAGTGACCGATGATGCAGAGGCGGATGCAAGTTGCGACTCTCGTTTAGAAGCCTGTATGGACAATGTAAAACAACACCTTTTGGATGAAGTTAGTATTCCGCAGGTAGAATCAGAGCATGAGTAATACCTTAAGCCATGAGCTATTGAGTGAGCGTTTGAGCGAAGCATTGGCTTCGCTCGATTCAATCCCTGTTGCTCGCGTGACAGGGCGCTTGATTAAAGTAAACGGCTTAATGTTACAAGCCGTTGGGTGCCGGTTTAAACTGGAGCAGCGCTGTCTCGTAGAAACCGCAGAAGGCGACATGATCGAAGCGCAAGTGGTGGGCTTTGAGCACACTATTGCTTACCTAATGCCTATTCGGCGCTTAGGTGGCTTATTTGCTGGTGCGAAAGTCATTCCTCTGGACGGTGACAGTACCGTGCAGTTAAGTGCTCAGTGGTTAGGGCGAGTGCTGAATGGTTTAGGTGAGCCGTTGGATGACGGGGCACCGCTTAAAGGGGGAGATCGTGTTTCACTTGAACCAAAACCGATTAACCCATTGAAGCGACGTCCTGTTGATACCCCACTCAACGTTGGGGTGCGCGCAATCAATGGACTCTTGACCGTCGGAAAAGGGCAACGCATTGGCTTAATGGCGGGCAGTGGTGTCGGGAAAAGTGTTTTAATGGGGATGATCACCAAAAACACCGAAGCCGATGTGATTGTGGTCGGTCTTATTGGTGAGCGAGGCCGAGAGGTACGCGAGTTCATCGAACGAAACTTAACCCCAGAGGCGCGCAAGAAGGCGATTATCATCGCAGCTCCTGCTGATGAATCCCCGCTGATGAGGTTAAGAGCGACACTGCTTTGTCATCGCGTTTCCGAGTATTTTCGAGATCAAGGCAAAGATGTTCTGTTGTTGATGGATTCTCTCACTCGATACGCCATGGCACAGCGTGAAATCGCTCTTTCGCTTGGCGAGCCTCCGGCATCTCGCGGTTATCCGCCCTCTGTCTTCAGCGTGTTACCGCAACTCCTTGAGCGTGCGGGCAACAGTGAAAATCAGCACGGTAGCCTAACCGCAATTTATACCGTGTTGGCGGAAGGGGACGACCAGCAAGATCCTGTCGTGGATTCTGCGCGTGCTATCTTAGATGGGCATGTTGTATTATCGCGTCAACTTGCCGAGCAAGGGCACTATCCTGCCATTGATATTAATGCGTCTATCAGCCGTTGTATGAACACCTGTACACAGGAGGCGCATAGCACGATCGCGAATAATTTCCGCCAGATGTACTCCAACTATCTTCAGGTGAAAGAACTGCTGCCGTTAGGAGGCTATCAACCGGGGCAAGATCCTGAATTAGATCAATCTGTTGCTATGTATCCAAACTTACGTGCGTATTTACAACAAGCCGCCAATGAGTCAGTGGATTACCCAACCAGTTTGACCGAGCTCGCGCAGCTTTTTCAAAGTGCTTAACCAAATGGGAGTGGTATCGTTGAGATGAAATCCAAGTTAAAAGCAGTGGGTAAGCTGCAACAAATGGAAGAAAAGCAACGTGATCGTGTGGGTCAACAACTTGATGCCATGCGTCAACGTCACTCCCATCTTTCAATGCAGTTGGAACAATTGTCAGCATTGAAAGGCCATGCGGGACAATCAACCAGAACTGTTCCAACACTGACAAGCGCAGCGCTGATGAACTTTAATCGTGTCGATCAAATGCTGCAAAAAATGCTTCGCCACCATGAGCATGAACAAGCCGTCATGCAAGCGGAATGTGCGTCTGTACAAAAAACGCTAGAGCACAAACACGCTCGTGTTCAAGGGTTAGAAAAAGTGCTCGAACGATGGCGTACTAAGCAAAATTATGAAAAAGCGAAAAAAGAGCAAAAAATAATAGAAGACATCATCAACTCTCGTGTTAAGCGCAAGATATTATGATGTCTTATCGAAGCTCTTTGGAGCGCGAATAATTTCTGCGGCGTCTTAGCCAACCAAACCAGCCTCCAAGTATGATCATCCCTGCGCCAAGTGCGCCACCACTACTGCCATTATCCTCAAAGCCAGATGTGTTGGTATCTTCTGGTTCAAAGCCGGAATCACCTTCACTATGATAATCTTCTGTGCTTGCTAAGAGGGCATTGTAACGAGTCTTCACTCCCGAACTGGTTTGGGCTTCAATCCATGTTGTGTAATTTAGAACCTCAGTAAACACACTCGGAATCGCAGCGGATTCACAAACAGAAGAACCATAGCTCACAATACCGATTTGTTGATACATTCCGTTATTGTCTTGATAGGTGAGAGGGCCACCAGAGTCACCGCTGCAAATACCGGTATAACTGCGCTCAGGGAACCCATTGGCACATAAGCTTTCTTGAGCATTAAACCCTGTCACTAAAGAAGCACATTGCGCATCAGTGAGTGGTTTTACTTCCGCCCATCGCAAATAATTTGGTCCACTTTCATCGTTGGTCGAGGTTTGCCCTAAACCGAATATCTGATAAACCGATTGGCTGCTGTAATCACCAAAATCTTGCGGCAACGTAATGGATTGAACGTTGTCGGTGATCGGGTGGGTAAGTTCAAGTACGGCGATATCATTAATCCATAAATCACTAGGCTCGTAATTTGGATGAATAGTGATAGAGCGAACATCTTTGAATTCCTCAACAAACACATCGTTCATTGTCGGGTTTTTTACTAAGACTCGCAGATCATTGATTGTCCATCCGTCAGAAAAAACACTCGGCTCTACACAGTGAGCGGCGGTTAAAATGAAGCGGTCATTAACAACAGTTCCGCCACAGATGTTGGCAAATTGATTAGCGCCAGCTTTGTGTAGAATGAGTCGTGCGAAAAATGGCAATTGATTTTGAGTGGCTTGCTGGCCGCCTATGATTGCCGTTGAGATGCCTTGCTCTGAATGAGCGTCTTCACTTTCAGCGACTGCACTCATGGGTACTGCGAGGCAGAGTACGCTTAACCATATTTGATACCGCTTCATAAACCATCCTTGGATGAAAAGTGCTCTTTCTAACTTTATACTAATTTTTCAATGAATGTGCTTAACAAAAGGTTTCTTTAATTGAATGATTGTTGCAACCACGAGCGCAGAAGGTGAAACGATTCCAGCTTTAGCTTGTGTGGCGGGCATACAAAGTAAAGCTGTTGATGAGGATTAATTACGGGTTCGCCCAGCTCGATTAACTGGCCATATTTGATGTCATCTTTCACAAACAAGCGATGAGTGACCAATAACCCCAAACGACGAGTTGTGGCCTGGACAGCTTGTATCGACATATTAAAAGTGATTGGTTTTTTGCTTTTAGGTCGCAGGATGCCAGTCGCATTCTGCCACACGTTCCAGTCATTTTTTCTTCGTTCGTTAGTGACTTCAATGATGGGATACTGCTTTAACAGTTGAGCGATATTTGAGTCATTCGTCTTAGCTATCAATTCAGGGCTACACACCAAAACCAGTTCATCTTCACTGAGCTTTTCACAGTAATAATCTTGCCATTCCTCGGTGTTTCCATGCACGAGTGCTGCGTCGATGCCTTCTTGTTCTAGATTAAACCTGCCAGACAGGTTGGATAAACGAACGTCTAATTGCGGAGCAAAGTCCTGCAAACTCGACATTCGCGGAATCCACCAATGCAGCGCCAAGGAATTCACCATATTAAGCGTAATACGTTGCAAGTTTTGGTCTTGGATTAGCGCTTCTGTGGCATCGACAATTTGTTCTAAAGCTGGCGCAACCTTTCGATAATATTTTTTACCGTCAGCATTAAGTTGAACTTGTCTGCCTACGCGATCAAACAGAGGTTTGTTGACCTGAGTCTCCAGTGATTTTATCGCCTGACTCACCGCCGAATGACTCACACTTAATATCTGCGCTGCTTCTGTCATGCTGCCAGATTCCGCCACAGCGACAAATGCATAGATGGATTTTAGAGGGACTAATTTACGCATATTTTAGAAACCGTAACATGATGAGAGATAAGTTAACCTGTAAGTTTTTCTTACATTAATGGTTAATATTACTCGCTATTTACAATAAGTGATATCTCATAAAATACTCCACATATTAAGGAGTATCGAATGAATGCAGTAAATAAATCTATCCTTTTCATGCTGATGTCTACGTTAAGCTTATCTGTTACTGGGTTGTTAGCAAAGCAGCTGACAGGTGAACTTTCCGTCACACTGTTTAGTTTCTTACGCTTTTTGGCTCCTGCACTTATTTTGCTTGTCTTACTTCGTTTCAAAAATCTTACCTTTCCTAAAGCGGGGACGTTAAAACCGATTTTGCTTCGCGCCTTCTGTATCGGCTTATCACAGTTGTGTTTCATCGCGTCACTACAAACGTTAACGCTGGTAGAAGGGGTGGTATTGTTTGCCACTGGCCCATTATTTATTCCTTTGGTTGAAAAGCTGTTTATGGGAGGCCACATTCGCGTTTCAACATTGGCGGCTTTAGCAATGGCGTTTACTGGAGTGGTTATGTTGGCGGGAGTTGGTGGGGAGTTTACTTGGCGCTCGGATTTATTACTCGGTCTAGCTGGTGGACTCTTCAATTCCGGCTCTCAGCTTACGCTATATAAAGTGAGTAAAACTGATATGTCGCCATTAGAAATCAACTTTTGGGCGTTTGGGTTTGCTGCCGTATTTCTGTTACCGCTAACGTTGTTTAACGACATCGATGTTTTCCTCAAAGCCAATGTGATGGAATCTACTGTTTCTTCTAATATGCTGTGGCTCGGTGTGATGTCCCTGATGATCATTAACACCCAAGTTTTCCGCTCCAAAGCGTATCAACTGGCAAGCAGCGGCTCTCAACTTGCACCACTTATTTTTACTAACCTACTGTTCACCGCGGTTTGGCAGAGTGCGTTTTTCGATGACCGAATGAGTCAAAGCCAAATTATCGGGATGAGTTTAATCGTGCTCGCAACCATACTGAACACATGTTGGGTTCGCTTTACGGCGCATCGTGGTGGTAGGTTACAAGCGAGAACTTCTTAGCCTGTCGGAAAATAGAGGATTAAATAAGGCAAATCAGAGGTGAGGTTTGATTTTTTCTGACAATGAACTAGCGTCAAGAAAGGTTCAGGGAGAGAAATAATGCTTACGCTAAATTATTACGTTGAGATTTCGGCTACACCGCAACGGGTGTGGGAAGTGCTAACCGATGCTGAGTTATACAAACGCTGGGCACAGGCTTTCTCACCCCAGTCTCAATTTGATGGGATATGGGAAGAAGGGCAAGACATCACTTTTTTTGATCCCGATATGGGCGGAACGCGAGCGACTATCGATATCGTGCAACCGCAACAACGCCTTGAATTTCATCACATTGCCATTTTTAATCCGGATAATAGGCAGCAACTGGATGGAGATTTAGCATCTAAGTGGATTGGATCACGAGAGATCTATCAGATCGACACCAACAGTGATCGTTTGTTACTCAATGTCACCATTCATACGCACAGCGACTTTGTTTCTATGTTTAATCACGGATGGGGAAAAGCGTTGCCCCTAATAAAAGCCATCAGTGAGGAGCAAGCTTAAGTCTGATACTCATCTTGGGCTGACGGTACGTCACGTGTAGGTATACAATAGCACGCAAGATAGCGCACCAAGAGAGTGGATGATGGAATTTAAAGTTGATACCCATACACATACGTACGCCAGTGGTCATGCGTACAGCACCTTGATTGAAAATGCAAAATTGGCGAAAGAGAACGGCTTGGATATGTTCTGTACGACCGATCACGCAGAATCAATGCCGGGCGCGCCGCATTACTGGTTTTTCTCCAACCAAAAAATCCTGCCTCGATTTTTAGACGGTATCGCGATCATTCGGGGTGTGGAATCCAACATTCTTAATACCGAAGGCGACATCGATATTCCGCTGAGTGTCGATCGTAACCTAGATTGGGTTATTGCAAGTTTCCATGAACCTGTTTTTCGTCCTGCAAACAAAGAAACTCATACGGAAGCACTCATTAATGTGATTCAAAACGGTCGTATTGATGCGCTTGGCCATCTTGGGAATCCAAATTTCGACTTTGATTTTCAGGCCGTTTTAGCGTGCGCGAAAGAGCATAATGTTGCGATTGAAATCAATAACACCACGCTAAAAGGGAATAGCCGAGTGGGTAGCGTAGACCGTTGCCACGAGATTGCACAAATCGGTAAAGATCTCGGTGTCTTCTTCACAACAGGAAGTGATGCACATTTCTGCCATGATGTTGGTAATCTGGATTTGGTTGGAGAGCTAATGGATAAAGTGGGTATCGATAGCAAAAAAGTGATTACTCACACCGCTCAGCAGTTTTTGTCTTTCTTAGCTCTGAGAGGCCGTAAGCCAATTCCAGAGTATGACGACATTCGCAACGCATAAACTTGATTACATTTTAGGTATGCACCTGGCGTAAGATTGCTTTACACTGCGACCCGGAAATACTCAACTAAGCTAGTTTGTCGCCTTTTATGGCGTGGGTTATTTGGGTAAATAAAGCCGACACAGAATTCGGCACTATAAATGGAGAAGTGAAAATGTTACGTCCTTTAGTCCTAGGGTGTGCGATTGCGTTTGGCTCAACATACGCAATGGCGGAAGCGGTTGATTTAAAACAAAACATGAAGCAGATGAAGATGGAATTCAAACAGGCGGCAGAAGCGTCGGATGTTGAAACCATGAAGTCTGCAATTGATAGCTTGCAAGCAATCGTCGAGCAATCTAAGCGCGGTAACTATCCACCAGAGAAATTCGATACCTACTTAGAAGGCTTTAATAAACTAACGGTAACGTTAGACAAGATTGAAGCAGACTTAGACGCTGGTAACCTACAAGATGCGAAAGCACAATTACGTGAAATTGATAGCCTACGTGAAGAATACCATGACAAGCGTAACCCAAGTATTTGGAGTAAGCTGTTCGGCTAATCGCGATAAAAGCTGACAATAGAATATGAAAATAGCCTGCCGTTTTGGTGGGCTTTTTTGTGTCTGTCAATTGCGTTATTGAAGAAAAGCTGTGAGGTGGCAACCACTTATTGATCCTGTTTTTGAGCTAGCACTCAGAATTAGTTACGCTGAATTAAATTTGTTAAGTCACCGTTATGCGTAGATTAATTCCTTTTTATCGCTCCATGCTATTTGCTAGTGCTCTAAGTTGGGTGCTAGTGACGCTGATGCCTGTTATCAATGCTCATGGTAACAGCATGGGCGTGTGGGCGACGCTATGTACGCTTAATGGTTTTGAATTGGTTCAAATCGAAGAAAGTGACAATGCCGTCAGCCATAAAGGCAAACCTTGTCCTTTTAGTCACTTTTCGACTTTTCATCATGATTCACTTCCAACTACACCAATACTTCCACAACTGAGCTTGGTCATTTCTGAAAGCTACACTTTTTTGGCTCTAAGTGTACGATTTGAAACGCCAGTTCCTCGTGCCCCACCAAAGTTAGCGTTGATAAACTTCTAGCGGCAAGCCATCTGGATCTTTGAAAAAGGTAAACGCTTTGCCTGTAAATTCATCGATGCGAATGGGCTCTACCTCAATTTCTCTCGCCTCTAAATATTCTTTAACATGCTCGACATCATCCACTTGAAAAGCAAGGTGGCGTAACCCCTGAGCTTCAGGAAAGCTCGGTCTCTCTGGTGCGTCCGGAAAGCTAAATAGTTCAACTTGGCTACCGTCAGGTAAAGCGAGGTCAAGCTTGTAGGAGTCTCTGGCTTCACGATAATTTTCAGCAATGACTTTTAGCCCTAACAATTCGGTGTAAAAGCGTTTTGACCTTGGATAATCACTGCAAATGATCGCGACGTGATGAATGGCATTAAACATGGTTAGCCTCTTCAAGCATGGTTAGTGTCCTCGGAGACTAAATGCTCCTTAACGAAGTCGATAAACACGCGCAGACGAGCAGGCATGTATTTGGTTTGCGCATACTGCATCGCGATAGCGCCGTGGTAGTTACTCTTGATCATCCAATCCGGCAATACCTCCACCACTTCTCCTTGCTCTAACGCGTCTTTGATCACGAAGTCATGGAAGATCCCAATTCCCAAGCCAGACTTAACCCCGTTCAAGCGCATTTGAGAATGGTTGACGGCGTAGCGTCCACTTACTGCAATGGAGTGGAAAGCTTCCTCTTTAAAGAATGACCAGATGTTGTCTTTGTCGTTCTCGGCAAGGTAAATACAGTCGTGCTGCTCAAGCTCGGTTGGGTGTTCAGGCATACCGTGTTTGGTGAGGTAATCTGGAGAGGCACACAAAACAAGGTTGGTCTTGCTGATCTCTTTGAGTACCAGATTCTCATCGGGTTTGTCGGTGAGCTTAAATGCGACATCAATACCTTGGCGGAACAGATCAATCTCACCATCTGCTGCACGCAGCTTAAGCTGAATATTTGGATAACGTTCTAGGAATGGCAACACAAACGGTTGAAGCACCGAATTAAGAAATGCTTCAGGGGCTGCCACTGTGAGTGCGCCTGTTGGCTCGGCATGATCTTCTGCAGATAACTCAACGGCTTGCTGCGCGGCATTCACCATTGCGATACTTTGGTCGTAAACCTTTTGCCCGGCTTGAGTGATGATCAACTTGCGAGTCGTTCGCTCAAACAGTTTCACTGAGAGGGCTTGTTCTAACCGTGTGATCAACTTACTTAAAGCCGATGGCGTCACGCCGAGTTGTTTGGCTGCAGCGGTAAAACTGCCCTCGTTTACCACTAAGATAAACGAAGCAAGATCAGGGAGTAGGGCAATGAGTTTTGGGTTAACCATATTTGTTCAGTTCTGCGCAGCGGAATAACGATATTGTCTGGTACGGTTTTGTTCGGTTCAAGTGTCACCTTCTCGCTTTAGCGATATTTTGCTAAAAAGACATTCAGGGCAGGCAAGCCAGATTCACCAGTATGGTATTGCTGCCAACAGTGATAAATGGCCGTTTCGTGGTCTGCAATCAACTCGATAGCTTCTCGCTCAGCGGTTGAATACTGCTGTGAAGCTTTCACTTCTTCATGCCACTCTCGATACTTCACCTCATAAGACTCCACCCATTTCAGAAGAGTCGCCACCAACTCTTGCCATGGTAAACCAATCCATTTGGTTGCATCTGCCAAGCCTTTATCCAGCATCTCTTGGTGTCGACTTTCGATATCCATGCCATTTGTCAGCAGTACAGGTCTGAGCTTTTCTGCGGTGAGCTCTTCCACTTCAATCAAGGTTTGCCACAGTGTTTGTTGTTCACTTTGGGCGTAATGGCTCAAGTAATGGTTGAAAAAAGCGATGCCGTAGATTTCGCCATAGTAGGCAGACAGAACGTTATGAATCATGGTGAGAATCGTGATTTAAACAGAGAATACCGCATTGTAGGAGGGGAAAGCGAGAAGTGTAAATACCTGGATATACTCAAGTGACTTCAAGATACATGGTTCAGAGCGTTATCACTGATTCAAGTTCAAGGAAAACAACGAAGCGGAATAGCGAGCTCTTTCCAAGTTGTTTGACGAAGAAATTGCTTCAGTGACACGCTCCCGAAGGGCGAGTTGCCTTGGTTCGCATGCTTCGTTAACAATTTTCGATTTAGAACCACTAGATCTTCAAATTGTTGCCTCGCCTTCAAACCAAGTCATTCTCGCTGAGCCAAGCATCTCGAGGTTACTTGAGTATAAATAAAAAAGTGCTGCTGGCAGAATTCGAAAAGAACTTGTGAGAATTTTATGAGAATTCGATGAAGTTACTGATAGATTTGCTCGTCATTCTTAGAGGTAAGAACGCAAAACGTTCGAAACGTAATGCTTAACCTACTCAAGTCACGAACAAAGAAGTAAAGCCGTACACATGGGCTTGGGTAGTTCAACCCTCATTAAAGGATGGAATCACAATGAAAAAACGTACCCAACTCGGACTCGTCATGACTTCAGTAGCTATGGCACTAGGCTCTGCATCAGTGAATGCGGCGGAATTGGAAATCACCGTGACAAACGCAACCAAAGGCATCTACTTTACGCCACTTATTGTTGCTGCACATGGCTCTGATCTTCAAATGTTCAGAACGGGTCAAGCTGCAACGCCAGAACTAGAAGCAATGGCAGAAGGTGGTGATATCTCTGGTCTTGCTAGTGTGATTGGTAACGCTGGTGGTGCGGTGGTTGAGAATCCTGCTGGTGGTATTTTGAATCCGGGTGTTGCAACCACCTTCACCTTAGACAGTGGCGACCACGGTTATCTTTCTCTGAGCGCGATGTTGCTGCCAACCAATGACGGTTTCGTCGGTCTGGATAGTTGGAAGATTCCAACGGAAGCGGGTACATACCGAGCAACCCTAAGAAGTTACGATGCCGGTACAGAAGCGAACGATGAACTTGCGTCTAGCATGCCAAACCCACCTTTCATTACCTTTGGTACTGGCGGCACAGGCGTTGAAGCAACGGTAACTAACGATAAAGTTCACGTGCATCCGGGTAACCTTGGTGATAGCGACCCAACTGGCGGCATCAGTGACCTAGACAGCAGCAGCCATCGTTGGTTAAACCCAGTCGCAACCATCACAATCGTTGTGAAGTAAGGGGGATGTATGAAATACAGAATCTTACTAGTAGCAGCTTCAGTCGGCTTGCTCGCCGGTTGTCCAAGCGATGATGATAACGACGTAGTGAAATCGTACCGCTACACCGTCAACGTGGCTAACTTGACTGCGAATCAACCTATGTCTCCGCTTGCGGTACTCACTCACAATGGTGACTACCAATTGTTTGAAATTGGCCAAGCTGCATCTGTTGAACTTGAGCATCTTGCCGAAGGCGGTAGTAACGCCGAGCTGATTGAGTTGATGAACAGCAATGACAGTGTTTACCAAGGTATTTCGGGCAATGGACTGGTGTTGCCGGGTGCATCGGACGAAGTCACCATCACAGTCGACCCTCGTCGTTACGGTTACTTGTCTGTGGCGTCTATGTTTGTGAATACCAACGATGCCTTTGTTGGCGAAACGGGGCTATCGCTCAAATCGCTCGCAGTAGGTGAAAGCTATGAAATGAGCATGAACGTTTGGGATTCTGGCACGGAACTGAACGATGAACTTGCCGCAACCATTCCGGGCCCAGCAGGTGGCGGTGAGGGCTTCAATGCCGCTCGTAATGACAGTAATGACGTTGTTGCCTTCCATGCGGGGGTAGTTAGCCAAGATGATGGATTAGCAAACTCAGCACTCTCTGCGAACCATCGTTTCCTGAACCCAGGTGCGAAAGTCACCATCACTCGAGTCGAGTAACACAGGCTCCGATGACGTCTCCTTTCCAAAGCGCTTGTAGCCGAGCGCTTTATCCCTCATGGCGTCATCGGAACCTTTTTTGAAAGAATTTCTAATTTGTTCCGGTCATGTGCAAAGTGAGGATACTCGAAGGCAAGGAAAGGACCATGGAACAACAGGCAATCAATTTAGTCGCGAACATCTTGTTGGTGGAAGATGACGATGATTTGGCAGAACTGGTTCAGATGCATCTTAAGTTTCAAGGACACCAAGTGTCGCGAGCCACAAATGTCGCCGATGCTAAAGCGCAATATCAGCAACACCCCTTTGATTTATTGATCCTTGACCGAGGGTTGCCAGGTGGTGATGGCCTAGACATCTGCCATTATTTGCGTCAGCAACAAGATTGGAGCCCAGTGCTTATGTTGACAGCAAGAGACGGTGAAATGGACAAGGTTGACGGTTTAGAAGCGGGCGTTGATGACTACATCACTAAGCCATTTAGCGTATTAGAGTTCCAAGCGCGAGTACGTAACGTGCTGCGCCGAGTCAGTCAAACCGCAGAGGCCAAAGTAGCAAATGAAGTCCTCGACGAAGCGATGGACTTTGGTCCGCTAAGAATCATTCCGGAGTTGCACCAAGTATCCCTAAACGACAAGAATGTCACTCTTACCGCGACAGAGTTTACTTTGCTGCAGTTTCTCGCGACTCGTCCGGGCAGAGTCTACAGTAAAGATGAATTGCTCGATCACGTATGGAACACCAGTCATTCTGGTTATCACCACACGGTGTGTAGCACCATTAACCGTTTACGCAGCAAATTGTCTTTGTCTGATTCAGATCATCACTTCATCCAAACCGTGTGGGGTGTTGGGTATAAGTTTCAACCAAGGCACTAATGCAAGACAGTAAGTCGGCAGTTGTTTCACCATCATTGTTCAATCATTACGGTTGTTTCAAAAACATCGCTGTTTAAGGAGGCGATAGGATGAGCTTCAAATCTCGCTTAGTGGTATTTACCAGCTTGTGGTTCTGCCTCGCGGCGGTGGTGATTGCACTGACTTACAATTGGCAAAAAGAAACCATTGAGTTACGCACTAAGCAAAGCCTGCATAAAGAACTAGCCAGCCACATGCGTGACGATAATCCGCTGATGATCGGGACGGATTACAACCCGAAAGCGCTTAAGTCGATCTTTCATACGCTCATGCTGATCGGCCCTGATTTTGAAATCTATTTCCTCGATAGCCAAGGCAATATCACCACCCATGCTGCGCCAGATGGTGCAAAGCTTATGGACTCGGTGGATCTGAACCCCATTCAGCAATTCTTAAACAACGAACCGCTTCCCATCTTAGGCGAAGATCCTCGTAATCGCGGTGAACACAAAGTGTTTTCTGTTGCGGCGATAGAGGAATTAGGCTCTACGGTCGGTTATCTTTATGTGGTGATTGGCAGTACCCGACATGACGCCATTGCCAATGCGCAAGTCGATACGCCTTACATCGCGCTGGCAGGATTGGTCTTAGTGTCCATTTTAGGCTTTGCTCTCGGGGCTTATGTGCTGGTCAAACGTAGCCTGTTGAACCCGATTGAGCGTGTGACCAAGCAACTTCAACAGCAAGCCGAACATGATTTTCACCTGCAACCTGACTTTACTTACCAAGTGCCGGAGCTCGTGCCGATTGCGCACTCTTATCAGATGATGGCGAAGCACATTCAGCAGCAGTTTTTACAGTTGGAGTATCAGTCTTCTCATCGCCGTCAAAGCTTATTGCAGCTCAGTCATGACTTAAAAACGCCGTTATCGAGCGTGCTTGGCTATCTGGAAACGTGGCGTTTGCAGCATCCGGGATCCGATCCGCTGATTGATGTCGCGTTCCGAAATTGTGAGAAGCTCTCAACTCAATTGCATTCTTTATTAGACGCCGCGCGTAAAGAGGAACCAATGCCAAACTACGAATACCGCCCCATAGATCTTGGCGCGTTGATGGCAGAATGTGCCGAGACGATGCAGAGCCAGTTTTCTCGTAAAGAAGTGGTGTTGAAAGTGGATATCGATAGCGAGATTCAAACTGTGGGTGATAAAGGACTCTTAGAGCGGTTGGTATTGAACCTGCTTGAAAATGCCTTACGCCACAGCCCAACCGGCTCGGAAGTGCATTGTCGAGCGCATTTGAGTGAGGATAAGTCGCGAATCCTGTTCACTTTTGTCAATCGAATTGATAAAGATGCCGTCGGTGGCGCATTAGGAATTGGTACAAAGATAGTGCAGTCAATTTTAATGTTGCACCACAGCTACTTAGAGACGTGTGAGACGGACACTGAGTATCAACAAAAATTCGCACTTCTCGCTACTTGAGGAGAAGCGCGAATTTGGCTTATCGAATGACTACTTAATAACGCCACATACAACGCGCGCACCGCCGCCGCCTAATTTAGCGGGGTGGTCGGAGTGATTGTCGCCGCCAGCATGAATCATTAATGCTCGGCCTTTTAAATCTGATAATTTTAGGCGAGGCGCGACAACGGGCTGATTAGCATTACCATCCATGTCCACGTAGAGTGGAGGCAGGTCGCCTAAATGATTGTCATCGGTCCAAGGGTAGCCATGTTTCCCTGTGTTGCTGGGGTCATAGTGACCACCTGCTGCACCGCCAAGGACGGTTTTGCCATTCTTCTCCGCGCTATCGCACGATGGATTAGTGTGAACATGGAAACCGTGCACCCCTGATGACAAACCTGATAACTGAGGCATAAATACCACGCCATAGTCACTTTGTGAAATCTCAATGGTGCCAGCGCTCTTCTTGCTGTTGAGATCGGTCATCGCTACAGTCTGCGCAAGTACGTTAGGAGCGGCTACGAGAGTGGCAGCAACTGAAATGCATAGCAATCCTTTTAACATGGGACTTCCTTCTTTTTGGTTGTACGCTCAAGCACATATTAGTGAAAACTTCTCTTCCTTATGTCTGTTGAGCGGTGGGTTTATGTCAGAGAGTGATGTGTCTCACTCTATGGTCTTAAACTGGTATCTATCTGCGAAACCAGTTCTCCTTTATTAAGACTTAACATATTGAGATTGTTCAGATATAAAAATAATAGACGTCAATCAAAAAATAGCCTGAATATTTTTAAATTAACGCAAAGTTAAATTTTTAATGACTTTATAACAAAGCTCATAATTGTTTTATAAAGAAGTTGTCGGAATTGTCTTCTATAAAAAATAATCAATTTAATGAATATTTTAATGTGAATATGGTTGTTTATAGGTTTGTGGTCAAACTGTTGCTTATATCATCAAATAAGATAAAAAATTGGAACTAAAGTCACTTAATGGCAGAGGAAAAAATTAAACTCTGGTTTTAATGGGTAATAATGTTTTAGTAACAGATAGTTACGCACTTAAAATTAATAATATGGCTAATTTCCAACAAGGATTGAAAAAGATGAAAGACAAGGAATCTATTCAGACTAATAGCGGCCGCCGTAATTTTCTGAAAGGCGCAACAGGAGCTGTTGTTGCTGGTGTGAGTGCTTCCGCTTTCTCGGGCGCAGTTCAAGCACGAGAACAGAAAATTGATTGGAGCAGCCGCGGGCTAGGTAGAAAACACGATAAGCGCTTTTGGCGTAAAGTGCAACGACAGTTCGTTTTGGATAAACGTACGACTTACATGAACATTGGCACAACGGGTTCTATGCCAAGACAAGTTCTTCAAGATTACGAGCATAACAACAAGTTGGTGGCTAAATATCCTTGGGATATGAAGGGCAAATTTGGCTCTTGGCCTTATGTCTCTGAGATGGTTCAAGAAGTAGCGCCTGGCTTTGGTGCTAACCCAGAAGAAATCATTCTCAGCCGCAATACTACTGATGGTCTATGTTCGATCATCAACGGCTTACACTTTGAACCAGGTGATGTGATTTTAACGACGCACCATGAGCATATGGCAGCGACATCACCGATGAACGTCGCAAAACATCGTTTTGGCGTCGATGTTGTTGAAATTCAACTACCAGTATTTACCGGTACTGAAGACGTTTCTGAACAAGATTACATCCAAGCTTTCCGCGACGCGCTTGATGCGCATCAAAACGTTCGCCTCATCATGTTCTCTCATATCACCTATAAAACGGGAACGGCGTTACCAGCCAAAGCCATTTGTGCTTTAGCGAAAGAATATGGTGTGCCTACGCTTGTAGATGGAGCGCATACTGTCGGTATGTTTGACCTCGATTTCCATGATATGGATTGTGATTTCTATGCAGGTTCTGGTCACAAATGGCAGTGTGGTCCTGGCGCAACCGGTATTTTGTACGTACGTGATAACGCCAATCGCTTGAATGAGTATTGGAGTGATCGTGAAAACCCGTTGTGGTTGATCAACTCTTCACTTTCTCATGCGGATTACTTAGGCAAACAATTACAGATGCAGTACATCGGGAACGACAACTATCCTGCGAAACAAGCGTTAGTTGATAGCTGCAAAATGTGGGATGAGATTGGTCGTGACCGCATTGAGGAACGTGTTCTAAGTCTTGGTAGTTTGTGTAAAACCTTACTACAAGAGTACTTGCCACAAGCCCAAATGTACTCGCCAAACGTGGAAGGTTTAACGAGTGGCTTAACCACAGTTAACCCATTCTCTGATGTGACGAATGAAGACATATTGACTGAATTCAGAGATCGTCTGCGTGAAGAATATGGCTATATCATTCGAACAACCAGCTTTAAGCTGCATAAAGATGATGACTTTGATACTTACGCACTCCGTATCTCCACGCACTTGTTCCATGACGAGCAGGATGTTGAAGGGCTCGTGGTGGCGATGACGAATTTGTATTACTCGTCGTTCTAACATCGTTGTTTATCACTCAAGCGCCCGTTATTGGGCGCTTTGTGAAAGGTAAGGATATTATTATGTCAGTCAAAACATTCAAAAGAACTTTAGCGGCGATGGCGCTTATGGCGGCCTCTGTTATGTCCTCTTCCGCTTGGTCAGACGACTTACAACAGATTCGTGATCGCGGAGTGTTGCGCCATATTGGTGTGCCGTACGCTAACTTCGTTTCTTATATTGAACAAGGTGAAGTGGAAACCTTGACTGGCTTAGATGTAGAGATAGTAAAAGGCTTTGCCAAGTCGTTGGGCGTTAAGTACCAATATGTTCCAGCTCAGTGGAGCGATATGGTCGGTAAGCTGACGGGCCAAGATGTTCAATACCATAATAAGCAAGCTGTTGTGGGAGAAAGTGTTCCAATCGAGGGGGACTTGATCGCAAATGGCGTTACCATTCTTGACTGGCGTTCTGAAGTTTTAGACTTTTCACAAGATTACTTCCCGTCGGGCGTTTGGTTAGTTTCCAGAACAGATTCCACGCTGAGTCCGATTAAACCAAGTGGGTCGGTTGATGAAGATGTAAAAACCGTCAAGCAGCTTATTCATGGTCGCGAAGTGTTAGCGTTGGAGCACTCTTGCTTGGACCCTAACCTTTATGACTTATATGACACAGGCGCAAAAGTCATACTGCCTGATGGGGCTCGTCTTCTTAATGAGATGGTGCCAGCGATAATGAAAAATGATGCGGAAAGCACATTGCTAGACGTCGCCGATACGTTAATTGCATTAGAAAAATGGCCAGGTGAAATAAAAGTCATTGGCCCAGTATCCGAAAATCAGAAAATGGCTGTTGCATTCCGTAAAAACTCACCGGAATTACGCAAGGCATTTGATCGTTATTTAGATTCAATAAAGAAAGATGGAACCTACGAAAAATTAGTAAAAAAATACTATCCATCTATTTACTACTTTTATAACGATTACTTCATAGAAGATAGTAAGAAAACCCGATGAAAAAGGCCGTTAAAAAAATATCCAGTAAAAAATTTATTGCAATAAGCGCAATATTAGTCTCTATTTATTTAGCTATACTTATTGTTGTGACAAGTTTGGGGCAAAATAAACTAAAAGAATCCCAGCATAGGGAACTCGGTTTAAAAGTAAAAAGCTACGCAAGCACACTCGATAATTTATTTACTATTGCCAGTGAGGATGTTGATAATTTATCTACAGATAAAACAGTACAAACATTCTTTGCTAATTTAGCCTCTGGCATGTCAATGGAGTACGGATTAGGAGCGAGTTTAATTAACTTGAAACGTCGTTTCGATGAAAAGATAGATGGTAAGTTAATTAATAGCAGCCAAATCTATAAAAAGCTCACACTGGTAGGCAGTGATGGCACAACGATTGTCACGACGGGCTCTGAAGACAACACAGAGCAGAAGATGGATATCCAAACCTTAATGACTCAACATGGGCATCCCGAAGAGGTTTGTGCAACTCGATATAACGACGACGTGCGTATCCAAGTCATCAAGCAAGTCAAGTTCTCTGGAAAGCCAGTTGCCTTTCTAATTGCAGATCTCAATAAAAACATTGTTATTGATCAGCTCACTAATCAAGAGCACGAAGACAGTTATAGCCGGCTGGTGCTCAAAATAAAAGACGTTGAGATGGTCGTATGGGATACAATAAATAAAACGTCTTCTCATAATAAAGATGAGAATTATTTAATATCTGAAGCCGTTGATGGAAAAATATATTTTGAAGTGCCTGTTGAAAAACATCACTTCAAACTTATGGCTTGGTTTGAGCCTTTGAGTGAGCGAGATATTTTCACATCACGGATCTTCATTCTCGGTTTGAGTATTCTTGCTGTTATGGTTGTTATTGCGCTGTGTTATGCGTTCATCACAAACAATAATAGAATTGAATTGAAAATTAAACTTGAAGAAGAGAAAAAGCGAAAAGACATACTTTCTCAACAGAACCGAAAACTAACTAACGAAATTGAACGCCGAAAAGCGTCTGAAAAAGAACTCGCCTTCCAAGCTAAATACGATACGTTGACTAACTTGCCTAATCGCAGCTACGGTTCTGAGAGACTGGCTTTGGAGTTGATTAGAGCGTCACGTAGTGGTTCAAAAGTATTGGTCATGTTTATTGATTTAGACCACTTTAAGCAGATTAACGATTCAATGGGTCACTTTGTTGGCGACGAGATCCTTAAACTTAGTGCTCAACGACTGCATCAAGTCGCGAGAAAAACAGACTTACTGGCGAGAATTGGTGGGGATGAGTTTTTATTAGTGATTCCTGACTTGCCTGACAACGACACCGCGAAGCGCGTTGCTTCAAGCGTGCTTTCGGCGTTTAACGATCCATTTGTATGGAACAACCATGAATTCTTCTTGAGTAGCAGCGTCGGAATGTCCGTATTTCCGGATGATGGAGATAACGCCGAGCAGCTACTCGCCTGTGCTGACATGGCGATGTATCGCGTGAAGCAAGATGGACGCGATGCCTTCTGTTTTTATAACCACAATATGAACCAAGACTTGCAACGCTATTTGGATTTGGAAAATCGACTAAGAAATGCCATCTCCAGCCAATTACTAGAGTTGTATTATCAACCTATTATTGATCTGAGCAGTGGTAAAATTGTTGGCGCAGAAGCGTTAATGCGTTGGAATGATGAGAAGTACGGATTCGTAAATCCTGAAGAGTTTATCTCTATTGCTGAGAAAAATGGCTTGATTCATCAAATTGGTGAATTCGCTATCCAGCAAGCGTGCCGCCAAGCGGCGCAATGGCAAAATCTGACGCCGCTGTTTGTTTCTGTGAATTTCTCCAGTGTTCAATTTAGGTATTGTGATCGCTTACTTGCGTTTATTAAGAAGAGCCTTGAGGAATCTGGTCTTCCATCAGATAAGTTCGATATTGAGGTGACAGAGAGCCTTCTCTTTAACCACGACTCAGAGCTATTAGACATGCTCAATAACTTAAGAGCGTTAGGCACTAAGCTTACCATCGATGACTTTGGTACTGGCTATTCTGCGTTGAGTTACTTACAGAAATTTCCGTTCGATCGCCTTAAGATTGATCGCAGCTTTATGCAAAATATGTTCGAAAACGACTCCGATCGTGAGCTCGTCAACGTGATCATTGCAATGGCGAAAGCGCTGAACCTTAAGATTGTTGCTGAAGGCATTGAAGAACAGCGTCATGTCGATTATCTAAAAGACTTAAACTGTGAGTTCGGGCAAGGTTTCCACTATAGCCGCCCGTTACCAGCCAAAGACTTTGAAGCACTACTTAAACAACCAACTGGGCTATAACTCCTTTTATTACAATATTATAGGAAAGCATTAATTGAATTCGTGCCTTGGATTCATTAATGCTTTTCCACCTTAAGGGATAATCCTTCTTCCTTCCTTGAATTACACTACAATTAATTGATGAGTGATAGCCCGTGATGCCCGTCACATAAAGGCTCAACCTAATTCTAAACGAGTAAATACTCGCCAAAATAACCAGGAAGGAATTTCAAATGTCTTCTGCATTCTACCAACAGATTCAGCAGCAAATTGAAGAAGTGAAGACTGAAGGTCTTTACAAATCAGAGCGCGTAATCACGTCTCAGCAGCAAGCGGCTGTTAAAATCTCTACCGGTGAAGAAGTATTAAACTTCTGTGCAAACAACTACCTTGGTCTTGCTAACCATCCTGCGCTAATTGAAGCGGGTAAAGCGGGCATGGACGAGCACGGCTTTGGTATGGCTTCAGTACGTTTCATCTGTGGTACTCAAGACATCCACAAAGAGCTTGAGCAGAAGTTGTCTAAGTTCCTAGGTAAAGAAGATACGATTCTTTACACCTCTTGCTTCGATGCAAACGCAGGTCTGTTCGAAACCATTCTCGGTAAAGAAGACGCAATTATTTCAGACGCACTAAACCACGCGTCAATCATCGACGGTGTTCGTCTATGTAAAGCAATGCGCTTCCGTTACTCAAACAACAACATGGAAGAGCTAGAGCAACAACTGATTGCTGCGAAAGAAGCAGGCGCACGCCACATTCTTATCGTTACTGACGGTGTGTTCTCAATGGATGGCGTAGTGGCGAACCTTCCGGCTATTTGTGACCTAGCTGAAAAATACGGCGCACTGACCATGGTTGATGACTCTCACGCGGTTGGCTTCATGGGTAAAACGGGTGCAGGTACGCACGAATACCACAACGTGGTTGACCGTATCGACATTATTACAGGTACGCTAGGTAAAGCAATGGGTGGCGCTTCAGGCGGTTACACGTCTGGTAAAGCGGAAGTGATCGACTGGTTACGTCAGCGTTCTCGTCCATACCTATTCTCTAACTCTGTTGCACCAGCAATCGTAAACGCTTCTATCCGCGTTCTAGATCTACTAGAAGAGAGCGGTGACCTACGTGACCGTCTATGGGAAAACGCAGCACACTTCCGCGCACGTATGGAAGATGCTGGTTTCACAATGGGCGGAGCTGACCATGCGATCATTCCAATCATGCTAGGTGATGCGAAAGTTGCAGCAGAATTTGCTGAGCGAGCACTAGAGAAAGGCATCTACGTGATCGGCTTCTCATTCCCTGTGGTACCAAAAGGCCAAGCGCGTATCCGTACTCAAATGTCAGCAGCGCATTCTCGTGAGCAGCTAGATCGTGCAATTGATGCGTTCATCGAAGTTGGTAAGGACATGGGTCTTATTTAAGACTCTAGGTCCTAGATAATAGGGCCTTTAATTAAGGTTACATTATGAAAATTAAAGCATTATCAAAGCTAAAGCCTGAAGAAGGCATCTGGATGACTGAGGTTGATAAACCTGAAGTTGGCCATAACGATATTCTGATCAAAATTAAGAAAACCGCTATCTGTGGTACAGACGTACACATCTATAACTGGGACGAATGGTCACAAAAGACAATTCCAGTTCCTATGGTTGTCGGTCACGAATACGTGGGTGAAGTGGTTGCGATTGGTCAGGAAGTTCGTGGCTTTGAAATTGGTGACCGCGTATCTGGTGAAGGTCACATAACTTGTGGTCACTGCCGTAACTGTCGTGGCGGTCGTACTCACTTGTGTCGCAACACGATCGGTGTGGGTGTAAACCGTGAAGGCGCATTTGCAGAATACCTAGTGATTCCTGCATTTAACGCGTTTAAGATCCCTGACGAGATTTCTGACGATCTAGCATCGATCTTCGACCCGTTCGGTAACGCGGTACACACTGCGCTTTCTTTCGATCTAGTCGGTGAAGACGTGCTCATCACTGGTGCTGGCCCAATCGGCATCATGGCCGCCGCAGTTGCGAAACACGTCGGCGCTCGTCATGTGGTTATCACAGACGTAAACGAGTACCGTTTAGAGCTAGCTCGTAAAATGGGTGTAACACGCGCAGTAAATGTTGCTGAAGAGAAGCTTGAAGATGTAATGGCTGAACTAGGCATGACAGAAGGCTTTGACGTAGGCCTAGAAATGTCTGGTAACCCAGCGGCATTCAACTCAATGCTAACCACAATGAACCACGGTGGTCGTATTGCATTACTCGGTATTCCACCATCAGATATGGGCATTGATTGGAACCAAGTGATCTTCAAAGGCCTAGTTATCAAAGGCATCTATGGTCGTGAAATGTTCGAAACATGGTACAAGATGGCTTCACTGATTCAATCTGGTTTGGATCTATCACCAATTATTACGCACCACTACAAGATTGATGACTTCCAAGAAGGCTTCGATGTCATGCGTTCAGGCATGTCTGGCAAAGTTATCCTTGATTGGGAATAATCTGCTCAAATAAGAAAGCGCTCCGAAAGGGGCGTTTTTTTTAGCGATATGTTGTAAACATAAGCGGTAACATAGAACATATAACCCTCATTTTACAAATGTCCATAGTCTTTTTTCTAGATCATGCACAGCAACATTTCCAGCCTGAAGTTCCAAGTGATTTAGGGCAATACCACAAATCTTTCTTGTACAAAAAACCACCCCACCAGCTGGCACTTATACCGACTCGATAATCGTTGATGTTCAATTTTGAGCATCATATCAATTGCATAACTAGAGGCATCTATTCCAAAAAACTTTTGTAATCATAGTTTTCACTCTATTCCCGCTTAATTCTGTGCGATTAGTATGGTTTTGTTTTCACAACATTTAACTTAAAGGAATAAGGAAACTATGAAGAAGTCACTGGCAGCACTAGGTTTGGCGTTGGTATTTACAGGAACAGCTTACGCAGCAAGCTGGGGTTACGAGGGGAGTCACGGGCCTGAGCATTGGGGCGAGTTTGCGTCTGAATGTTCCAAAGGTCAAAACCAAAGCCCAATTAATATTGTCTCCGCAGCAGAAGCGAAGTTAGACAAATTGCAGTTCGACTACCATGGCAAAGCAATCTCATTGCTCAATAACGGCCACACCCTGCAAACCAGCCTAGAGGGTGACAACACACTGTTGATTGATGGCAATGCATTCACGTTAAAGCAGTTCCACTTCCATACTCCGTCAGAAAACCATGTGGATGGCAAAGAATACCCATTAGAAGCGCACTTTGTGCATGTTGATACAACTGGCCATTTGGCGGTTGTGGCCGTGTTTTTTCAATCCGGAAAAGCGAACCCAGATTTAGCGAAGTTACTAGCAAACATACCAAGTAAAGATCAAGGTGTAGAGATTAAATTGCCATTTGAAGCGGATGCGTTGCTTCCAAAAGACAAAGCGTATTATCGCTTTAATGGCTCACTAACGACACCACCATGCTCTGAAGGGGTACGTTGGTTAGTGATGAAAGAAGCACAAACCATTTCCCCTGAGCAGATTAAAGCGTTTACGACAGTGATGGGGGAAAACAATCGTCCCATCCAACCATTGAATGCTCGTATGGTGTTAATGCAACACTAACCAATCCAAGCAAATAAAAAATGACAAAGCCCGCTTGAATAAAGCGGGCTTTGTTATTGGTATTGATGGAAATTAGAAGCCGTGATCTTCTTGCTCTTCAGCTTTTATCATTTGAACTGGGTCGAGCTTGAGTGTTTGAGTTGGGAAGGCGATATCTGCTTCGTGTTCTTTAATGATGTTAATTACTTGAAGAAGAACATCCTGTTTAACCTCATGGTATCTCACCCAATTCACGGTTTTTGTGAAGGTATAAATGAAGAAATGCAGTGACGATGGACCGAACGTATCGAAGTTGACGATAAGCGTTTGGCGTGCATCAATATCTTTGTGATTCTTAAGCATCTCTTTCACCGCTGTAATGATTTGCGGCATTTTTTCGGCGTCGTCGTAACGAAGTCCAATTTTTTCGTAGATGCGTCGGTTTAGCATGCGAGATGGGTTTTCTACGACTATGTTGCTAAACACAGAGTTTGGCACATAAAGAGGACGCTTATCGAAAGTTCGGATGATGGTCATTCTCCAGCCAATTCGTTCTACCGTACCTTCAATTTGGCGATCTGGAGAGCGGATCCAGTCGCCAACTTTAAACGGACGATCGAAGTAGATCATAAGACCGCCAAAGAAGTTCGACAGCAGATCTTTCGCCGCTAAACCGACGATTAAACCACCGACACCACCAAAGGTGAGCAACCCTGACAGTGACAAGCCAAACGCCTGCATCACAGTGAGAATTCCGACGGTAATAAAGAACAAGCGCGCGACTTTAGCTATCGCTTGCACTGTGGTTTCATCTCGGTTTTTTTGTTCTAGGACGTACTCTTCAACATTGGTAATGAGTCGCATAACGGTCCAGACGAAGATACTGATCACCAAAATCAGTTTCAGCGTGCTTAACCAGTTTATTTTATCGTTGAGCTCGCTCTCTAATATGATGCCGATAGAGACGGTTGCAGGCCAACACCAAATGAGTGTACTGACTGGCGCTTTTAGCGCGTCAAGCAACATGTCATCCCAGTGGAAAGGGGTTTTCTCTACTAGTACTGCGAGACGAGAGCGGATCAGTCGCCAAGCTATCCAAGCAATAAAGCTGGCGAGTGTAATGAAAAGGACACTCCCACTCCAATCTTGATGAGATGTTTCAATATAGCTTTGCAAATCGGTAAACCACTGTGACATATGTAACTTCTTTCTAGTGAACCATGGAAGGAAAGGTAGCAGATATTACTCCTTCACCCCAGTGATTTCCTTTAAATCATTTACTTATGTTTAAACCGCCTGAGGTAGGCTAGTTCGTGAGGTGAAAAGTGAGTGGTCGAAACTGGGTGATGAGCCGCCGTTCCATTCGTGCGCGGAGCTTCATCATCTCCGATATGCGTTGATATTTGAACGATCAATTATAACTTCTCTGACTTATCGCTAACATTTATCTTAAGTAAGTGTGAGAGTGTATTGGCTCTTGAATTAGCGGAGGCAGATATGGAATTTACAGAGCTGGATCGAAACGCGCTCTACGACATCTGGATGTCACAAAAAGCCAAAATGCACATCACTCAAATGGAAATGGCGAAGCGCCTTGGTTTGAGTCTACACGAGTTTTCTGGCTTGTTACGTGGTAATTCTCCACTGACGCTAGGTTTTGTAAAACAGCTATGCGAGCAGCTACATGTACGTCCTGGTCAGGTGATTCCGTCTTTGACGGAGCGTGATCTATCTGCATCTGGTACGGTTTATTTACAAAATCGTGTGACGGTGGATGGCGATATCAGTAACGTGTTTATCGACGGAAACCAAGTCGTGATCGAGTACGTTCACCAAGTTAGTTAGCTTGCTCGTCAAATTATCGGGTTGAAGAGCAATAAAAAACGAGCCAACAGTGGCTCGTTTTTTCGTTTCTGTTTTGCTCGCTTGCAAAGATTATGGGATTTTCACTAGCGAATCGCGAGAAAGATCCGCGATAGACTTCGCGCCAGTAAGCGTCATAGCTACACGCATTTCTTTGTCGTACAGATCCAGTAGGTTTTCTACGCCTGCGCCGCCTTGTGCAGCCAATGCGTACACAAATGAACGACCAAGCAGTGTGCAGTCTGCGCCCAGCGCGAGCATACGAACCACATCAAGACCAGTACGGATACCTGAGTCAACAAAGATCTTAAGATCGCCTTTTACCGCATCTGCAATGCTTGGTAGTGCTTTAGCACTTGAAAGTACGCCATCTAACTGACGACCTCCATGGTTAGACACCACAATGCCATCCGCGCCGAAACGTACCGCATCTTTCGCGTCTTCTTCGTCGAGGATGCCTTTGATGACCATAGGGCCATCCCAAAAGTCACGAATCCACTCAAGATCTTTCCAGGAGATAGACGGGTCGAAGTTTGCGCCTAACCAGCCGATGTAATCTTCTAGTTTTGTTGGTTCGCCGCGATACGTTGAGATGTTACCTAAGTCGTGCGGTTTACCAAGTAGACCCACATCCAGTGCCCAGCCTGGGTGGCGCATCGCCTGGAAGACACGACGCATGGCTGCGTTAGGGCCGCTCATGCCTGAGTGCATGTCACGGTAACGCGCGCCAGGAACTGGCATATCAACGGTAAACACCAGCGTTGTGACGCCCGCTGCTTTTGCACGCTCAAGCACGTTCTTCATAAAGCCACGGTCTTTAAGCACGTAAAGCTGGAACCACATTGGACGTTCAATTGCAGGTGCGACTTCTTCAATCGGACAAACCGAAACAGTCGACATAGTAAACGGGATGCCTTTTTTCTCGGCTGCTTTTGCTGCTTGCACTTCGCCTCGGCGCGCGTACATACCAGTTAGACCAACAGGAGCTAGCGCGATTGGCATTGCCAGTTTCTCACCGAAGATCTCGGTTTCTAGGCTCAAATCTGTCATATCGCGTAGGACGCGTTGGCGAAGAGCGACATCACCTAAATCGTCAGTATTACGCTTCAGCGTGCGTTCGTCGTAAGAACCGCCATCAATATAATGGAATAGAAACGGGGGAAGCTTGGCTTTCGCGGCAGCGCGGTAGTCAGTAGAAGCTGAGATAATCATAATGGTGTCCTAGCGGTTATTCTAAGCAAAGTTGTGGAGCAATTTGCTCTTTCGTTGAGCCTTCATCGCAAAGCAGTGAAGGCATCAAAATGAGTATAGTTACCTATGGTTCACTTACGTTTGAACTGGTGATGTTGGTAACTCATTTACATAATTGATTGAAAAATTTTGTTAAATAACTCAATCAGTTATACAAATTGGAAAGGATGACACAGCTGCCGGGGGGATTGATGTAGCAAGCTAAATCAACATGTCGGGGTAGTAGTGCTGACAGCTGTGTCAAATTAGGCAGGGCTACAAACCCTGCGTTTCGCGTTACTTCATCAAGACATCCGTCATTTGGAGGCCGTAAATCAACACCAATCCAATAATGCCCGTCATTACAATGTAGTAGAACGTAGGGATAATCGTCTTACGCAATGTTGCGCCTTCACGACCAAGTAAACCTACGGTGGCTGATGCGGCAACAACGTTGTGAATCGCAATCATGTTACCTGCGGCAGCGCCAACGGCTTGAAGCGACACAACAATCACACTCGAAATAGACAGTGTTTGTGCCACTTCGAATTGGAACTGGCTGAACATCATGTTTGAAACCGTATTTGAGCCAGCGATGAACGCACCCAGCGCACCAACGGTGGCACTTAGTGCTGGGAACGCAGAACCGACAAGGTCAGAGGCAAAGTTCGCTGTTGTGACCGGCATGCTTGCTAGGTCAGCGCCGTTAATACCAGAGTTGATGAAGATACGAACCATCGGGATGGTAAATACCAAGACAAACCCCGCGCCAATCAGTGTTTTGCTTGACTCGCCAAACGCTTCACGCAATGGCTTTGCGCTACCGCTTTGTAACATTGCGGCAAGCAGTGCGACAAACACGAGGATGCCACCTGGCAGGTACAATGGCTGAATAGCGGCACTCACACCAGTCTCACCAAGAATATTGCTGAACGACAAACTTACGCTTTGTACAAAGCCTTTCAGTTCCGGACTTACGCGGCTTGCGACGAGAATTACCGCCAGCATTACATATGGAATCCAAGCTTTTACGATGCTCATTGGCTTGCCTGGATTGTCGTTTAGATCGACTTTTAGCGAGCCCAGCCATTCAGCAGGCCATTTGTCTTCGCTTTCGAAATCCCACTTAGTCTTTGGTACTAAGAAGCCTTTTTTCGCTGCGGTAACAACAATAGAAAGACCAACCAAACCACCGATTAGTGAAGGGAATTCTGCGCCCAAGAACACACCAGTTAACGCGTATGGCACAGTGAAAGAGACGCCTGCGAATAAAGCAAATGGTAGAATATCCAGACCTTCACTCCAGCTTCTGTTCTTGCCGAAGAAACGTGTTAACATCATCGCCATTAATACAGGGATCATCGTACCTACAACAGCGTGAATCACAGCAACGTGCGCGGTGATATCTTGCAGGTACATTTCCCATGTTGCGCCTTGTGCAGCCAAAGACTCACTGATGTTATGCGTGTCTAAACCTTTGTTTACACCCACGATGATTGGCGTACCCACCGCACCGAATGAAACAGGCGTTGACTGGATCATCATACCCATTAGGACAGCGGCTAGCGCAGGGAAGCCGATTGCAACCAGTAGTGGTGCAGCAATTGCTGCCGGGGTACCGAACCCTGATGCGCCTTCAATGAATGAGCCAAAACACCAAGCTATGATGATGGCTTGCACACGGCGGTCAGCTGAAATATCGGTAAATCCATTACGGATAGTGGTGATCGCTCCAGTGTGTTTTAAAGTGTTGAGCAAGAAGATGGCACCAAACACGATCCATAGAACAGAGACAGTAATGCCTAGCCCTTGGAATACAGAAGCCAGTACGCGATTGGCTGACATATCCCAAAACATTAGAGCAATAGCGACGGTTAAACCGAACGCAACAGGCATGGCTTTTTTAGCAGGCCAGTTGAGACCAACCAATAAGATGGCGGCAACAACAATTGGCGAAAATGCCACTAGGGCAAGTAGGGTTTCACTCATTTGTACATCCTTCGTACGCTGACTTCTCGAACGGTGTCAATCCGCTGTAGAGGTGACTTTTTGTTGTAATGGTTTTGTTAATTTGGCGTGAATTTACTCCTTTATTTTTTGTTGATATAGGGAAATAATGAAAATAATTAATTCCAAAAGTGACATAATCGTATGAGAGCAGACGACTTAATCCTATTTTCTCAAGTAATCGAACTGGGCAGTTTTAGTAAGGTTGCAGAAGCAAATAACCTTACAAATTCGGTAGTTAGCAAAAGAATGGCAAGGTTGGAGGAAGAGATAGGGGCGCAGCTATTATATCGAACAACGCGTAAATTGACCTTAACCGAAGCAGGTAAGGTGTTACTCCACAGTGCTAAAAATGTGAAGCAGGCCACTCAGGAGGCTATGGACGCTGTTGCAGGCTTTGGAGAGAATGTGAGCGGTCACATAAAAATGTCCGTGCCGTGTATCTCTGGAGATTTGATACTTGCTGATGCCGTTGCGGAATTTTGTAACCTTCATCCGGGTCTGACCGTGGACATGTCATTGGATAACCGCTTTGTCGATTTGGTGGCTGATGGTTACGATTTAGTCATTCGAACTGGCTACCTAGCCGATTCCAGTTTGATCGCACGACATATTCTCGATTCCCAATGGGTGGTATGCGCGTCCCCTTCATATATCGCTAAAAATGGGAAGCCGATCGAGCCGATTGATCTCACCACGCACAATTGTCTGCAATACGCTTACCAAACCACAGGTGCAACAGACTGGGAGTTCAAAGGAGAAGATGGTAATTACATCGTCAAAGTCTCGGGCTGCTTTTCTACTGATAACGCGACCGCATTACGTAAAGCCGCTCTGGGCGGCCATGGTATAGCTTACGTCCCGCGATGCTTGGTGTATCACGATATTCGCAATGGCCAACTGGTGGATATTTTTCCTGAACTAGTGGGTAAAAAGTTGGGTATCTATGCGGTGTACCCGTTTACTCGTCAACCACCGAATAAAGTGAAACTGCTTATTGAGCACATTCGTGATCGTTACTTAACGATATCTCATTATTTCTAGTTCCTTCATAGATTTAAAACAATGTCGTTGAAATCAATATTGGGTGCTCTAAGGTAATCACCGCAATAAAACGATATGAAAATAAACAACTTAATAAAAACAACGGAGTAACACGGACGTTATGCATTACCCAAAAACACGTAAAGATTCTGTCGTGGACACTTACTTTGGTCACGACATTGCCGACCCTTATCGCTGGTTAGAAAATGATCGCAGCGAAGAAACCGCACAATGGGTTTCGGGTCAAAACTCAGTGACCTTCGATTTTCTTGGTCAGGTCCCGTACCGCCAGCAAATCCGTGACTTGGTCGCGAACAGCCAAAACTACGAAAAATATTCCCAGCCATTTGTACGTGGTGACTACACCTATTTCTACAAAAACGACGGTTTGCAAAACCAAAGCGTTTTGTATCGCCGTAAAGGCGAGGGAGAAGCCGAAGTCTTCCTTGACCCAAATACGTTCTCTGAAGAGGGCACGACCTCTCTTGGCGAAGTCAGCTTCTCGAAAGATTATCGTTTGGTCGCGTATTCCATCTCGGAAGGGGGCAGTGACTGGCGCAAGATCTTTGTTATTGATGCGGAAACCAAAGAACAGTTAGAGCCTGAGATTGTGGATGCGAAGTTTACGTCGATTTCTTGGCTGGGCAGCAAAGGCTTCTATTACTCAAGCTATGATAAGCCGCAAGGCAGTGAGTTATCTGCGCGAACTGAACATCACAAGCTTTATTATCATGAACTTGGTACACCTCAGTCTGAAGATAAAGTGATTTTCGGTGAGTTGGATACGCAGGTTCACCGTTATGTGTCTGGTACCACGACGACGGACGATCGCTTCCTCATTATTTCTGGCGCAGAATCCACATCGGGTAATCGTCTGTTTTATATCGATTTACAGTCTGAGTCCCAAGCGATTGTGACCCTTCGTGATACAACGCAAGGCGACACCTACTTGATTGATAGCCAAGACGAAACCTTGCTGCTTTACACCAACCTAGATGCGCCGAATGGCAAAGTTGTCAGCTACAACACCCGAACAGTGCAATGGATGGATGTGATTGCTGAACAAGAACAGCCGTTAGAAATCAGCAAAGGTGGCGGTTATCTGTTTGCGACTTATATGGTGGATGTACTTTCTAAAGTGCAGCAGTTTAACTACCAAGGTGAATGGATTCGAGATGTTGAACTGCCGGGAGAGGGTACGGCTTATGGTCTAGCGGGTAAAAAAGAAGAAACCACGCTGTATTACACCTTTACTAACTACGTGACGCCACCGACGATCTTCTCATTTGATGTTGAGTCTGGTGAATCGACGCTGTTTCAAGAATCAAAAGCGCCATTCGATCGCAGTGAGTATGAATCAAAACAGGTGTTCTACACCTCAAAAGATGGCACGCAAGTTCCGATGATCATCTCATACAAGAAGGGCATCGCACTTGATGGTAGTGCGCCAACCATGCTGTATGGTTATGGCGGTTTTAATATCAGCCTCACTCCGATGTTTTCTGGCAATGTAGCCAACTGGCTAGAATTGGGTGGTATTTACGCTGTAGCCAACATGCGAGGCGGCGGCGAATACGGTAAAGCTTGGCACAACGCAGGCACTCAGCAGCAAAAGCAAAACGTGTTTGATGACTTTATTGCGGCGGCGGAATACCTGATTGAAAACGACTACACTAGCTCCGAGCGCCTAGCGATTCGTGGTGGTTCAAATGGCGGCTTGTTGGTTGGTGCGTGTATGACGCAACGTCCTGAGTTATTTAAGGTGGCGCTGCCAGCCGTGGGTGTGCTTGATATGCTGCGTTACCACACGTTTACGTCTGGAGAAGGCTGGAAGTATGACTATGGCACGTCGGAGCAAAGTGAAGCGATGTTCCAATACTTGCTTGGCTACTCTCCTGTTCACAATGTAAAAGAAGGCGTGCAGTATCCTGCGACATTGGTGACAACCGCCGATCACGACGATCGTGTGGTGCCAGCACATTCGTACAAGTTTATTGCGGAGCTGCAAGACAAGCAGCAAGGTGCTAATCCAGTATTGATACGCATTGATGTCAATGCTGGTCATGGTGCAGGGATGCCGCTGAGTAAGCAAATTGACCTCACCACAGACGTGTATGCATTTACGTTATACAATATGGGTATTGAGTCGATTTAATGCCTTAGTTGCTCGAAGCTTCTGAGAATAAAAAATGCCGCGACTCTGTCGCGGCATTTTTCATGGTTGGGGGAACTCAATTCATACTGTTTACCAGTATGTGAGCCAGGTTGACTAAGTCTGACTCTTGAACCAACCAGTCTCGGCGGCCAAACCGAAAGGCAGCTACGCCATTCTTAAGACAAGATGAAATCATCACCTTTTCTTAATCCTAGTTTATGAATATGAAACTGTGATGAACCTAAGCCGCATTGTGCTGATTTTCACTGTTTTCAAGATCAAATGAGGCATCTATCAGTTTTTTCGTGTAGTCATTTTTAGGGTTTTGGAAAATATTTTCGGCCGTACCTTGTTCCATGACCTCGCCTTTTTGCATGACAAGAACACGATCAGAAAGGGCTTTGACGACTGATAGATCGTGGCTAATAAACAAGTAGCCAATGTTATGCTTTTTCTGCAAATCTTTCAGCAGATCAATCACAGTCAGTTGAACCGAGCGGTCCAATGCAGAGGTCGGCTCATCAAGCAGAATAAACGAAGGTTCAAGGATCAGTGCTCGCGCGATAGCAATACGCTGACGTTGGCCTCCCGAAAACTCGTGCGGATAACGGTTGATGGACGCGGGATCTAAGCGGACCTCACGGAGCACGTCGCGTGCTTTCCGCATGCGTTCTTTTTTACTCAACATTGGCTGGTGGACAGTTAATCCTTCAGTGATGATCTCGCCGATAGTCATACGAGGAGAAAGCGAACCATAAGGGTCTTGGAACACCATCTGAACGTCTTTTTTCAGCTCAAAACGTTCTTTGTTTGTCAGCAAAGCCATATCTTGGCCTTTGTATTCGATTTTACCTGTGGATGGCAGGAGGCCTATCAATGCGCGGCCGAGGGTAGACTTGCCTGAACCGGATTCCCCAACAATCCCGAGTGTTTCCCCTTGTTTAAGCTCAAGAGAAATGCCTTTTACCGCTTCGAAGTACTCATTTTTACTGGCAATAAAATGCGACTTTATCAAGAATTTGACTCGTATATCGTCAGCTTTTAATAGTTGTGTAGCACTCTCGCTAATAGGGTCCTTACTGCCTTTTGGAATAGAATTGATCAGCATACGTGTGTATTCGTGCTTTGGGTCTTCGAAGAGTGTTTGCGTTTCGCCTTCTTCGACGACTTCCCCTTTACACATCACAATGACACGGTCGGCAAAGTGTTTTACAACGCCTAAATCATGAGTAATAAAAAGTATCGCCATGCCCATCTGAGCCTGAATTTCTTTAATCAGGTGCAGCACTTCTGCTTGAACCGTGACATCTAACGCGGTGGTTGGTTCGTCGGCAATTAAAATATCGGGTTCGTTAATCAGTGCCATTGCAATCATGATGCGTTGCAACTGACCGCCAGAAAACTCGTGCGGATATTTGCTGTACGCTTTCTCTGGCTCTGGCATGTGAACCAGTTCAAACAGCTCTAACACTCTCGCTTTGGCTTTCCATCTATCCACTGGACGGTGGCACATGATGGCCTCAGCGACTTGGATCCCCACCCGCATGTATGGATTCAATGAGGTCATCGGCTCCTGAAAAATCATACCGATACGATCACCGCGAATACTTTGCATTTCACGCTCCGTTTTATCCAAGATGGAGCTACCCTCAAACATGATGGATGAGTTCGTATGCAAAATAGCGTTGTCTGGCAATAGTTTCATCAGTGCATTGGTTGATACTGACTTGCCAGACCCAGACTCGCCAACGATGGAAAGCGTCTCGCCTGCTTTTAAATCGAAGCTAACATTCTTTACTGCATCGACGATCCCATCGTTTGTCGTAAAGCTGACCGATAGGTTATTCACCGAAAGAATGGTTTTAGAAGACATCACAGATCCTTGTGGTTGATAAAGCAAATGATACTCAAGCAATGGACAGCACAAACCTAGCTGGCCTCAATGCTTGGGCTTTAGATTAATTATAAAGGTGAGAAGGCGAAGACTTTGCCGAACTCATCGCTTGTAAATGCAAAAACTGCTCATGTGCGCGCGTCACATGGTCTAGCTCAATCATCCATTGAGCATTGCGTTGAGCAGAGCAAAATGCCGCCATATGAGCTAACAAGTCTTCACTTTGTTGACCAAGTAAATGACCCACACGTTCAATAAGTTCATGATTCTCTAGTTGCAAGAATTGGAATAGTGCGTACGTTTGATTGAGTGTTGAAAAAGCATCGTGCTGTAATCCGAGTTTGTTGAGAATCTCCGATTGTGCGACGCATGCATCTCTAAGCCCGGTGATAAGACAGACAAACTGACAAGGTTTGGTTTGAGCATTTTCGAGCGCCGAATGAATGTGGTTCGGTAGATTGCTGAGTACATCGTCGTATAAACGATGTGCCTCGGGCCAGTGGCCTTGTTCCATCAATTGCTCTGCTTTCAAGTAGCGCATCCAGCATTGCTCAATATTCATGTCCATCTCCACAAGAGTTGATTTGTTTTGATATTAAATGAAATTGATTATCAATTGCAAGTGAGTGTTGATATCACTTTTATGCTCATAAAATGTCCAATCAAACTAGGGTGGAAGGTAAATCACTTAAAATTAAGCAAATAATCTCTACACTCAAATGACGAAAATAAGAAAAAAGGAAGTGGATATGGCAATACTAAGATTGGAAGCTAAGCAGCTATATTCTGTAGCAGATCTAGAGAATATGCCATGTAAGTCGACCAAGGAGTTACCTCCAATTGATGAGATTGTGGGCCAAGAGCGCGCGCAAAAAGCGGTCGAGTTTGCGATGTCCATCAAAGAGAAAGGGTATAACATCTACGCCATTGGTCAGAATGGGCTAGGTAAACGCACCATGATCCTGCGCTATCTGAATCGTCACCAGCACGATGCAGCAGCCTTGTTTGATTGGTGTTACGTTGCGAACTTTGAAGATACCCGCACACCCAAGGTATTGAAGCTGCCTTGTGGTATCGGGAATAAGTTACGTGTTGATATTGAAGCCTTAATGGGCAAACTACTGAATGCTTTACCCCTAGCGTTCGACAATGAAATGTACTTTAGCCGAGCTGAGCGATTAAAAAACCAATTGGCGGCGAAGCAACAAAACGAACTGGACCGCATTAGCCGAGAGGCAAAAGAGAAAGGCATTAGCTTGACGCTTACCACACAAGGCGATTATCAGTTTGTCGCCATGAATGGTGACGAGCTTCATACGGAAGAGTCTTTTGATGCACTAAGTAAGAAAGAGCAAGAGCAGTTCAGCGATGCTATTGATGAACTCGAAGTGCGATTACGCTCGATGGTCCGTGAGCTCACGGAGTGGGAAGAGACGTACAGCGATAAAATCAAAAAGCTTAATGATGAAGTGACGCTCGATGTGATTACTCACTTCATCAAAAAACTCAAAGTGGATTACGCGGAATATTCTGAAATCAAAACGTACTTAACTGAGCTGCAAAAAGATATTGTTGAAAACGCAGATATCTTCCTTGATCAAAGTGGTGAGCAAGGCGAAATTGCAACGGCGTCGTTGGATAAAAAATTGCCACGTCGTTATAAAGTGAACGTCTTGGTAAGCCGCAACAGCAATGACTTTCCTATCGTTGTTGAAGAAAACCCCAATTACCATTCGCTCTTCGGTTCGATTGAGACTGCCACTTTCAAGGGAACCGTGTTTACCGACTTTTCGCTGATTCGTGCGGGGAGTTTGCATAAGGCGAATGGCGGCGTTCTGTTAATGGATGCACAGAAAGTGCTTGAACAGCCTTACGTTTGGGATGGTTTGAAGCGCGCACTGCGTGCTCGTCAATTGAGCTTTACCTCCCTAGAAAAAGAAGTGACATTGACAGGGGCGGTATCACTCGATCCCGAGCCTATCCCGCTCGATATTAAAATCATTCTGTTTGGTGACTACCGAACTTATCAATTGCTGCAGCATTACGATCCAGAGTTCAGTGAGTTGTTCCGAGTGACAGCGGATTTTGAAGATGAGATGAAGCGAACGCCAGAGTCGGAACTGCACTATGCGCGCTTTATTTCTAGCGTCGTGAACGATAACAATATGCTGCACTGTGATAGAAAGTCCATGGGACGGATTATCGAATACAGTTCACGCTTGTCTGGTGATCAAACCAAGCTATCACTCCACTCTGCCAATATTGCGAATTTATTACGTGAGTCAAACTACGTTGCTCGTCAAGCCAACTCCAACATGATCCGTATCGGTCATGTGGAAGAGGCGCTCAAGAACCAAGAAATGCGAGTGAGCCGATTACGCGACAACGTGATGGAAACGTTTGTTAACGGTACAACCTTGATTCGCACTGAAGGGAAGGCTATCGGTCAAGTGAATGCCCTCTCGGTATTAAGTACCAGCGACTACATGTTTGGTGCGCCGAATCGCATCACCGCGACGACGTGTTACGGCGATGGGGATGTTATTGATATCGAACGCAGTGTGGATTTGGGCGGCAGTATTCACTCTAAAGGCGTGATGATTCTATCGGCCTACTTGTCTTCCGTGTTTGGTAAAACGGCGCGAGTACCATTAACCACAACGATTACGTTTGAGCAATCTTATGGTGGTGTCGACGGTGATAGTGCCAGCATGGCAGAGCTATGTGCTGTGGTGTCTGCTTTTTCAAAGCAACCAAACCGACAAGACATTGCGATTACAGGCTCAATGAATCAGTTTGGTGAAGCTCAGCCGATTGGTGGTGTGAACGAAAAAATTGAAGGCTTTTACGATGTGTGTGTGATTAAAGGTCGTCATGAAGGGCAGGGGGTCATTATCCCGCAATCTAATGTTCATAACTTGATGCTCCGTTCCGACATCGTGAAAGCAGTAGAAAAAGGTGAGTTTAATATTTGGGCGATTGATCATGTCACTGAAGCCATCGAGCTGTTCACGGGGAAAGTCGCCGGTGAGCCAACCGATGAAGGTTCTTATCCAATAGATACGATTTTTGGCCTTGCTCAAGCTAAGCTCAATTCGTTGAGAAAATAGCCTAAAACCGCCCTAAATGTGAATGTATCTCATCATAAGTGATCACAATTTATCATAACGACAATATCCCGACACTACTGTCGGGATATTGTCAATAACAGATTGAAAATGGGGACTTTTTGTACTAGACAAAAGTGTGATCGACCTCTAATATTCGCCACTTGTTTATTCGTCTGGGAACTTTCCCGTCGCAAGGAAGCATAGATATTCAAATAACCGAAATGCAGCTTCAGTATTGAGAGTTGCTTGAGTTCGTTTGGATATAGGCATCACGCATACAACTGAGGTCCAGTCATGCAGTTATCACTGAAAAATTTGTCAGTACGAACGCAAATTTTGGTTCCGGTATTATTTACCGCGATTGTTTTGTTTATTGCTTTGTGGATTACTAAAAACAATCTTCAAGCTGAGCAAGATGTTATTGCTTCCAACCAAGAGTCTTTGGTTTTCCATAAAGACACTTTGGCGCGTATTGACGATGAAATTTATCCACTTCGTATTACAGCGGTTTACGCTATCTACGACGCTTCCCGTCGTGAAAATTTTCTTAATGAATTGAAAGAAGGCTTAAAGCAGGTTGAAGCTGATTTAAGTGCGATTGAAGCTCGTAATCTGTTTCGTGAAGATGCGATTAAAGTTCGCCAAGCGATCGAAGCCTATGTTCGATATTCAGAGCGCTCAGTGGCTTTCTTTAACCAGTACGATCAAGGCTTGAAATCGGACAGTGAGTACCGTGCATTCATTAAAGAGTACCGTAATGTTGGCCGAGAAATGGTTCAACAAATCAATACTCTGTCGAAGCATGTGAATGACCAAGCAGAGCAGTCAACCATAAGAAGCCATCAACAGAATGAGCGTGTACAAAATAACGCTATGTTGACAGTTCTTGCGGTATTTGCGTTCTCATTGGTGGGGGCGTGGATCTTATCAGGCATGATTGTTACGCCTATTCAAAAACTTCAAGAAGTGATGCGTCAGTTAGCAATGGGCAACTTGTCAGTTCGCGCAGATGTAGACGGTGATAACGAAATTGCGAAGCTGAGCAAAGATGTTAACCAAACAGCAGAACAGCTTTATAACACGGTCGACCAGCTAACTCGTATCAGTGAAGAGGTTGCCTCGGCCTCGACTGAGCTTGCCGCAGTAATGACGCAAGCAGAAGCGAATGCTCAGCTAGAGCTCGCTGAGATCGAACAAGTTGCATCGGCTGTTAATGAACTTGCCAGCACCGCAAACAACGTGAGCGATAACGCAACGTCTGCGGATTCGACAGCTCGCGAAGCTGATGGTCTTGCGCAATCAGGTCTGGCTATCTTCCAAGAGAGCGCAGAAGCAAGCGCACAGATGTCTCAGGCATTGAACGATGCAGCGCAAGTCGTACTGCGTTTAAAAGAGCAGTCGGTTCAGATCAACGACGTTATTGAAGTGATTCGCGGTGTCTCTGAGCAGACCAACTTACTCGCATTGAACGCTGCGATTGAAGCTGCGCGTGCTGGTGAGTCTGGTCGTGGTTTTGCGGTTGTTGCGGATGAAGTACGTATGCTCGCGGCACGGACTCAAGACTCGACTCAAGAGATCCAAACGATTATTGAAGAACTTCAAGCGCAGTCTGGGCTTGCGAATGACAGCATGCAAGTCAGCCTTGACATGCTCAGTCGTAACAACGAACTGACGCAACAAGCGAATGAGGCATTGGTTGGTATTACCGAGTCGGTAGCCAACATTAACGATTCAAACACGCAAGTGGCAACCGCAGCCGAAGAGCAGTCTCAAGTCACTCAAGACATCAACCGCAACGTGGTTAACATGTCTGAACTCGTTAACCAGAATGTGGCGGGTATTAGTCAAAGCGCAAGCGCGAGTACTGAGCTTTCATTACTTGCAGAGAAGCAGAAAGAGCAATTGAGCTTCTTTAAGCTTTAATTCGCTATTCGCCTAACAAAATGTATAAATCCCTGAGCTATTGCTTGGGGATTTTTTTGTTTGTGAGAAACGGATTTAAAATCAGGAAGTCTATCTAAAACAGTCATTTAGTGAAAATATTTTGCGAGCAAAATCACATATAATGAGATTGTTTTTACATTTTTTGCGTCAATTTTTTTTTGACGCGAACGATTTTTTTACCTCAACCGATAACTTGATGGTTGAGAGGTATTCATATCGTCATTTTACTTGGTGTTTTCTTCTATAAGTGCTGTTTATTCAACGCGTTGCGTGAAAAATAACAGCTGCTACTATGCCGCCAGTTTTCTCGTTGGTACAGAAAAGTCCTGTTTTTCTGGTGAGAAAATACATATAAAACAATGATATGGAAAATAACAATGAAATTAAAAACTTTAGCTGTAGCAGTGGCGCTAATGGCATCAGGATCTCAAGTTGTCGCTTCAGAACTATACAACCAAGATGGCACTTCTCTTGAGATGGGCGGCCGCGCTGAAGCGCGTCTTTCTATGATGGATGGTAAGGCAAAAGACCGTACTCGCATCCGTCTTAACTTCCTAGGCAAACAGGAAATCAATGAAAACCTATACGGTGTTGGTTTTTGGGAAGGTGAGTTCGAAACAAAAGAAGAAGGTGCCGTAGATAACAACAGTGATCTTGAAACTCGTTACGCTTACGCAGGCCTAGGCGGTAAATACGGTGAAGTAACTTACGGTAAAAACGACGGTGCATTATTCGTTCTTACTGACTTTACCGATATTATGGCTTACCACGGTAACACTGCAGCACTTAAACTGCCTGTATCTGACCGTACAGACAACATGCTTTCTTACAAAGGCCAATTCGAGCAACTAGCTGTACGTGCTAGCTACCGCTTTGCTGATCGCACAACAGATGCAAAAGGTTTTACAGACAACGAGGAAGATGGCTTCTCTCTATCTGGTATCTACGCATTTGCTAATACTGGTATTGAACTAGGTGCTGGTTATGCAGACCAAAACGATAGTGATGAGTTCATGCTTGCTGCTGCATACTCTGTAGGTGATTTCTACTTCGCTGGTAACTACACAGGCGCAGACGTGGATGTTGCAGGTGAGTCTGCGGATTACAAAGGCTACGAACTAGCTGCATCATACACTATGGGTCAAACTGTATTTACTTCTACGTTCAACAAAGGTGAGCTAGAAGATGCTGATACTGTAGAAAACCTAGCTGTTGATGTTACTTACTACTTCAAGCCTAACTTCCGTGGCTACGCATCATACAACTTCGATCTAATGGATAACGAAGGCGCTGATGAAAAAGATGAGCTAGCGCTAGGTCTACGTTACGACTTCTAAGTCGAAACTGTTATCTAAGATACTGCCTTATTCTTAGTAAACAAAACCCCTTACTTTACAGTAAGGGGTTTCTTGTTTTCCGGGTATCAAAACTGGCCGCTACTTGGTGCTCATTATCAAAGCTACCTTTTTAGTGTAAGTTTAGTCCCATCAAATTTTAGGTGACTCAGGAGACTTTTAGCGTTGGTTTTACCAACCTCATCAAACTCCATTCCATAGCGAGCATGGTGTGTCGATTTTTGTAAGTTACAAATACGACCTCGCAATGGCGCGAGCATGTGGCTTTCACCGGGCATGGTTAGGTCCAATGAAACGCGATCACCAACCTGAAGTGGTCGGCTCATTGGTGATGTCACAAAGCGGCACCCACTACGAGATAAATCTCTTATCTCGCATTCAGTTCGATAGGCTTCTAAACAAACGCGCGCCTTCAAATTCACTTCGTAACGTACTTCTTTACGAAGCTGAAAGACCTGCATGGTGTTAGGTAGACTTAGCACCAAAATTGGATACGGGTCGCCGAGTCGGTGCTGCAATTGCGCCCGAAATGGAATGACAGCACCTTCCCCTCGATGAGAGTACGCTTTTACATTGATCCAAAAGCCTTCTTGAAAATAAAATTTCAAGTCCTCATCGGAGATGTTCGGAACCTCTATCAATGCGGTATTATTTGAGTGACAGCCGACAAATGTGCTGGTTGTAATAAACTTGGTACCAACAGGTGTCGTGACGTTTAAACTTACTTCACTGCCATGTTCGACCATTGCCATTGCATCGGTGCTATTTAGTGTACTTGCCTGACGTTCGGGTGCCTTCTTGCTTTGCAGAGGTAGTTTGCCGTCTCTGGCAATAGGGCTCATATTTCTCATTATTATTGTCGTACCTGATTTGAGAAGGTAATGGCGTGAAGTGACAGAGCACTTCCGCATGGTGTTGATTCTATTCAGTGATATAGTTTGATTCAATCAATCCGTAACAAAAATTAGAGAGCAAGATATGCATAAAGTAACTCATGAAGTTGAAAACAACACATTTTGGGTTGATTTAGAACAAGGTTATAAAGCCAAGGTGGTTTATCAGCTTGAGAATAATGTCATGCACATCACATCAACCGTGGTTCCTGAAGTATTACGAGGTAAAGGGTACGGAAAAGTGATGATGGAAGCGGTATTGCCAGAAATTGAGGCACTCGGTTATAAAATCAAACCAGTCTGTCCATATGTCATTCATTATATGGAGAAAAACCAAGCCTGGTCACATCTGCTTGCATGATGATGAACGACAACCACCAACGTTACCAAAGCATTGGCCAGGAGCTAAAGCTCGGGAATTATCAAGCGGTAGAAGTCATACAATCGCTATGGGGAGGCTATGGTGAGTTAGTCCGAGTTACTTATTCAACTTGTTCGGTGATCATTAAGCATGTAAAACTCCCTAAGCCTTCAGAGCATCCAAGAGGTTGGAATACTGACCGATCTCACCAAAGAAAGCTGCACTCTTATCAGGTGGAAGTGAATTGGTATACGCATTTTTCCAGAGAGGTGAGCACTCGCTGCCGAGTACCACAAGGTCTAAAAACGTTCCAATCGGAGAATGAATGGCTCATCGTGATGGAAGATCTCGCCGAGGCGGGTTTTCCAAAAGTCATCACCGATGCAAAGCTAGAGCATCTACGAGCCTGCCTTGCTTGGTTGGCGAACTTTCATGCGCGTTACATCGGTGTTCGCTCGGATAAGCTGTGGCATATCGGCACGTATTGGCACTTGGCAACCAGACCTGATGAGCTTGAGGCGCTGCAAGACACCGAGCTAAAAAATGCCGCTCAATTAATTGATCAAACGCTTTCGCAAGCCAAGTTCAAGACGCTTGTACACGGTGATGCCAAATTGGCTAACTTCTGTTTTGATCGAGAAGAATCAAGCGTTGCTGCGGTCGACTTTCAATACGTTGGACATGGTTGTGCGATGAAAGACGTAGCACTGTTCATGAGCAGCGCCGTCAAGCCAGAACGTTGTGCAGAGATGGAAGTTTGGGTTTTGGACACGTATTTTGCTCAGTTGCAACAGGCGTTAATGGTTTATCAGCCGAATCTCGACCCCAATGAAGTCGAGCGCGAATGGCGTCCTTTGTTTGCGGTTGCGTGGGCTGACTTTCAACGATTTGTGAAAGGTTGGAGCCCCGATCACTGGAAGATCAATCCTTACACAGAAGCATTGACTCGCAGAGCGCTGGCTCACTTACGAAAGTGAGTAGAAGTTTAAAAAGAAAAGCCTCCAATTAGGAGGCTTTGATTTACTTTTTACTTGGCCTGATACGTGCCATGTAATAGGTATTGATGAACTCGCCATCTCGGAAGGAGCCATCAATCGCTTCGCCCTCAATTTGAAATCCATGTTTTTTGTACAGCCCAATGGCGGCGTCATTATCGGCGTTGACTTCTATTTGAATTCTTCTCACGTTTAGCCAGTTATCCGCCAGTTCAGTGACTGTTTCAATCAACTTGCTACCAATACCCAGCCCGTGGAAACTATCATGCACTCCGATGCCAAATGATGCTGTGTGCATTGTTCTCGGACGCTGCGAGTGGTGAAAGCCAATGTTACCCACTACTTTACCATCGATTTCAGCGACGTAGCTATAAACGCCTGCGGGCATATTTGACAATCGTTCTACCCACATTGCGAGCGAAGGTTTTGGGAGTTGCAGGGTTTCACGTTGTGCTTTTGGTTGTGAATAGATTTCTACGAGTGCCGCTGCGTCTTCAACGGTTGTTGGACGTACGATAATTTCCATGCTTCTCTCCTTCGCTTTTTAGTATTAATTTTCAATCTAACCACAGTTCCTTATTTTGGATAGTATTTTTTGAGGTTTGAGAGATAAACACCTTTTAAATTAGGTTGTTATAGCGATGTTTTTCTAAATTTTAGTAGTCATTTATCTTTGAATTTAGCGAATAGATTGCAAAGGTGTTGAATTATTGTACTGAAAATGGCGTGCACGGCAGAGTATCGTGGTGAATTTCATGTTGGAGGAAATAAATGGAATTATTCAAACTGTGACGACGGCACTGTACATCAGTTGACTTGAATCAATTGAGGGTGGAGTTACCTCTTATGAGGTATGGGGAAGAGGTACGTTTAGCGCTATTTATGCTTAACTTGATAAAGGAGTTTCGTTGAGGAAATAGCATGAAATCCTCTCAGTCTAAAACATCGCAAAGTCGGCGTCGATTTTTGCGTGATACTGTCCGAACTGCGGCAGGCGTTGGCGCAGCGGCGTGTGTGTTGGGCTTACAATCGCTGCAAAGCCAAGCTCGAGAAACGAAAGGTGTGCCTATTCGCCCACCCGGTGCTTTGCCAGAAGGCGATTTCGAATCAGCCTGTATTCGATGTGGCTTGTGTGTTCAAGCATGCCCTTACGAAACATTGAAACTTGCGACATTACTTTCACCCGTCGCGACTGGCTCACCTTACTTTACTGCACGCGATATTCCCTGCGAAATGTGCGAAGACATTCCTTGTGTTGTCGCTTGTCCGAGTGGGGCGCTGGATCCGAAACTAACCGATATTGATGATGCTCGAATGGGTACAGCGGTTCTTATTGACCATGAAACTTGCCTTAACTGGCAAGGATTACGATGCGACGTTTGTTATCGCGTTTGTCCGCTGATTGATGAAGCCATCACGTTAGAGATGGTTCACAACGACCGAACCGGTTATCACGCCAAACTTATCCCAACAGTGAATTCCGAAGTGTGTACCGGATGCGGTAAGTGCGAACAAGCGTGCGTGTTGGATGTCGCTGCTATTAAAGTCGTCCCGACGGATTTGGCGAAAGGCAAAGTGGGCAGTCACTACAATTTTGGTTGGAAAGAGATCGACAAACCACTCGAAAATATCCTCCCTAGTGAGACGCCTGTGCCGGAAGGTGCGCTTGAATCGCTAAAAGGAGGTAAGTAATGGCAAAGAACTTAGCTCAAAATGCTGGCAAAGAAGCGGTTGAAAAGCTTGGCTGGTGGCGCGCGCATCGGTTTTTGATTTTACGCAGACTATGCCAGCTCACCATCATTGCGCTGTTTATGGCTGGGCCGACACTGGGAATTCTAACCGGTAACCTGTCATCAAGTATGTTGCTCGATGCAGTGCCGTTAAGTGACCCGTTAATTTTGCTTCAAGCTTTGGCGACAGGGCATGTTCCGGAGTTTAATGCGCTGTTAGGCGTAGTGATTGTCGTGGTGTTTTACGCGATTTTAGCGCCGCGCGCATTTTGTGCGTGGGTGTGCCCGTTAAATATCGTGACAGATTTGGCGGCTTGGCTGCGCAGAAAGCTCAACATTAAAGCGAGCTATCGTTGGTCTCCTACTATTCGTTATTGGCTGATCCCTGTTTTGATGTTGGGTAGTGCGCTATCTGGCGCGATTCTTTGGACATGGTTAGATCCAGTGGCGGCACTGCATCGCGGATTGGTGTTTGGTATGGGCGCAGGTTGGGTGTTGATCGCACTGGTGTTCGTACTGGATTTACTCTTAGTTGAGCATGGGTGGTGTGGGCACTTATGTCCACTGGGTGCTACCTATGGCGTGATAGGCCGAAAAAGCCTGTTGCGCGTTACTGCTGTTCGCCGCGAAGATTGCACCAAATGCATGGATTGCTTTTACGTCTGTCCAGAACCAGAGGTGCTTCGACAACCATTGAAAGAGGGGGATCGTCGAGTTATGGATCAAAACTGCATCAGCTGTGGCCGCTGTTTGGATGTGTGTCCAGAACATGTGTTTGAATTTAAGAATCGTCTAACAGTAAAGAATATCGATTAAGTTACTGAGCCTCATCACTGGCGTTTCTACCTATTTCTCTCGATATTTCAACATCGCGCTTAGCCAAGGAATTGAGTGCGATGTTTATCTTCATAACAATATCCCTATGCCATATCTGCTTGGTTTGGGCTGAAAATAATAATGATATTGCGAATTTGTTACATTTGAAGCTATGATGATGCCTTCATATTTAAAGGAAACATCATGACTACCTCATCGCAAGGCTGGAGAACGCCGCAAAATTTCCTCCTGTTAATTTCCATTATCGTGCCCATTGCTTTTTCTACCTGGATGGCGTTGTTGAACAACTTTGTTATCGAGAAAGCGAACTTTGATGGCGCTGATATCGGTTTACTTCAAAGTGTTAGGGAAGTACCTGGCTTTCTCGCTTTCACCGCGGTATTCGTTTTACTTTTTATCCGTGAACAACGCTTTATGCTCGTCTCTTTGGCGATGCTTACGCTTGGTACGGCATTAACAGGTTATTTTCCCACTTTGTACGGTCTACTTTTTACCACCTTGTTAATGTCCACCGGTTTCCACTACTTTGAAACACTAAAGCAGTCTTTGTCTTTACAATGGCTATCGAAAGAAGAAGCCCCGGAAATGCTGGGTAAATTTATTTCTGTTGGGGCTTTGGCTTCTCTGTTTACCTACGGTGCGATTTGGGTTTCGCTCGAACAGCTCAAACTTGATTTTAAAACGGTCTACTTAATGGCTGGTGGCCTAGGTTTTGTGCTTATTTTGGTGATGGCATTCGCTTTCCCTCAATTTAAAACAAAAGTGCCTCAAAACAAGAAGCTCATTCTGCGTAAACGTTACTGGTTGTACTACGCGCTCACGTTTATGAGTGGTGCTCGCCGTCAGATTTTCACGGTTTTCGCTGGCTTCTTGATGGTAGAGAAGTTTGGCTACTCTGCCGCAGACATTACCTTGCTGTTTTTGATCAACTATGTCTTTAACTTCTTGTTTGCGAAGCGAATCGGCCGCTTCATCGGCGTTGTTGGTGAGCGTAAAGCGCTGATGTTTGAGTACGTCGGTTTGATCTTCGTATTCGTCGGTTATGGTTTGGTGCAAACCGCGGAGTGGGCTGCTGCATTGTATGTTGTCGACCATTTGTTCTTCGCGCTAGCGCTTGCTATCAAAACCTACTTCCAAAAAATTGCTGATCCTGCCGATATGGCGTCGACCGCTGGAGTTGCGTTTACTATTAACCATATTGCGGCGGTTGTGATACCCGTTACGTTTGGTGTGATTTGGCTGGTTTCTCCTGCTAGCGTATTTTACATCGGTGCAGGTATGGCGGCTGTGAGCTTACTGCTGTCACTCAATATTCCAGCGAAGCCAGAAGAGGGCAATGAGACCCGCTTATTAAAGTGGAGCTAAGTTGGTACTTACTATCTAGTAATAGAATTTAATTACTGTTAATAGCTTCATTGAATTGGGTGCTTAGGCACCCCTTTCTTTATCCTCATGTTGTTTCTTCTATGGTTGTACATATCTATTGGGTCCGTTAGGGTTTTATACCTAAGTATGTTGACATTGCTCGGGTACAACATGAGTCGAAACGCTAAGGAGGGTTTTACAGTGCAGGTACATGGCAGGGAGTTGGATTTAGATCTAGGAAACCGTCACGTCGTTATTCAACGTCGCTATGAGGCGTTAGGTGCTGCCAACGATCTGCTCATAGCTATTTGGTTTTTAATTGGTAGCTTTTTCTTTTTGAATGATTCGTTGATTGAAAGCGGGACTTGGCTGTTCATCGTAGGCAGCGCGCAGTTGATCATTAAGCCCCTGATAAAACTGATGAGTTTAGTTCATGTTGGTCGCTTAAATAAGCAACTTTCTGGCACATCAACGAGCCGCTGAGATTACACGCCTATTTTGAACCTGCAAGCAAGAGGCTAATGAGCGGGTTATCGAGGGGAAAGAGGGAAACATAACGTGGTCACAACACTAACCACGTTATGTTCAGTTTGAAGCTTCAGAATTTAAAACGGATACCAGAACAGTTGTGTGTCCATAACACGCTTGCTGATCGCAGCAATCACTATCACCGCAATCCCTGCCATGTAGATCATATCGGCTTTGGTAAGTGGTTTTAGGCTGTACCAAGTGCGAGATGAGTGACGGCCAAAACCACGTAGCGTCATCGCGTTTGAGATTTGGTCTGCTCTGTCCAAACTAGAGAAAATCAGAGGGCCAAGAATCTTCGCCACGTTCTTCATACGAGTGAATAACGGAGCCTTCTTACTCAGTTCTACTCCGCGTGCTTGTTGCGCGTGCATGATGTTAACAAAGTCCTTTTTCACTTCCGGCAAGTAGCGCAGCGTTAAGCTCACGGCATAGGCGATTTTGTAAGGCACACCCAAGCGGTTCAAGCTGGCTGAAAACTCCGTCGGGTGAGTGGTAAATACAAACACTAACGCGATTGGGAACATGCTGAAGTATTTCAACGTCACTGTTACTAGGTAAAACAACGTCTCTTGAGTGAGCGAGTAATTACCGGGTAACGAGAGTAAAACCGTTGATGAGCCCATGAACTCAGTACCTTGTTGCGGTGCTAACGCGAACATAAATAGGGCATTGATCAGCAATACCGTGCCTGTACCGAGTAAAAGTGGTTTGTAGACATGAAATGGCACTTTGGTCATTTTCAATAAGCCCAAACCAAGCACGATCAACAGTGCAATGATTCGCAAGTCAAACGTGGTCAACACCACCGTTACCCAAGCAATGAAAAGCAAGAACTTAGTAATGCCATTCAACTTATGAAGTGGCGATTGGGTATCGATGTAGTTGATACCAAACTTCATCTTATTGTTTTTCATGCCACCGCTTTCTCTGGTTGGTTTACTTCGCTGCTTTTTTGTTGGCGGTGCGCTTTTTCTACATTGATAAAATGCTGCATAAAGCCATTGGTGTCTTCGATGCCAACTTTCGTAGCCAACTCAAACAGACTTGTTGTGGTGAGGTTCGCTTGGTCTAGTAGCTCTGGACTGCTGAATACCTGCGTCATTGGTGCATCCGCGACTAATTTACTGTCTGCAATCACGATAGAGCGCGTGGTGTATTCCAGCACTAAATGCATGTCGTGGGAGATGATCATCACGGTTACGCCCAACTCGCGATTGAGCTTTTCGATGAAACTCAGCATAGACGTGTAGTTCCGGTAGTCCTGACCTGCCGTCGGTTCATCAAGGATCAGAAGCTCTGGTTCCAAGACCAAAATTGACGCAATGGTCACGCGCTTTTTCTGGCCGTAGCTCAATGCTTCGATTGGCCAGTGACGGTATTTGCTCAAACCGCACAGCTCAAGGACTTCAAGTACTTTAGCTTCGATTTGTTTCTCTTCAATGCCACGATTACGGAGGCCGAAGGCCACTTCGTCGAAAATCATGTGATGGGAAATCATGTGATTCGGGTTTTGCATCACCACGCCCACTTTCTGGCTGCGCTCGAAGATGGTCAGTTCGTTAAGATCTTGACCATTCATGCTCATTGAGCCGCTATCCGCTTCAATAACGCCCATAATCAGTTTGGTGATGGTCGATTTACCCGAGCCATTTTTGCCAAGTACAGAGACAAACTCGCCACGCTTGATGTCAAAACTCACGTCTTCTAACGCGTTTTTCTCACCGTCGTAAGAATAGGTGAGGCCACAGACTTCAAGCAAAGTCTCGGCTGGCGTTTTAGGTCGTTGTGCTGTTGAACCATCAAACCATGCTTGTACTGCTGGTTTATATTGCTCTAACGGTAAGGTAGTTAAGCTAGAAGGTTTTGCATCGCCCTCAATCGCGCAGCCTGCTTCTTTCAGAGCCGAAATATAAAGCGGTTCGCGGATGCCGTAATCTTCTAGCAGAGGCGACGCTAAAATTTCATCTGGCGTTGTATCGGCAATGATTTCGCCGCTTTCCATCAAGATAATACGGTCAATTGAGCGATGCAGAACGTCCTCAAGACGATGCTCAATGATTACGATGGTTTTGCCTGTTTCGCGGTGTAGCTCATCGATGATCTCGATGGTTTTTTTACCCGTTTTAGGGTCAAGCGCAGCTAGTGGTTCATCAAACAAAAGAATATCGACGTCATCGACGAGAATGCCCGCCAAAGAAACACGCTGTTTCTGCCCGCCAGATAAATCGTGGGGAGAGCGATCTAACATCTGTTCCAAGTCGACCATTTTGGCCGTAGCTTTGACCAATGGGTACATGTCGATGTTAGAAGTTAGCTGGTTTTCCAACGCAAATGCGATGTCTTCGCCAATGCTCAAACCCACGAATTGGCTGTCCGTATCTTGCAGTACGGTGCCAACTTGCTCGGTGTATTGGTGCATGTCGAAAGGGGCGGTGTCTTGACCATTGATGGTCAATGTTCCACTGGTTTCCCCTTTGATTGCGTGTGGGATCAGTCCGTTAAGACATTGCCCAAGGGTAGATTTACCACTACCACTTGGACCGATAATGACGATTTTCTCTCCTTTCTCTATCCTTAGATTGATATTTTTTAGCGTCGGTTTGTCCAGCGACTCATATCTAAAAGAGAAGTTAGAAAATTCGATTGTCATTCGACATTAAGCCTCTGTTAAGTTACGGCTTTGCTTGTTACGTTTAGCGACAGACTTAAGAATGAAGAAGCCAACAATAGCAATAAGAATAGTGTTACCGATCGCGATAATTGAAAGCTGGGTAAACACTTTAGTGAACGGTTCTGCGTATAAAATCGTGTCGAGGAATGCAGAGCAACCGTAACCAAATACGTTGCCTAATAGCGCAAGTACTACGAATAACGCGAAGTCTTTCATATTGAAATCGCCTTTCTCTAAACGGTAGCGCGTTAGAGAAGGGAATAGACCGATAATCAAACCAACAATACCTGAACCAAGTACCCAAGTGAGCCATACGCCCCAACCTGCGAATAGGTCAGTGACCCAGTGGCCAATAAAACCAACCAAAAAGCCAACAAGTGGGCCAAATAGTACTGAGAACAATGCTAATACTGCCATGGCTGGTTTTAGCGTTGTGTTTGCAAACACAGGGATGCCAAACATAGGTAAGCCACCGATGCCGTAAAGAGCAGCACCGATTGCAATAACCACAACGGTTTTAGCAGAAAGATTCATAGATAACCTCAGTTCAATGGTCGATTTTAAAGAACGTTCATTTATATTGTTGGAAAGCATTGGTTATTTGATTGTGTAACATATATACAAAACAACCAAGTTGCTTATTGTTTGCTCTATTTTTCTTCAGGAAATGTGTGATTTGATTCACGTATCCCTTTGACTGGCTTTGTTTTTTAGCAAGCATTAAAAATAAGGCGCGCATTATACAGAATATTGATAAAAGTGGGAATGCTATCTGTCTGGATGGCCAGAATGAAATCGGAGGCTGATTGTCAGCCCCCGATTACACTTTCTGATACTATTTTCATCGATAAATGAATGAGCTAGCTGTTCATTAATGGTCTAGGTACAAATAGTTCTGCCAGCTCTTCATGCGAATCAGCACTTTGCGCATCACTGACACGTGAGTAAAGCTGTCTGAGTAAACGGCGACTTCAACCGCGGTACCCATTGGTAGGTGGTATTCGCTCAAATCGTCCGTGATTTTCAGCTTCGCAAATACACGTCCGCTTGTGCGCAGGGCATCGGTACCAAGCAGAGCACCTCTGGCTTGAATTTGGCTTTCACCAATAGCTGGAATCACGTCGATGACTTCGCCACGGAATACCTTGCCCGGTATCGCACGGAACATAAACTCCGCTTCAAAGCCTGCCTCCAAACGTTGTAGCGAGTTTTGTCTGAACGCCGCGGTGTACGTAATGTCTTCGGTATGCACGAAGGTCATTGCAGGGGCAAGCGGCAACGGCACAGCCATCACACCAGGGCGCAAAGCCAATTGCGTAACGTAACCATCGGTTGGCGCACGAACGACGGTTTGCTCAAGGTTGAACTCTGCTTTACGTAGCTCAGCGAGTAGTTGCGCGACTTGGGTATTCTCACCGCCGATTTCCGACTCTAATGCGATCTGTGCTTGCTCTTGCTGCAAAATGGCGACGTCTAGCATGGCTTCTGCCGCTTTGTACGCTTGGCGTCGAGTATCTAAATCTTGTTCCGTAAACGCGCCGCGATCAAAGCCCCTTTGATATCGGCTAAATTCTCTTTGTGCTTTATCTCTATCGGCTTGCGCTTTCAAAACCGCCGCTTCTGCTTCTCTCAAGTCAGACTCTAAACCCAACGCACCTTGGCTTGCTTCTTTCACTTTCGCTTCAAGGCGTGCGACTTCTGCTTCAAAAGGCACAGGGTCGATTTTGAAAAGAATATCGCCGGTTTTGAGCGGTTGGTTCGCTTGAACGGGCACTTCCACAACGCGGCCACGTACACCAGAGACGATAGGCGTGGTTGGGAATACTTGGTTACCTAACTGAGTAAATGGGTGGTTGTAGTTCATAAGAAGGACGAGTGTGCCCACCAACACTACGCCGCCAAGTACGGCTGTAGGTACGGTCCATTTGTTCAAAGGAATATTAAAGACTTTAAAAATGGCGATACAAAGGGCTGTATAAGTCAGAATCAGCAATAAATCCATTATTCGTCCTCTTTACTTTGTTCAGTCAAAGGCCTTTGCTGAATCTTTTGTTGTTTCAACATCGATACTTCGTTTTTGAGTTCGTTGACTTCGTCGATGAGCTCTTCAAGACGGTGATGAATGTCGTGCGTTTCTTGCTCAAGTTGTTTGAAGCCCCAGCCTCGCTCCTTGCGCCACAATGTTGCCCATATCCATAAAAATGGCCACAGTGCATGTAAAGTGAAAAGGCTAACCCAGCCTGCGTAATGAATTGCGTCTTGATGAGGGTGTTCGCGTTCTTTAGCAATTTCATACGGAATATCATGAATAACGATAATCCCGTAGAAGATCACCAAAGCAACGAAGATGAGTAACCCAAGTGCAAAATAGTCTAGAAACATCTTACCTGCCTGTGCTTGTTACCTAATGGAAAATCTTACGTAAATGAACAGTTTAAGTATTTGTCTTAACTATCGTTCAATCAAGTTATTTTGTACTTGAATTATGTTTATGCGATATCCGTATCGATTGCTATTCGGGGACAATAAGAAGTGAAGGCGACTATATTCAAACTAAGTAGTACTAAAGGAAGGAATAGAGAATAAAAGCCACGGTTATGCCCCAAGTGAAGGTTGGGGCATGGTTTAAAGTTCGGTACAGACTTGGTTTCGGCCATTGGCTTTGGCGCGGTACAAGGCTTTGTCGGCGCGGTAGAAGGTACGTTGGGTATTCTCTCCTTCTCGATGTAAGGTAATCCCGATCGATACGGTCAACCCCCGCTCGCCAAGAATATCGTCCCAACCATATTGATAAATGCGTTCGCGGTAATTCTCGGCATGCATTTCTGCCCGTTCTAGATTGCTATTCTCTAGAATGACAAGAAACTCTTCACCGCCAAAGCGAACGCAAGAAGCGCCTTTAAACTTGAAGTATCCTGCTAATTCTTGAGACACACGTTTAATCGCTTTGTCTCCAACAAGGTGACTGAGCTCGTCATTGATGGACTTAAAATGGTCAATATCGATGACCATCAACGCAAATTCAGTATCGTGCAAAAGCAGGTCTTTGAGTTTGACTTCTAACCAGCGCCGGTTGTGCAAAGAGGTCAGCGGGTCAGTAAAGACATCTTGCTGTAGTTGGGCGACCGTATTCTTATGTTGTTTGGTGGTTTCCTTGAGCTCTTTGTTTTCAAGTTCTGACAAAATGAGTTTGAGCTGTAGCTCAAAACGAGAAAGTCGACGTAATTGAGTAGAACCCAATTCACCAATTGGAATGTGTTTGACAAGGTCAGATTCAATGCGAAACGCTTTTTTTTCACAGTTTAATGCTTTCTGAAATAACCCTTGAGAAGCGTAAACTTGACTCATTGCGTTGTAAAAATGCTGAGCGACAAGAGGAGACGAGTGTTTCTGAATTCGTTTACCGATAGAGTCCAGTACTAAGTTGGCTAAAGAGATGTGTCCGACACCGTTTAGACAATATGCGGTCTCGATTTTGACCATTGTGGACAACCAGTACGTGGTAGCACTGCCCGTCGTATACTGAACATTCGAGATAGCAAGCAATGCGTTAGGGTAATCCTCTTGCAAACGATGCAGTTTGGCTCGGTAGAGATGAATTTGCGCAGCAAGGTTTTTATCACTGACGAGGATACTTAGCTCTTCACACTCACTCAATAATTCTTGTGCATCTGCGGTACGGTTCAAACTGATGTAACAGGCAAGCATGTAAAGTTTGTAGCGCAGACGTAGGGAGCGACTGCTAATGGCGTGATCGATCGCATCGATTTTTTGGTAATAACGCAAAGCACGATGGTGATCCCCATAGGCATCGCACAAATTGCCCATTCCAATAATAGCCAGTACGTACTCATCAATATAGCCATATTCGACGGCGATATTCGTTGCAGCAACATATTCGGTTAATGCCGCGTTGTAGTCACCTACTTCTACTAAACGATCACTCAAGCTTGCTTTTACAGACAGAATATCTTCTACATCGTCGGGTAAAACGAGCAACTCAAGGGCTTGTCGTAGTTCTTCGATGCTGTCGTTGAGCTGTTTGATTTCTCGTCGATACTCGGCACTAATGATATAGCAATGTGCTTTTTCTCGGTTCGTGGATGCAATATGTAACCCGATGTGCTCCCACAGCGTAATCGCTTCTTCACCAGAGACGGAAGAAGGATCGATGCCTGCGTCAGTCACCTTGCTAAGCAGTTGTTCCATGCTTCATTACCTCAATATAGCTTTCTTCGAGTTGCTCTAAAGTGAATGGGAAGGTCAGGATATCTTGCAAATACAGTATCGGTTTGGGACCTTTTAGCCCGCGACGTTTCCATGGATAGATGTCTAACATTGCCTGAACCGTGCGATAGACATCTTCTGCTGCTTGACCTTTCTCTGCAATTAACATAGCTAGTCTGTCACTGGAAATTCGTGAGATGAGATCATTTGAGGTCGTCAATGCATGAACTAGCTCAGTACAAACATCGAGAAATTCGGGGTTTGCATGCTGAATCATAATGATCGCGTGGTTGGAGCGTTTGAGCTCTGTTTTAAACAGAACTAACTGTTCCCACCAGTAGGTCTCGGACACAACATTAGAAAACTGTTTTTCAGGGTCATATTCATGTTGGGAACGGATACGATTAATCAGCTTACGCGCTCGTTGCTCTAGCTGGCGTTTGGAGCCGCGTGCTTTATCCATACTGACTCGATGAGTCTGTTCTTTGAGCATTTTAAGTGCATGTTTACGGTATTTTTTAAACGCGTTAAACGCTGATTCAAAATCACCTTGCTCTTCAGCGACTCGAGATTGCTGAAAGCAGATCTGACTTAGTAGCTCGCCGTTGTCAAAACTAAGCGCGGACTCTTCTGCTGCGAGTAGTAACTTTGCTGCACTATCCGTATTTTTGCGTAAGAGTTCGAGCCTTGCGCGGCTAATAAACGAGTGTGCCTTCATCCAAATGAGATCATGTTCAATAGCGAGTTTATGGGCCTTTTGTGTGGCTTCTTCTGCGGCATCAAGGCGTTCTAGCCCAAGTAGCGCTAAGCCTTTAAAGTCCCAGATCTCTGCTTGCCATGTGCTGTCATCATGATCTTTTAGTACTTCGGTTGCACCATCCAGCACAGTGAGCATTTCGACAAATTTATTCAGTAAGTAATAGTCCCAAGCCAACAGGATACGAGCTTTGCCTTCCAACCAAGCAATACGGACGTTGTTTGCCACTTTAACGGCCAACTCATGAGTGGAAGCGGCAAGTTGATGCTCATTTGTGATACGCCATACGTTGCCAAGCCCAATTAGAGATTCGATTTGAATTTCAATATCATCAACGAGGGCAGATTGTTCGAGTGCATTAATCCAATATTGTTGGGCTGAGTAATACTTTGCTTGTCCCCAATATTGAAGAGCAAACAAATGAAGAATTTCGGGCAGGTGGTCGTCGGTTTCAAGTTGGGTTTGCTTGCTGTAGGCGTCTTTGACTAGCTTTAAGCCTTGTCGGTAATCCATTAGGCACCAACAGCACTGCGCCATTATCAGCAATGCTCTGATTTCACCATCCACAAATAAAATTTGCTCCGCGCGGATACGGTATTGCTGCGCAACACTGAAGGTGTGTTCAGGGGCCGTTTTTATTTGGCCTTTAAGCTTTTTGAGCTCATCTTCTAGCTGAATTTGGTTTTTATCCAACGTTCACATCCATGACTATCGAACTGGAATTCACACCTAATATTAAGTGGTTAGATGCATGTTTTATTACCAAAACGATGCGGATAACGCTTTGGTAAACGATTAGGTGCCGTAATGTATACTGTCACAGCCCCTAATTACTACATCTAAATGCCAATAGTTACGATAGGAGCTGTTTGATGGTCAAAGGAGCATCAGTGACTTCTAGCCTTTGTGCGGCGGTAAGACCCTGCTTATCCTGATAGCACAAATTATGCCAAGCTCTGAATATATCTAAAAGAGGTAAAATTCCAGCAGGTCGTAATTTGCGACGTGGCTCGTTAATGAAGCTTTCGAAAAGGATCTGGAAGCGATTTTGATAGAACTGCACATGGCGAGTTGTTGCAACGTTAAACCATTTCTCGGGCTCATTTCTATCACCAGCAAGGTAGCAAATGCCTTTGTGGCTTTCGTCTTGAGTGGAGATCGCCCAGCGATCTCGCCACCAGCTCATATAGGCGATATCGACCTTGCCAAAAGGTGTGCTCATGTCCCAATTTGCGTCTTCTTCTACGTACATCAAGTCGACATTTTTCTCTTTAATTCGAGACAAACAAACGCTCAGTGCTGCCGAACGTAGTAGGGGGTCTTGAGGCATATATAGAGATACACGTTTGTTGGGGCAACACATATCAAGTACATGCAGGTAATGAGCGTATGATGTGTAAGGCGGACGAACTAATGCCCCTTTAGATGGGTAATGGAATACAGAAAGATTACCAAGAGGATCTTCCACGTTACCGCGAGCCAAAATGGTTTGGTATTTTTGGTCAATACGCTCACGCAGGAGGTTCGAAGGTTCCGCTGGCGGTTCACTTGCTTCCGCTGTGTACTCTTGGGAAACAAAACGAGAGACCTCGTCGTACGGGTTATGGTCTAGCGTGGCGATTGGCTCTTCATCAGCAGAATAGTTCACATGTTGACAAAGAATATAGCCTGAGTGCGCTTCACCAGAAACAATCCAGTAGACACCATTATTGCTGTTTGGCTGCAATGCAATATAATTTGAGGCCAATTCATAGTGCGTTGCGTGGTTTACCCAACGAGCATCAATAGTGGCTAATTTACGGCGACAGCGACTCGCAATATGATCAACATGGTCGTAAAAGGTTTTCGGGTTGATACTGAGTTTTCGGCAGATCTCGCGCACAGAGTAACCAGTAAACAATAAGCCCATTAAATTCTCTTGGAATTGTAGCTTCTTGTTCGCGCCTGACCATTTATCAACAAAGGTACTTTGACACGCTTTACAACGGTAACGTTGACGATCGCCGCTGTAACCGAAAGCGTGGTAGAGGTGTTTATGTGTGTGGACGGATAGTCCAAAGTTCTCGCAATCATCATTGCGGCACGCAGGCAACCCGTCACTGTGGACGTGTCGCAGGCGATGAAGTTCGTTCACGACATCGCGATTGTTAAGTAAGGGGGGGAAAGCTCCACATTCACGGCATACCATCGCCGGACGTTTAGGGTTAGCATGTTGCAGAACGTAACGCTTTGCATCACTCAATCCAAAGTTGTCACACGCCAATGTTTTACAAAAGTTGAGTTGTAACCCATCTGCGTCTTTTGGCAGTTCGCCGTTAGACACAATCGCCCCCTCGGGATAATTCGGGCAGCCAGCAATAACTCTGGCTGCAAATTATTACTTACTACTTGTTCTTAGATGTTGATTGCGGTTTCTAGCGCAACTTTCATCATGTCGTTGAACGACTTTTGACGCTCTTCTGAGCTTAGTTTTTCGCCACGGATGATGTGGTCAGAAACCGTTAGGATAGTTAACGCCTTCGCACCTAGGTCTGCAGCAACACCGTAGATACCAGCCGCTTCCATGTCTACACCTAGGATGCCTAGTTTTTCCATCTTCTCGAAGATGTCAGCTTCTGGTGTGTAGAACAGGTCTGCAGAGAATACATTACCAACTTTCACTGGTACTTGTTGAGCACGTGCTTGGTTTACCGCTTCTTCTAGAAGGCCGTAGTCAGCGATTGCAGCGAAGTCGTGGTTGTTGAAACGGATACGGTTTACTTTAGAGTCTGTAGAAGCACCCATACCGATAACAACGTCCATTAGGTTAACGTCGTCACGTACCGCACCACAACTACCTACACGGATTACGTTTTTCACGCCGTATTCTGCGATTAGCTCGTGTACGTAGATACAGCAAGAAGGGATACCCATGCCGTGACCCATAACAGACACTTTTTTGCCTTTGTAAGTGCCAGTAAAGCCGAACATGTTACGAACGTCACAAACTTGCTTCACATCTTCAAGAAACGTTTCTGCGATGTATTTAGCACGTAAAGGGTCGCCTGGCATTAGAACCGTTTCAGCGAAATCACCTGGTTGTGCATTGATGTGTGGGGTTGCCATAAGTGCTCTCCAAAGTTTTGTTTTGATAAAACGCCTCTAGTATAGAACGCTATTACCAATTCTGTTGAACTTGTTCGTTTTCGTTGAAGCAATAATATCGGGACGTACAGTGCCCCCTTGAGAGCTTAGTCACAAAAACCACGCTTTTAGAAACCATGAACATCATTGATAACTAAATCTGTTGAAAGCAAAAGAGCAATCGATTCGCTTTTGAGCGATTTGTCGATTGCGCGCACAAAATGGACATTGAGAACATAAAAAACTTTTGAGAAAGCGCTGATCGAAATGCTCTTGAGAAAAGTAAAACGATTAAATTGTACAATTTATTTTCTTGTACAATCTGAAAAGCCTTGCTATAAGTTATACAACAAAACATTTTGTATAGGGATGCGTCATCATGGAATCTTCAATCAAAGTAGGTATCAGTTCTTGTGTTTTGGGTGAAAGGGTTCGTTTTGACTCTGGTCATAAAGTCAGTAACTTTGTGACTAAAGAGCTCAGCCCATATTTTGACTTTGTTTCGGTATGTCCCGAAGTGGGCGTCGGAATGCCAGTGCCGCGACCAACAATTCGTTTGATTTCCGAAGAAGAGCGTGTGGCGCTGGTAGAAACTAAAAATCCAGAAAATGACCATACCGATAATATGCTTGCTTACTCTGCTAACAAAGTGGAGGAGCTACAAAGCGAGCAACTTTGTGGTTACATCGTCTGTGCCAAGTCTCCAACTTGCGGTATGGAGCGCGTCAAGGTTTATAGCAAAAATAACGCAGCGAAAGAAGGCGTCGGCTTGTACACACAAACGCTGATGAAAAAAATGCCTTGGTTGCCCGTCGAGGAGGATGGCCGACTCAACGATCCTGTATTAAAAGAAAACTTTATTACCCGAGTATTTTGCCTAAACGACTTTTATGACTCGATGGACGGAGAGCCAACTCGAGGCAAAATTATCGATTTTCATTCGCGCTATAAGTTGACCTTGATGGCGCATCACCCTGAGTCATACCGTTCTCTTGGTCGTTTAGTTGCCGATGTCGCTAGCTATGAAATCGAAGAATTCTATCAAGAGTATCGCTTAGGTCTTATGAAGGCACTTGCGAATCGTGCTAGCCGAAAAAACAACACTAACGTACTAATGCATTTACAAGGGTATTTTAAGCGCGCTTTAACTAAAGACGAAAAAGAAGAATTAGCAACAGTAATTCATGACTACCGCACTGGTACATTGCCATTATTAGCACCGTTGACATTGATTAAGCACTACTTAAACACTTACCCAGATGAGTATTTAGCAAAACAGAAGTTTTTAGAACCGTATCCGCAGGAGATGAGATTACGCTATGGTTTGTAGTTCAGAAGAAAAACTATACGCGATCCGAGATGTCGCAGAAATCACGGGTGTGAAACCAGTTACGCTAAGAGCTTGGCAGAGAAGATACAATTTGATCCAGCCTCAGCGAACAGAAAAAGGGCACAGACTTTATCGACAGCAAGATCTCGATACGATTCGTGAAGTCCAGAGTTGGCTCGCGAAGGGGATTGCCATCGGTAAAGTAAAGGGACTTTTGGGAAAAAGTGCTGACGTAGAAGTCAACAATGAAGTTCGTACTCTCGAAGAAGTAGAAACCATGTTATCAGCACTTTCGAAACTGAATCGAGGCAAAGCGGAGAGCTTGCTTGCATCTGTTCTCAAAGAGTATCCATTGAACTTGGTTATTGAACAATTTATTGACCCTGTATTTGACGCGCTGGAGATGGTCAAAGGATCGCTGAGATCGTTGCAGATGGGGTTATTTCAAACTTGTTTGATCACTCGTCTTGCCCTTGTTATCGACTCTGAAAACAAAGCCGCTTCCAAAGGGAAGTGCTTGCTTATCAGCTTTGAACAACATAGGGAAGCAGAGAGCTGGATTCAAGCGGCGAAGTTGTGTGAGCAAGGGTATCACACGACGTTGATCGACAAAGTTGATGATGTCTCTGGTTTACTGGAGCACGAAGTTGTTGATAGCTACTCGCTCATTTACCTGTTTTCCAATAAAGCGCTGGCAGCTAAGCAAGTGGAGTCCATCAAAATGCTTCAAACACGTTTTGGAGAACGTATTGGATGTTCTGAAGTGATTGAGAAACTGCACCTAACAGAGTAGACGAAACGAAGGAGACACCATGATCTTAGTATGGTTTCGACGTGATTTACGAACGTTAGACCACACCGCATTTAAGGCGGCGTTAGATTCAGGTCAGCCTGTTGTCGCTTGTTTTATCGCGACGCCAGAGCAGTGGCGAGAACATCACATGGCGCCGATGCAGGCGGATCTCATTGCTCGTCGTTTAGAGTATCTCAACGACGAGTTGGAAAGCCTGAATGTTCCTTTTTTATATAAAGAGGTGCCGTCGTTTTCTGATTGTACCGAAGTGATTAGTGAATGGGCGAAAACACTTGAAGCAACGTCTGTTATGGCGAATATTCACTATGAAGTGAATGAACGAGAGCTCGATGCACAAGTGAGTGAGGCGTTAGCTTCCCATGATATCGACTTTGAACTGTTCCACGACAAATGTGTGCACCCACCAACGACGGTTCTCAATAAGCAAGGTGAGTATTTTAAGGTATTTACACCATTCAAACGTGCTTGGTTGACGCAGTTTCAAATGCCAGCGGTAACAAAGCCTCAAGAACAAGCGCCGCTAAGCAGCAAACTATTGGAACAATTAGAGCCGATTCGATTTAGTTCAGACTTCACGTTTAGCTATCCTCGAGAGTCCAGCGAGGATTGGTTTGCTTCGACCAATGATGTTTTAAAGCAGCTTAGGGAATTTGCTCGTGAGCGCAGTGATGCTTACAAGGAAGATCGAGATTTTCCGGCTATTGATGGCACCAGTCAACTGTCTCCCTATCTTGCGATTGGTGCTTTGTCACCAAGGCAATGTATTGCTCGCTTGTATGCTGAAAACCAACAAAATGACCTAACAGAAGGGAAAGCAACTTGGTTGAGTGAGATCATTTGGCGTGAGTTTTATCAGCACCTGTTGGTTTTCGAACCAAAGCTCGTTAAAGGCAAAGGCTTTATCGACTGGGAGGATAAAATTCAGTGGTCTTATGATGAGCAGGCTTTTGAGCGATGGAAGGCTGGAGCGACAGGGTACCCGATCGTCGATGCAGCAATGCGTCAGCTCAACCAAACAGGCTGGATGCATAACAGGCTTCGCATGGTTGTCGCGAGCTTTCTCACCAAGGATTTACACATTGACTGGCGTTGGGGCGAAGCGTACTTCATGAGTAAGCTGGTGGACGGCGATTTCGCAGCAAACAATGGTGGTTGGCAGTGGTCTGCATCGACGGGTTGTGATGGGCAGCCGTACTTCCGTATTTTCAACCCGATAAGCCAAGGTGAGAAGTTTGACTCTGATGGTCAATTCGTGCGCCACTGGGTGCCTGAAATCAAAAGTGTGCCAAACAAATACATCCATAAACCTTGGACTTGGGAGGGATTTTCTTTACTGGAATATCACAAGCCGATGGTTGATCACAAGACAGAAAGAGAGATAACCTTACGGCTCTTTAAAAGTGCCAAGGAATAAAGTGAAATGCTTAGCAAAAAGCGATCAATGAGTTTCGCAAAACGTACGTTGTTATCTGTATCGTTATCTTTAGCGAGTGGTTTGTCATTCGCTAAAATGTACGAGCTACCAGAGGATGGCAGTCGTTTAATTGGTCGCCTTGAAAACCACGTCGTGCAAGAAGGCGAAACCATGGCAAATATTGCCAAGCACTACGATGTCGGGATGCTAGGTTTAATGGCGGCAAATAAAGGCGTGGATCCCTTCTTGCCAGAAGAGGGGCACGTTCTTACTATTCCAACACAACTGATCCTCCCAGATGTACCCCACAAAGGCATTGTCATTAATTTAGCGGAATTGCGCTTATACTACTTCCCGAAAGGGGAAGATATTGTGCATGTATTCCCCGTGGGAATCGGGCGAATTGGGCGAGACACCCCGGTGATGACAACGCGTATTAGCCAAAAACGTCCAAACCCTACGTGGACGCCGCCAGCCTCGATTCGTGCCGAGTACAAAGCAAAGGGCATTGACTTGCCAACCGTTGTACCTGCCGGTCCAGACAACCCGCTTGGCATGTTTGCATTGCGTTTAGCCTACGGAAATGGTGAATACCTTATTCACGGTACCAACAAAGACTTTGGCATCGGCATGCGCGTCAGCGCGGGTTGCATTCGTATGGACCCAAGCGACATTGAATGGTTGTTTGAAAAAGTTCGTAACGGTGAAGAAGTGAATATCATTAACCAACCAGTGAAAGTATCACTAGAGCCGGACAGAAGTGTATTTTTAGAGGCACATGAGCCATTGACTCGCAGCAATGGTGAAAAAGATCACCTACAGGTACCAAAAGAGTTAAAGTGGTGGCTGGATGAGTTCGGACTGAAAAATGTGAAGGCTAAAGCAGCGATTGCCGCACAGAATGGGGTTCCCGTCGAAATAACCGCGCCTTAACAGGCGTTAAGACGCGGTATCAAATCTTACTTAGTGTAAGACTGAGCGATGTTATCGATACGCTCGTTAGCACGCTCAGCTTCTTCTTGAGCAGCCATTGCTGCTGCACCTGATTTTTGAACGTCAGATTGAAGAGCTTGTACGTCTTGGCTTAGTTGGCTAACTTGGTTGCTTAGTTCGTCTAGTTTTGCTGCATTTGCTGTTGCTGCGTCATCAGAAGAAGCACAACCTGCTAGTAGAAGTACTGAAGTTGCTGCAGCTGCGATCAACGTTTTGTTCATATAAGAACTCCTTGCTTATAGTGAAAGTCTCGCTACCAACTATTATTTTATACAGTAGCGAGGTTAAATGTGGATACATTTTATCAGTACATGATGTAGCAAAAGTCAAAAAAACCCAAGAATTTCATGGAGTACCTGACGTCAACTTTTACCTGAGCTTAACAAAGGTGAGTGAATTATCCTCTCCCTTATTCCCACAACAGTTCTCATAGCAGGTGTTTTTGCCACGTTCCTGATATCAATAATTTAGACGATATTGACACAAATGAAAGTTTCTCGGCGCAAATAACTGCTATTTACGCAGTTTTATTGGAGAACGAGAGGCGCACCTTGAGCTCGCTTTTCTCTAAATCTTAAGCCAAGCAGCTGACCAATAAAGCGAGGGTTTGTTCTTAATTGAGCCGCAAGTGATGTTTTGTTTTCATCCGTGGGAATTAGTTTGTGTGATCTCTATCTATACTCCTATGATTTGCGGTATTATACCGAGCTTTTTTTTTTTGCTGCGTTAGAGCGGAAACGACATTACAGAGCGCTCAGACGCTGACTGATTTATTGGAGAATACTTTGCAATTTAAAGATCTAGGCCTAGACAACCGATTGTTGAAGAACCTAAAACACTACGATTTTAAAAAACCAACTGACATTCAAAAGCAGGCTATTCCTGTTGCGATTGCAGGCAAGGATTTATTGGCATCTTCGAAAACGGGTTCGGGCAAGACTTTGGCGTTTGTATTACCAATGCTTCACAAGTCTTTAAAGACAAAATCGTTTTCTGCCAAAGACCCTCGCGCAGTTATTCTTGCTCCCACTCGTGAGCTAGCGAAACAAGTGTATGGTGAGCTTCGCTCTATGCTTGCTGGCCTATCTTATGAAGCTGCATTGATTTTGGGTGGTGAGAACTTTAATGATCAAGTGAAAGCACTGCGCCGTTACCCGAAATTCATCGTGGCGACACCAGGACGTCTGGCTGACCACTTAGAGCACCGCTCGCTTTACCTTGAAGGTTTGGAAACGCTGATCCTTGATGAAGCAGACCGTATGCTGGATTTGGGCTTTGCACCAGAGCTTCGTCGTATCCATAAAGCAGCTAAGCATCGTCGCCGTCAAACATTAATGTTCTCTGCAACGTTGGATCACGCCGACGTAAATGACATTGCGGCTGAAATGCTTAATGCTCCGAAACGTATTGCTATCGGTGTTTCTAACGAAGAACACAAAGATATCACGCAAAAATTCTACCTGTGTGATCATCTTGATCATAAAGAGGCGATTCTAGATCGCGTACTTTCAGAAGCAGAATATCGCCAAGTTATCATCTTTACGGCGACGCGCGATGATACTGAGCGCCTAACAGCGAAGCTAAACGAGAAGAAACTGAAGGCCGTTGCATTGAGTGGTAACTTGAACCAGACTCAACGCAATACGATCATGAGCCAGTTTGAGCGAGCGGTATTCAAGATCCTAGTGACAACAGATGTTGCTTCTCGTGGCTTGGATATTGCGACAGTGACACACGTCATTAACTTCGATATGCCAAAGCATACTGAAGAATATGTACACCGTGTTGGCCGTACGGGCCGTGCTGGTAACAAGGGTGATGCGATTTCTCTTGTTGGTCCAAAAGACTGGGATAGCTTTAAACGTGTAGAAGCTTACCTACAACAAGATCTTGAGTTTTCAGTATTCGAAGATCTGAAAGGTAAGTTCAAAGGCCTGAAGCCACCTAAGCCAGATTTCCGTAACAAGAAAGCAACAGCGAAGAAATCACGCCCTCAAGCGAAGAAGTCGGCTAAGAAACCTGTTAAACGTGACAAGAGTTTCTACAAAAACGTATCAGTGGGTGATGATGTGTTCATTCCGAAGAAAAAGCCAGCGGCACCAAACTCTGAAGAGTAAAAGTCGCTCCAGTTTTCAACTGATTTTAGTTTTTCAAAACCCGAGTGTTCGCACTCGGGTTTTTTTATGCTTATCTCCAGGCGAAATGATGTCTTTCTATACTAACGTGTTTGCTAGGCTTTTATATTTATCTGGTTTTATATAAACAGCATAGATCGCTAATTTAGAGAGGTATTAAGTTTTATCAACTCGGTCCAAGCAAACGTTTTTCCTCACATACTAGATAAAAATCTCACATGATTATGAAAATGATAATTGATCTCATTTTTATTTAAGGGCAGAATACGCGCCATTGTATTAATCCTATAAATGAATTTGCTCTCTATATGAAATTTACTCATGTTTTTTTAGGGCTCATAATTACCTCTAGTTCTTGCTTTGCTGTTAATGACTTTAATTGGTTGCGAGATGACGCTCGTAAAGATGAGCGAGTTCTTACCTACCTAACAGAGCTGAACCGTAAGACTGAACAGCATCAAAAAAAATATCAGACGTTGACGCAAGATCTGCTCGCGCAGTGGGAAGCCATGGTGGCAGATAAAGGTGATAAACCATGGTCGATCGTAAATGGACGCGAATGGACGTTAACGCGTCGTGACGGTGGTTATGTGTTGCTATCACGTTCGAACCAGTATGCACAAGAGAACACAGTATTTGATTTCTCTGAACGTCAATCTGCATATCCGTATTATCAAGTAGGGCAGTGGCAAGTAAGCGGAGACACGTTGCTTTTTACTGAAGATATTGATGGCAGCGAGCAATATCGCGCCGTGGTTGTTGATTTACTCTCTGGCCAATCTACGGAGCTGGCAACGCACGTCGATAGCGGTGTATTGCTTTCACCTGATGGTAAGATGGCTTACCTCGTTTCGAAGGAAATGCGTACACAGCGACCTCATCAGATCCTACGCATCTCCACTGAATCTTTGGCTAAAACCGTTGTATGGCACGAATACAAATCAGATTGGTTACTTTCTTTCTACCGTGCGGCAGATAGCCGTTACGTGGTGCTGCAAAGCAACAACGAGTCAACCACAGAGCAGAAGCTTGTTGATCTAGAAACGGGCACCGTAAGCGATTCACTGAGAGTGCCGGAAGCGGGCGTGGAATATTACGCGGATGTGGCGAAAGGGCGCGTTTACATCAACAGCAATCTTGAAGGTACATTTGCACTTTATCAAACCGATCTAGCACCTCTTAGCGCAACATGGCAACGCTTTACGACCCCTCGTGAACCGCTTGGCCAGTTCTACCTTTATGATGCAGGAGTTGTGGCACTCAGTAAGCCGAACAACGTAGCGACATTGACGGTGTATTCATACCAAGGTCAGGAAAAAGTGATACTGCCATTAGAACAGGATGGCAATGTCGCTTGGTTGAGCACGTTGGGCGATTTTGAATCAAACAAGATTCGTATACGAAGTATGTCGATGACTACGCCTCCTCAGTGGGAAGAGTTCGATGTAAAAACGCTGACTAAAACCTTGTATTCTCAAGATGCTTACCAAGATTTTGATAGCCAACGTTATGTCTCCCAACGCATTTTTATCAAGCACGATGGTGTTTCTGTCCCGGTCTCTTTAGCGTATCGAAAAGACAAATTACACGCGCAATCACCTGTGATGATTTACGGCTATGGCGCATACGGTTTTACGATGAAGCCCTACTTTATGCCTCAAGTCATAAGCTTGCTCGACCAAGGCGTGATTTACGCTATCGCCCATGTTCGCGGCGGTGGGTACTTTGGCGATGAGTGGCACGAGCAGGGCCGTGGTGTGCGCAAAGCCAATTCTATTGGTGATTTTGTCGCGGCCGCTAATGCGCTGCAAACGTTTGAACGCGGCAATAGAGAGATTTTTGCCATCGGTTCAAGTGCTGGTGGCACGTTGGTCGCGGGAGCGGTTAATCAAGACCCTAAATTATTTTCAGGTGTCGTGCTTAAAGTACCTTTTGTTGACGTGGTAGCAAGCATGTCGGACACCTCACTTCCGCTGACCACACAGCAGTATGGCGAATGGGGTAACCCAACCAAATCTGAGCAATTGGCGCTAATGAAAGCGTACGATCCAATTCTCAACATTCATAAAGACGCTTACCCACCCATGCTGGTTCAAGTCGGTTTGATCGATCAGCGCGTGCCTTACTGGGAAGGTGCCAAGTATCTCGCCAAGGTTTCCGCGCTAAGTGAGCGCGACGGGCCGTACTTGTTGCAGACCGATTTTAATTCGGGCCACCAAATGGACCCACGACAAGCGCAAGAACAACAAGCAAAAGAATACGCCTTTCTTTTATCACTAATTAAAACATCTAAAGCGGAGCAGTAAATGAAGCTTACCCCAGTGTCAGCGGCAGTACTTTCGGTACTAGCTGCCAGCCAAGTGCACGCCAAATCTGACGTTTTCTCTATGGAAGAGGTCGTGGTGACGGCGAATCGGATTGAACAACCAATGTCTGAACTAGCAGGCAGCGTCGCAGTTGTCACTAGCGAAGAGATTGAACAAAAGGGCGAAACAGAGCTTTATGATGCGCTGCGTCACGAACCTGGGGTAAGTGTGTCGGGTGGCGCTGGTCGTCCACAAAACATCACGATTCGAGGCATGACGGGTAACCGCATTATGATCATTCGTGACGGTATTCGCTCAGCAGACGGTTTCGGTGCGAATGACAGTAATGACAAAGTGGGCCGCGATACATTTGATCTTTCTAATTTGGAATCATTAGAAGTAGTGAAAGGGGCGAGCTCCTCAGTCTTAGGTTCTGGTGCTATCGGTGGCGCTGTGATTCTAAAATCCAAACAGCCGGGTGAGTTTTTAAAAGATCGTGACTTTTATGTTGATGCCACGGGCACGTACACGGGGATCAGCAATAAATACAAAGGCGCGAGCAATCTGGCATTTCGTTCTGGCGACACGGAAAGCTTAGTCAACGCGGCGTATTGGCAAGGTGAAGAGACGCGTAACTTCAGCCAAGATTTGTACAACCGCGATTTGGATGGTTACAGCGCGTCATACGCCATCAATCATTTCTTCAATGATGAAGTGATGGTCAAAGCGCGTGCCGAACTTTATCGGCAAGACCAACAACGCCTGGAAGGTTCGCCATCTATACAGAAGGATGGCAAATGGCATATCGAAGACTTCGCAGAAGATGAATCGACAAAAGAGTACAGCGCTTATATTGGTGCCGAAATGACTCCTATTAACCCCAAGTGGTTCGAAGAGTTAGATACAAAGGTCTACTGGCGCCACACCGAAGTGGTGGAAGACACGAATCGTTTAATGAGACAAGTTGACCACAATGGTTTGACTGTTAGACGTCGCGAGCTAGAACACAAAACCTTCATTGACGAAACAATTGGCTTCCGTGGTGATTTCACCAATACGATTTATGCTGCAAATGCTGAGCACCAATTGGCTTACGGTATCGAGCTTTCTACTGACTATTATGAACGCACAGATAGCGATTCCAAGATTGATTGGAACGGGGTAACGCCTTCGACCAAACAACCTTTCGCTCCTGCTCGTGCTTATAACATTGGTCTGTACGTTCGAGATATGGTGGAGCTGGATAAATGGACCATTACAGGCGGCCTGCGCTTTGATGCGCACCGTCTAACACCGGACGGTGAGGGTGAAGTGGGCGGCTTCCCATTAAAAGACATGGATAGCTCAGAGGTATCTCCAAGCCTATCGATTTCTCGTGAAGTGTTTGCCAATAACATCGCTTATGTATCTTATAACCACGGTTATCGTGCTCCGGAATACGACAAAGCGTATGGCTTCGTAAGCCATGACTTTGTGCCGCTAACGCCGTTTGTCATTGCACCGAACATGGACCTAGAGGCTGAAACTTCGGACTCGTTTGAAATCGGTAACAAATTCGATAATGGCCACGCGCAACTTTACGTTTCTGCGTTTTACAACAAGTTCCAAAACTTCATCGATGTTGTTACCACAGGGCAAGATAACTTCGGTAACTACATCAAGCAATACCAAAACTTACACGGCGTTGAAACCTACGGCGCCGAGCTTTCTGCCGCGTACGCTCTCACTTCCTCTTGGAGGCTAAGTACCAAGCTTGGTTATGTTGACGGAAAGGACGCCGAAGGCGAGTACGTTCGTAGCATCACACCTTTCGAGGGCAATGTTGGGCTGAACTATCAGCAGCAAGACTTTAATGCGTTCGCGACGTGGAACTGGGCTGGTTCGATGGATCGTGTGCCGAGTTGCCAAACATCACTTGGACAAAAGACCGAGTGCGCACAAACAGATTCATGGAACACGCTTGATTTGGGGGCAAGTTACCAAATCACTGAAGATTTTCGTTTGAGTGCGACCATCATCAACCTGTTCGACAAAGAATACATTCGCTACCAAGACGTTGCTGGCATAGCGGATGAGAGCAAACGCTACTCAACGGAACCAGGTCGTTACTTTACGGTTAACGCGAAGTACATCTTTTAGTAGGAGCCCTGCATGAAACTCAAACTTTTGGCGCTTTCTCTTGCGTTGGCAGGCGTTCAAGTGACGAACGCTGCCGAGTGGGATTACCCTAGCGCGGCTATTACGGTCACGAACCAAGCCGAAGCGCTGCGCTACTTACAAGCCAATTACGCTAGCGCTGGCGAACTTAAGTTTCGCTATCAAACTCGTTCTCAGCTCGGAGATCATTACAACTTTGATGTGTGGGTCGATGGGCAGTATCAACCGCAACGCACCATTGTGCTGTCGACTAACCAAGACAGTCAAGTTGAGCGTATTTTCAAAAGCCTTGAAGATACGGTGATTCGTAATGGTGAGGCGATGCCAGCTGGAGAACTGGAACTGCCTGTTCGCTTGGAAGTGACCGAGCCGCCAGCATTGAGCTCTGGTGAGTTGGTGACTGTTCCCGTCTCACTCTTTGATCCTGATTTACGTACAATGCAACAACAAGCTGCGCCTGATTCTGCTTGGAATTCGTTAGAGGATTATCCGCAGCCACTTCAATATGTTGAGAAGCAGATTCAAGTTTTGCAGTCTGGTGGCAAGTTCTACCTAGCTAACGAGCGCGTTAAACAGGTGGATGCACTTGCATTACTGTCTTCACCTGCGGTAGGTGCGGAGCCTGTGCGTGATACAAGCAGTATTTTGCCGCCTGAGGGGGTTCAATCTTTTGCGGATGTAAAAGCGATGCAAAGCGCTCAACTTGGCGACAATGCCTTTTTGCAGTTGATGGCGTTTTACCATCTTGACAGCTCACTGAAGTACTTATCGAGCTTGAGCTATGACTTATTTGACGAACCGCTTCGTTTTGATGGGCGTGGTTTAGCGCTCGACAACTCTTCTTACTACACAGGTTCGCGTGCGCTGATGTTAGGCGTTGGCGGAGTATCTCCAGATGCTGCAGATGCAGATGTGATTTTGCACGAGCTAGGACACGGTATTCACTATCAAATCGTTCCTGATTGGGCGTACGGTCACACTGGTGCTATCGCAGAAGGTTTTGCTGATTACTGGGCGGGCAGCGCGAGCTACCGCACTCAATATTTGGATGCTTCGCGTCGTGGTCAAGAATTCGAGTTAGATACGGTGTTCAACTGGGACGGTGTGTTCGGAACACGCAAAACAACTCGTAGCTTATGGAACCAAAGAGCGCGTTACTTCGAGGGCTCAGAGTATCCAGCGCACGTTAGTGTGGGCGGTGAACTAGGCGACGAGCTATGGTCAACGCCACTGTTCCAAGCACTTAAAGCATCGGTTGAGCGATACGGTGATGATACCGATAACGTGTTCCGCGAGTTTGACGCCATTGTTCTTGAAGGCATGTATGGCATTGGTCGTGGCATGAAAATGCATGATCTGGCGGAATCGACCGTGTTTGCCGCAAACACCTTGTTCCCAAATAAAGATTACGCCCAATTCCTGACGGACAGCTTCAACAAACACAAGTTACTTAAAGCGCCTCTTCGCGTTCGCTATGACGCTCGATACATCGCACAAGGTGAAGAAGTTGGTGTGAGCCTGAGCCAAACTGGCCGCGAAGCGAGCATCAAAGGGCAATGGCAGCTAAACAACGCATCCGTTTTCGACTTTGATGAAACGCTTTCTGATTCGACCTCAATGAAGGTAGCGTTACCAAGCGGTCTGACGTGTGGCACGCAATTCGATTCCTCTATTTCATTGGATTACCAATTTGCTGAAGGCCTAAAGACTCACCAGTGGAGTGAAAAGGTGATGCTGGTTAATGGTACGCCAGATCTCGATATCCAGCCTCAATCAGTGAGCTCTGCTTTGCCGGAGCAGGGCGACAGACTGTTCTCTCAGACGCTATCGGACAAGTCGCGCACGATTGATGATTCGTTTGCGGTTTACCTGAACATCGAACATGACTCACTGCAGGATCTGCAAGTGACGCTAGTGTCTCCACAAGGCAAATCGGTCGTGTTACTCAGCCATCAATCAAGCAATACCAATGGATTTAAAGGTTACTTCACCGCTCAGTATGACGAGGAGTTACAAGCTCTTGTCGGTCAACCGAGTTGGGGTACTTGGCGTCTCGAAGTATCTGACCGTGTGTCAGGGAACTCTGGGGTGTTGAAAGAGTGGGGTGTGAGTCACTTTGCTCAGTATCAGTGCAGTGCTGATACCACTAAAGAAAGCAGTGGTGGTGGTTCAGGTGGCAGTGGCTCGCCTTGGACCTTGTTAGGACTTTTCCTGCTTTCAATGGTGAGAGTGATTCGCTCTCGTTAATTAAAATCAAAAGAAGATAAAATCTATGAAGTTTCAATATTCTTTCGTTGCTATGTCACTAGCCCTAGCTGGCTGTGGCGGTGGTTCTGGTGGTGACACGTCGGCACCGACCTATGATGTAGCTGGCACCATCGTTTCTGCAGGTACACTTCTTGATACGCCAGTGTGCATCGATTTAAACCAAAACTACGTTTGTGATACCACTGAACCGAGTGCTAAAACGGATAATGCTGGTACATTTAGCCTGACTTCAAGCAACAAGAACGTACTAACCAGCACCATTCTTGCTCAAGTTGATCAAGGTTCAAACCAAACGTTGCGTCTTGCGGCTCCGGGCCAAAACTTAGCAACGGGTAACACGGTCAATGGTTTAACAACGTTGCTCGCAGGTCTTGTAATTGACGGTAAAACCGTTGCTCAAGCTGAAGAGATCGTAAAAGCGCAACTCACCGATGCCGGCGTTTCTCTGTCTGGTACGGTAATGTCTAACGCACAAGCCAGCGAGCTAGACAAGCTAGAGCAAAACACGGTTGCGCTATTAGCTGCGATGCAACCACAACAAATGACCAAAGGTGTAGCGTTGCTTGCTCAAAGCCTTAGCTTCCAAGGTAAATCGTTGGTTTCTGATCTTCTGTCTGAAGCTCAAGTGAGTGCATTTGCTGAAGAAATTGCAGCGGTTGCTGAACAAACGGTTGGCAGCAACGATACGGGCGCCGTTCTTCATTTTGCTGATGGCGCCACAGACGTTGCTGAGGTTCAAGCTTCTTACCCTGGTCAAGATGCGGAATACGGTTTCGACAAAGAGGACAAGCAAACGTCGACAGGCGCTGGCTTTAAGTTCGTTAAGCTAGATTCACAAGGTGCTGCTTTAGCTGCAGATGCCACGGAGTGGGCTTGTACTATGGACGAGCGTACTGGTCTTGTTTGGGAAAACAAGAGTGCGGATGCGAGCTCTATTCAATTTAAAGATCGTACATTCGTGTATGAGTCAGCAACATTCAAACCGTATTACGAAGATCTTGAAGTCGTTGGTTGTGTGGATGCTGCTGATGGCATCTGTTCAACAAGCCAATATGTTGAACATATAAACAAGCAATCACTATGTGGCATTACTGATTGGCGCCTACCAACATACCAAGAGTTCTACGATGTTCTCGACTTAGGCGAGACAGAGAAAGATGCTGACGGCAATGTCTATGGTATGACGACAGCTTACTTCCCTCAACAGGGCAAGGGCAGCCCAGATGTTGAATCAGGTGCTATTTGGCTAAGTGATTTCACATTTAACAATTACTCTACTTATAACTACGAAGGTGCGCTTCAATTTGCAGTAGTTGCAACGAAAGGTGCTGACCGTGGTTACGTTAGCTTTGTTGAAATTTATTCAGACAAAGTGGAGCGTGACACAGGCACGTCATACCAATTCCCAATCCGTCTAGTAGCAGTTAAGGGCCAATAAGATGAAGAAACTAATCACCGCGCTATCTCTTGTTTTGGCTTCTCAAGTAGCCATGGCGGCACAAGAGTGTTCTACTGATTTTGGAAAAACAGCACCAAACTCTCGTTACACCTACTCCGATGCTGGGACGGTTACGGATTTAAAAACGGGCCTAACTTGGATGCGTTGCCCTGTTGGCTCAACGTGGAATGCGGCAAATGAAGCCTGTGATGGTGCTGCAACTAAGATGTCATGGCAGTTAGCGCTATCAACCGCTGAGCAAATCCGCAATGAATCAGGTAACCATGCTTTACATGACTTCGCTGGCAAAAAGAATTGGCGCTTACCAAACATTAAGGAGTTGGTCGCGTTGACAGAACGTGCTTGCCACAGCCCTGCGATGAACGGTACTGCATTCGCAAGTGGCTACACGCTAGAGGTGGGTGACTACGCAGGTTACATCTGGAGTAACACTCCGAACGGTGATGGCTCAAACGTCATGGTGTTTGATTCATTTAATGGTGAGGTTTACAACTGGAGCCCACTAGAGCCAACGAACACTTTCTCTGTTCTGCTGGTCACCGACGAAGAATAATCACACAGTTGGATTTTCTCTAATCCAGATATTAAAAAGCTCCGCCAGTGCGGAGCTTTTTTCTTTTCTAACCTTTGAAACTTATCGTGTTGAGCAGAACCTTTAAACTTGGAACTGCTTAAGCTGATGCTTTTGGTTTTCCGCTAAGTCTGAAAGCTCTTGAGCGGCAGAGGCGGACTGCGTAATGCCAGTCACGTTCTGGCTCACCAGCTCATAGATGTTTGTTAAGTTGTTATTGATATCAGCCGTGACCTGTTTCTGCTCTTCTGATGCGGTCGCCACTTGAGTGTTGATTGAGTTCAGATCGGCGATAGCGTTACTGATATTAGCAAGTGATTGGCTAACTTCTTGTGCCAGAGCTTGGTTGTCTGACAGCATGGCTAAGCTAGAGTGCATGCTTTCATTCGCGTGACCAGATTGCTGTTGAAGCTCTTCAATGATGGTCTGGATCTCTTTTGTCGATTCCTGAGTTCGCGCCGCTAGCATACGGACTTCATCGGCCACTACCGCGAAGCCTCGGCCACTTTCGCCCGCACGTGCAGCCTCGATCGCTGCATTCAGTGCAAGCAAATTGGTTTGCTCAGAAATGCCTTCAATCACTTCGATCACGCGACCAATGTGTTCTGATTGATCTTTCAGCGATGTCACGACGGCTGCGGCTTCGTTGAGTTGTTCTGCCATTTTTTCGCTTGCGCGAGTGCTTTCCTCAAACATGCTCAGACTTTGTGAGGTAAGCATGCGTGCTTGATTTGATGCGCTATCGGCTTCTTGTGCATTGGTCGACACTTCAGCTGCAGTCGATTCTAGTTGGTTGATTGCCGAAGCCACTTGCTCAACTTCTTGCTTTTCTTGATCTGAGTTAACGCTGCTTTGAGTCATAACAGTCGCTAACTCGGTCGATGCTGATGCCACATCTTCACTAATTCGAACTAATGCACTCACGGTTTCACGCAGTTTGTCGATGGTTTGGTTTACATCCTGAGCCAGTTGCGACACTTCGTTTTTTCCGATGGCTTCGGCTTTAACCAATAGATTTCCTTTCGCGACTTCTTGCATGGTTCCTTGAAGGTTACGAATCGGTGCAACGATATAGCTGGCTAGTATCCAACTAATAAGCGAAGCGGCACTCAAGATAACTGCAAGCGTGACCGCGCTGTAAGTGAGCGTGGTTGAATGCTGTTCGCCATTCGTTTCGACTTCATCGGTGACGATTTGATTCAATTGCTTAGACAGGTTGTCGATGGCGTTGATCATCGCTTCGCCAGCCAATCGGTATTCTGCCATCGCAGATTCGTACTTTTGATTGAAATCGGATGTGGTGTAGCCAGAAGAGTGTTTGGTGGTGAGCAGAGGTGTCATGGTGACGCGCGTGAAATCAACATAGTGATCCATGGCTTTGCGCATAGTATTCACTTCGGTTTGAACGCCTGGGAGGCTATCGATGGAATTCAGAAAATCGCGGTTTTTGTTTTGTCGTTCAGACAGTTCTTGGTTGAGAGATTGGACATCTTCGGCTCTAAATAGACTGTAAATGGCTTTGATGCGCATGGCGTAGGTGTTGTCTACGATGGCGCTGAGTTCCTCTTTATGAATGATCAGCTTGTTGGTGGAAGTGGAAACCTTATTGAATGCTTGGTCGAGCTTGCCGATTCCGACGCTCAATCCAATGACGAGTAATACAACGGTGAATAGAACAGGCAAAAAGACCTGAAGTTTAATAGAAAGCGTACTAAGAAATTGACGCATGATTGACCCTCTATCGGTTTTATTATTATCTTTTTTATAAATAAGCATCTCGATTTTAATTGCCACATTCGTCAAATCAATGACTTACTCATATCCAATTGTTATGAAATGTACCAAAATCGATGGAGTTATCATTTTGAACGCGCGGCAATTTATAAAAGCGCTAGGCTAAAAACGGTAGAGGGGTCAGTCGCGGAATTAATATACAGAAATGACAACGTGTCATAGAGGGTTCAACTAAGTGAAACACAACTGTCATATTCAAATTCTAAAGTGAGCACCGTTCAAGTGAAACACAACGGCAATAAAGCCACTTAAGGAAATTGTGATGAAAAAGACAGTAATCGGTGCAATCGCACTTCTAGGCGCAATGGCAGTGACTCCTGTTTCTGCTAAAGAAACTATCTCTGCAGTGGGTTCTAGCAGCGTAACTCCACTGATGGAAGTTTTCTCTGAAACGTACATGAAGAAGAACCCTAACGTATTTATCGAAGTTCAAGGCCCTGGTTCTTCAGCTGGTGTTAAAGCAGCAAAAAATGGTTCAGCAGACCTTGGTATGTCTTCTCGTAATCTAAAAGACTCTGAAAAAGAATCAACACTAATAGAAGAAGTGGTTGCTCGTGATGGTATCGCAGTGGTTGTTAACCCACAAAACAAACTGCCTGGCCTAACAGCAGAGCAAGTGACTGCAATCTACAAAGGCGAAGTATCAAACTGGAAAGAAGTCGGTGGTGCAGACAAGCCAATCGTAGCAATTACTCGTGACACGGCTTCAGGTACTCGTGGCGCATTTGAAGACATCATGTCTCTTAAAATGAAGATTTCTGGTAAGAAGGTATCAGCTATCTCTCAACGTGCTCAAGTTGCAAACGGTAACGGCGCACTAAAAACAATGGTTGCATCTAACCCATACGCAATTGGCTACATTTCTCTTGGTACTGTAGACAACACTGTTAATGCTCTAGCAATCGACGGTGTTGATGCAACAGTGGCTAACGTGAAAAACGGTTCTTACAAAGTAGCTCGTCCATTCCTTGTTCTTTACAAAGAAGGCAAGCCATCAGCTGAAACGCAAAAATTCCTAGACTGGATGCTAACTGAAGATGCGCAAAAGCTAGTTGACCAAAACGGTTACATCTCAGTTCACTAATTTTATCGGGACTCTTAAGTTTGCTCAGCCCACCATTTAGGGCTGAGCCTTTTCTATCCATAGTGTTCACCGGCAAAACGCCCAGAACCGTGAGATTTTTTAAATGACCATCGCAACAAATAGTGAAAAGCTTATGAATACTGACGCTAAAGCTATCAGCAAGCCCGGCCTGCGAGAGAAACGTCGCGTAGACTGGAAAGAGCGTATCTTCCACGGCTTGTTCCTAACCAGTGCCGTTATCGGCATCGTCTCATTAGCCGTTATTGCATACTTCATTGTTCGAGAGAGTATCCCGGCATTCCAAGAAGCTGGTATATCGGGCATCGTTCTTGGACAAAACTGGCTGCCGCCTGCACTTTACGGTGTTGCGACAATGATTGTTGCATCTATTGTATCGACGGCAGGTGCGGTAATCGTTGGTGTACCAATTGGTGTGCTGACGGCTATCTTTATTGCCGAAATCGCACCAAAGCGTCTTGCGGATATTATTCGTCCTGCAGTTGAGCTTTTGGCTGGTATCCCGTCTGTGGTTTATGGTTTCTTTGGTTTGGTCATCATCGTACCGCTGATTCAAAACATCTTTAATGTCCCTGCGGGTAACACGATTTTGGCAGGTATCATCGTGCTTGGTGTGATGATTCTACCGACCGTAATCACAGTATCTGAAACGTCTATTCGAGCTGTGCCTCGCGCATACAAAGAAGGTTCTTTGGCACTTGGCGCTTCGAAAATATACACAATCTTCAAATTGCTCGTTCCAGCGGCTCGTTCAGGCATCATGACGGGTGTGATTTTGGGTATTGGCCGTGCTCTAGGTGAGACAATGGCGATCATCATGGTGATGGGTAATGCACCTGCTATGCCAGAAGGCATCTTGGATTCGGCACGTACGCTAACCGCAAACATCGCGATTGAAATGTCTTACGCAAGTGGTATTCACGCCAACGCTCTTTACGCCACTGGTGTTGTACTTCTGGTCTTCATCATGTCGTTGAACGCTGTACTTCTTTACCTAAACCGAGAAAAAGCGAAGTAATCGCTCGTTAAAGGTGACTATTATGGATCGCGCAAAACTAAAACAAGCTCGCCAGTTCAAAGATAACGTCTTTAACGCTTTGGTTTGGATTTCGGCAGCACTAACGGTAGGTTTTTTGTTCTGGATTATCTGGTACATCCTATCAAATGGTCTACAACACGTAGATTGGAACTTCATTACTGATAACTACACACGTACTGGTGAAGAGCACGGTATCTTCCCGATGATCGTCTCGACCATCTACATGGTTATCGCATCCATCGCGGTAGCGGCGCCACTGGGTATCATGACGGCAATCTACTTAACCGAATACGCGAAAGTCGGTAGCCGATTGGTAAAAATTATCCGATTCTGTACTGAGTCGTTGGCGGGTATCCCGTCGATCATCTTCGGTCTATTCGGTATGACGTTCTTCGTGGCAATTCTTGGTCTGGGCTTCTCGATTCTGTCGGGTGCACTGACTCTAAGTATTCTTATTCTGCCAGTGATCATCCGTACTACGGAAGAAGCACTAATGGCAGTGCCTCAAACGTATCGTGAAGGCTCTTACGGCCTTGGCGCTTCAAAAATTTACACTATCTGGCGTTTGATTCTTCCGAGTGCAATGCCAGGGATCTTAACCTCGGTCATTCTTAGTATTGGTCGTGTCATTGGTGAGTCTGCTCCTGTATTTCTGACAGCAGGCATGGTTGCTCGTATTCCAGATTCTCTGTTGGACTCCGGTCGTACATTAACCGTTCACCTATACAAACTGACTACCGAACTGTTTACCGTTGAAGAATGGAATCAGGCTTACGGTACCGCAACAGTGCTTATCGTGGTTGTTCTTCTGATCAACATGGTAACGAAACTGATTGCTAGACGTTTTAACACCGCAACTTACTAACAACACTAATTAAGAACGCACGTTAAAAGACACGAATTCAAGATTTAAGAGATTAAGAAAATGAACAAATTTGATATTGAAAACCTAGACTTATTCTACGGTGAAAACCAAGCACTGAAATCGATCAACCTACCAATTCCAGTTCGCCAAGTAACGGCACTTATCGGCCCGTCAGGTTGTGGTAAATCAACGCTTCTACGTTGTTTGAACCGCATGAACGACCTAATCGAAGGCGTGAAAATCACGGGTAAATTGGCGATGGACGGCGAAGACATTTACGGCAACATTGATGTCGCGGATCTTCGCATCAAGGTTGGCATGGTGTTCCAGAAGCCAAACCCATTCCCGATGAGCATCTACGAAAACGTGGCTTACGGCCTACGTGCTCAAGGTATCAAAGACAAGAAACACATTGACGAAGTGGTAGAGCGTTCACTACGCGGTGCAGCACTTTGGGACGAAGTGAAAGATCGTCTGAAGTCACACGCATTTGGTCTATCGGGTGGTCAGCAACAGCGTCTGTGTATCGCGCGTACTATCGCGATGGAGCCGGACGTAATCCTGATGGATGAACCAACGTCGGCACTTGACCCAATTGCGACACATAAAATCGAAGAGTTGATGGAAGAGCTGAAGAAGAACTACACCATCGTTATCGTGACCCACTCAATGCAACAGGCGCGTCGTATCTCTGACCGTACTGCGTTCTTCCTAATGGGTGAACTGGTTGAGCATAACGATACTCAAGTGATCTTCAGTAACCCTCAAGATGACCGTACTCAAGGCTACGTAAATGGTGATTTCGGTTAATTCGCCATATTTACAAGCATAACTAAATAACTATAAGCGATGGTAACTTTGCCCCTCTTTTTGAGGGGCCTTTTTCTTTTCAAGCTGCAGATTTATAACACCAACCTATACCAATAATTCTTGCAAGGAAGCACAAATACCCCCCTTTTTATAGAACATGTAACTTATGTGAAATACGGTTATAAAAGTGCTGAAGAGCTCTCGAATGTGAAACTAAGTCTGATAATTTTGCGAATGACTTAACAGCTCAAATTTGATTGTATTGATTGCATATGATGGCCTAAGTAGTTTTTTATCGAGAATAAAAAAGTAGATTAGGTTGGTAGGGTGAGTTTAAGAAGTTTTACAAGAAAAGTGTCTTCAACGAGGGATCATCGCTTATTAGCGGAGGCGATATTTGATCATTTAGAGAGTTTGTTCTCCCCTCAAGCCTTAGCCATTTTTGAAGATCCTTCAATCAATCCCCGTTATTCTGTGAGTTTCTCTCGCGGGGAGCTTTACCCAATCCAAAGCTATCCTGACAGCTTCTGGGAGTGGGCAAGTCAGTTTGACACTTCTGAAAGCATCATTCCTCTGGCGATCAATACTTGTAACTGGAATCACACCCAAGATTTAGGTGGAGATAGTTACATAATGATGCTCGATAACACGCCTATCAAACGCACCTACCTACTGATTCAATCTGTTCATGCTCGCACGGCACACAATATCTATGAAGAAAGCTATGATGCAATGCAGCTTGCAGCGGCGCGTTGGCAGTGCATTCGCGCCGAGAAAAATGCGTCGCAAGAGATGAGACACAGAGATATTCGTGAAGCGCAATATGTCGATGAAATTAACCAACGCGAGCGCTTTATCGAGAACATGAAGTTAGTTCAGCAAGTTGCTCTCGAGATCTCCAACCCTGATTCCTTAAAAGATTTGTATTACAAAGCCGTCGAAGCGCTACGTCAACGGTTGGGGTTTGATCGCTCCACACTGATGCTTCTAGATATGAAAAAGCGCAGTTTCAGTGGAACATACGGCACGGATGAATCAGGCATCACCATTGATGAGTTCCACACGCAATACGATTTACACCAACTGAGCGAAGAATACATCGCTGCGCTGTCAAGCCTTGAGAGCAACCTAGTGATCGTGGAAGATGCGCCGATATACACAGCTGGTAAAGTGGTTGGGCAGGGGTGGAACGCGATGTTGATCCTACGTGATGGCAATGAGCCATTTGGTTGGTTCGCGCTTGATAACTTTATTCATCGCAAGCCGATAACAGCGTATCAAAAACAGATGTTGGACTCGTTTGGCTCCCTTTTCTCACAAATTTACATTCGAAAGCGCCAGGAGCAGAACGTGCGTATGTTGCATTCAAGCATGGTTGAGCTATCACGCTGTACAACCGTCAGTGATGTATGTAAATCGGCCGTCACTTTTGCTATCAAAAATCTTGGTATTGATCGGATGGCGGTGTTTTTGACCGATGAAAATTGCTCATACATGCAAGGCACTTGGGGGACTGACATTCAAGGCAATGTGGTGGATGAGTCTTATTTCTTTGGTGAGACACAAGACTTTTCGTTGATCAATTTAGCTCGCGCCGTACCTAGTGAAGTGGCATTTGAGGAATCCGTTCCTATTTATCATGACTGTAATATTGTCGGCTTTGGCTGGGCTGCGATGACGGTTTTGACTTCGAACAGCAGCGGGCCCATCGCCTTTATTGCTGTTGATAACTTATTGACGCGCGCGCCGCTGACTTCTCAGCTACGTGAAGTGATTCGTATGTTCGCTTCCAGTCTAGCGGAGGTTTTGCAGCGCACTCAAGCGCAAGAGGCGATTCGCGGATTAAACGAAAACCTGGAGTTAGAAGTACAAAACCGAACCAAAGAGCTGGAAGAAGCCAACCGACAGCTTGAGGTACTTTCTAAACTTGACCCTCTGACACGTCTTGGCAATCGCCGTATGTTAGAACATGTGATGCAGAAATATTGCGCGCTAGAGTGTGAGGAAGCGATGTCCTTTGGTCTTATCCTGATTGATATTGATCACTTTGGCTTGTTTAACAATCACTATGGCCATCTCGAAGGGGATATCGCACTAATGCGCGTGGGTCATATCTTGGATCATCATACCAAAGGTGAAGACGAGGTTTTCTGTCGCATTGGTGGAGAAGAGTTTGTGTTACTAATGATCGGCTCTGATCAAGAGGCGGTAAAGCAGAGAGCGGAACGTATTCGTCAATGCATTGAAGATGAAGGCATCAAACACCAACACAACCCAGAAGGGGAGTTGCTCACTGTGTCAGTCGGTTATTCTTGCTACAAAACGAAAGGCAAAGACTTTAATTTCGACCATCTTTACCAGTTGTCGGATAAGGCTCTCTATCAAGCGAAGAGCCATGGTCGAAATTGCGTAAGGCGATATGAGTACGAGCATCAAGCTTTTGTTGAATAAGTGATGCTCATAACATCAAAGTTACTGAGACAGTTTGGTTGATTTTTAGATAAAACTGTTAAAGTGTGTTTGGTCGCACAAGAAAAATGGCAGCTCTCGTGAGCTGCCATTTTGCTTTATAGTTTTTCTAGCTGGTGGTCGGTTTTCGTTACGTTTGCTTTGCCAAGGTTTTGAATTTTTGCCAGTAGCGAGTCTGGATGCCAAGGTTGTTGATTGGCACTAAAACGCGCTTGGTTCATGGCGTCAAGTTCTTGTTTTACGGCTTGCGCATCACCAGGGCTTAACCTGTCTCGGTGAGTGTTTAGATACTCGTTTACTGAGCGTTCAATTTTAGCAGCGTCCCCTTCATTGATGACTTTTTTCAACGCATCAACGCAAAGAGGTTGCTCGGTATTCGAAACCGTTTTACTCGCCGTCATAGGACGCTTCTTCCATGCCCAAATCGCGATTCCTAACGTCGCCACCCAAAGTCCAGCGAAAACAAAGGTCAGGGTTTGCCAGAGACTGCTCACTCCACCGTTTGGTTCGGGACTGATGGCTGACTCAGGTGGTGTTGGCAGAGGCGATTCCGGCAACGTGATAAGCCCGGTGTCACTTTGCTCTATTTTTAATTGTAGCTCTGGTAACGTCGCTTTTTTTGCTTCATCATTTTGACTGTCCCACCAGTTCAAATGGTATCCCGGCAAGGTATATGACCCAGCCTCAGTGGGGATAATGACTTGCTTCACTGTCATGATAACGGTGCCATCTCTCGCGCTGTCGAATTGAGGCTGTTCTGGGTAGACCCGTAGTGAACTTGGATAATCAATACTTACTCGTGGAAGGTATTCGGCTTGTGTTCCGCGAGCTTTAATTTGAATGCTTCGAGTGAGTGAAGAGCCCTGTTTGACAGTGTTGAGCGCATTAACCGACAGTGGATTACCTTGATCGTCTTGCCAGCTCTGCGTCATTTCTAACGCTGAAGCTGGAAGCCATTCCCCTTCAAATTCACTTGGAATTGGTTTTACCTCGATAGGCATTTGCTCAGCTTTGGTGTTGATTGGCATGATCTTGGTAGAGCCCGTCAAGCTGTCGCCATAAATGTAAGAGCCTGTCAGTCTAGGACCTATCAAGGTGTAAGTACCCGGCTGATTCGCCGTTAAGCGAAACGACTGTTCAATGACCGCTACTTCTAATCCATTTAAGATCTTTTGTCCCTGCTGTAAGCCACCAATCGCTTCAAGCTTCATGCCTTCAATCTGTGGAGGCACAATTTGTGGGTTATCAAGACGGCGGGTATCCGCTTTGATCAAAAGCTGCATACGTAATGTCGCAGATTGCTGAGGGTACAGCGTGCTGTTGTCGACACTGATATTAAAGCTAAATAGGTTATCGAGATTGGGTTCAGCTTGGCTTGCGGTGACACGAAGCTTTATTGGCTCCGTTCTCATGCCATCTGCGGAAAAGCTCGGAATAGTCAGAACACCTTCTTTCATCGGCGCAATCGAGATACTCCACTCAGTACGTACAGATTTTCTTCCGTTAATGTTATTGCTGGAGCGCCCATAACGAGGTTGACCCAAGAAAAAGTCGTTCTCAAGTACATTAAAGTCAATTGCATCTGAGCTGAGCTCAGTATCTGCCATGATTCTGAGGTTGATCACTTCATTCTTAGCAACTTGTGTTTTATTGACGCTTGCTTGAAGCGTCTGTGCCATCACCGAGAAGCTGGATAATAGGCTGGCCACAAGAATAAAGATCAGTTGTACGCCTTTGTTCATCATGGGCTTACCACTCCTTTTGAGATTGTTGTGGAGGTTGTTTTTGTTGAGCTTGAAGCTGCATTTGTGCACGAATCAAAAAGCTTGGATCGCGAGCGCTTTCGACTGCTTCTAGACGACGGAATTCAGGATCATCCCGATGCGTGTTTTTTGGCTGCACTTGAGCCTGCATTGGTTCACCTTGTTCCTGAGCCTGCTTTTCACCTCGTTTCGGTCGATGTTGCTCTGTTTTTTGCTTTTCTGTTTTATTTTCAGATTCTTGCTGATTTTGTGACTGTTGTCCTTGCTCTTCCTTCTCACCGTTTTGAGACTTTTGTTGCTGTTGCTGTTGCTGTTGCTGTTGCTGTTGCTGTTGCTGTTGCTGTTGCTGTTGCTGTTGCTGTTGCTGTTGCTGTTGCTGTTGCTGTTGCTGTTGCTGTTGCTGTTGCTGTTGCTGTTGCTGTTTCAGCTTTTGTTCCACAACCGACAAGTTTTTCTTTGCAGCTTCAAAGTTGGGCTTTTCTTCAAGCAGTTTTTTATAAAGCTCTGCTGCTTCTTCTAATTGACCATTTTGCGCCAGAGAGTTGGCAAGGTTATAGCGGCCGTTAGGAGAGGAGTCATGAGAAAATGCTTCAATAGCGGCTTCGTAGTCACCTTTTTGGTAACTGGCGGCTCCTTTCCAGCTTGGGTTTGTAAATAGGTTTTGCGCCTGTTCATACTCACCTTGCTTGTAGAGTTCCGCTCCTCGTTGGTCGGCATTTAAGAACGGATTTGCTTCGGCGTGTTGTGTCCAAGTCATCGGTATTATTGTTGCCACAAACATCCAAATCAGGCCGCGTCGGAACAGTAAAGCTGCAGGCAGAAGTAACAGCGGCAGCAACCAAAAGCCACCGTTTAAGCGAGAGTCAGTGCTCACTTCTTCACTCTTCTTGGCCGAAAGTTGACTGCCAACGTTGCTCGTAAAGGCCGAAATGTTCTCAACATCGCGATTGGTGTGCTGAATAGGAACAAAAATTCCACCTGTTTTCTTTGCTAGTATTTGTAAATTCTTCAGATTTGTTTTCGCTACGACAGTTGTGCCTTGTGCAGTCTTTAAAAGAGAACCATCGGGTAGGGCGATGGGAGCACCATTAGCGGTTCCTACTGCAAGAACAGAGATCCGAATGTTTTTACCTTCGACCAAATTCAACGCGCGAGACAGTTCTGACTCATCAAGGTCATCAGCTAACACGATGATGTCGCCTTGTTGCACACCTGCTTGAGAGAACTGGTTGAGCGCTAATTCAATTGCGGAAGGCAGGTTTGCCCCTTGAAAAGGCATTAGCTCTGGTGACAAATTCTCGATAATGCCGGCAAGCGTACTGGAATCAGTCGTCAGTGGACTTAAGTTATAGGCATCGCCAGCGTAAGTAATAAGACCCGTAGCCCCTTCTTTCCATTTAGGTAGTAAGTCCAGCGCCTTATAACGTGTTTGCGCGAGTCGATTAGGCTTGATGTCCGTAGCGAACATCGAGCGAGACATATCAAGCACCAAAATGCGGTTTTGGTTTAACTCAAAGCTTGGGCGAGCGTTGGATTGCCAGCTTGGTCCCGCTAGCGCAATACAGGCAATGGCCCAAGCTACGCCCCAGAGAACAAAATAGTGTTTGGACTGCGTGTTTTGTCCGAGCACTTTAGCTAGGTGAGGGGCAATCAGTGTCGATTTTTTTGCTCTAAATTTGTGATTGAGCAAGAGCGCAATAGGGATTGCGATAAGCCCCAAAAGCCAATAAGGGTTAAGGAAAATAAACTCAGCCATGTTTTCTCCTCAGTAGGAATAACAATACCGACAGTACGAATGCAGCGCTTAATGGGTATGGGAACCATTCTGACTGCGGACGCCAAGTTTGCGTGTCGCTTGACACGGGCTCGAGCTGGTTGATCGTGTCGTAGATCTTTTCGAGCTGATCAGTATCTCGCGCCCGAAAATATTGTCCACCAGTCATCTCTGCCACTTTAGTTAGTGTTTGCTCATCCAAGTCGGCTGCGGTGTTAACTTTACGAGTCATGAAAAACTCTTTCACCATCATTTCACCAGCACCTACGCCTACGGTGTAAATGGTCGCTTTGTATTTTTTTGCGATTTCCGCTGCTTCGAGCGGTTCGAGCACACCGGCAGTGTTGCTGCCGTCACTAAGCAAAATCATGACTCGTTGCGGAGCATCACTGTCTACAAAGGTTTTCGTGCCTAGACCAATGCCATCACCAATGGCGGTTCGTTGACCAACCAGGCCGATGACGGTTTGATTAATCTGCTGCATGACGGTTTTACGGTCTGCAGTGAGTGGCGTTTGCAAATACGCGTGATCGCCAAACAAAACAACCCCGAGACGGTCGCCTTTTCGCTTTGCCACGAAATCAGACAGAACTTTTTTGACAGCGGTGAGGCGGTCGATGTATTCGCCGTTGAGCTCCATGTCTTCTTGCTGCATCGAGCCAGATAGGTCGACGACTAACATCAAGCCCCGATATTTGGGTTGGAACTCAACTGGATCACCAAACCAAACTGGACGCGCACAAGCAATGATAAGAAGAACCCAGATCGCCATTGATAGTGATTTTTGCAGGGCTTGCCTAGGCTTGCTGCCATTCTCATTAGTTGGTAAGTACGCCAATTTGATCTCGGCTTGTTGAGATTCTTGTGGCAGGAGCTTGTATACCAGCCAGGGGACAGGCAGCAAAAATAGTGCCCACCACCAGACAAATTCAATGTTTAGCCATTGGGCAAGATCGGTTATGAGTGTTTGCTCAGTCACGGTTATTTGCCTTTTTCTTTGGTGGCAAAGCGTGAGTTATCCAAAAGACACAATCATCGACCAAGCTTTGATGATTTTCTTGAGAGGATTTCTGATACAGCGCTTCTTGCCACTGATGTTGTTTGTCTACGAATCGAGTTTCTTTGGTATGGCTATCGAGAAATTCATACCAAGCGATTCCAGTTAATGGCGCGATTTCTTCACGCGGAAAGTAACTCAATGCCGCCTGACGCAATATTTCTAGAGCAGAGGAAGGGGTATGAGGTGTGACAGATTGAGTTAAAAGTTTTAAGGCTGCCTTTTGCGCGCGTAGGCGTTTTTTACGCCACTTCGTATAAAGATAAATGCTGAAAACGAAAAGTACGGTGGCCGCAAGCACTGCCCACCATCCCCAAGCGAGCGGAAACCAATCCGGAGCGTTTGGTAAAATCAGAGGTTCAAGGTCTAGGCTTTGGTTGTTTGTTGTCATTATTATTACTGCTTAATAAATGCTGCTTGTACAGTTTGTTAGCTTAATTGTGAAATCAAGGGCCAACCACTTGATAGCGTGTTAAATGGAATCGCCATCGAATGGCATTGCTGTTTAATGGTTTCTTGGTGTTGAGTAAAGTGTGTTTCGAGTTCCTTTCTTTGGCCCTTGGAGCTAAAGTTGAACCATTGACTACGTTGTCCATCCGAGGCTTTTACTTGACCTCTAAAGTTTGTTTCACCTCTTTCTAAAGGATCATAAAACTGAATAGCCCTCACACTGTTGTGCTGTTTTAGTCGACGTAACTGCGTCAACTCTGCTGCGCTTATGTGGGCAAAGTCGCTGAGCATAATCAGTTCGCTGCCCTTAGGTGTCAGTGTATGAAGTGTTTCTAACACCTGAGTATACGGCAGTGTACGAGCCTCGTTGTTGGCAGTACGAGCCACCTGCGCGTTATGTGTATCGACGATAGCATTGAGAATCCGCAGCCCCTGTTTTTGTAGAGAGGAAGGGCGAAACTCAAAACATTGATGTCCATCGTCAATCACCGCACCGATGCGATCCTTTTTAGCCAAAGTGAGCCAAATCAACACGCTGGCAAAGTGAGCCAATTGAACCGACTTAAGCATATACTTAGACCCAAAATGCAGGCTAGAACTCAGATCAAGGTAAAGAATCACAGCTTGCTCTTTGTCTTCTGCAAATAACTTTGTGTGCGCTTTCCCTGTACGAGCAGTTACCCGCCAATCAATACTGCGGATATCATCGCCAGGTTGGTATTGGCGTACTTCCATAAAATCCATGCCTCGCCCTTTTTGGCGGCTGGTATGGTTACCGCTCATTTGCGACCAGATACTTTGTGCTGGTGGCAACCAACGTACAGATTGAGTGCGGTATTGCAGCAGCTCTTCAAGGGTTAATGTCACCCCATTCGCATGAGGTGGCAATGGATGCGTTGTGGACATATCACTCCCTCGTCTTATGCACTGCCAACGAGGTTTAGCAGCTTATCAATGACTTGGTTTGCCGTAATGCCTTCCGCTTGAGCGTGGTAACTCAGTAATAAACGGTGGCGCAAAACCGGATAAGCCATGGTTTGAACATCTTCTGGGGACACAAAATCACGACCTGCAAGCCAAGCGTGCGCACGGGCACAACGATCTAGAGCGATGGTGGCACGTGGACTAACGCCCATTGACAACCACTTATCCAGCTCAGTGTCATATTCGCTGGCTCGACGTGTTGCCATAACTAAACGGACGATGTACTGCTCTATCGTTTCGGCCATATGAATATCCAACACTTCTTTACGCGCAGTGAATATATCTTGTTGGCTTAACATTGGGCGCTCGACGGTAGTTTCGCCTTTTGCTTCACCGCGGTTAATACGCAAGATAGATAGCTCATGTTCCGCATCTGGGTATTCCACTTCTAAATGTAATAAAAAGCGATCTAGCTGTGCTTCAGGTAGTGGATAAGTCCCTTCTTGTTCAATCGGGTTTTGAGTCGCCATGACCAAAAACAACTCTGGCAACGGGTAAGTATGGCGACCTGCTGTGACTTGTTTTTCTGCCATTGCTTCAAGCATCGCCGCTTGTACTTTGGCCGGTGCACGGTTTATCTCATCCGCAAGAATAAGAGAATTGAAGATAGGACCAGATTGGAAAGTGAACTCTCCGGTTTCGGGGCGGAAGATATCGGTGCCGGTTAAATCGGCTGGCAGCAAGTCAGGGGTAAACTGAATTCGGTGGAAGTCTCCTTCAACACAATCTGAGAGTGATTTTACTGCACGGGTTTTTGCTAGCCCAGGAGGACCCTCAACCAAAATATGTCCATCTGCCAAAAGGGCAACAAGCAGTTGTTTGACTAGATCTTGCTGACCAATGATCTGCGACTCTAGGTATTGCTGAAGAGTTTCGAAGTTAGATTTATGCATGCTTTGGACTCTCGATATCCATTTGATTTTTGTGTTGAGTATTGGTCATTTTCCAGATGGAAAAAGTTCCAATGCGCTTTCGCAATTTATCTTTTCAATATTGGGACTCTGCAGAGAATTGCAAGTACTTGCTATCACTGAAAGTTCTTATCTGACAGGGCGTTACATTTATTTTTCATAATATAGTGAGAAATGCCTCTAGTTTTGTATATGTGAGCCGATAAAGTTTCTGTGATGTGCGTGTCATGAGATATGCACCAGATTCCCCTTATGGGGCCAATAACAAGTGATTCTTTTAAAAGGTCCGAATATGTTGAAACTTCATTCCTTGAGCATCAAACAGAAGGTTGTACTTGGTATTACGTTTGCTGTTTTAGCATCAACAATTATCGTTGGTGTTATGGCTCAGCGTCATGCAAGAGATGTGTTGAGCCACCGTCTTATTGATATCGAACTACCTGCGATGCTGCAGCAAATCAATACAGAAATTGACCGCGAAGTTGTAGAAATGCAACAAGCCGCAAAACAGCTCGCAACAAACGAGTTTATTGTCGAAGCCCTATCTAATACAGACCGCGACCCGTCGGTAGAAGTTCAGTTAGTTCAGCAGCTCAATAACGTTAAATCCCAGTACGGGCTTAATGATGCGTCGGTAGCCAATCGTCAAACGGCATATTACTGGAATCAAAACGGGTTCTTGCGTCAGCTTAATCGAACTCAAGATGCTTGGTTCTTTGGCTTTACGTCTTCTGGTCAAGAAACGTCAGTGAGCGTTTTCCAAGAGGCAAACGGCGAAGTAAAAATGTTTGCCAACTACCAAGACTTAAATGGTACATCAATGTCAGGCCTTTCAAAGTCGATGGACGACATGGTTGCGCTGCTCAATGGGTTTAAAATTGAAGATACGGGTTATGTGTTCCTCACTAACGAACAGGGTGAGATTCAAATACATCGTCAACAAGGTAAAAACCAAACTTCTATCACCAAGCTATTTGGTAGTGATGCGAGTGCACTGCTGAATAAAAACAGCTTCAATTTGATTAATGTGGACTTTGAAGGGCAGGACACGTTTGTTTCCAGTTTGTATGTTCCTTCAATGAATTGGTTTGTCATTGGTGTAGTTCCTGTCGATGAAGTCTTCGCGGACCTAAATGCTACTGCGCAAAAAATGCTGTTTACGACCATCATTGTCGCCGTTGTATTCATTCTGATGGGCGTATGGTTGGCAAATAGTATTACTAAACCAATTCGACTGATTGCCGATCGTTTTACTGACCTTGGGCAAGGTGAAGGCGACTTGGCGCAGCGCATTGAAATTCAGGGTAATGATGAAATTGCTCAGCTTTCAAAAGGCTTCAACGGATTTATTGAGAAGATCCACGCCACAATGAAAGAAGTTGCTTTAACTAGCGGCTCATTAAGTCAAGCGGCAGAAAGTGTGTCGACGAAAGCAACATCCACACATGACAACAGCCAAGAGCAACGTGATCAAACCATTCAAGTTGTTGCGGCGATTAACCAGATGGGTGCGACCATCAGCGAAATTGCATCGAACGCGGCTACTGCTGCCGATACGGCAAATCAGGCTTCTGATAATACTCAAACGGGTCGTGAAGTGGTTATGAAAGCCAAAGAGGTGATTAGCCGCCTAGCTGATGACGTAGAAACGACCAATATTGTCGTCACGCAGCTGGCATCGACAACTAAAGATATTGGCTCGATTCTGGGCGTAATTCGTGACATATCAGAACAAACCAACTTGCTTGCGTTGAACGCCGCGATTGAGGCTGCACGTGCTGGAGAGCAAGGTCGTGGTTTTGCGGTGGTTGCTGACGAGGTAAGAAACCTAGCGTCACGCACAGCTGACTCAACAGAAGAGATCCAACGGATGATCAACCAACTTCAAAGTGACGCACAAGATGCAGTAAGTGCGATGGAAGCGGGTAAAGCGGTCACTATTGAAGGGGTCGCTTCAACCGATGAAGCAGTGGAAGTGTTAGTCAATATTTCTGAGCGAATTACAGACATCTCTGATCGTAATACACAAGTTGCAACGGCGACGGAAGAGCAATCCACTGTGGTGCATACCATTAACCAAAACATTGAAGAAATCAACGCGATCAATGAAATGACAACGGCAACGGCAGAAGAGCTGGCGGATGCAAGTCGTGATCTTCAAGCGCTCTCTTCACGTCTGGACAAGATGGTTGGTAGCTTCAAGCTATAGAGTTGGATAGAATAGCCGAAGTTTAAAAGTTCACTAACTAAATTTAGGTAAGTACTATGAATGACTTCGAAAAAGAACTAGAGCAGATTTCTCAGGAAGCCGCTCAGGAGCCAGAAGTAAAACTGCCGTCGCTAGAAGAGCAAAAAGCGATCGTCGCTGAGCTAAAAAAGCTGGAAGCAGAAGGTAAGTTGACGCCAGAAGTGTTAGAGCAACACTTTGGTAAATTTAACCAAAAAAACTCTGTTCCAGTTCACTAAGCTAGGGTGAGGTTTCGGCTCTAACGGGCGCGACAAAATCACCAACTCAAATACAAAAAAGGGAGTGTATGCTCCCTTTTTTAATGCCTGAAAAATGCTAATACCTCTTACAAACTTGCCACTTAAAAATTATTGACACTTCAATGAGTTATTAATTAGTACTAGTTATTTTCATACTTGACAATACTACTGCTCTATCTAAATCTATTGCGTATTTCAATAAAAGCGACCAAGGGAATGCGATCAGGATGGAGCAACAAAAAACAAGAAATGTCATTTTAATCACGGAGGGCAGTCTGCAGTCATCTCTGCTGAAAGATGTATTGGAGACCAAACTCGGTATTAGTGTTGCTCTAATCACACCAGACTCTCTTATTCACGGAGCGTTAGATTCGCCTTTAGCGTCAGCCATTATTGTTGATTGCAGCGTGATCACTGATGACATCTTTCGGCGTTATTCGGAATTTAAAGAGTCGCAACAGAAAGATACGCTCGAAATCTTAATTAATTGTGATCAATCCATTTCGACTGAAGATCTTTTTGCTTGGCGTACTCTAGCAGGTATTTTCTATACCTCTGATGATATAAAAACGCTGCAAGTTGGGATTGGTAAGGTACTTCAGGGGGATATGTGGTTCAGCCGTAAGTTTTCTCAGCAATACATTACTCACCTTCGTCGCCACTGCAAACCGATAAATAAGAATGTTCCCGCTATTTTGACCAAACGAGAGCAACAAATAATTACCTTTCTCTCTATGGGGGCTTCCAATCAACAAATTGCCGAACAACTATTTGTGAGCGAGAATACGGTAAAGACTCATTTACACAATATTTTCAAGAAGATTGAAGTAAAAAATAGAGTCCAAGCACTTATTTGGGCGAAAGAAAATATTTCGGATAACTCGTTAACAGTGTAATCTCCTTGAAATATTACGTTATTTAATTTAGTGAATTCTTAATCATTACTGTGACCTAAATGTGTTAAAAGTGTTTCTTTTATGAGAAACACTTTTTTTGATTCTCTTTTTAATAACTTTGGAATTTAAAAAAGTAGCAAATAACTTTACTCTGTGGACTAGCACTTACATATCACACTAAGTGCGGACGATTAACGACTAATTTAAGAATGTTAAGTCACTGAAAGTATGAGAAACATTATGGAACAGTATATGGAAAAGCCTGAAGTCCTAATGCTCACTCAACAAAGTTTACAGAGTGAAAACTTTAAGGAAATGCTTTCTAAAAATATAGAAACTAAAATAACGATCATAGATACTAAAAACCCTAGTTATCACGAACTCATTCCGGAACGCTACTTTTTGCTTGTTGATTTTTCAGTTGAGATTCCATCCGAAACTTTAGTTTATTTAAAAGATAGTAATAAAGTGCTAGGAACCATAATGCTTAATTTAGGTTATGACTTAGACACAGAAGAACTCGCCTCATGGCCGCATGTAAAGGGTATATTCGGTCCGGGAGACTCCATGGACAAGGTGTGTCAGGGGTTAAAAGCAATAATAAAAGGAGATAATTGGCTGTCTCGAAGATTACTGGATCAGCTGGTTAATTATTATCGAGGAAAAGCTTACTCGGCGTGAAATTCAAGTTTTAAAAATGTTGAAAGAAGGAGGCTCAAATATGGAAATTGCTGATTCTTTATTTATCAGTGAGCATACTATTAAATCACATCTATACAATATTTTTAGAAAGTTAGAAGTAAAGAACCGTACGCAAGCAACAAGTTGGGCTAGGCGAAATCTGTAGTACTAGTATTAACTTACTGTAATAAAAAGAAAATACTCTATAAAGTACTAAGTTTTATATTTATTATTAAAATGTCAGTCTGAAATATCATCCCATATTCAAACTTATTCCTATTCGGTTGACTATTAGACTTCTCATGTCTGTTACAAATCTACTCAGACATAGAATAAAAGGTCTATTCAATTATTAAGACAAGAGGGAATAAAAATGAGCACAAGTGACAATGACACGTATCTAGGCGATGCAGGTGTAAATAACCAATTTGCTGATTTCGATGGCGGCGATGACTTGTTTATTGGTTTTGGTGGTAATGATTCGTTTGTTGGCGGTGGCGGTAACGATTATGTGATCGGCGGCGACGGTGATGATCGCCTAACTGGTGGTGCTGGTGATGACATCCTAAGGGCTGGTACAGGAAACGATTACCTCGGCGGTGGTACAGGTAATGATTTGCTTTTGGGTTTGTTGGGTGACAACAAACTAAATGGCGGCGTCGGTGAAGATATTCTTGTAGCTGGTTCTGGTGATAATGTTCTAGTTGGCGGCAGCAATGGCGATAAATTTGTGTTCACGGATAAGTTTGGTGGCCATGGCGAAGCAAAAGTTGTGGATTTCACCATTGGTGAAGATTCTTTGCACATTATTAGCGACTCGGTCACAGACTTCGGTGATTTAAGCTTTAGCTATGATGCTGTAGGTAATGCCGTGTTTACCGATGGTGCTGATCTAACCGTGAAACTCATTGGCGTTACCGAAACTGACATCAATACTTACGGTGCGGACTTATTTGCAATCTAAATGACTTAAATCACTCAGAATGGGATTAGTTTGTGTGGCTCTGTCACGCTGAGGTGAACTAACTCGGTTATTCTAGAGTGTATTTGAGGCTGTCTTAAGTTAGGTGCTAGCTTTTGCTAGCGCCTACATTTTCAATTTAAACGGAAATAGTCGTGCAAAAAACGGTTTTCAAAGAAGTGAGACAAAAACTATGCACGCTTGCGGGCTTGCTAATCGCTTTTAGCCTTTTTATCAACATACTAGTCCTCTCGATTCCCTTGTACATGCTTCAAGTGTACAACCGAGTGATATCCTCCTATTCAACCGATACTCTACTTTTGCTCACTATTATCGTGATTGTCGCGTTACTAACCATGTCGATTATTGATATCGCTCGCGCGCAAATGAGTAAATCATTTGGTTATTGGATGGACACCAAACTGTCCACTTTTATGCTTAAGCGCAGCATTCAATACCAATCGCACACAGGGAAGAGTTACACCTCGCAAACGCTGCGAGACATTCAGAACATCAAAAGCTTTTTGAGCAGCCAAGCACCCTATCCACTATTGGATGCGCCTTGGACACCGCTGTTTATTTTGTTCGTATATTTATTGCACCCAGTATTGGGTCACATCGCGTTACTCGGGTCTATCGTATTGTTTAGTCTCGGGCTACTCAATGAGCTAATGACGCGTAAAACCATGCAAGAAAGTGAAGTTAGGGCGATCTCTCATATCAATAACGCCGAGTTAGCCACGCAAAATGCCAACTCAATTCTTGCGATGGGGATGATGAACGCGTTTTTAGAGAAATGGCAGTCGCGCGTGAATGAAGTCAATATGCTCGAAGAGCGAGTGGCGGGTAAGTCCATTTACATGGCTAACTTTTCTAAGTTTGTACGTGGTTCACTACAGATCTTTTTGCTGGGAGGCGGAGCATGGTTAGTGATCCAACATGAGATTACTGCGGGAGCGATGATCGCGAGTTCCATTTTAATGAGTCGGGCACTCTCGCCGATGGAGCAGGCGATTGGAACATGGCGAAGTGCTATGTCTGCTAAAGGCGCGTATAAACGACTAAAAGAAATCGACGCAATCGTGCGCCAAGATGAATCGAATATGCCACTGCCAAAGCCAAAAGGACACTATGAACTTACTGGACTTGCTTATCGCCATCCTGGCACAGCAGAGCCTGTACTCTCATCGATCAACTTATCTATTCCTCCCGGAGTCGCTGTCGGAGTTATTGGCCCTTCTGGTACTGGTAAATCGACGTTTGCTCGGTTGTTATTAGGTACGATCAAGCCATTAGCAGGTAAGGTTACGCTTGATGGTATGGAAGTGTCTACTTGGGCATCGGAAGATCGCGGCGCCCATTTTGGTTATCTCGCTCAAGAAGTAGAGTTGTTTCCTGGCACAATTCGAGAGAACATCGCGCGCTTCAAAGAAGAAGACCCCGCTAAAGTCATCAAGGCGGCGCAACTAGCAGGATGTCATGAATTAATACTCAAGAAAAACAAAGGCTATGATTTCGTTATTGGCGAAAATGGCCGTGGTTTATCTGGAGGAGAAAGGCAGAGAATCGCACTTGCAAGAGCCGTTTATGGCGATCCACCTATTGTGATTTTCGATGAAGCTAATGCCAACCTTGATGGTGAAGGAGAGGCTGCATATCAACGTTTGATTGCCCATTTAAAGGCGCAAGGCTCAACGATTATCGTCATTGCCCATAATCCGAGTACATTACGACAAATGGATAGGTTGCTGTATTTGGCTGAAGGTCGAGTCAAATTATACGGTGATAAAGATGAAGTATTAAAACGCTTGATGGGCGAAGAAAGAACAGATATTCCAAGGGTAAGAAATGAGCAATCAACTGCCAGCCGTTAATCAGCATCCGTCTGAAACCGTTTATCGTTTTAGTCCGCAAGCGAAACTAAGCTTTCGAAAGCCAATTTTACTTGGTGTGGTGACGCTAAGTATTTTTCTTGGTGGTCTAGGCTACTGGGCTGCGACAGCGAAATTAGAGAGTGCTGCAATTGCTTATGGCGATTTGTCTGTTCTCACTAAGCGACAAGAAATTCAACATCTAGAAGGCGGCATTATTGAAAAGCTGTACGTGCAGGAGGGAGACTTGGTTGAAAAAGGTCAATTATTAATTCAACTCTCTAAGCGACAAGCTATGGCGAAGTTGGATTCATTAAGTGGTCAGTTTATTCATACTCTAGCGAAGGAAAACCGTCTAAGTGCTGAGCTAGATGAATTGCCAACGATCGTATGGTCTGATGATCTTGAAAGTATTCCTCGCGTCGATATCGTCCAAGAAGCTCAACTGGTTCAAAACAAGATCTTTGAAGCGAGAAAGCGATTCTTTGATAGTAAGCTGAGCATCATTGAGCAGAGTATTTCTGGGGCAAATTTGGAGCTGGAAAACCTCCAGCAAACCAAAGTAATTGAGAGAGAAAGACTCAATTTTATCGCCGAAGAAATAGACAGTAACCAAGCTCTAGTTCAAAAAGGCTTTTCGGGTAAATCCACCTTACTTCAACTCAAACGTCTTGCGGCGGAAGTGCGGAGTACCTTAAGTCAGTTAGATAGACAATCACTCACAGTAAGCAAAAGGTTGGATGAAAACCAAGCGCAGATTGAAGAGTTGAAGCTTGAAAGACTAAATGAGATTGTCGAGGAGCTACGAAACACCAAAAAGGAAATCGTCGCTATCCGTGAAGAGTATCGCTCAGCCCAAGATATTGTAGCGAGAACAACCATCAATGCACCTATTGCAGGCCGTGTGGTCAACATGCAGGTGTTTACCGAAAAAGGTGTGATTGGTTCGGGTGAAACGCTATTAGAGTTGGTTCCTCAAGACGATAAGTTGTTAGTCGAGGCTCGCGTGAATCCTCAGGATATCGATTTAGTTAACCCGGGTCAGCAGGCGCATGTTCGTCTGACCGCTCTGAATGCTAGAACGTTGGCACCATTAGACGGTACGGTGTTAACGATTTCTGCGGATAAGCTTTCACAAGAAAACCAAGAGGATTTTTACCTCGCTAGAATTGCAATTTCGCAAGAAGATGTAGCCAAACACCGCTTAACTTCAGGAATGAACGCGGAAGTGCTTATTTTATCTGAACCGCGAACGCCTTTAAGTTATTTAATAAAGCCAATCACTGAAAGCATGAATCGCGCCTTTAGAGAGGAGTAATCTCAAAAGTACTTGAGTGAACACGGACAACTGACAAAATAATTTGTTATGGTTACCCGTTACTAGGCCGTATTTTAATTCTAAGGGAGCCGTGGAATGGAGAAAGTGCAGTTAGTCGTCGATTTTCTTCTCACTCATAAACTGATTTTTACCGCACTGATCTTTGTGATTATGTGGTTAATTCGTCGTACCATTTTATCGATGATTCGTGGTGACCATGCCTTTCTTTCTGAAGATCAGCGCAGCTGGATGTCCAGAACTAAGAACGGCACCTTTGCCGTTACATTACTGATTTTATTTATTTTATGGCAATCAGAAATAAACGAGTTTGCTCTAAGTGTCACGGCGATAGCGGTTGCCATTGTTGTGGCATCCAAAGAGATAATTTTGTGTTTTACAGGCTCGATTCAAAGAGCAAGCTCACGTTCTTTTCGTGTCGGTGACTGGATTGAGGTCGGTAAACTGTGCGGCGAAGTGATCGAGCACAATATGATGGCGACGGTGATTCAAGAGATCGACCTGCACCATGGGCAATATCACTACACCGGAAAAACCGCGACCTTACCCAATAGTATGTTTTTTACTTACCCAGTAAAGAACCTCAATTTTATGAAGCGCTACGTCTACCACAATTTTTCTATCGTGGTGAAAGACTTCGTTAATTTGTATCCTCTGTTACCAATCTTGACCGACAAGATTGAAGAGCATTGTAGCTACTTCAGTGATGTTGCGCATCGCTACAATGCGATGATTGAAAAACACGCGGGGGTCGATCTTCCCGGTGCAGAGCCACATATGCATATTTCTAGTAATATCAATGGTGAGCAGATTTTGCATGTTATGATTTTCTGCCCGACCGATAAAGCTAACCACTTGGAGCATTTGATTCGTAAAGACTTTATGGAACTTTATGAGCAGCGCTTTCCTGTGGTGAGTGAAAAATAGAGAAGTGTCGTACGCCAGTTAAAACAAACCCCGCTATCAAACATAGCGGGGTTTGTTTTTCTAACGGTATTTCCAGCTCTAACTATATTCCCTGAATACTTAGCTGAATTTACTTTTCAGCATTAAAAACAGAAAGTAAGTACTGCCTAAAATAGCGACCAATGTGCCAGCTGCCACCTGACTTGGATAAATAGCGATTTGTCCCAGCCAATCTGCCCACAACATTAGGGTTGCACCAATTAAGGCTCCGACACTTAGTTGCTCTTTCACTTTTCTTGCTCCTAACATCATCGCCATATGGGGAGCGACCAAGCCAACAAAAGATATCGGACCAACTGTAGCGGTAGAAAAGGCGCATAATAAAGCAACGATGGTGAGCATTAGCGTATTGGCTACGGTGGGGTTAAGTCCTCGTGCATTTGAGAATTGTCGTCCGATGGAAATTAATGTTAGCCAGCGAGAAATCGCGAATACAGCTGTAAGCAGAACCATTATTGCCAAACATAGCATCAGTGCGGTGTCGGCTGTGACTCGATAAATTGAACCAGTTAGCCACAATAAAATTTTGTAACTGTCACCAGAACCTTGAGCTAGCGATAATTGAACAAGGGCTTCTAATAGTGCCGTTAGTGCTATGCCGGACAACACGAAGTTAGATGGATTAAAATGGCTTCGTTTACCGATAATCAGCAATAACATCAATACGGACATACTTCCGAAAAAAGCGATACCCCAGTTAAATGCGGAGAGAAGTGACCCAGCGATGACTCCTGTCGTAATAATGGCAAACGTGGCTCCGGAAGACACACCGAGAATATCTGGGCTGGCCAGAGGGTTGTAAACAATGCGTTGCAAAATGATTCCGGCAACGGATAGCGCAATACCGACAGAAAGTGCGGTTAGCATTCGCGGCCAGCGTAATTGCCATTGGAACTCCCCTGGCACGGACCATTGGATCCCGTTTATACCATGGGTAACGAATGAGTAAACCAGAACCCCGACGATGCTCATTATCACTATGCTACAAACTGCGCGCTTAGAAAGCGCCGTTTTTCCTTGGCTCATTGAAAGGTTAAGTTGATCGGTTGCCGTCAGCTTTTTACGAGTAAACCAAATTAAAGCGGGAGCGCCAATAGCTGCAGCCGCTACGCCGCTAGGAATGGTTTCCTCTAACCATAAGCTTAATGAGATGGCGGCAGAGTCTGTGATGATTAACAGCATTGCGCCCAAAAGCATGCTGCTGATCAATTCGTCGCGCGGTGTTCTTGCCCCCATCGCTCTGGCAATATTGGGTGTCAGTAATCCGATGAAGCTGATAATGCCAACTGCGGTGATTGAGGCAGATACCAGCCAAATACCCATCACCATTAACGTGCCAAAAGCAGGTAATACCGCTAAGCCTCGGGCTGCTGCGCCTTCTTGCCCTAGTTTCATTAGAGTCAGAATACGTGGTGCGACGATCAAAATTACGATTGCGATAGCGCAGCGTGGCAGCAACCATTCAAACCAATCCCAGCTGTATTGTGAGAGGTCGCCTGCTCCCCACATAAAAATATTTTGCGCAAACTGAGCATTTAAAATAATGATGGCTGTGGCGATAGAACCGAGCAGGATATTAATCACCATCCCCGAAACGACCAGCGACAAACCTGTCATATTACGCACACCAGCAATTGATACGATCAGGCCAAACGCCACTAAAGCCCCCGCCATTGCGGCTAATGCAGAGTAATCGGCTACCCAATCGACGAACCAAATGTTTACCACGACTAATGCAAGCCAAGCACCAGAAGAGGTGCCAAGAGTTAACGGCGAGGTGAGGTTATTCTGCGTTAATTGCTGCATTAAGCTGCCGGTGAGACCAAGCATGGCACCAACAAGCAGGGTCATACTTAACCTAGGAAGCTGAGCTTGCGTAAAAAATACGTCACGAAATTCGCTCGCTACCTCTGGTTTTGTTAATAATTGCCATTGTTCGAAGAGTGATAAATTAGTGTCAATTTGTAGACTAAAGACGCTAAGTAACGTAATCAGCGCCAGATAACCAATATAATGTTTCGTTCTCATTGCTTTGGTGCCAACTCTATTAGACTGTCGGTAATCGCTTCAGCGGTGTATTGCAAAGACATAGCACCGCCATACGCCCACACTGCTCTGACTGAATTTACCCGCAGCTTCTTTACAAACGGCATCGCTTGCCAAAGTGGCGAATCTTTCAGTTTGCGTTCTTCTGGGAAAGGTTGTACGTAGAGAACATAGCTGTTGTGAAGGTTTTGAAGTCGATTAATCCGATCTTGCTTTACCCCCCACGCACGTGGGGCCTCTTTAATTGGAGCCTGTAATCCCAGTTTTCTGACCACGTAGTCAGTGGTGGAGTTTTCGGTTGCAAGTAATACAGTATTCGGGGTTGAAAATCGCATCACAAGAACACTGAGTGGTTCAGAGTAATAGTGGCGAATTCGCTGGCGCATCTGCGCAAATGAAGCATCTAATTCTGCCAGTTTCTGTTCAGCAAGAGCCTCTTTATTGAATAGCTTGCCGAGCGTACGAAAGTGACGAATAGCAGTCTCGGCCGCAGCCTCATTTTCAGAAAAATTAGGTAAATATATAACCGGAGCAATTTGTTTGAGTAACGGAATCAAGTCTTGCTGTGGAGACGCAGCAAGGATGACATCTGGCTTCAAGCTGGCGATTTTTTCTAAGTTGGGCTCTGCTCGGGTTCCAATATCTTCAATTGACTCTGGTGCAGTTGGATTGACGACCCATTGGCGGTAGCCTGGTAAATTTGGGGCTGCGATTGGTTCTACGTTTAGCGCCAAAACTTGTTCTAAGATGTCCCAGTTTAAGGCAACAACGCGTTGTGGCGCTTGCTCAAAACTATGCTCACCATATTCATCGGTAACGGTGATGACTGCATTTGCATTAGTCATAAAAAATGCCAACAGAAAAGCAGATTGTGTAACCACAGTAAGTAAACGAGCTATTATGCGCATACAACAGCCACCTTTTGGCTCGCCAATGTGTTGGCTGGAGTTGGATGTTCAATGAGCTTAATCGGTGACTCATACAACTCAGAAAGGCGCTCCTCATCTAGCAACATGTCGGCGTTGCCTTCGAACGCAATTTGACCTTTCTTGAGCGCAACAATGTGGGTTGCATAGCGCAGTGCTAAGTTCAAATCGTGCAGGATCACGATAATGCCTACGTTCTCGGTTCTATTCAGCTCTGCCAGTAGCGCCATCAGTTGAAATTGATGGTGAACATCGAGCGCGGAGGTCGGTTCGTCTAGGATTAAAATCGGTGATTGTTGAGCCAACAGCATAGACACCCAAGCGCGTTGACGCTCGCCGCCCGATAAGTCATCCGCCAAAGCTTGAGCAAAAGGTGTAACTCCTGTTCGTTCCATAGCCTGCGTGATGACCTGTTTGTCTTCAGCTTTCCAACGACCAAGTGCCCCACGCCACGGAAAGCGGCCTAAGCGCACTAGCTCTTCTACTGTTAAACCAGCCGAAGAGGGCAGCTTTTGTGGCAAATAGGCGATCTGCTTTGCCAACTCTTTGGTTTTGAGTGATGAAAGGGAAGTATCGTTTAGTGTTACCGTGCCTTTATCTGGTGACATTTGACCAGAAAGCAGGTTCACCAGTGTCGATTTGCCTGAACCGTTATGGCCCAAAACGACAGTTAGTTCATTCGTTGGGATGTTTAGTTGGTCGATGCCGAGGATCTGACGTCCACCTCGAACGATCTCAATATTAGACAGTTGAAACATGGATGGCTCTCAGGAGAAAACTCCCCTCAAGAGAGGGGAGTAGGAAGTTCAATTACCAGCGGTAGTTTGCGTTTAGCATGACAGAGCGAGACTGGCCGTAGTAACACCAGTAATCGCAACCTGAAACAAACTCTTTATCCAGAATGTTGTTCACGTTTAGCTGTGCTTGCCACTGTGAAGTGATGTCGTAAGTGACTGACGCATCCCAAAGAGTGACTGAAGGAACAGTTAGGTTCGAGCTCTTAGGGTTATCTTTTGACTTACCTACGTAGCGCACACCAGTACCGATATTGAGGCCTGGAATCAGGCTGTAGGCGCTGTAGTCTACCCATGCAGAAGCTTGGTGCTCAGGAATAAGTGCGGCTTGTTTTTTACCTTGGCCAAAGCTCTCATCTGTTTTCGCTTTGGTATAGGTGTAGCTTGCCATCAGTTTTAGATCGTCGGTTAGCTGTGTTGTGCTTTCAAGCTCAATACCTTGAGAAGTCACTTCACCCGTTTGTGTCGCGATCCATGTTGATGGGTTGGTCACCAACGCGTTCTTTTGCGTAATGTCGAACCATGCTAGGTTGATAAAGCCATCCATAAAGCTTGGCTCATACTTCACACCCACTTCGACTTGCTCGCCTTCCAGCGGTTTGTAAAGCTCATTGGTTGCCGCATCAATGGTGCTGATCACTTCAAACGACTGAGAGTAGTTTGCGTAAGGTGACAATCCATTACTTGCAAGGTACATCACACCCGCGCTTAGAGAGAGCTGACCATCATCACGAGATTCACTTTGGTCAACGGTAGCGCCTTTGCCAGAGTTTTCTGTTTTCACCCAGTCGTAACGAGCACCGATGTTACCAATCCACTGTTCATGCAGTTTCAATTGGTATTGTGAGTAGACACTTGCTTGAGATTTCTCAATCTCACGTTTCACGTTGTTGGCAGGATCAAGAGGGGTGAAGTTGCCGTAAACTGGGTTCCACGGGTTGATGGTGCCAAACGCGTAGTTGTCCTGCTCGTCGCCATCGGTTTTGTGGAATTGCAGATCCATACCGATAAGCACCGTGTGCTCTGCGTTGTCAGTCATCCAGTTGCCGACAGCGTTATTGTCGAATGTGATGCTCTGGTTTTTGCCGTCACGGAATACGATGCCTTGCGCTAATTCTTCTTTCGCAGGATCGTTGTTTGAGAATGCGTAAGAGCTGCGCAAGTACAACTCATTGGAGCCGTAGTTGAGGTTTTGAGAGAATGACCACGTGTCATTGATGTCGTGCTCTAGCAAATAACCTAGAGAGAACTGCGTGCGTTCGTATTTATCGTAGTTTGGCTGACCAAGGTTAGTCGAAGGATCGATTTTGCCAAAGTTAGAACCAATCAGAGTGCCTGCCGCTGGGAAAAATGGGTTGGTTGGCACACCGTCATCACGAAGGTAAGTGGCCAAAACGGTCAGCATTGTGCGGTCAGAAATGTCGAACTCGACGCTTGGCGCTAGATAAAAACGCTCGTTATTGGTGCCGTCCAGTTCGCCATCTTGGCTTGTCATCAGGCCAACCAAACGGTAGCGGATTGTGCCATCGTCGTTTGCTTCATCAGCAATGTCAAAACCCACAGACTGGTGTTGGTTGTTGCCCACTTCGACTTTTACTTCGCCTTGAGGCGTAAACGTTGGCTTTTTCTGCACCGCATTCACGATACCGCCTGGTGCCGATTCACCAAACAGAATAGCTGATGGGCCTTTAACCACTTCCACACTTTCTAGGCCGTAAGGTTCGACCAACCATGTGTAGTAACCATCGCGGAAGAGGCGGTTGCCGTTTAGGTAAGTCGCTGCATCAAATCCACGAACTTTGAACCAATCGGTGTCGTTGTCGGCACCATAAGGCTGAGCGGTTACACCAGACGTGTAGCGTAATGCTTCGTCCAATTTTTGCGGTGCACGAACACGAAGTTCATCTTCAGAAATGATAGATACGCTGCGCGGCGTTTCTGCCGCAGGGGTTTCTACTTTAAGTGCTTGTGCGGTGACCGTAATGGTCTCCATTGCAATAATGTCATCTTGTACAACGTCTTCTTGAGCTTGTGCTGTGAATGCAACCACTGCTGCTGTTGGTGCCAAAGCACAGACCAATGCGTTACGGATCGCGATGGTCAGTAAGTTATTCTTTGTCATAAATATATTCCCGACAATTATGATTAACGCTAAGCTTAATTGTAATTATTATCATTTGAACTTTTGTTTCGGTATTTTACTGACTTTTGTATCAAAAGATAGTAAAACGTTCGCAAATTCATTCGCGGTACTTAAAGTCGTTGTTATGTTCAATTGGTTTGAAAAACTGACCCAACCCTTTCCCCAGATGGAAACCGAAAAGCCACCGAAGACACTTTTTGGCTTCTGTCGCTTTTACACTCGTGGCTTTGAAGCCCCTTTACTTGTCATGGCTGTGTTCAGTGCGCTTATTGCCATTACTGAGGTGACGCTGTTGCGTTATATGGGTGAGCTCGTCGATATTCTCTCTAATCAAGATCGCGCAACATTCTGGCAAGATCAGGGTGATCGCATGCTAATGATGCTGTTCTTAGTTGCGGTTGTGATGCCAGCTCTGGGTTTTGTCCACTCAATGGTGATGCACCAAACGTTATTGGGTAACTACCCGATGTCTATCCGTTGGTTGATTCACCGTTACTTGCTAAAACAAGCGGTTGGATTTTTCCAACGTGACTTTGCAGGCCGAGTTGCGACCAAAGTGATGCAAAGTGCGTTAGCGGTACGAGAAACGGTCATGAAGCTGGTGGATGTACTGGTTTATATCAGCGTTTATTTTCTTTCGATGCTTTGGATGATGGGCGAAGCCGATGGTTTGCTAATGTTGCCTATTGTGATTTGGATAGGAATGTACGCGGTTATCCAGTTCTACTTTATCCCTAAAATGAAACAAGTAGCGACAGAGCAAGCGGATGCTCGCTCTGTAATGACTGGGCGCATTGTCGATTCTTACACCAACATTTCTACCGTAAAACTATTCGCTCATTCACAGCGAGAGTTGGAATACGCAGAAAGCAGCATGAAGCAATTTTTGGTGACGGTTTACCGCCAAATGCGCATGGTGACTTGTTTGCTGTTTAGTGTCGATGCCATCAACTATTTACTGCTGATGTCTATCAGTGCCATTTCGGTTTATCTATGGCTAGATCACGCTGTAACTATTGGTGCTATTGCGATTGCCATTAGTATTGCGTTGCGCGTACAAGGAATGTCGAAGTGGATCATGTGGGAAGTTAGTGCACTGTTTGAAAACATCGGTACGGTAGTGGACGGTATTAATACGATTTCAAACGACGTTGAAGTAAAAGACATACCAAATGCCAAGCCTCTGCAAATCTCTCAAGGTGAGATCTGCTTTGATCACGTAGGTTTTAACTACAGTGATGAAAAGGCGGTATTTGAGAACTTGAATCTGACCATCAAACCGGGCGAAAAAGTCGGCATTGTCGGTCGTTCAGGGGCGGGTAAATCTACGTTGGTTAACTTGTTGCTGCGTTTTTACGACGTAAATACGGGTAAGATTTGTATTGATGGACAGGACATTTCTCAAGTCGAACAAGAGTCGCTGCGCCAACATATCGGTATGATCACGCAAGACACCTCTTTGCTGCATCGTTCAATTAAAGAGAACATTCTTTACGGTGATCCAGATGCTTCAATGGATGCCGTTATCGCAGCTGCTGAGAAAGCACATGCTCATGATTTCATTCAATCTCTACGAGACGAGCAAGGTAACGTTGGCTATGACGTTGAAGTGGGGGAGCGCGGCGTGAAGCTGTCTGGTGGTCAACGTCAACGTGTGGCGATTGCTCGCGTGCTGCTGAAAAACGCGCCAATTTTGATCATGGATGAAGCAACGTCTGCACTTGATTCAGAAGTAGAATCGGCAATTCAAGAAAACCTTGAAGTTCTGATGGAAGGAAAAACAGTGATTGCGATTGCTCACCGTTTATCAACGATTGCCGCGATGGATCGTTTGATTGTAATGGATGACGGCAAAATCATTGAGCAAGGCTCGCATTACGAGCTGCTGCAACTGGGTGGCGTTTACGCTCAGTTGTGGAAGCATCAAACCGGCGGCTTTTTGTCTGAGCAAGGTGATGCTCAACGGCAAGTCATCTAATATGACGCGACACGAAAGAGGAGCAAATGCTCCTCTTTTTTGTGTCTGCCGTTTATACCGAGTGAGTAGGCGTCAATGGGCAACGTTAACTTGTGATTATTCATTGATTTAGGCCAACTTAATGATGGTTATGTTTATAACTGCCTGTCGTTATTGAATTTTTTACGCTTTTTTTACGCGAACTCCGAATGGGCTTTTGCTAAAGTTTCTGCATCGAATTTTGGTTGATGTACTTTATGTTTGCTCATTGGCGAGATAACACATTTCTCTTTTCTGCCATCGTGATTGTTGGCGCGGTTGTGGCCTCATGGCTGTTGGACCAATTGTTTGGCTCTACAGCTGCGGTCCTGCTGATTTTGCAGTTAGCAGTTGTGGTGGTGGCGTTTCAATGCAACTCGCGATTCGCTTATGCGGCGGCGGTGATCGAAGCGTTGAGCTTCAACTTCTTTTTCACGACGCCTCGTTACTCTTTGCAGATGCTTCGTCCGGAAGACATTTTTAATCTAGTCGTGTTTATGGTGGTGGCATTTATCACCAGCACTTTTGCAGATCTTTATCGTCGCCAGCAGGGCGAGTTAAGACAAACCAAGCTGCAAAACAGCATCCTGCTATCGGTGTCCCATGACCTACGCACGCCGCTGGCAACCATTATTGGAACATTGACCACACTCAACGAGTACATGCCCAAGCTCAATGACTTAGAGCGTAAAGAATTGCTCGACAGTGCGACTTCAGAAAGCCACCGCTTGCATCAATATATCGAGAACCTCTTACAGGCGACTAAGCTCCAGCACGGTACATTAAAAATTACCAAAAAAGACGAGTCGATTGCAGATATTGTTCGGGATGCGGTTTCTCGTTTGCCGAATTACACCGAGAAAGTGTCCATGAATATAGATGATTCCGTTGGTCATTTGTCAGTAAGTCGTTCGCTCATCGAACAAGCGATTTTTAATGTGTTGGATAATGCCATGCGATTTTCACCAGAGAATGAATCTGTTGAGGTTTCACTTTCTAAGCAGGGTTCGTCGTGCGTGATTGATGTTCGGGACATGGGGATTGGCATCAAAGCTGAAGATGCGGAAAAAATATTCAACCTTTTCTATTCCGGCGTGAACAACAAATCGGCCGATTCAGGAACCGGAATGGGACTCGCGGTTGCCAAAGGCATCATCACCGCACACCAAGGAGAGATTCAATCTATGCCAGTATCAGAAGGGACGCTGATCCGCATTCGACTTCCACTCAATCAAGGAGCAGAGCAGGCGTGAGTTACAAAGTTTTAGTCGTGGACGATGAGCCTCGCATTCATACCTTTATTCGAATTTCGCTGTCTGCTGAAGGGTTTGATTACATTGGCGCGAGTACCATTGCAGAAGCCAAAGCGTGTTTCGAAGCGCATTCGCCGCACGTCATTCTGCTAGATTTAGGCTTGCCCGACGGCGATGGGACGGAGTTCCTCACTACGCTTCGTCAGACGTATAAAACGCCAGTGTTAGTGCTGACAGCTCGTGATCAAGAAGAGGAAAAAATCCGCCTTTTAGAAGCGGGCGCGAATGATTACTTGAGCAAGCCTTTTGGCGTAAAAGAGCTCATCGCGCGCATCAAAGTGCTGGTTCGAGATTTGGTGGATGAGCAAGCCGTCGCTGATGAGCTGGTGGCTGGCCGAGTCAAAATCATCAAAAGTACTCACCAATTTTGGTTGGATCAGAGGGAAATTCCACTCACCAAGAAAGAGTTTTCCTTCATTGAACAGTTGATTCTCAAGCCGGGAAAACTCATTGAGCAAACTCATTTGCTATCGGTAATTTGGGGAAAAAGTCATATCGAAGATACTCACTACTTACGCGTGTTAGTGAGTCAACTACGCAAAAAACTGAACGATAGTGCTGACGAACAGCGACTTTTAAAAACCGAGCCGGGGCTGGGTTATCGTTTAGTGCTTGAGACGTCCAAGCACCACTAAATTCCAAATTTAATCAACGTTAATGTCAAGGTTTAGTGCTGGTTGTCGGCACTCGAACAGGATTCGTGTTGCCTATTTTTCGTGACGGAAAATCAGTCTAGCCCTTAACGCATTAGCATTTTCTATACATAAAACACAGTTAGGGATTGATATGGCTCACTTTACAGTAATTGGTTTAGGGCGATTTGGTGTTGCCGCCAGCTTAGAACTTATTCATCTTGGACACACGGTAACGGGGATGGATAGCGACCCGAAAATCGTCGAAAAATACGTCGAAGAGTTAACGCAAGCGGTCATATGTGACGCGACAGACGAAGGTGCACTCAGAGAATTAGCGCTAGCGAACAGTGATGTGGTGTTGGTGGCGATTGGCGAAGACATGCAAGCCAGTTTGTTGTGTACTCTGGCGCTGAAAAATCTGGGTGTGAAATCCATTTGGGTCAAAGCGAGCACCAAAGCGCACCACACCATCGTGTCTAAGCTTGGTGTACAACGCATTATTCATCCGGAAGAGGAGATGGGCGTAAGAGTCGCGCAGGCACTCAACTATCCGATGGTGAACAACTATTTGGAAATAGGGCATGGTTTGTATGTGGTGGAAATCCACGTTAAATCCAATCTGCACGATACGCCGCTTTCTAAGTTGATCAGCCGAGGCAGTTACAACATTCAGCCGATATTGGTGAAGCGCGAAGAAGCCCTCTACACCAATATCAATGATGAGTTTGTGCTTAATGAGTTCGACACGCTGTTGCTTTGTGGTAGTCGCGCGGAGCTGAAATACGTCGCTCCAAGGTTGGTGTAACATGGTTTTGTGGCATCCCTCTATTATCCCAATCGAGCGAAAACCCAAAGCGGGCAAAAAATTGTTGGGCGCACCGCCATTGATACTTAGCCTCAGCTTTGCGTGCTTGATCATTCTTGGCACGGTCTTACTCAAACTGCCGATTGCCACCACAGAGCCCATCACTTGGATTCAAAGCCTGTTTACTGCGACATCGGCCATTACGGTGACGGGATTAGTTGTGGTAGACACGGGCACGGCGTTTACGCCTTTTGGGCAAGTGGTTATTGCTTTCCTGATTCAATGTGGTGGCCTAGGTTTGATGACGTTTGCCATCGTGACCTTGCTGGCTCTGGGCGGAAAAATTGGCTTTTTGGAGCGAGCCGTCGCGAGAGAGGCATTTAACCAAACTGACTCGTCGACATTCATTGCCACCGCTAAATCTGTATTGATGTTCGCTCTGCTTGTTGAACTTATTGGTTTCACTATTTTGAGCGTTTATTGGAGTGAAGAGCTGGGCTGGAAAACCAGTTTGTTCCATGGTTTCTTCTACACCATCAGTGCGTTTAACAATGCAGGTTTTGCGTTAAGTGCAGATAGCTTAATGCCTTACGTGGACGACCCGGTCGTTAACTTCACCATTACCAGTTTGTTCATTATTGGTGGTTTAGGCTTCTCGGTTTGGATTGACTTAAAACGCAATCGCCGTTGGCACCGATTCACCGTTTACAGTCGAATGATGATCTTAGGCACGGTGATCATTAACGTGGTGGCACTTATTGCGATTTACCTGATTGAATATGACAACCCCAACACGCTTGCCCCTTTGAGCGAAGCAGGGAAATGGTGGGCATCGTGGTTTCAAGCGGTGACGCCAAGAACGGCGGGGTTCAATACTTTGGCTATCGATCAGTTGGAAGATGCCACAACGGCGATCATTCTGGTGTTGATGTTTATCGGCGGTGGATCATTGAGCACGGCAAGTGGCATTAAAGTTGTGACATTTATGGTGTTAGTCTTGGCAACTTACAGTTATTTGCGTCGCGATGAAGCAGCCTATGCATTTCAACGTGAGATTCCCAAAGAGACCATCAGCAAGGCATTGGCGCTGACTCTGATCTCGGTGGGCGTGACTTGGTTTGCCATATTCACGCTGTTACTGACAGAGAAAGCGTCTATGTTAGACATTATGTTCGAAGCGGTCTCGGCGCTGGGTACGGTTGGGTTATCGCGAGGCTTAACGGGCAGTTTGTCCGAACCAGGTGAGTTGGTGATCATCTTCATGATGTTTATGGGACGATTAGGGCCTCTTACTTTGGCGTACTTCTTAGCCAGTCCAAGAAAGAAAAAAGCGCGTTACGCGAGCACTAAATTGGCAATAGGGTAAATGGGCTAACTCGGAGAAAATGACCAAAAGGCTAGGCATAAGAGGAGTAACTGCTCCTCTTTTTTGTGCTCTTTGTAGCCACGAAACTGTATACGGTTGCCGCTCTCACAACAATTTATGATTCATCTCTATTTTTTATCATTTATAAATTGTCGTTTTTGAGGTGTTGTCCAGAATGGCATTATCCACGTGCAACATAAGATTGCCGGGAATAAAAATAATTACAATACTGCCTTACTGGAAGATACATGAAAATCAAACCCCTCCCACCTTTAAATAGCCTCGTTGCGTTTGAAGCGTCGGCGCGGCACTTGAGTTTTACGTTAGCCGCTGACGAGCTAAACGTGACCCAAGGTGCTATCAGTCGCCAAATTAGACAATTAGAAGAATACTTAGGCAAGGCTATGTTCACGAGAGCCAATCGAAGCATTAACTTAACGCCTACAGGTCTTCAATATTATCAAGCCGTCAGCCAATCTTTGCTCGATATTGCTCAAATCACGGGTGAAGTGAAGAAGTGGCAGGGCGAACAAAAGATCACGGTTGCGACGACAAACGCAATGGCCGCTTTGTGGTTGTTGCCTAAGGTCGCTCAATTTCAAAATGAACATGATGACATCGATATAAGGATTTTGGCCTCAGATAATGTGTTGGACTTACGCCGATTAGATTGCGATATCGCCTTGTTTTATTGTCGCACTCCACCTGCGGAAATGGATGTGACAACGCTATTTTCAGAAGAAGTATTCCCTGTGTGTAGCCCGCTTTATTTAGAGAAAATCGGCCAGCCTAGTGAGCCAGAAGAAATCTTCAATAAAACGTTACTCTATCTGGAAGAGTCTCAAAGAGATTGGGTGAATTGGGAGCAGTGGTTTGCGAGTGTGGGGTTGCCAAATATTTCGCCTCGTAATCGCATGAACATCAATAACTATCCAATGCTGTTACAAGCGGCAATTAATGGTCAGGGCATCGCGTTAGCCTGGGGGTCATTAGTGGACGACTATTTACAAAGCGGTGCTTTGGTTAGACCAGTCGAACACGTGCTTTCAACACCTTCCAATTTCTCTATGCTTGAACCTAAAAATAGAGGTTTAATCCCAGCAAGCGTCAAGCGTTTTAGAGAGTGGCTTTTGCAACAGTTGCCAGATGAGGTGGGTGATCGAGGTTTAGCCTAAATCAATAAGCAGAGAAAATAACAGAGTTTGGTCATGTTAAAAAAGCGGGAGTACCAGTTCCCGCTTTTTTAATTGATTGATGAAACGACGCACTAACTTAGTACTGGTCCCTGATTAAGTGTGGGATCATCTTTCAGCGAGGATGTTGAAGCGATAGGCTCGGAAGCCACAGTTTTGCTTTCAACAAGCGGTTCAACAGGACCATCAAGTTTCTCTTGCTCTGGGTGAACATGCTCAGGAAGCATTGCCCATGGCTTAGGTTCGCGTCGAATACTATGGAACAGCGTTAAGCTCATCACCGCGATAAAAATCGCGATAGGGAAACCGGCAATAATTGAGGCCGTTTGCATTGCTTTTAACCCTCCTGCATATAGAAGCACTCCCGCAATGGCAGCGATCATGATTCCCCACAATACGCGTATAGACGTAGGAGGCTCACTGTGTCCAGCGGCATCGAGGGTACATAGAACTAAGGTACCTGAGTCAGCGGAGGTAATGAAATAAGTACCGAGTAATAAACACGCAAGCACGCTAAGGAGTTTACCAAACATACCTGTATCTAGGTTGTCGAATAGCGTAAACAAAGCGCGTGTCGTATCAGCTTTAGTCGCTTCAAGAATTGGGCCGCCAGAAAAATCCGCAGGTGGTGTTTGTTTGGCTTCTTGTGCCGCAGTGACTTGCTCTTGATGAGCAACACGAGCGTCTTGCTCTACCTTCAACGCTGCACCACCAAATACTGAAATCCATAAAAACGTGATCAGAGTAGGTACGATTAATGCGCCACCGATAAGTTCACGTATTGTGCGTCCTTTAGAGATACGAGCTACAAACATGCCAACGAAAGGTGCCCAAGTCATCCACCAAGGCCAGTAATAAGCCGTCCACCAGTTTTGCCAGCCAGAGTCATTCTGTGCATCGCTCCATAAGCTCATACCGACAATGTTTTGTGCATAAAGCCCCGTGCTTTCAAGTAGCGTATTTAAGATATAGCGAGTTGGGCCAATATAAAGTACGACCAGCACGAGTGCGAGTGAAAGCAGCATGTTCCATTCTGATAAACGGCGAATACCTTTCCCTACACCAGATAGCACCGACGCAACCGCACAAGTACAAAGGGAAACGATAATAAAGAGTTGAATCCCCAAACTAATGTCTAGACCAAAGGCTTGATTCAAACCAGAGTTTATTTGGATAACTCCCATCCCCAAGGTTTGAGAGATACCGAAAGCAGTCACCGCGACTGTTAGGATATCAACCGTGTGCCCGATAGGCCCATAAATACGATCGCCAATCAAAGGGTACAAGATAGAGCGTAGGGTAAAAGGCAGATCTTTACGGTAGGAAAAGTAAGCTAATGCGAGTGCAACAATGATAAAGACAGACCAAGGATGTAGACCCCAGTGAAAGAATGTCAGTTTCATTGATGTTGTTGCGGCTTCATTGGTCAGGCCTTGAGTAAATGGGTTGTCAGCGTAATGCCACATCGGTTCGGCGACCGACCAGAAAATTAAGCCTATCCCCATGCCTCCGGAAAAAAGCATGGATACCCAAGACAAATAACTAAACTCTGGTTTTTCGTCATCTTTACTCAAACGAATATGTCCATATCGACTAACCATAAGATAAAGAAGAAAACCGACAACGAGTGAAACAAGTCCGATGTAAAACCACTTCATATTCTGCAGCAAAATGCCGGAAATCGTTTCGAAGTATTGACCCGCTTGGTTGGCGAGAATGGCGCAGAAAAGTACAAAACCGATAACGACGATCTTTGATGCGATAGTCACAGTCGGATTGAGTCCTTTCAATATCCCAGATGTTGCTCTCATAGGCATCCCTCACAGTGCGTTTGTTTTAGCGTTATTGTTTGTTGCGTTATTGTTAATTTTTGAAAGAGAGTAGAGAGAGGGCTTTTGTGTTTCAACTGATTAATACTCATCGGTTAATGAGTATTAATCATGACAAGAAGAGCCTTGTTAATTAAAAGGTCATTTTGTTGTTTGAGATCAATGCACGAATGACAAAAACTCATCCAAACCCGGCGAAAAAGTCGTTTGTTTGTTGCTGGCTTGTTAATCAAAATCATCTCCACTAACACAACACGATGTTGTACGCACTGGATGCAACTCGACTCTCGGAGATAAGAATATGAGCAATGTCAACCAAACCATTATTCCTGTTGAACTTGTTGATAATGTACTGAACCCAATCAGTGAAGCAACAGGAATGCCGAATCAGGCCTACACCAGCGAAGAGTATTTTACTTTTGAGCGTGATCAGGTGTTTGGTAACACTTGGGTATGCATTGGTTTTGCATCAGACCTGCTTAAAAATGGCTATGTGATGCCACTTGATTTCATGAATCTTCCACTACTCATGATGAGAAATCGTCAAGGTGAAGTCCAAGTCTTCCACAACGTATGTAGTCATCGTGGTATGAAGCTGGTGCATGAGGCAGGCGAAGTTCAAGGCATGATTCGCTGTCCTTACCATTCATGGACGTACGATCTTGACGGCAATCTAAAAGGCACACCACACATCGGTGGTATCGCAAAACACAAAGATGATCGATTTAAGTGTGAAAAACACGGCCTTAAGCCACTTCGTTCAGCCGTTTGGATGGACATGGTATTCGTTAACTTATCGGGCAATGCAGAAAGCTTTGAAGATCATATCGCGCCACTAGAGCAACGTTGGCAGCAATTCTTAGGTGAAGATGGGTTAGGGCTTCTTCGCCGCGTGAACATGGGTGGCAACTTAGAGATCGAAGTGAAAAGTAACTGGAAGCTTGCCGTAGAAAACTACTGCGAGGCTTACCACTTACCTTGGGTGCATCCGAGTTTGAACAGTTATTCTCGCCTAGAGGATCACTACAACATCATGTTTGCAGAGCGCTTTGCTGGTCAAGGTAGTCTCGCGTACAACCTTTCAGATACAGCAGGAACACACTTACCTAAATTTCCAAGCTGGCCAGAAGATAAGCTGCGTCATGCAGAATACGTTGCACTCTTTCCAAACGTGTTGCTTGGTATTCAAGCCGATCATGCCTTTGCAATGATGATTGAACCAATCACTGCGAATAAGAGTGTTGAGCACCTACGTGTTTTCTATGTGGGTGATGAAGCAACGAAAGATGAGTTTGCTGCGTGTCGTACCGCTACCGTTGAGTCGTGGCGAGTCGTGTTCGGCGAAGATATTGGAGCGGTCGAAGGTATGCAGGAAGGTCGTTACTCACCTGGCTTTAGTGGTGGCGTGTTCTCACCAGAAATGGATGTTCCGACGCATTTCTTCCAAACCTGGTTGGCAAAGCAAGTGAAAGCGGCACTGGAGCAGTAAGATGATGCATTACCTTAATTATATTGATGGTGAATGGTGCGATTCAGAGCAAGCGCTGACCGTCATGAATCCTGGCACAGCCGAAGCGTATGCGACGATTGCAGAAGCCACTATCACCGATGCCGATCGCGCAATGGCAGCGGCACGCCGAGTGGTCAATCAAGGCCTTCTTTCGGACGTTCGTCCAGCCGTCAGAACCGAGTGGATGTTAAAAGCCGCCGCAGCTATTCGTGAAATGGTTGATGAAGGTGGGTTAGTTGCCTGTCGTGAAAATGGGAAATCTTTGCAAGATGCCAAAGATGAGTTTTTAGAGTCGGCACGTTACTTTGAATACTACGCAGGCATGGCCGACAAGCTGGAAGGCACGTCAATTCCGTTGGGTAAAGACTATGTCGACTTCACTCAATATGTGCCGTTTGGCGTGTCGGTGCAGATTGTGCCGTGGAATTTCCCTGTCTCTATTTGTGCACGCTCATTGGCACCTGCATTAGCCGCAGGTAACGCAGTAGTGATCAAATCGCCAGAGATTTCCCCACTTGCCATGACGCTGTTGATTCAAGCGATTGAAAAAGCGGGCTTCCCGAAAGGTACGATTAACCTTCTATGCGGTAAAGGCTCAGTCGTTGGCAGTCATTTGGTGCAGCACCAAGAGGTCGATCAAATTGTCTTTACGGGTTCCGTTCCAACCGGCCAACGCATCCTGCAAGATTCAGCGCAACGCGCTACTCCATCGGTGATGGAGCTGGGTGGTAAATCGGCTGCTATCGCGCTGAAAGATGCGAACCTCGAAACACTTTTGAAAAGCGTTCAGGTCGGTATTTTCTTTAACGCTGGTCAAGTGTGTTCGGCAATGTCTCGTTTGCTGATTCAAAAAGAGCGTTATGAAGAAGTAAAAGCGGCAGTAGTGGAAATGGCAAAAAGCCTAACCATTGGCCAAGGCGAAAGCCAGCCGGACATCACACCGTTGGTATCTGCTGATCAACAAGCACGCGTGCTTGAAATGATAGAACAAGCAAAAGCCGACGGCGCAAACATCCTGACGGGTGGCTACGCACCTGATCTATCGGGTTACTTTGTGGCACCAACAGTGATTGAAGCCACGCCAGATATGCGCATTGCACAAGAAGAAGTGTTTGGTCCTGTATTGGTGATTACACCGTTTGAAACTGAGCAAGAAGCAATCGAGATCGCGAATGGCACCGATTTTGGCCTGGTTGCTGGTGTCTTTGGTGAAAGCCTAAACCAAACATTGCGTGTGGCGCAGCAACTGCGTGGTGGGCAAGTGTTCATCAATGAATGGTTTGCTGGTGGTATCGAAACACCATTTGGTGGCGTGGGCTTGTCCGGTTTTGGGCGAGAAAAAGGACAAGAAGCGATTTATAGCTATGTCCAGACACGCAATATTGCCATTCGTTTGCAGCAAGACAGCAACGTATAGCTACCGTGTAACTTGATTTTCATCACCTCGCACCGGCTTGGATTTCAGACCACAAGCTAGGGCGAGGTTGATGGAATCGCTACAAATCTGACAGCGGTTTGTAAACACGGAAATTCTGAACAAGGTAGTTGGAGTAAAAGTGATGAGAAAGTGGCTCTGTATTATTTGCGGCTTAATCTATGATGAAGCACAAGGTTGGCCATCCGATGGCATTGCACCAGGAACAGCATGGGAAGATGTGCCGGATGATTGGTTATGTCCTGACTGTTTAGTGGGTAAGGCCGATTTTGAAATGATCGAAATTACCGATGATGCGCCAGTAGAAGAGGTCGCGGCAGTGTCTTCGGTGTCGGTAGGATCGTCTGTTCAGCCAAATGCGGCTCAGCCACTTCCATCTGAAGTCACTCAGCCTATATTTTCAGCTGACCCTATCGTTATCATCGGTAGTGGCCACAGTGGTTACCAGTTGGCAGCGGCACTTAGAGCGCAATCTGAAACGGTTGCTATCACCGTCTTTACCGCTGATGATGGCGCACTGTACAGCAAGCCTGCCTTGTCTAATGCACTGGTCATGAATAAAGACGGCGACGCGCTACAAAGTGAAAGCGCGTTGGAGTGGGAAAGCCGTCTCAATATCCGCGTTTACCCGCATACCCGCGTTGAACATATCGATCGTGCCAATTCAACGCTACATACCTCCATCGGTAAATACGCCTACAGTCGCTTGGTACTGGCAACAGGTGCATCACCGATTGAAATCCCAATTGAGGGCGATCGCTCTTGTGTTATGAGTGTGAACGACTTAGTTGATTACCGGCGTTTCAGAGCGGAGCTGCAAGACAAAAAGCGCATCGCAATCCTAGGTGATGGCTTAATTGGCTGTGAGTTCGCGAATGACCTGATCGAAAGCGGTTATGAAGTAACAGTTATCGGGTTAGGTCAATGGCCAATGGAGCGTTTGATCCCGCAACAGTTGGGTGAATCATTACAAAGTGCACTTGCAGATCGAGGCGTGCAATGGGCTCTACAAGACAGTATCGCCAGAATCGAGCCAAGGTCCGAATCAAGCGCGGTTTTGCATCTAAACAGTGGCAAGCAGATTGAAGCAGACCTAGTGCTAAGCGCGGTTGGGCTCAAGCCCAATGTATCGCTGGCTGAGCAAGCAGGCCTCGAAGTGGGCCGCGGCATTAAAGTGAATCAATTCGGCCAGACGAGTGATGAGAATATTTACTCGCTAGGCGACTGTGTTGAAACGGAGCAAGGTTGGCAGCCGTATATTGCGCCGATTAATCAAATGATTCCTTCCGTAGCGAAAAGCTTGCTAGGCGATGTCGCGTCAATCTCGTTAACGCCAACTCCTGTGATTGTAAAAACGCCGATTCTTCCACTCACTATTTTCCCGGTTGCCCCGAACGAACTGGGACAATGGTACATCGAGAGTCAGGCAGATGAATTGACCGCTGCGTTTTATTCTCCTGAGGGAACGATGCTTGGCTTTGCGTTGCTAGGAAGAAAAGTACAGTCATTACGTAGTCCTTGGCTAGATCAATTGTCATTGAAACTTTCAGCAGCGTAACGGAGAAAGAAGATGATTCATTTACCCAATGATGATGCAACATGTGGTTGGTACCATGCGTTGCCAAGTATTGCAGAAAAACCAGCGTTAAAAGGTAAACAAACTGCTGACTATGCCGTGCTAGGTGCCGGTTTCGCTGGACTAGCTATGGCAAGACGTTTAGCTGAGCTTCAGCCTAACGCACGAATTATACTGATTGATGCGCAACGTATCGGCCAAGGGGCGTCAGGGAGAAATTCGGGCTTTGTGATCGATTTGCCTCATAAGTTTTCACTTGAGCATCCCGATCCTGAGCACAAACAAAAGTTATTATCGCTCAACCGTTCTGCGATTGCTCAGCTAGACACTTTAGTGTCGAAGCACAGTATTTCTTGTCAGTGGTCAGCAAAGGGCAAATATCAAGGAGCCGTAGGGGCGCGCGGTGAAGCGTATCTCGATCACTTTGAGCACCTAATGAAAGACCTTGGCGAACCATACTTCCATGTTAATGGCAGTGAGCTGGCGAAAGTCTTAGGGACAAATTACTACAGCCGCGCAATTTACACGCCAGGTGGTTATTTAATGCAACCTGCTGCTCTGGTGCGTGGGCTAGGGGAAAGCCTTCCAGAGAATGTCGAGGTGTTAGAAAACTCGCCAATCCGCAAACTCAGTAAAGAAAACGGTTACTGGGTATTACATGGAGATAGTGGTTCTGTTGAAACCACTGAACTGTTACTTGGCACCAGCATTTTTACTCGTGAGTTTGGTTACCTTAAAAACAGATTACTGCCAGTGATGACGTTTGCAAGCTGGACGCGTCCATTGACCGACGCAGAAATGCAACGATACGGAGGTGAGCTGAATTGGGGTTTAACTCCAGCAGATCATGCGGGAACGACGTTACGTATGACCGCCGATCGACGTATTTTGATCCGAAATACTTACAAACACGTGCCGAAATATGGCTCAAGCATGAACGATAAAGTCAGAGAGCAAATCCGAGACGATCATCGTCAAGTCTTTTTGGCGCGTTACCCCGAGCTGGCCGACGTACCATTTACTCACACATGGGGTGGGGTATATGCCATCTCTCGTAACTTTACTAACTTTTTTGGTCAATTAGATGAAGGTGTTTATGCCAGCGCTTGTGACAATGGTGTTGGTGCTGCGTGGGGAACCATTTCTGGAACGCTGTTAGCTGACTATGTCGTTGGTGCGACATCTAAATCATTGGATGACATACAGCAAGTGACAGGAATGCCTTGTTTGAATCCGCCAGAGCCTTTTTTAGGCATGGGAGTAAAAACGCGTATCCAATTAGCAAAATGGCAAAGCCGGAGTGAGTTATGAAGCAAGTCAAACTCGTTGATAGTAAAAACCTAGATTTTAATGTTCGTGGTGATACGCCGGGAATGGCGTACGTAGCCCGAGCGTTAAGCCCAGAAATCTCACCAAACATTGGCGTAGGCTTTGCTAAATGGGAAGGCGCTCAAGTGGCTTGGACGGTGCTTTATGATGAGGTTATTTTTGTGATTGAAGGCTGTTTCGAGTTGACCGCAAACGGTGAGACACATTTTGTGCACCCAGGTCAAATGCTGTGGATCCCGGAAGGAACCGAGCTAGTTTATGGTGGGCATGCTCTATTCGGCTACGTGGTTCATCCAGGAAACTGGAAAGAGCTACACGGGATTGAATGATTTGTTTTACAGACGAGACAACGACTTGAAGTTCTACTCGTGTTAAATCAAAAATCGTTCACAGTGTATGTGAGCCAAATCAACTCGCCCGTCAAGGGCATGTCACCGAAGCCTCCTTCTTGAAGTCATTAGGGTATATACATCAGTTTTAACGATAGCCATATCGAGATGCTTGGTATGGCTTTTATCGTTAAGGATAATAATCTCATTGGATCAAGGGGTATATAATCGTTAAATTGCACTTGCGACATCTTTGCGCTGTGACTGGCAATTCAAACTATTGTTTTAGCCAATAGAAACACTAAAAATTATCCACCAAATAATACGTTACTGAGTCTGGCCGTTGCATTTACGGCTGCCTATTTCGCAGCCGATGATTATTACTTAATATAAGAACTCACCATGCACACTCGTCGTGAACGCGTACTTGATCCCTTTCATCGTCTAACGGTATTTACAGATAAATGGCGACTTGGATCTAAATCTTATCTTACTGATCTCGCTTCTATTGCCTTATTGCTGTTACCGCTGACGCTATCTAACGCACTTGCCATCTTTCTTGGTCACGCTTCTAGAATCCTAGGGGTGTCAGAGGTTTCTCAGTTATTGTTCCATCTTTCTGATATTTTAATCAACTTGTATCCCACAGCGTTTTGCATTGTGGCTGGTTACTATTTATCGCATAAAGTGAACGTGTCGAGCGCGATTATCATCATTTATTCGTTGGTCATGTTCTATTTAATTTCAATAGAGAATGACAGCCTTTCTAGTAATTACATGTTGCCGAATAACCCGTTATTAGCACTCTTTAGTGCAACGGTGTCATACGTTTATTGTAAAAGTTTCCGAATTGAGCTGCTTGATCCTCAAGCAATGGACTTCTCTTCTCGTCTTTTTAAAGATGTCTTACATTTTTTCGTATTCGTTTTATTTGCGGTTAGCTTATCTCATGTCACCGCAGCGGTGATGGATGCTTTTACTACAACAGTGGCTGGACTTAACTTTGATCCGCTGACGTTCACAGGAGGATTATTTTATCAATCCATCTTGAGCTTATTAGGAGCGGCGGGCATTAATGGTCACAACATGTTGTTTGCCATCAAGCAGCAAATATACGCTGCGACCGAAGCCAACATGGCTGCTTGGCAAACAGGCGAAGCGTCGCTTAACGTTATTAGCCAAGGTTTTTACGACGCATTTTTATCCATGGGCGGGTCAGGGAATAGCATCAGTTTACTCCTGTGTCTGTTATTGTTCGCTAAAGAGCGCAATCATATTTTACTGGCGTTAGCGGCAGCACCATTGGTGATGTTCAACATCAATGAAGTGCTGCTATTTGGGTTGCCTATCATCTTTAATCCTATTCTGGTCGTCCCATTTGTATTAGTGCCGCTGGTAAGTTTTATCATCACCTACTGCGCAATTGCTTCCGGCTTAATTGCGCCTGTTGAAAATATTGTGAACTGGATGACACCGCCTCTGTTGAGTGGTTATGTTGCAATGGGGCATCAGGTACAGGGGGCGATACTTCAACTGGTGGTGATTGCGATTGGTGTACTAATTTATCGACCTTTTTATCTAGCCTATGCAGGCAAATATGTGGGGCAGCTTGGTGTAAGTAATACTTACAATGGTTTAGAACAATCCCTATTTAAATCACTACTCAGTAGTGTGAAAGATGCGAACACATCGAGTATCAGCAAGTCATCCGCGCAGAAACGTTTAACTTCCATTCTTCGTGAAGGCGAGTTGGTGATGTTTTATCAAAAGCAGCACTCAACAAAGGATGCGGAACAGTATTCTTACGAAGCGCTTATTCGATATAAAGATGAAGATGGAAACTTACTTTCACCAACGTTTATTGAAGATTTTCATCGGTTAGATGCCATGCCACTGCTCGATAAACTAGTACTCGAAAAGGTGTTGTCGGATATGAAGGAAATGGGATTATCTGAGCAGCGAAGAGTGGCCATTAATGTTTCTGTTGCTACCATTCAACAAGTGGATTTTGTTCAGCATTTACAAGGCAGGTTGGTCTATTTTGGAATCCCGGCTGAATGGCTTGAAATTGAAATTACTGAAGAAGCCGTATTAGACAATGAAGTTTCTTTAACTAACACCATGAAAGCTCTACAGAGTATGGGAGTTCGTATCACAATGGATGATTTTGGTACGGGCTACGCATCGTTTCCTCATTTGTTCAAGTATCCATTTAACAAGATTAAGCTAGACAGATCGCTGCTATTGGACGCTAACGATCATCGTGGACGTCAACTGTATCGATTGGTTGCTAAGTTAGGACATATTGCAAATTGCGAGGTCGTAGCGGAAGGGGTGGAAACGCAGTCTGACTATGACTTTGTGCGGTCAAGTGGGGTTGATAAAGTTCAAGGGTTTTACTTAGCAAGACCTGTACCTTTGGATGAGATTATCCATCGACGTGCCTAACTAAGGTGCAATAAAAAGGGAAGCGATGGCTTCCCTATAGTGAGTCTTGTTTTGACTTAGTTAGCTCTTATTTGAACTCAAATTTACCCTGCATGATCGCCCAGTGACCAGGGAACGAGCAGAAGAATGAGTAGTCGCCGCCAGCTTTCATTTTTTCAGTGCTGAAAGTAATGCTGGTGCTTTCACCGCCGCCAATCACTTTTGTGTGAGCGTATACACGGTCGTCATTTGGCTTCACGTAATTGTTTTCTGCACCTGCTGCCATGCCGTCCGTACCTACTGCTTGTAGATTAGCGGTATCTGCGATAACGACGTTGTGACCCATTGATTGTGCAGGCATTTTACCTGTGTGGTTTAGCGTCAGTTTTACTTCTTTACAAGTGGCTGGAACGCTCAGTGTTTTAGTAGAAAACTGCATCATATCGTTAGCATCTAGGGACACTTCACACTCGGCACTGGCTTGGGCACCAAAGCTCATTCCTACTAATGCGAAGGTTGCTGCTAATAAACGTAAAGACATATAACACTCTCCATTTTATATTTTGGGCTGACTTGGATTAATCTCATCCAATAGTTCTCATTATCAGCCAATTTTCACTCGAAAAACGTGCTTCAAGCGGTATATTGACGTTTTGTTGCAAAGTTGTACTGGTTAGTTCCACTATTTGATCACTCATAGGCCCTATTTCATGCGATGGCGTGAGGTAAATCAAAAAAGAAAGGAACACGCCCCGTACAGAGATAAGGTCTATCTATTAAGCCTTTGGAGCAGTATCTTGGCATTTATTAGAAGTAGATTAGAGAAGGTGAGAGGAGAGGCTCAAGCATAAAAAAGCTCAGCCAAATTGCTGAGCTTTAACAGTTAGAGCGGCAGTTGACGTTTAGCGATTTTGCTTCAACGCATCTAACGCTTCATGTAATGACGGCACGATGGAATGACCAAATTGTTTTACCTCTTCGCAAGGTTCAACTAAATCCGGAATCTGATAAGTAACCATATTCGCTGCCACCGCTGCGCGAACACCGTTATTGGAATCTTCAAAGGCCAAACATTGGCTTGGTTCTACATCCAGACGATTCGCTGCCAACAAATAGATTTCTGGATCGGGTTTACCGTGGTTTACCTCGCAGCCTGTGGTGAGGTTGTCGAAGTACTTACTCAAACCCGCTAATTCCAGTTTGATTTTCGCCACCTCTTTTGCCGTAGAAGTCGCTACTGCGATTGGTAAGCCTTGTGCTTTCAGCCATTCTAGCAGCTCAACAACACCATTTTTCACTGGGATGGCTTGGTGTTTGACGACAGCATTGTAACGAGTACGCCATTCATGATGCAGGCGGTCTAGGTTCTCACCGTAGGCTTTGCGGAAAATTGCTTCAATACCTGCCGCATTACGACCAATGATCGACAGGTAAACATCTTCATAAAACGGAAGGTTTTGGACTTCACATGCTTCTTGGAAAATACGCATACAGACGCGCTCAGTATCAAGGAGCAAACCATCCATATCAAAAATAGCAGCTTGGTAGTTCATTACATTACAGCCTTTTCGATTGTGATGGTGCATTTTGACATAAGCGAGATAGATTTTCTTGCGGAATTCAAACCGTCCGTATCCTTTTTTACTTTATACCTAGCCGTTTGGCTAAGCGATGTAAATTACCATTATCGAGTTCTAACTGACGTGCTGTTGCAGCCCAGTTTCCTTGATTCTGCTCTAGTGCTTTTACAATCATGGCTTTTTGGAAGGTGTCAGTGGCTTGCTTTAAACCAGCGTCTGACAGTTCAAATGAAGAGCTAGGTATACCTGACTCTTCAGTGGTGGGCTGATTGTTCGACGCTTTGATATCGAAATCTTGTTCCACCAATTTGATATCCAGCGATTGAGTTCTAGCTTTGGCAAGCACGCCCGCTCGTTTGATGACGTGTTCCAGTTCACGCACGTTGCCCGGCCAAGAGTAATCTTTAAGTGCTTGAACTAGAGTGGGAGAGAGTCGAACACTGTTCAGCCCCAACTTGCTGCGTAGTTGCTCTGCAAAGAAACCAGCCAGTAGCACGACATCGTCTTCACGTTCACGAAGTGGAGGGACATGAAGAGGGAATACACTCAAACGGTGGTACAAATCTGCTCTGAAACGGCCAGCTTTTACTTCTTCATGCAGAACACGGTTCGTTGCCGCCACAATGCGTGTGTTGACTCGAATATGGCGGTCATCACCCACACGTTGGATGTCGCCGTATTGGAGAGCTCGAAGTAACTTAGCTTGCAGTTCTAACGACAGTTCGCCGACTTCATCCAAAAACAGTGTGCCGCCGTCGGCTTGCTCGAACTTACCCTTGCGATTACTGATAGCACCAGTAAAAGCGCCTTTGATATGACCAAAAAGCTCACTCTCTGCGACAGACTCCGGTAACGCGGCACAGTTTAAGTACACCAAGGTATTATTGGCTCGGTGAGAGCGATGATGAATTGCGTTTGCGACGAGCTCTTTACCAACCCCTGTTTCACCCATTATCAACACAGATAGTTCGGTATCTGCCACCGCATCGATTTGCTCTTGAAGTGCTTTCATCCCAGCTGATTTGCCAATGATTTCGTTGCTCAAGGTGCGTTTCTCAGTGTAAGACTCACGTGGCAAGCTTGCTTGTGTTTCTAACTGCTCCAGTAGTAGAGCAGTGTGCAAGCCCCCCGCGGCTAACGCACTTACAAAGCGTAGTTCTTGATTGAGTAAACCATCGAACTGATTCGGGTCGAAGGCATCAATAGTGATCGCGCCAATCAATTGATCGTCGATCAACAAAGGGAGACCAATACATGAATGGACGTGCAGATTGTCGTCGTGGTTCGGAATTAACCCGTCATAGGGATCGGGTAAGTCGCTATTCGATGGAAACCGTACGATATCGCCAGCACGTGCAATGGCTTCCAATCTAGGGTGTTGGTTTATAGAAAAACGGCGTCCCAATACTTCCTTTGCTAAACCATTTATAGCCAGCGGCTTAAAGTGCTGATCTTCATACAAAAGAAGAGCAGAAGCATCACATTTTAATATCTCGCGAATCGTTGTTAATAAGGTATCAAATCGAGCTTGCCGAGTGAGCGCTGAATTTAGGTCTTGCGTGATGTGTAGCCATTGCGCGATTAAAGAAGTCATAGCCAATACCAATTGTGTCAATATGACTATTGTAGTGTCTTAATGACAATTTTCAACTGTGTCTAAATGACAGTTGTTGAAGTTGTATTTTAATTAAATTATTGAACTATATAGCAATTAAAAGTTGGCATGCCCAGTGCATTACAAGAAGAAATTATTTTTGTTTATCCCGTCATTCAAGGTAGTAATCATGACAATTCACGTAAAAAACAACATCCACTGGGTAGGTCAACGCGATTGGGAAGTTCAAGACTTCCACGGTACAGAATACAAAATGACAAAAGGTACCAGCTACAACAGTTATCTAATTCGTGAAGAAAAAACGGTGCTGATCGATACGGTCGATCATCGATTCAGCCAGCAATTTATCCAGAACCTAGAAATGGAAATCGATCTTAAGACGATCGATTTTATCGTCGTGAACCATGCAGAAGAAGATCACTCAGGCGCATTGTCTGCATTGATGGAGAAGATTCCGAACACGCCAATTTACTGTACGGAAGCGGCGATTGATTCGATTGTTGGCCATCACCATCATCCCGAATGGAACTTTAAAACGGTAAAAACGGGCGACAGCATCGATATTGGTAACGGTAAACAACTGGTATTTGTAGAAGCGCCGATGCTGCATTGGCCAGACAGCATGATGACATACCTAACTGGCGATGCAGCGTTATTCAGTAACGACGCATTTGGTCAGCACTACTGCGATGAACGCTTATTCAATGATGAAGTGGATCAAAATGAGTTGATGGAACAGTGTCTGCGTTACTACTCCAACATCTTAACGCCGTTCAGCAGCTTGGTAACAGCCAAAATCAAAGAAGTACTGAGCTTCAACTTACCTGTCGACATGATTGCAACTTCACACGGTATTGTATGGCGCGATAACCCAGTTCAAATCATCGAGCAATATTTGGAATGGGCGAATAACTACCAAGAAGATCGTATTACCATCTTCTACGATTCTATGTCGAACAATACCCGAATGATGGCGGACGCGATTGCACAGGGCATTCACGATGTCGACCCGGGTGTCGCGGTTAAAGTCTTCAATGTGTCTAAGCACGATAAGAATGAAATTCTCGCCAATGTGTTCCGCTCAAAAGGCATCTTGGTTGGTTCGTCTACCATGAATAACGTCATGATGCCGAAGATTGCTGGCATGCTGGAGGAGATCACAGGTCTTCGTTTTAAAGCCAAGAAAGCCGCTGCCTTTGGTAGTTATGGCTGGAATGGTGGTGCGGTAGACCGTATCCACGCACGGTTGACCGACGCGGGTTTTGAAACGGCAGTCAGCCTGAAAACTAAATGGCGACCAGATGGTAAAGCGATGCGTGAGTGTCGTGAACATGGCAAGAGCATCGCGAAATTGTGGGCGAAACATTCACTAACAAGCCCTGTTGCGTCTCCGATGATGGCTGCGTCTGCACCGCAAGTTCAATCACAGCCCGTTGTACAAGTAGAAACGCAAGCCGTGGTCGAAAGGGAGCTTATTAATCCAAGCTCAGAAGTACATCCATCAGATTGCCAGTGCATGATTTGCACCGTTTGTAACTGGGTGTATGACCCTGCTCAGGGTGAGCCTAATCAAGGAATTGAAGCGGGTACCACGTGGTCAGACGTTCCGGACTACTTCCTCTGCCCTGAATGTCACTTGGGTAAAGATGTATTTGTTGAGTTCAAGGGGTAAGGAGCTGTGATGCAAGCACCAATTGTAATCATAGGCAGTGGCTTTGCTGCCTATCAACTGGTTAAAACTGTGCGTCGAATGGATGCACAGGTGTCAATTCAAGTATTCACCGCTGATGACGGTGCGGAGTATAACAAGCCCGATTTGAGCCATGTGTTCAGTAGAAAACAGACCGCGGGGGATCTGGTGGTAAAAACGGGAGAAGCGTTTGCTCAAGAGCATCATATCGAATTATTAACCCACACTAAAATTGATAGTGTGGATACGCAAGCCCAACAAGTGGTAGCAGATGGACAAGTTTATGCGTACTCCAAACTGATTTTTGCAACGGGCGCGAAAGCCTTTGTTCCTCCAATGCGAGGTGATGCTTCTGGCGATGTCCTAACGCTCAATTCGTTACAAGAGTATCAGCTCGCAGAAGAGCGAATCAGTCAAGCAAAGCGCGTAATGGTTATCGGTGGTGGTTTGATTGGCGTTGAGATTGCAATGGATATTGCGAGCAGCGGTAAAGCCGTTACGGTGGTTGAATCAAACCAACGCTTGCTTGCCAATCTTATTCCTGAGTTTGTGGCGTTGCCTCTGGAAAGCCAACTTAAGCAGCAAGGCATTCAACTGGCGTTGGGAAATGGGGTTGTTGAGGTGAATCGTACCGCCGATTCGTTGGTAGCGACTTTGAACAGCGGTGAAGTGAGCGAGATTGATGTAGTGATTTCTGCCGCTGGCTTGCGTTCAAACACTCAATTAGCGAATGCTTGTGGACTAGAGGTTGGGAAAGGCATTGCTGTCGACGCTAAGCTGCAGACTTCTGCGAACAATGTATTCGCTCTGGGCGATTGCGCCGAGATACAAGGGCGCATGCTTCCATACCTTCAGCCAATCGTGTTGAGCGCTAATGTTTTAGGTAAGCAGTTGCTTGGGCAGGAAGCGCAATTGAAGTTGCCGCCAATGATGGTAAAAGTCAAAACGCCGAGTTACCCAATTCAGCTTGCCGGGGACTTCAGTGCTGTCGCGAATTGGAATGTGCAGATTTCTCAATCTGGCATCGTGGCAAAAGCTGAAAATGAACAAAGCATATTGACTGGGTTTGTTGTGACGGGCGAGCAAGTGGCTCAGGCTTTTCCGTTACTGCGTGAACTGTCTCAAGTCGCGCAATCGTAACTCGCTTCAAGCAGCACAATTTTATATTCAAAGAGGGTATAACCATGTCACATCTTCGTATTCCGAAAGACTGGACGGTTCAACGTTCGACGCCATTTTTTACCAAAGGCAGTGTGCCTCCAGCTCTTCTAACTCATCACAACACAGCCGAAGGCGTGTTTGGGCAGTTATGCGTAATGGAGGGGCAAGTCACCTACTATGGTTTTGCAGATGAATTCGCGACAGAGCCTGAAATGGTCGTCGTGATCAACGCAGGTCAGTTCGCGACAAGCCCGCCACAGTATTGGCATCGTATTGAAATGAGCGATGATGCACAGTTCAATATTAACTTTTGGTCGAATAAAGATAAAAGTGGACAAGCGATGTTCCACGCTAAGCAGTAAACCTTTCTAGACAATTTGATTATTGAGTGAATTTATCGGGAAAAGCGCATATTAAGTAAAAGAGCAGAGACGTTTCTCTGCTCTTTTTTGCTTATTGGCAGTAACGACATGTGAACTTAATCAGCGATATTAACTGTAAGCCCGTGCAACGCGACCTTCGCAATTCAAGGTGTATTGTTTTGCGTAAGCCGGAATGAAAACAGATTGGCCTTTATCTACTACACATGTTTCACCATTTGCGTGTGTAATCACGAGCGGGGAATCTAGCGGCAAAAGGATTTCTGCGGTTCTTACATAAAGTGTTCGTTGGTTGGCCTGCTTTACAATCGCGAATTTGAAATCGTCGACGGGAACTGGGTATTCCAACATGTCGTCGTTTTCGATTGGCGCAAGCAGTAGGTTGTCGAATGGCTTTTCTTCGAAGCGTGTGCATGCAACGAGTTCTTTTACATCCATATACTTCGGCGTTAAACCGGCACGTAGCACGTTGTCTGAGTTCGCCATGATCTCAAGCCCCGTCCCTTTCAAGTACGCGTGTGGCGTTTCTGCATCCAAGAACATCGCTTCGCCTGGTTTCAGCGTGATGACGTTGAGTAGCAAGGGCGCAAACAAACCAATGTCGCCCGGGTATTGCGCTTCTAACTCCAAGATCAGGTTGAATATAGGTAAGTCGGTGATGCGAGCTTGTGCCAATAGCACCGTCAACGCCATCTCTTTCTGTTCGCCTTCCAATGACAATAGACCGGAGAAGAAGCTCGTCAAGCCTTTGGAAGTTTGATTGTCGATAAGGTCATCCACCAAGCTTTGCAGCTCAGGAATCGCCAGCTCAGAGAAGAAGCTGATGATTTCACTTGTTGGGCGGAAGCCATTCATCGCTTGGTATTCGGTTAGCGCGTAAACCAATTCTGGTTTGTGGTTTGGATCTTTGTAGTTACGGTTTGCAGCGGTTAGGGGAATGCCTTGTTTTTCTTCCAGTGCAAAGCCTAGCTCTGCTTGTTGTTTGTTTGGGTGAACCTGAATCGACAGCGCTTTCTCAGCGGCAAGTACTTTAAACAGGTATGGAAGTTCACCAAAACGGTTTGCGACTTCTTCACTCAGAAAGGCGTTCATGTCTTGAGCAATCAGTGAAGAGAGTTTGGTCTCCTCGCCGTTTACCATCACCACTGAGCAACCGTTTGGATGCGCGCCCATCCATACTTCGGCTTGTGGTTCGCCCGTTGGGTTTTCAATGCCAAACAGTTGGTTAACAGAAGTAGTACTGCCCCAAGCGTAGTTTTGAATCACGTTGTTCATCAGGAAAAACATCGGATGCTTAGCTTGAGTTTGAATCGTTTGTGTATCGGACATCGTTAAATCAGACATAGAGTGTCACCATGCGAGAAAATCATGGCTTAGGCGACATTGCCCAAGCCATAGGAGCCATTTGGGGGAAGGGGATGATTAAGCGGCTGCTTGCATCATTTTTGCTTTACGCACTTTCTTCAACGTTACACACGTTACTGCGGTAACCGTTGCGCCAGTTGCCATACAAATTAGAGCAAGGACTGGGTGGTTCATCGCGCCAAGCAGAGCGACCACGGGACCACCGTGAGCAACGCTGTTGGTGATGCCGAATGAGAACGCCATTACTGCCGCCACCATTGATCCAAGTACGTTTGCAGGAATCACTGACATTGGATCTTGCGCTGCGAACGGAATCGCACCTTCAGAGATACCCACCAGACCCATTGCGCCTGCGGCTTTACCCGCTTCGGTTTCTGATTCTTCGAACAGGTCGAACTTACGACCAAGCGCCGTTGCCAGTGCCATGCCTAAAGGTGCAACAGGGATTGCACACGCCATCGCACCCATAAATTGAGTTTGACCGCTCGCAATCATGCCCACAGAGAATAGGAATGCGACCTTGTTGAATGGACCACCCATATCGAAGCCAGCCATACCTCCAAGTACGATACCTAGTAGAACGACGTTACCTGTACTCATGCTCGTTAGTAGCGCAGTCAGACCGTCCATTAGGCTTGCGATTGGCGCGCCGATAACGAAGATGAATAGACCTGCGATGAACAACGAACCTGTGATTGGCGCAATCATGATTGGCACCAAAGGTTGAATGAATTTGTGGTAGTTAATCGACGTAATCCACTTCACGAAGTAACCCACAAGCAGACCAGCGATGATGGCACCGATAAAGCCTGTACCTGCGTCTGCGCCGTAGAAAGAACCGTTGTTTGCAATCCAACCACCGATCAAGCCAGGAGCCAGAGCAGGACGGTCAGCAATCGCGTAAGCAATGTAACCGGCTAGGATTGGGATCATCAGCGTAAAGGCAACCACACCAACGTTGAGGATTTGGTTCCACATGCTGCCTTCAGGAATTGCCATGCCCGCTTCACTTGGCTGACCACCGACTGCAAGAGCAAGGGCAATCAACAGACCCCCCGTTACGACGAAGGGGATCATGTGTGATACGCCGTTCATCAAGTAGCGATATAAGTCAGAACGGGCTTGAGAAGCTTTGTTTGCAACTGACGCTTGCGTATTGCCATTGGACTCAGCTTGGTACGTCGGTGCGTTTAACGCTTCATTAATCAGTCCTTGAGCATCGCGGATTGGGGCTTTTACGTTGGTTTTAACCACGCGTTTGCCCGCGAAGCGGTTCATGTCGACTTGCTTGTCACATGCGACGATGATGGCATCTGCACGCTCGATTTCTTCTGCGGTTGGGCTGTTTTTCACACCGATTGAACCGTTCGTTTCAACCTTGATTTCGTAGCCCATCGCCGCTGCACCTTTCTCTAGCGCTTCTGCTGCTAGGTAAGTGTGCGCAACGCCAGCAGGACAACCAGTAACACCAATGATGAAACCTTGGTTTGCTGGAGCATCTGTCACTGGTTGCGGTTCTTCTTTAGCAAGAAGGAGTGCCAGTGCGTCGTGGCTGTTTGTTGCGCCTAAGAACGCATCGATGAAACCATCTTCAATCAGTTTTGAAGACAGTTCTGCAAGTACTTCGATATGGTGGTTATCGCCACCGTCTGGAGAAGCTATCATGAAGAACAGCTTTGAAGGTAAACCGTCTTCCGCGCCGTAATCGATACCTGATTTGCTTACGCCGATCACAACCGCCGGTTCAATCACAGCGGCGCTTTTCGCGTGTGGAATTGCCACGCCATCTTCAAATCCGGTATTTCCTAATTCTTCACGTGCTTTTATATCTGAAAGAAATTGTGTTTGGTCAGAAATACGACCTTGGGCGTGTAGAACTGCAACCAGTTCTTTAAATACGTCTTCTTTTGAAGACGCTTTAAGATCAAGCTTAATTAAGTCTTCATTTATTAGTTTGGTGATCATTGTAGAACCCCTATAAATATAATTTTTATTTCAGGGGTATTTTTAAATTACTGATAAAAAGACTGTAGTGAAGAAAAAATGCATTTACTGGAGGATTGTAACCGACTCACTATAGTGTGATTTAGATCGTTCACTGGACAAATCTAGCTGCATATATGTGACATGATGGATAAGAAGCTAAACGATAAGTGAAATGTGGATTTGCTCCCATTTGAAAAGGGATTGAGTGTTGTTGATAGAGTTTTTGTTACTGGAAATTTGATGCGTTAACTAGATTTTTGTAACATCAAAATGGAAGTGTGATTTTGCTCAATAGCACAAAAGTCCAGTCCGGTGTATATCTATAGTAAATAGCATCATTGATGCATATATAGAGTGTGAGACAATGATTTTTCATGATTTAATTTCAGCGGTATTAAATGAAAGAGAGCCATTTCATAATATTTGGTTTGCAGGAGATTTTCATACGCCGCCTGAATTTAGCTATCAAGTTAATTTCCCTCGCCTAGAGTTAGTTCTGGATGGGGAATATATTAATGAAATGGAAAGTCATGATCGAAAAGTAACGCACATCGTTGCTAAAAAAGGCGATGCGATATTTATTCCACCTAACTGTTGGAATAAACCAGACTGGGATACCGATTGTTCAGTGTTAAGTATTTTGTTTGGGCGTCGACAACTTGGGTTGAGTTTGGTGAGCAAACGCAAAGGTGAGGCAAACTTTTACGATATTCAAAAGCATAGCATTCAAACGCGCTCAGGATTTGCGATAGATAACATCTTAGAAGCGTTGAGCTCACTGGCTCGTGAGAATACTAAAAAACCAATGGATGAGCTTTTACTACAAGCATTATTGCAATACGCGAAGACGATGTTGGATGCACCAGTCGAGCAGCAGTCACATAGCCGTGTGCAAGATCTCTATCAAGGGATCTGCATCTACATTCAAGAGAACTTCCATCGCCCAATCACGCGTGACAGCATTGCGTCGAGATTCAGTATTTCCTCGAACCATTTGTCGCGCTTGTTCCGTCAGCAGGGGCACATGACCTTGGCAGACTACATTACTTGGGTACGCGTGGATCGTGCGAAGTTTATGCTCAAGAAATACAACTTCAAACTCAATGACGTGTCAGTGCGCTGCGGATTTAAAGACGTGAACTATTTCTGCCGAGTATTTAAGAATCGTACAGGCAGAACGCCGACGGAATATCGTGGTTCGATTTAAACCTTCAGTAAGAGTGCGTAAATCATAGAGAAGTTTAGGCGAGCAGCCTCGACATGGCGTACATCAGCAGCGCTTGTAAGTCGACGCTGCTTTTTGTTAGTAGTAGGCGTTCCGCCATTTGATCGGTAAGCAGATTTCGTGTGAGGTTAGTGGCCGCAATGATCTGTTCTCGGGTCGGATTTTCTGGCATCACCAGTGCTATAGCCAGATGAACATCACCCATCTTTGAAGCCCAATCCATCGACTTTTCATTTGCAATAACGGCAATGGAAATATGGTCAACACCTGAAAACATCACATGCGGTAGAGCGATCCCCGGAGTCACGCAAGTTGATGAACGTTCTTCGCGTTTAATAAAAGCAAGAATCAGTTCGTCGGGATGAATGGGGTGGATGAGCTGAGCTAGTCCTTTAAGGCATTCAAACTTGGTGAGCTCGGTATGCGCTTTGGCGTACTGCCATTTGATTTCACAAGGTGGGCAAATTTGCGGTAAACGCTCGGCCAGTTGGCTAGAAAACTCATAGTTGATATGAGATCCCACCACCGTAAAGTGTTCAGCAATCATGTCTTTTATGACGAAGCAGGCCAGCTCTGCGTCAATGCCAATCGCTGTGATTTGACACAAATCACCTTGTTGTAGACCTGCTTGCAAAATCGCCACGGACTTGGTGAGTTCCGCAACACGATTTTGCGTTACATTAATGATATGTAAGGTACTTTTGAACTTCTTTGCCACTCGATTGAGTGGCTGAGCAAGGTGCGCACTGGCATTTGCATTATCGACGAAAAAGGTGATTTGGTATTCGTTCATCTGCAAATTTAGTCGCGGCAGTGGACGAGGAATACTTTGTCGACGTTCAGCAAAACCTCTTCAATGGGGATTTGAATTTTGCGCGTCCCTTCGAATCGGCCTAGTTGTTCTATCTCAATATCCGACACGATCAAAACCCGATCCGCTTGAGCGATATCGTGAGGAGTGAGCTGATTTTCTATCCCCATCGCACCTTGCGTTTCTACTTTAATTTGCACGTTATGTTTTGGCGCAGCTTTCATTAGTGCATCTGCTGCCATATAAGTATGAGCGATGCCTGTAGGGCATGCTGTCACCGCTACGATTTTCATGTTCTATCCATTTTATTTTTTTGTGGATATTAGCACAGCCACCGCAGATTGAATTGATTTGAGCTGGATTAACGCAAGAGCTCTATCACAGTTTTAATCTCATGTTACATTAATCCAGTTAATGCACTTTTAGTCCTATATATCAAAGGGTAGGCACTGGTTAATCTATGCCCAAATAAAATGAGTAGGAACACATACGAGCCAGGGGATCCTGTATCTCAAACTCACTTGGGTATATATTCGAGCGTGAATATTGGAAGGTAAAACAATGGACATCACAAACCTAATTGAGCTGGAAACGATATGTTTAGATCTAAAAGCTCAAACCAAAGATGAAGCGCTCAAAGAGCTGGTCGAGATGCTAGAGGCCGCCGGCAAGCTCAATAGTCAAAGCCAGTTTTTGGCAGATATCTGGAAACGAGAAGAGATCGGTAACACAGGATTTGATGATGGTATTGCGATCCCTCATGCCAAAAGTGATGCTGTAGCAAAACCGGCTGTTGCGGTCGGGATCAGCCGTAATGGGATTGATTATGGCGCCGAAGATGGCGAGCTGTCCGATGTGTTTTTCATGCTGGCGTCCCCAGATGGTGATGATCATCATCACATTGAAGTATTGGCACAAATTTCCACCAAAATTATCGAAGACGGCTTTGTTGAAAAGCTCAAACAGGCTCAATCGCGAGAAGAAGCGCTTGAGATGTTGACTGATATTCAAACCCAATCCAATGAATTTCTCCCAACTTCTTTAGAATTTGCATCAGAACCCCTGAGCCCTTGGGCGCAAAAACTTGGCCGCATTAAAGAGCACCTGCTGTTTGGCACATCCCACATGATCCCGTTTATCGTTGCGGGCGGTGTGTTGTTGTCGTTGTCGGTGATGCTCTCTGGTCACGGTGGTGTGCCACAAGAGGGCATTCTGGCCGACATTGCCCAAATGGGGATTGCTGGCCTGACATTGTTTACTGCCGTGCTTGGCGGTTACATTGCTTATTCCATTGCCGACAAGCCGGGCCTTGCGCCGGGTATGATTGGATCTTGGATTGCTGTCAGTCATTACAATACGGGTTTTTTAGGTGCGATTGTGGTCGGCTTTTTTGCTGGCTTTGTCGTTTGGCTATTAAAGAAAATTCAGCTACCAGACAGCATGAGTTCACTCGGCTCGATTTTTATTTATCCGCTAGTGGGGACGTTTGTTACTTGCGGCGCGGTGATGTGGGTGATAGGTGCTCCTATTGCCAGCGCAATGACCAGCATGAACGAGGTGCTGACGGGCATGGCGGGCTCGGGCAAGGTGATGCTCGGTACCGTGCTTGGGGCAATGACCGCGTTTGATATGGGCGGCCCAATTAACAAAGTGGCGACGTTGTTTGCTCAAACTCAAGTGAACACGCAACCATGGTTGATGGGCGGGGTCGGTATTGCGATTTGTACGCCGCCATTGGGTATGGCACTAGCCACGTTTTTGGCGCCGAGTAAATTCAAGCGAGATGAACGCGAAGCGGGGAAAGCCGCAGGTATTATGGGGATGATCGGTATTAGCGAAGGTGCGATTCCTTTTGCCGCTGGCGACCCTGCTCGAGTGTTACCTGCTATTGTGGCGGGTGGCATCGTCGGTAACGTGATCGGCTTTATGTTCCACGTAATGAACCATGCACCGTGGGGCGGTTGGATTGTTCTCCCGGTTGTGGATGGAAAAATTGGTTACATCATCGGCACGATTGCGGGCTCTGTTACCACAGCGTTGATCGTGATTGCACTAAAGAAAGCCGTCACCGAAGATGAGAGTTACACAGGTCATTCTCAAGTATATGGCTCCGTTCAAGGCGAAGGTGAGGCGGATGTTTTGGCGGTTACATCTTGTCCATCAGGTGTGGCACATACGTTCTTAGCGGCGAAGTCATTGGAAAAAGCGGCTTGTGCACTCGGCATTAAGATTAAAGTCGAAACTCAAGGGGCGAATGGCGTCATCAACCGAATTACCGAGAAAGACATCGAGAAAGCGAAGTTTGTGATTTTTGCTCACGATGTGGCGATTAAAGAACCGGAACGCTTTCGAAAAATCCAAGTCTTGGATGTCAGTACCAAGGATGCCATGTTGAACGCCACGGCTTTGTTGCAAGCTCGTAGAGTGTCTTAACATTTAACTTCTGAGAAATGTCGCCTCGATGACCCTGATGAATGCTTTTGGTATTTACTCCAACATCGCGGTTCGCTTTTATTTGTGCCGCGAGTGAAGGATAAATTACGAGTAATGTTTTCAATTCTTTAGTAGCATGTTACAAAACATTTCAGTCAGGTGAACTAAGGGAAGCGTGCAATGGAAAAACAACGAGTAGCATTTATTGGTTTGGGTGTTATGGGTTACCCAATGGCGGGCTATTTGAGCAAAGCGGGATATGAAACCAAAGTATACAACCGCACCAAAGCCAAAGCTGATAAATGGGCTGCAGAATACAACGGCATTGCGTGTGAGACACCGCGAGAAGCGGCAGAAGGTTGCGATATCGTATTTACTTGTGTCGGTAATGACGATGACGTGCGCAGCGTTGTATACGGTGAAGAAGGCATTCTAGTCGGTCTAAAAGCAGGCGCGGTACTGGTTGATCACACCACGACTTCCGCTGATTTAGCCGTTGAATTGGCCGATGCTTGTACCAAATATGGCAATCACTTCATTGATGCTCCGGTATCTGGTGGTCAAGCAGGCGCAGAAAACGGTGTACTAACCATCATGTGTGGTGGCGAGCAGGACATTTTTGATCGTGTGTCTCCAGCGATGGACGTATATGCAAAGCAAATGACGCTTCTGGGTGAAAATGGCCAAGGTCAACGTTGTAAAATGGTAAACCAAATCTGTATTGGTGGTGTGCTTCAAGGCTTGAGCGAAGCGTTGTTACTCGCGCAGAAATCCGGTTTGGATATTGAACAAGTAGTTGAAACACTCAAGCACGGTGCTGCAGGGTCATGGCAAATGGAAAACCGCGCCAAGACGATGGCGCAAGATAAGTTTGATTTTGGCTTCGCGATTGATTGGATGCGCAAAGACTTAGGCTTCTGTCTGCAAGAAGCAGAGCGAGTGGGTCTAGAGCTCCCACTGACTAAGAAAGTGGATGAGCAATACGCTGACCTTCAGCGTGATGGTTTAGGCCGCATGGATACGTCTGTTCTGATTAAAGCCGTTGCTAAGAATCAGTAGTAGATAAACAGTTCTTTGGTATCAAAGAGCTTGAAGAAATTTAAGTTGATCATGATCGTTCCCCTTGAACATTAGTGTGTGATTAACGAACTTGAATGAGGAGGTGCTTTGGGGCACCTCCTTTTTTATGTCTTCTTATCACAGCATTTGCTGGCGCAGTGTCCGTTTACTTGTTTAAGCCTAGCGCAATCTCAAGGCCTTTGCCGTAAGCTTCGTCCGCTTGGTAGGCGTGGTTAACGTGACGTTCTTTGATGAAGTCTGGCACACCATCCATTGCACGAGCGGTGTTGTCGAATAGAGTTTGACGCTGTTCTTCGCTCATAAGACGGAATAGGTCACCCGCTTGGCTGAAGTAGTCTTCGTCTACACGGTGATCGTAATGATCAGCATTGCCGTTGATGCGTAGAGGTGGCTCAGAGTAATCTGGTTGCTCTGCCCATTCTTGTTTGTAGTTTGGCTCGTAACCTAGTGTGGAACCAAAGTTGCCATCAACGCGCATTGCGCCATCGCGGTGGTAGCTGTGTACCGGACAACGAGGCGTGTTAACTGGAATTTGGTGATGGTTTACACCTAGGCGGTAACGCTGCGCGTCTCCGTATGCAAACAGACGGCCTTGCAGCATTTTGTCTGGTGAGAAGCCAATTCCAGGAACGATAGCTGCCGGGTTAAACGCGGATTGCTCAACTTCCGCATAGAAATTTTCTGGGTTACGGTTCAGTTCAAACTCGCCTACTGGGATCAATGGATAATCTTTTTGTGACCATACTTTTGTTAGATCGAACGGGTTAAAGTTCACTTCATCCGCTTCTAGCTCAGGCATGATCTGTACGTACATCTTCCATTTAGGGAAGTCTTGACGCTCAATCGCTTCGTAAAGGTCACGGTGATGGCTTTCGCGGTCTTTACCTACGATCGCTTCTGCTTCTTGGTCAGTCAGGTTTTTGATGCCTTGCTGAGTTTTAAAGTGGAATTTCACCCAGTAACGTTCGTTTTCTGCGTTGATAAAGCTGAATGTGTGGCTACCGAAGCCGTGCATATGACGGTAAGACGCTGGAATACCACGATCACTCATAACGATCGTAACTTGGTGGAATGCTTCTGGTAGTGATGTCCAAAAATCCCAGTTGTTTGTCGAGCTGCGCATGTTGGTGCGTGGATCGCGTTTCACCGCGTGGTTTAGATCTGGAAATTTTAGTGGATCACGGAGGAAGAACACTGGCGTGTTGTTACCAACCAAGTCCCAGTTGCCTTCTTCGGTGTAAAACTTTAGCGCAAAACCACGGATGTCGCGCTCTGCATCTGCGGCACCGCGCTCCCCCGCAACGGTGGTAAAGCGAGCAAATAGCTCGGTCTTTTTACCAATCTCCGAGAAGATCTTCGCGCGAGTGTATTTTGTGATGTCATGAGTCACAGTAAAGGTGCCGTAAGCGCCTGAGCCTTTGGCGTGCATACGGCGCTCAGGAATCACTTCGCGGTCAAAGTGTGCCAGTTTTTCAAGGAACCAAACGTCTTGCAGTAGTTGGGGGCCACGAGGACCTGCAGTCATCACATTTTGATTATGGGCGACAGGACAGCCTGCGGCGGTGGTTAATTTCTTATTTGTCATTTTTCTTCCCCTCCAGGGATCAATACCTTAGCAACTGAAGAGAAGATTATTACGGAAAAGCTGGAAGCAAAAACTGATACTGCTTATCAATTCAATAGGTGGGAACGATGATGAAAAGTAACTTAGAATCAGATTTTTAGCTGATTTTTATGATTGGTTTATTAACGTATTGGCGAAGAGGGTAAAAAGAGCACGCAGGCATTTGCATGAATTGCGCTTTGTTGACAAGGTTAATGTCGGAAATCGCCCCTTTGATATCGCTTTATTGATCATCAAAGGGGCGGAGTGATTAGGAGTACTTCACTTCAATTTGCTCAGCTTTTTCAAACGCTGGATGCGTTGCAAGTTGTTTTCCATAACGTTCAATATTCGGGAAGTGACCAGCCAAACCGAACTTATGCACGAGCTCGACAATAAATGACATCATGATGTCTGCGCCAGTTAAACGTTCTTCTACTAGGTAAGTTTTGCCTTCTAGCGATTGCTCGAAATAACCCAGAACGTTCATCGCTTCTTTGTCAGCATAGCCTGATAGAAATTGAGTTTCGTTTGGCTCTTTGCTAATAAAGATTTTTAACAACATTGGTAAGATTGCTGAACTTTCAGCAAAGTGCATCCATTGCAGGTACTCAGTGTGCGCCTTCGTCCCACGCTCAGGAGCCAACGCACCATCACTGTACTTCTCAATCAAATATTCGGTCATCGCGCCTGATTCAATGATGAACTCGCCATCATCTTCAAGCAGGGGCGATTTACCGAGCGGATGAACGCTCTTTAGCTCAGGCGGTGCCATGAAGGTCACTTTGTCACGAACATAAGGCACGATTTCGTAATCCACATTTAGCTCTTCAAGTAACCAAATGATGCGCTTTGAGCGAGACTGATTGAGATGGTGAAGTTTAATCATTTATTTATCCCTTCCTTATAATGGGTCGTTAATCTGTACTACAAGCTTGCCGAAGTTCTTACCTTCCAACAGACCGATAAATGCTTCTGGTGCATTCTCCAGTCCTTGTACTAGATGTTCACGGTATTGGATCTTTCCTTCAGCCAACCATTGATTAATATCTTGCGCAAATTCACCGTAACGATGTCCGTAGTCATCAAAAATGATGAAGCCTTGCACCTTGATCCGTTTAGTCAGCAGCTTACCCATTAATAATGGAAGATGGTCGGTACCTTCAGGCAGTTCTGTTGCGTTGTATTGAGATATCAAACCACAAAGTGGGATACGTGCGCTGGTATTCAGAAGTGGCATTACAGCTTCGAATACTTTGCCACCTACGTTTTCGAAGTAAACATCGATACCTTGATCACAGGCGTTTTTCAACTGTTCTGCAAAGTCGTCAGCTTTGTGATCGATACATTCATCGAAGCCAAGGACTTCTTTGGCGTAACGGCACTTTTCTTCTCCGCCTGCAATACCAACAACACGGCAACCTTTGATTTTGCCAATTTGACCAACGGTCGCGCCCACAGGGCCCGTCGCGGCTGCTACCACAATGGTTTCACCTGGTTTTGGCTGACCGATATCGAGCAAGCCCATATACGCGGTAAAGCCTGGCATGCCAGCAACACCTAGAGCGTATGATGGGTTTTGTGGTTCTTTGCCAAGTTTAATCACCATCTCACCAGTTGAGATGGCGTAGTCTTGCCAGCCAACAGTGTATGCAAGAACCCATTCACCCGCTTCATAATCTGGGTGGTTCGATGCTTCTACCTGACAAACTGTGCCAGCGATCATTACGTCATCAACCGCAACAGGATCGGCGTATGACTCGGCATCGCTCATGCGACCGCGCATGTATGGGTCGAGAGATAAGTAAACGGTTCTCAGTAGCATCTCACCATCTTGAGGAGTCGGTTTCGCCACTTCTTCTAGACGAAAGTTTTCTTTTGTTGGTGCACCGTGGGGACGTGACGCGAGTACGATTCTGCGATTTGTTGCGTTAGTCATATTTATCTCACTTATTGATTAGACCGGTCGTCTAGTTTTGATTTCAAAATATCCCGCTCATAGAGCGGGAAGGTGTATTGTGCAATCACAGGAGTTATTACCAACTGTGAAACACATGTAGGGTGTTCATCTTACTTTTACGCTACCTACTATGGGCAAGTTCGCGTGTTTTGCAGTAGATGTTGAGTATAGGTCAGACTTTGCGTTAATGCTGCCTGATCTTGATACAGTTTGTTCAGCAAGCTTGCGCCGTTCCAAAGGTAGTATATCTGCCTTGCCAATAAAGCACTGTCACCATTTGGGATAGAGCCATCTTGAATGCCTACGTCAATGCAATCCGCCATTGCTTGAATGGTTTTGTCTGCACCTTGGCGTAACGCTAGACGCATGGACTCTGAGAGATCGGAGACTTCCGCACTTAACTTGACCAACAAACATTTGTTCGCATTACATACGTCGTCTTCTACTTTGACCATTTCTTCAAAGTAGCTCATTAGGCGTTGGTAGCCATTCAGATCGGTATTGGTAAAGCGTGCGTTTAAACGCTCAAAATACTTAGTAAAGTAGTCTTGAATCATCGCTTCACCAAATTGTTCTTTGGATTTGAAGTAATGATAAAACGAGCCTTTCGGCACCGCGGCCTTTTTTAAAAGCTCTGAAAGGCCAACACTCGTAAACCCTCGGTTTACGATTAACTCGTATCCGACGTCGAGAATATGTTGGCGTGTGTCGTTCGTCTTTGCGTTCATGAAGCGTACTATAGAATGAATTAGACCAGTCGTCTAGTGTTTGTTGTAGGTTATTTGATTAGCTCGTACTCAATCACAAATAGCGTATCGGTGTTTGGGTAGATTTCTCGAATTAACTGCTTGAGTTTTGGTAGTTCGATGGCTTCTTGTTCAGCATGAAACTCATTGATATCTTCAAAGTTGAGTGGCTCTACAGAGCGTATTTTGATGTTGCAGACTTTACGATCCGTCTCTAGCGTAAAAACTTCGACCTCTGTATTTGGAACGTAGTGACTTTCTGATTCATCTCGAATCGTAATCGTTTTTTTGCCTGATGTGATCAACGGGGTTAAGAATTCAAAAAAGGTAATCTTGGTTGGGTGGGATGACATGATGTACTCGTTAGTCTGATTGTTTGGCGTAATTATATACCCAAATAACCTTGAGGTGCTTATTTCAAGAGAACGAGCGAGTGCGCAGGACGCGAATCAACTTGGCACTAAAGTAACCCGAGATAATGCCTATCCAGTTGGTACTGAGATCATCAAAACTAAATGAGCGACTTGGAATAAAAAGTTGGCTTATTTCTTCCATTGAAACGATAGCCAACAGCAGTAGCAAAAGGCGGATGCCAAAGACGTCGGCTTTACTTGAGCTTACCAAAGAGGGGAAGGTGAAGACCGATAAAAAGCCGATCAATAAACTGAAGGTAAAGTGAAGCGTACTCGATCCACCTAAGTAGGTTTCCATTTGCAGGTAAGTGGCATGGTGTAAGTCAGAGCTTTTCCATAAAGAGAGTGAAGCCGTAAGCACCAGAACGAAAACAAAACTCATCCGTGTCAGTATTGAAACCATAATTAACCTATTGGAAAGAAGCCTAAGTAACGTTTTACAAAGTACAACGCTGCTAGATTCTGAATTGCCATGCCAATTGCCATCGCCCATGCTGCACCAATAACACCGAACGTTTGGCAAAGCGCAATGAGCAAGCAGATAGAGATTGTGCCGGAGGAAATTGTAATGTATTTCATGGTTCTTTCGTGACCGCTCATGAGTAATAAAAACCCTACAGAGCCAGTCGCAACATTGACTAACTGCCCTAAAGACAGGACGACTAACAGTGGCGCAGCAGCAAGAAACTCTTCACCAAAAAACCGCATCACAAACTCTGGGAATAGAGTGCAAATAATCACGGGCACAATGGCCAAACCAACGTTGGCTCGGCAAGCTAAACGGCTCAGGCTTTGCAGTTTGATCATTTGGCGCTCTTTGTAGAGAGATGCAAACATAGGGGCGACCACAAAGTTAATGGTAATCAGCACAAAGCCAATCAGTAGTGATGTACGTTGAGCTGCAGCTAATAGACCGAGTTCCGCTGTTGAGATAAAAAAGCCCGCAATGACAAGGCTTCCCCATTGAAGAACGTTCGTGAAGATACTGCCAATCCAGACTTGCTTGGCAGAAGCGACCATTTTTTTGTTTGGTACGAAAGCCGATGTCTGATACTGACCTGAACCTAGCCAATTAACACTGGAAATTACCGCGACGCTCATACTCGCCAGAAGCAGTGCGGTCATCAGATTGTTGATATTTTGCTGACCGATATAGTCCAAGCCAAAGACAAAAAAGACCATCCACATACTCACGCCAAGCTGTAAAGCAAACAGTGATGACACGACCTTTCTACATGCTTGAAGCACACGACTGTTGGTCTGTGCAAGCACCAAAAATGGTATGCAGAACAAGCCTAAAGTAATCGCATACATTGGCGATTGGGTCTGGTTTAGCTGTTCAGGAAACAGATTAAATCCTACCAACAAAACGGCAATGGCTAGCAAGCAAAACGCCATACTTCGATAAAGTGCCGTTTTATAGTTGTGGCTTTGTTGAAGTGTCTCTTTGTTGTTAAAGGCGATCGCATTGTAGCGAACTAATGAGACATCAAAACCTAGCTGAGAAACGATCGCGAGTAGTGAGACTAGGTTGAATAAAAAGAAAAATTGACCGGAAGTCGAAGCGTCACTGGCCTTCGATACAATCAGTGTCAGTAAAAAAGCAAATAGCGCACTCAACACACGCGTGATTGCGGTTTTCAATCCAGTAGATAGCAAGCTTTTTTTACCGCTGGGCATCAACAGTAATTTTTGTTGAATAGTGTGAAACATAGAGGTATTTAACCGTAAATATTATTGAGTGCGAGGCGCTGTTTTTCTTCACTGAAGGCGTCGTTTAACGCTGTTGTATATTGGCAAAAATCAATTTCATCATAATGATTGACACAGTGCGCGATCTGCTTGGCCATTTCTTCAGGTGTTAGCGCTAAAAATGGGTAGTTGAGATCTTGGGTCGCGCCGATAGTTCGAATCACCATAGGAAGATGTAATTTGGCTGCTTCTAGAATAGTTAACGGCATCCCTTCCCATGCTGCAGTATGTAAGTAAAGGTCTGAACCCTTGAGCTTTTTAACCACCTCATCACGAGGCAACATGCCAGTCACATCCACATTTTCTGTACGCAATTTTTGTTCAAGTGTGTGGTCACCGCCACCTATCCAAGTGATATCTAATGGGCGGTTAAGCGCATATCGACTAAGGTGTTGCAATGTGTCGATGAGAAATTGTGGATCCTTTTGGGGCGCAACACGACCAAGCACAACAAGTCGCAGCGCTTCTTGTCTGTTTCGCACTAAACGCTCTTCACTTTGATAAGACACGTAGTTGTTGAGCAGTTCAGCACGTTTCGCGCCAATGCTAATCGCCAGGTCACATTCTCGCTGGCTACAGCCTGCCACCACATCAATTTTGCTTAGTTTTACTTTCTCTAGCGCTTTATAGAGCTGGCGCGCGAGTTCGGAGATATCTTCACGTTCGAAGGCATAACAGTGCGGTGTGTAAACCAAGCGTGCCTTACCAAGCTTTAGAAATCGCCCGAGAAAGCCTGCTTTACTCGAGTGCAAATGCACGACGTCGGGACCAAGTGATGCAATCATGTGGTTTGCATCACGAACAAATTGAAGTAAGCCGCCTTCCACCCATTTGGTCTGTGTGAAAATATGATGGTTGTTCTCATTGGTTAAGTCGTTTTCTCGAGCTCTGGCTAGCAAAAAATGTTGATAGGGTTCGTCTCGAGAGGAGTGAGCATAACTATAGAGGGCTGTTTGAACGCCACCTCCGAAGGCTTCTGTAATATGGAGCACTTTTTTCATGATGATTTTGTTCCTGGTGTCTGCATCCATTTATGTTTGAAAGCATCACGCTCTTGTTCTGAATAAACGTGGCGATATAAGGGAAGATCGTACATATAGAACAGCTTTGAAAAGTCGTAGTGATGCTTAAAGTGCTGGTGGATATTGGAGTACCACTTGTTTTTCGCTTCATTGCTGTTTTTCAGCACGAAGTCTTGCAGCCCGAGAAACTCGCCAATTTCTTTATCGAGAGAGCTGAGCTTTTCGCATTTGATTAGCATGACGTTGGCTTGCTCGTTCTTGAATGTGAAGAAAGGTTGAGTGTTGTCCAATTCTTGACGCATCACATCGATATTGAAGTTACGTTTTAACTCGTTGTCGAACCAGTCCGCAAAATAGTTGAGATTGATATAGTTATCGAAACAATGTTCGAGGTGCTGATACGTGACTGCCATATCTCGGTGAATTGCATCATTCTTTTTGCCTTCGATAAATTGCAAATGGAGGTCTTGAAAGAAACGAGAAAAGACTGTTGCGATTGGATCACGGACCAGTGTGACGATTTTGATCTGTTCGCGTTTTTGTAAGATACGTTTTCGTTGCTTGAGCACTAAGCGGTAGAGCGCACGGTTTTTGAAATCGAAAAATTTACTCACGTCTTTTTTATTGTGATACATGTGAAATTCTTCGTGATCATCAAAGGTGTGGATGTGATAGCTCGGGATATTTCTTTCTCCCAGCGTGTGCTCAATTGACGATGAGCCAACTTTGCCCATTTGGTAAACTAAAACAAAATTGTCAGCTTGGAGTTCTCGGTTCTTTTCAAATTGTCGAGAGATTGAATACTTCATCTATCCTATCCTTGATTATTCAAATTCGTGGTGATGGTTTACCGGAAAAGTATGAGCAATGGTGTTGACCGTTGACTCGCGGCTCATGCTTATTATGACGGGTAATAAGAGTATTAAAATGATGGTGGTATTTACCGCAACGAAGAACACCATGATGAGGGCGTATATCGCGAGTAAGAGGCTTTTCCTGTTGTCATTGAGACTACGGAAGCAAAAGCGAATAAAAAGAAAATAACCACCAAATAATAGGGCGATACCGAGCAACCCGTATTCAATTGCGGTATCTAACACAAAGTTGTGGGTGTAGATCGCCAGCTCATCATAGTTAAAGTAACTGATCATAAAGTTGGGCAGCATCTTCGCGCCGACACCTAAAATAGGGTGTTGAAGTAAAATATCTAACCCATTGGCAAGTAAGAGTTTTCTATGAAGGTTCGACACCCAGCGAGCTTCACTTTGGTTGGCAAATAAGACGTCTTCTTGGGTTATTTCCAATGTGTCTGCTAACGTTTCAAACCCAACATAGAGTGTAGTTGCGACGGCAGTGAACACCATAAAGCTTAAGGCCAATAAAATGGTCCACGTATACGTTTCATTAAGCGATTTTCTCATCAGGTTTTTTACGAGCAGCTGGTCAAAGAAGAAAAGCAGACAAAAACCAAGTAGTGCTTTTCTTTCTTGCGACAACACCAGTAATACCAAAGCGACGAGCATCAAAAGGTGGAAAGCGCGAATTTTATCCCGATAAAGGTACAGTAGTGAGCAAAGTACACCGAACCCGTATTTACTTACCCCGAGTAACTTAAACCCGCTTTGATAGCCTTGAGCAAAGTGCCATAAGGCAACGAGCGTACAGATGAAAAACAGCAGATAAGTGAAATAAACCATTACCCATTCATCATCAAACACGCCATAGGCGTACATTAGGCTAAGCAAGCAGAGAATCGCCAGCCATTGCACGGTTTCTATAACTAGCGGCATTAAGGGGACGCGATTTAGCAGGCCATTTAAGAACACATACCCAGTGAACAGTACAAGGAACCCCATGCAGGGATGCATGAGTTTTTCAGCTTTTCCTTCCAATACCACTAATACAGTAAAACCAATGGACAAAAGACTTAGGATGTCTGAAGGTGCTAGTGCAACTCCTCCAGCACGAAACTTCATGGGAATAAAGAATAATGCCAGTAGGCATGCCGCAAACCATGAGGCTCGGTGGCTCGATGGCGCGGAACTATTTGTTGGCGCAAAGCTGCTGGTAGATTCCATAGTAACCTTCACGAAATTTATCGATGGTGTAGAGAGAGGCCCTATTGACTGAGTATTGACTTGCAGCGTCATACCGCTCAACACTTTCACACAGCTGGAGCACTTTCTGGCTCAGCTCATTTGAGTTACCAACCTGAAATAAATATTCGGCACGTCCGGTGATGTCATCCAAGCCGGGTACGTCCGATGATAATACGGGTAAGCCTGCTGCCATGGCCTCAACCGCCGCCAAGCCAAAGCCTTCGACGTGTGACGATTGCACGTAAATGTCCATGTCGTTTAAAAAGGCTGGAATGTCAGAAACTACGCCATGAAAGTGAACGCGTTGCGCGACGTTGATTTTTGTTGCTAATGCTTGCAGTGACGATTTTTTTTCGCCATCTCCAGCAAGATGGAGCTCGTATCGTCTCGGTAAATGGACAAGTGCTTGGATAAGCGTTTCATGATCTTTATGTTGATGAAGTCGGCCCACCATTCCAATCTTGATAACTGGTTTGTCGATTAGGTGGCTGGCGCATCTTGGCGTCATAGAAAACCTTTTTAAATCAACGCCATTGTGCACCACGTGATATTTATGTTGGTAGCGAGGCATGAACTTCACCAGTTCATCTTGTACTTTTTCACTAATACTGACCGTCAAGTCGTGGCCCCAATATAAGACGTACTCCATGAACTTAAACAGCGGATAGTCACGTCGACGGTTGTAAGAGCAGTGCTCAGTCTGGATTCGTTTTTTACCTACCGCCAATAGCGCTAGATAAATGGAAGGGTAGAGGTGCCCGTGAACGACATGCGGCCAACGCAGCAAACAGTATTTCTCACTCAATGACAAAGTGCGCCAGTTAAAACACTCTATCCCTTGGGCGGATAGCGTTGGTAAGTAATCATTTTCATCACACAAGACCAAAATTTTGATTTCGTATTCAGGCTTATGTTCTATAACAAGGTCGACTAAGAACTTCTGAGCACCGCCGTTCTGAGAAAGATCATTAATAATATGTAGAATCTTGGTTTTCATGATTAATTGGTCAGATATTGCTGTTTAAGGTCGGTGATTTCTGCATTTGAGAAAAAGTGCTTCGTCAATTTAGAATTCAGCATTTCTTCAACGTACTCGGGTGTAGGTTGAAATTGCGTTTTGAATTCTTTCATTAGTGGCGAGTACCATTTGTTGTCTGACTGATTTTCATAAACGACATCCACGGGGTAACCTAAAAAGCCTTCAACTGCGGAGTTAGCCTGCTTTAGCTTGTCGCTTCGAATGACCAACAGTGAAAAGTTATTGTTATGGTATGTCTGATAGCCTACTTCGTGATTAAAAGGTTCGTTAAACACATCAATCCCTGTTAGTTGTTTGATTTCGTTGTCAAACCACTGCAGCGCATATTGATGATTCATGTGCTTATCAAATGCCTCTTGGAGTAATTGCGGTCGTTCGGTACGTATTGCGCTGTCATCTTTTAGATATTTGTCCGCCATCCAAAACGGAAGTGCTTGAAAGAACATTGAGACATTTCGTCCGATCGGTTCACGTATCAGCGAGATAATTCGAACTTTTTTCTTGCGCTTTAACATACGGCTCATCGCTATGCGCTTGAGTCGTCGCTTTAACGCATTGATCTGAGGTTTATGCAATTGCGCTCTTACAGGGGATATCTGTTTTTGTGCATCGACAGTCATAAGATCGTGCAAGTGAATCGAGTTAGGAATGGAATGTTCTAATGCACTCGAACCTACTTTGCCCATTTGATAGATCAATACTGGTTGTTCTTGACTTTTCAACGTTTGGTACCAAGATGCGTTTGAGTTAGTAGGCGTATTTCTGGACATAAAGCGTTTCTCCTTCCTTAGTCTTGGCTTGTGTGATTAAGACGCCAAGAGATGGAACTGAGTGTTGTATTTGTTTAGATAACGCAAGGTTAACCAGTGATGATTTTGTCGACTCTGAGCGAATGACGGTAATCAGACCATTGGCATACTGACCAAGAATCAGTGCATCACTCACTGACAGTAGGGGCGGTGTATCGATAATGATCCGGTCATACTTATTTTGAAAATGTTCGAGCAACTTTTTAAAGCGATCAGAAGCTAGCAGTTCCTGTGGGTTTGGCGGAATTAGGCCTGCCGGTAATACATCTAAGTTGGCTTCTTTTATATGTGTAACACAATCTTTGATTGGCGTATCCATAGTCAGGATATGCGTTAAGCCTGGGCTTGATTCAGCAATGCCAAACCGTTTTGCGATGGAAGGTCGGCGCAAATCGCAGTCGATGATCAATACCTTTTCCATTTTTGAAAACGACACCGCCATATTGATACTGGTCGATGTTTTTCCTTCTTCTGGAATGGCAGAAGTAAAGGGCAATATCTTTTGCTTAGTGTTGGTTAGTCTGAGCAGAAGCGAGGTTCTGACGGAGCGACAAGCTTCACTAAATAGCTTTTCTTCATCATCTAAATACGCGGTATAACTGACGCCGTTTTTACGCAAATTGCGTTTTTTGACCATCGGAATCACGCCTAAACACGTAACACCAAGTTTTTCCTGCACATCGGCTGTGCTTCGGATAACTTCTCGCAGAGTTTCTAAGATGATGACCAGCGCACAAGCAATGGCAAAGCCAAAAAATGTGGCAATCAGTACCAGTTTGATTCGTTGCGGTGCTACCGGAAATAGAGGGATGATGGCTTTGTCAGTAAAACGTGCAGTGACATTTTTGTAGTCGCTGGTGGCGTTGGTCTCTTTCTCACGATTTAAGAACGCTTCATAGAGTGCCTTATTGGATTCAACCTCGCGTTTTAACTGTTCGTAACGCGCTTTTTGTGACCCTAACGATTGGAAATCGGCCTTTTTGTTATCGAGTTCTGCTCGAAGCATGTCCTCTTGCGCCTTTGCAGCAAGAAGGTCTTGTTGCTTACTGAAGGAAATGTCACGAATGAGTTGCTGGGTTCTAGATTGAATTTCAACAAGCTGCGCTTTCGCCTGAATCATTCGGTCATGCTTGGGGCCGTAGCGCTGTGCCAGCTCAGAGAGATTTTTGGCTGCCTGGGCTTCCGATAATTTGAGGTCGCGGATCTGCGCTTGATTAGCGAATTCATCAATTGACAGCAAGCTGTCTAAACTTTGTGAAGATTTACGTCTTAACAGTTGGATTAACGTCTGCGCTTCAATGCGCTTATTAACAGCGATATTTAGCTTGCGAGTGAGTTCTTCTAGCTCATTGGCGTAAATTTCATCAATACCGTTTATATCGATCAACCCTTCTTTTAACAAGAACTCTTGCAGCGCTTGCTCAGAGTTACGTAATCGCTCCTCCAATTTTTGTGAGTTATTTGTCAACCAAGTGGCCGCATTTTGTGTAACGACCAATTTGGCTTCAAAATTTGCGTCAATGTAGGCTTGGCCGACCGCGTTAGCGATTGTCGTTGCAAGCTTAGGATCGGTAGAACGAAAGCGAATTCTGACTAATTGGGTGTTACGTACTGGCTCAATATCGAGTTTACTTCTGAAAGCTTGAAGCGCTTGATAATAGGACTCTGAAAACTGGGCAGTTTCTTTTGGGCTTGGTGCCACATTCAGTAGGTCTTGAACAAAAGGGATCGACTTTATTTGGTCGATCTTTTGATTTAATCCACCTGAGCGTGTGAACTCCGGTAGTTGAGTTAGGTTCAGCTCTCTAATGACCTTATCTGCGATATGATTCGATTTTAAAATAGCGATTTGCGTTTGAAAGTACTCTTTTTTTGTCGTGTCGACGCCATATACTTCCTCGATTGAAAGGGCGCTTTTTTGCTCTTCTTGGATGAGTAGCGTTGCTGTAGCTTGGTATATCGAGGCTTTGGAGTAGATATACCAAGTACAAGTTAATGAAAACAGAAGCGTGAAAGCTGCGATGCTTAGCCAATTCTTTTTAATCGCTTTAAAGTGATGACCAAAACGAATCAGTTCTACTTTGTTCATCTGGAGATTATTTGGATGAGTCCCGTTCATTTGATTCCCTGTCACTTAAAAGAAGCTCTGGTCGATAAATACAATGTCACCAGGCTCAACGTTGCGGTGCATACTGACACCCTCTATCGTTTGACCCGTTTTATGTTTGGTGAGGTTAATGCCTTTGCGTGAGGCTCGGTCGGTCAAGCCACCAGCTAAAGCGATGGCCTTTTCGATAGTTAATCCTGGTCGATATTCAAATCCACCTGGTTTCCTGACTTCGCCATTGACATAAAACAGACGAAAGTTATTGATAGTGACCATCACTTTTGGGTTGATGAGATAATCGCCTTTTAAACCCGTTTCTATTTCGTACTTGAGTTGTTTCGGTGTTTTTTTGATTGCTTTGATTCGGCCAAGGTAGGGGTAATCAAAATAGCCATCTGACGTTATTAGAATATTTTTAATCGTAAGATCTTCTTCACCGTAGACCTGCACGGAAATGGTATCGCCCGTGTCGAGTAAGTAATCTTCCTCGTTTGAGTCAGCGTTGACCAAAGTGCTAAATAGCAACAACGCTACACTCATGAATGTGATGAATGCCTTCATTAATAATCCTTTTTACAGAGAAAACTGTGCGCTTAAAGTCCAAATGTTCTGTTCGAAGCTATAACCTGGTCGGTTAGAGGTTTTATCTTGGTATTGCCAGTCGGCTTGCAGCTGTACCCAGCGTTTAATTTGATAATCGATACCAAAAGATAGGGTGTAGCGATCGTCGTTTCTGGTGATCCCCGTATAGTCATCTTGTTGATAAATAGCACCTAAGCGAGTTGCAAGGTAACTATTCCAATCGTGCTTGAGGTTCAGTCGATAACGAGTTTGTAGGTTGTAATCGCCATCTTGATCTGGGTTAACTGCCGCTTGAGTGGTTTTCACGCTGACTAGAGTTTGTTCTTGAGGCAGCCATTCAAAGCCGATATCCCAACTGAAGCCTTTAAATGTATCTCGTTGAGCGCTGTCAAAATCTTTGATTTGATAACCGAGTCGAGCGATGCCTTTGGTTTTTCCTGTTACTTCCCATTCGGCACCGGTGTAATAGAAACTGGTGTTATTATCTTTGGAAGGCTGCGCAGAATTTTGGTGCTGATAGTCGGTTACTATTTGTTTTGTACCAACCAACCAATAGGTTCTTGGCGTCGCCCTTAAATAGAATTCCAAGTGTGCATTGGGAGCTCGAAAATCGTTGTATTTAGTTTTAGCGTTTGGGCGCCCAGGTAATCCGTCACGGTAGTTTTGATAGGTTTTATCACTGTAGCCTAAACCGAATTCGAGTCTGCCTTTTGCACCGTTAGAGCCAAAGACATAATTGGTTTTGATATCGTTACGGTTGAACTCAATTGGTGAGTCTATTGCGCTACCATTACCTTCGGTAATGTCTTCCCCTCTAATTTCATGCTGGGCGCGAAAACGATAATCAACCACTAAACGATGACGATGATTGAACTCAAAAAAGTTGGAAAACTGAAAGGTATGATCGTCGAAGTCGTTGCGGTCATCGGATGAAAAACCTGCTTTCAACTTGTACAAAATATCTGCGCGATAGCGATTCCTTTCTATACGTGCTAATAAGCTTGGCTCTATACCCCAAATATTGACCGATTCTACATTGCCGGATTCCTCCGCTTTGTTGATGTTGTCATCGCCCTCGTAGAAAGTTCTTACGAGGGGAATAAACTCAATGCCAGACTCGGTTTGGTAAGCCATCGGTTCTGCGAGTAAGCCAGTTGAAAACAGACTCAATGCTATTGCCATTGTCAGTTTCTTCATAATCTCAACCTTAGTAAGCGTTAGCACCAGTGAACCCTTTGAAAACGGTCATGAAGATGATTTTGATGTCCATCCAAACCGACCAGTGGTGGATGTAATCCAAATCAAACTCGACTCTCTTTTCCATTTTTTCTAAGGTGTCTGTTTCGCCGCGATAGCCATTAATTTGCGCCCAGCCAGTAATGCCCGGTTTTACTTTGTGACGTAGCATGTAGCGGTCAACAATCTGGCGATACTCTTCATTGTGCGCCACGGCGTGAGGGCGTGGACCAACAATAGACATGGTCCCTTGCAGTACATTGATAAATTGAGGCAGTTCGTCCAAAGAGGTGCGACGCAGAAAACCACCAAAAGGCGTAATGCGTGGGTCGTTCTTTGTCGCCTGTTTCACGTGAGGGCCTTGATCCATGGTTGTCATTGAACGGAATTTCCAGACTTCAATCTTGCGTCCATCGAGGCCGTAACGATGCTGTTTAAAAATGACCGGACCTTTAGAGGTCAGCTTAATGCCAATCGCAATGGTGAGCAGGACTGGAGAGATCAAGGCTAAAATAATGCTCGAAAACAAGATGTCTTCAAACCGTTTTACCCAGGAAGAAATTCCAGCAAATGGCGTATCAAATACGCTGAGCGTTTGAACTTGGCCGATTTGCGCCCAACGAGAATGCAAAAGGTTATAGGTAAAGAAGTCGGGAATCAGATACGTATTTGCGGTGGTGTCTGAGAATTGGTTAAGAAGCGATGCAATACGTTCTTTTGCGTGCATTGGCATTGCGATATAGACGTAATCCACTTCCCCTTTCTTGGCTCGCTCAAGAGCGTGGTCAACTGCCCCTTTAATAGGGTAAGCAGAATTTGGCAATCTGTCGGAAGAACGCTCATCGTAAAAGCCATCAAAAAGTACACCGTGTTCAGTGTGGTTTTGAATTTCGTTAGCAAGGGTAATGCCGTGAGGAGTTTGGCCGATGATGATCGCAGTACGAGTGTTGAATCCTTTTTTTCTTAAATAGGCTAATCCGGTACGGAATGTCACTCGCCATGCCAAAAGTAGAGCGGGCGTAATCGCAAACCACAATGCCAGAATAGTGTTATCAAATAAGTCATAGACTTCCGAAAAATACAGAACAATAAAGATAAGCGCGGAAGTTACTGCCCAGGCCACACAGACAATAATCATCTGCTCTTTAAACGAACTGGTTCGCCAAGAGCGGTACAGGTTGCCGCTTTCTGCCATAAATAGAAAGGAGATGCCTCCAACAAAAGCCAGTATGACGTAATCTTTCCCCATCGCAGTATTCATGTCTTTGAACACTAAAAGCAGCATAAAAGAGACGATGACAGCAAGATCTGAGATGCGATATAAAAAAGCGAACTCCATCTCGTGAGAGCGGATAAGTCCTTTTTGTTTCATGACTCAGTTTCCCTTCTTACACGCTACCGCCCTTGGGTGTCTCCCCCAATTGCCGTGTCGTGAGCGTTATTAGTAGTTGGTGAACAGAGCATTCTGTTGAATGCTTCTGAGTTTTTTGTCACGTGTAATTTCGTTGATAAGTGTAAAAATTTGCGTTGTTGAGGTAAGTGGAAATAAGAATGAAATTTAGACCTTTGGCTAAGTTTGGCGGGTTAGGAAAAAGCTGGTACTTACTCATGAGGGATGAGGAAAAGTATTAAAAATGAAGTATCAGTACAAAGACAATGGTTTATGTAAAGGTAGAAGAAACGGGTGATCTTATTCGTTAACGATTAATGATTTAGTATCGAATTACTTATATTTATTAGGATAAAAAAATCCCTCTCAAGTGAGAGGGATTTATTGTGAATCAGGACGAATGAATTATTCGACTTCTACGCCGTTTTCTTTGTATAGGCGGCGGCATGCACGACCATCACTGTGGAACAGGTGACAACGGTGTGCTGGAATACCAATCTCGATTTTATCGCCGGTATCGACTGCGAGCGTGTCAGGCTGACGGAAAATAACGTCCGCGTCCGCACCTTCTAGGTTTAGGTATACTTGAGTTTCGTTACCTAGCTTCTCAACAATCATCACTTCACCGTGAATGCTTGCATCAGCTTCAGAAGCGGATAATAGGTGCTCAGGGCGAATGCCTAAAGACATGCGGTCGCCACGGTTAACCGTCGTGCCATCCACTGGAATCCAGAAAGATACGCCATTAGATAGTTGAACTTTGACGCGCTCTGCTTCTACTTCATCAATGAATACGCTCATGAAGTTCATTTTCGGAGAACCGATAAAGCCTGCTACAAAGCGGTTTTGTGGGTAATGGTAAAGCTCAAGCGGCTTACCAACTTGCGATACATAACCGCCGTCTAGTACAACGATTTTATCTGCCATTGTCATTGCTTCTACCTGATCGTGCGTTACGTAGATCATGGTACAACCAAGTTGACGTTGTAGCTTAGTGATTTGCGCACGCATGTTTACACGCAGTGCGGCATCCAAGTTTGATAGTGGTTCATCCAGAAGGAATACATTAGGTTGCGATACCAGTGTTCGACCGATAGCCACACGTTGACGCTGACCACCTGAAAGCGCTTTTGGTTGGCGTTCAAGTAAGTGACCCAGTTGTAGAATTTCTGCAGCCTGTTCAACACGTTTGTCGATTTCTGCTTTGTCTGCTTTTGCTAATTTTAAGCCAAATGACATGTTGTCATATAAGTTAAGGTGTGGGTAAAGAGCGTAAGACTGGAATACCATACCAACACCACGTTTGGATGGTTCGACGTCATTCATGCGCTGGTCACCAATATACAAATCACCTGAAGTAATGTCTTCAAGACCGGCAATACAACGTAAAAGGGTAGATTTACCACAACCTGATGGACCTACGAAAACAACAAATTCACCTTCGTTGATTGTTAGGTCTACGTTCTTAGAAATCAGTACGTCGCCATACGCTTTACAAACATTTTTTAACGTGACACTCGCCATGTAGCTCGTCCTCGATCAATTTTTTATTATTCACCGCTCATCATTATATGAATTATCTAGCGAGCAGTAACAGTAGGAATCGGTAAGTTATTGCGGTTGGTAAGAAAAGTAGGGTAGCACTTCAATAAAATGTCCTGAATAGAAGTGCTACCCATCATAGCCAAGTACGAGTTTCTCTCCCCCACATTATTCGTGTTGTCTCCCCCGTGAAATAATTACCACAAACAACACCAATAATGACATTCCACTCGTCTGGCAATGCAAAACCAGCAAATCTTTTTCCTAATACGTAGGCACTGCTGGGAAAGGGTTCTTACCATCCACTCTTGGATGACTGAAGTTTGTAAGATTGTGCGAGGTGCGACATCCTCCTAATAGAAATAATTGTAGGGGGAGTAGGTAGGGAGGAGTAAAAAAGGAGGAGGAATAAAGCAGTTGGTCGGAAATCACATTATTGCACCACCTAAAGTTGAAACCGATCACAGGAAGTATCCGTTTTGTGATTTGAGTCTCTTACCCTTGGCGATTTAGATCACGAAAATACGTCATAATTGTAAGGGCGTAGGGATTAGGAGGATGAGACATATTGGATTATTTCAGATGATATATGTCGAAATACGGCTGAACCTCAATGGACTAGCCCTACATCAAAAATATAAAAAGGATACGAACATGAAAAAGTTAAGCGCTGTAGCACTAGGTACTCTTGTTGCTTTGGGTTCTTTTGGTGCTAATGCTGCCATCGAAGAAGGACAACTTACTATCTGGATCAACGGCGACAAAGGCTACAATGGCCTTGCTGAAGTTGGTAAAAAATTCGAAGAAGACACTGGCATTAAAGTGACAGTGGCTCACCCAGATGGCCTTCAAGACAAATTCCCTCAAACTGCAGCGACTGGTGACGGTCCTGACATCGTATTCTGGGCTCACGACCGTTTCGGTGGTTACGCAGAAGCTGGCCTGCTAGCAGAAATTAAACCTTCTAAGAACATTCAAGAAGGTATTGTTGATTTCGCTTGGGATGCTGTACGTTACGACGGCAAATTGATCGGCTACCCAGTTGCGGTTGAGTCTCTATCTCTAATCTACAACAAAGACCTAGTTCCAAACCCACCGAAGTCTTGGGAAGAAGTTGCAGCGCTAGATGCAAAACTTAAAAAAGACGGCAAGTCTGCAATCATGTGGAACCTAAAAGAACCGTACTTCACTTGGCCACTAATGGCTGCTGATGGCGGCTACGCGTTCAAATACACTTCTGAAGGTTACGATATTAAAGACGCTGGTATCGCGAAAGAAGGCGTTAAAGACGCAATGAGCTTCGTAAAAGGCTTGGTAGACAAAGGCGTGATCTCTGCAGATATGGACTACTCAGTATCTGAGTCTGCATTCAACCAAGGTAAGACAGCGATGACGATCAACGGTCCATGGTCTTGGGGCAACATCGAGAAGTCTGGCGTTAACTACGGCGTGACTACGCTACCTAAGTTCCAAGGTCAATCTTCTAAGCCATTCGTTGGTGTTCTAACGGCTGGTATCAGCACTGCGTCTCCAAACAAAGACCTAGCGGTTGAGTTCATTGAGAACTACCTACTAACAAACGACGGCCTACGTATGGTTAACAACGATAAGCCTCTAGGTGCGGTAGCGCTTAACTCGTTCCAACGTGAACTAGATTCAGATACTCGTATCGCTGCGACTATGGATAACGCGATGAACGGCGAAATTATGCCAAACATTCCTCAAATGAACGCATTCTGGGGCGCGGCTAAGAACGCAATCATCAACGTAGTTGATGGTCGTCAAACTGTCGATGCAGCATTGGCAGACGCAGAAAAACAAATGACTAAATAATTAAGTAAGACCTTTTTAAGGAGGGGGCAACTCCTCCTTACTTTTCTATATTTATTCTATATTCGCTAGCAGGTTCCCTATGCAGTCAGTTCAAGGTACAAATGCTATGACAGCACCAGAAGCCAGCCTTCCGAGCAGCAAAAAAGTGTTCATGAAATGGTCACTTTTAGGCACAGTCGGCATTATCAATGGCTACGCAACAATCCTTATGTATTCACGCGGTGAGATTGCGTTTGCACTACTTACGATCATTCTTACCGCTTTAGCGTTGTTCATCTTTGGTAGTAAAAAGACGTACGCACACCGTTACATCTACCCTGGTATCGCAGGGATGATCCTTTTCATTCTTTTCCCTCTGGCGTACACCATAGGTTTGGCGTTTACCAACTACAGCGCGAAAAACCAACTCTCTTTTGATCGTGCGCAGAGCGTACTTTTGGACAGAACTTATCAAAGTGGTGATAGCTACCCGTTCACTTTATATAAAACGGATCAAGGACATCAGCTTGTGGTTGAAAAAGATGGTGAGCTACTTGCTACGCCCACTTTTCAACTAGATAGCCTTTCAGCATCGGATCTTGACCTGTCGCCAATTGAAGAAGCTACGGGCGAGAAAGAATCAATCAAGACGATTGTTAAGAGCCGTAATACGTTGAGCAGTGTTGATTTGCATCTGCCGAGCGGTGAAGACATCCGCATGAGCGGGTTACGTAAGTTTGCGGCAGTTGTGCCTTTGTACACGCTGCAAGAAGACGGCGAAACGCTTTACAACAATCGTACTGAAGAGACGTTACGTCCAAATATGGAAGTAGGTTACTACCAACCTGTCGATGAAAACGGTCAGTTTGTTGGTAGCACAGTGTCTCCTGGCTTTGTGGTGAACATTGGCACCCACAACTTTGAGCGTGTGTGGAAAGATGATGGCATCAAAGAGCCGTTTATCAGTATCTTTATCTGGACGATTGTGTTCTCGGCACTCACCGTACTATTTACGCTTGTAATTGGTCTTGTTCTAGCAAGTGTTGTTCAGTGGGAAGCATTAAAAGGCCGTTCGGTTTACCGACTCTTACTGATTCTGCCTTATGCGGTACCGGCGTTTATTTCTATCTTGATCTTTAAAGGTTTGTTTAACCAAAGCTTTGGTGAGATCAACATGCTTCTGGAAGGTTTGTTCGGTATTAGCCCAGCTTGGTTCTCAGACCCATTCATGGCGAAAACCATGATTCTGATTGTGAACACGTGGCTTGGTTTCCCTTACATGATGATTCTATGTATGGGTCTACTCAAAGCGATTCCTGATGATTTATATGAAGCGTCAGCAATTGATGGTGCGAACTTTATTACTAACTTTACTCGTATCACGCTACCAATGATGTTGAAGCCGTTAACACCACTGTTGATTGCGAGCTTTGCCTTCAACTTCAACAACTTCGTGCTTATCCAGTTGTTGACTGGCGGTGGTCCAAACATGATTGGTACGTCAGAACCTGCGGGTTACACAGACCTATTGGTAAGTTACACCTACCGAATCGCATTCGAAGGTGCGGGCGGTCAAGACTTCGGTCTAGCAAGTGCAGTAGCAACACTTATCTTCCTATTGGTTGGCGCATTGGCACTTATCAACCTACGCGTAACTAAAGTAGCTCAGGACTAAGGAGAGATTACAATGGCAATGGTACAAGGTAAGTCATTAAAGTATCGTGTTTGGGCTACTCATATTGCGATGTGGGCATTCTTGGCACTGATTATTTTCCCTTTACTGATGATCATCGCGATTTCATTCCGTGAAGGTAACTTTGCAACGGGTAGTCTGATCCCAGACAACCCAACGCTTGATCACTGGAAATTGGCATTAGGTTTCTCGGTGACTAACCCAGACGGTACAGTTACACCGCCACCATTCCCAGTCATGACATGGCTGTGGAACTCAGTAAAAGTGGGTGGTATTTCTGCAATCCTAATCGTGGCGCTATCAACCACATCAGCTTATGCGTTTGCTCGTATGAAGTTCAAAGGTAAGAACACTATCCTAAAAGCGATGATGATCTTCCAAATGTTCCCTGCGGTATTGGCATTGGTTGCTCTATACGCGTTGTTCGACAAATTGGGTCAGTACATTCCTTTCCTTGGTTTGAACACGCACGGCGGCCTGATCTTCGCTTATTTAGGTGGTATCGCCCTGCACGTTTGGACGATTAAAGGCTACTTCGAAAGTATTGACTCTTCGTTAGAAGAAGCGGCGGCACTGGATGGTGCGACACCATGGCAAGCATTCCGTTTGGTATTGCTTCCATTGTCTGTGCCAATCCTAGCGGTAGTATTCATCTTGTCGTTCATCATGGTAATTGGTGAAGTTCCTGTAGCATCACTACTACTTTCTGATGTAGACTCGTACACACTTGCAGTGGGTATGCAGCAATACCTATATCCACAAAACTACTTGTGGGGTGACTTTGCTGCAGCTGCTGTACTTTCAGCAGTGCCAATCACTGCCGTATTCTTACTTGCTCAACGCTGGTTGGTTGGTGGTCTAACCGCTGGTGGTGTGAAAGGATAATCTCTTGTGGTCTGAGATTGATAAGAATAACTAGAAAAGGGCGACCACATGGTCGCCCTTATACGTAGCACGGATATTACAATTTTGGTTTGGCCGCCGATCAGTAATATCTTGGCTTTTATTGGCGTTACGCATAGCTGGCTGTTAGCTTAGTTCCTTACGATTCAATCACTAACAGTTTTTGTAACCATAACCTGAGTTTTGACTCAGGTTTTTTTATACCTGTTAAATACAGTTGTTCAATAAGCAGGTAAAGATTAGCGGCTTTGCAATGGATTACACAGGGCTAGGAGAATGCCCTGCGTAGCACTTCACATAAATAACCTGAGTTCAGGTATCAGTAAAATTGAGGTAGGTAAGGATTAAAACTCTCGACTGGAGGGTGCACATCCAACGTATTGAAGCAGCGTGTATAAGCTTTCTTGCTGTAGTGCGACGCGACGAAATAAATTTGCAAAGGTGACATCACCGCCAAAGCAGGTTTGAATGTAATGGTTAATTTCTGTTTCGTTATACCCCTCGACGTACATGGTTCTTACCCACTGGTACTCGACCGCTTTTAAATTGGTCAACGTCTCTTCACTTAAGGTCGTTTCTTTTAGTCTCAAGATCCAAACTCTATCCAACTCCAAAATAGTGGATGGATTTAAGCAAAGCTAGGTGAAGGATTTATGACAGAGGAGGCCGAGTGTGAAGCAAATGGCAAAACCATGATGTTGCTCCACACTCTGGATATAAGTAACGTTGAGGTAGTCAATAGCGTTCTTAACGGATGTAGGTTACTTGAGATACTTTACGTGCGCTTCCATCTCTTCCCCGATTTCTTTGCGCATGTTCATAAGGCGGATAGCGGATTGTTCCAAGGCTTTATCTTCATCAGATTCTGGAACCCATTTCGGCACGTCGGTTGGTTTCCCGTTCTCATCTACAGCAACCATAATAACGATACAGTGGGTGGTGAGTCTGTTTTTCATTTGCTTTGGGTCACTGGCTTGCACGTCAATCGCGATGTGCATTGAGCTTCGTCCGGTATAAATGACTTTCGCGCTAACTTCGACTAAGTTGCCGACATGAATCGGCGCAACAAAACGAATACCACCTGCGTATGCAGTAATGCAATATTTGCCACTCCACGCTGCAGAGCAGGCGTAGGCTGCTAAGTCAATCCATTTCATTACGGCGCCGCCGTGCACTTTTCCGCCGAAATTGACGTCACTGGGTTCTGCTAAAAAGCGAAGGGTAATGTCTCTTTGACCACTGCTCATCTGTCTTTCCTTGATGGGTTATTGTTTTCCCAATTTAGCAGCAAGATGAATTTTCGGGAATAGCGAATGAAACAAAATATTAACTTTTATTCGAACGATGAAAACAAAAAGCCACAGCGTAGTTCTGTGGCTTGGGGAGCTGGGATTAATTGGCGGTGGAGGCAATCTCAGAATTGGGCAGTGGCTTTCTGTGTCGTATTTTTATTTGCGACAGGATAACGCCAGAGATGACTAACAGCCCACCAATAATGTGGTAAGCGTAAATTTTCTCACCAATCAACGTTGAAGCAAGTACGACAGAAACCACAGGCATTAAGTTCATGAACATGGCACTTGAATCAGCGCCAATTGAATCAATCGCTTTCACCCACATTAACGGCGCAAAAATGGAAGCCGCAATGCCAGCATAGGCGATTAATGGTAGCGCGTCTTGGCTTGGTAACAGTTGCTCACTAGAGAGCCAAAGTGGTGTAAGCATCACAACCGAGAAGAAGCCTTGCATGTAAACCAGAGTCAAACTACTGAAAGGCATCTTCCAGCGTTTTAGCAGCACGCAATAAGCCGCGTATACCATGGCTGCAATCAGCATAAGGCTATCACCTTGGGTCATGTCTTGATGTAAAAAGTAGGTGATATCACCATGACCAAGCATAAACGCCAAGCCGCCGAGCGAAATCACACCACCGACGATACTTAACATTGATACAGACTTGCCTAACAGAGGAACACTTAAAAACACACTGATCAAAGGAACCAAAGAGGTAATCAGTGCCATGTTGGAAGCCGTTGTCGTTAAACCAGCGTAGTAGCCAAGTGATTGGTTGAGCACCATGCCAAGTAACGCAAGAAATGCCAGCTTAGTTAAGTAAGGTCGAATAATGTGTCGTTGTTTGATGATCGCAGGCAGACAAAATGGAGTTAGAAGTACCATTGCGACAAACCAACGATAGAAACTCATCGCACTTGGTTCAATGGCGCTTGCTGCCATCTTATTCACAATTGAGTTACCACCCCAAATCATAACGGTGAAAAACGGAAGTAAATAAATCATGAGAACCCTATAGCACAATTATTGATGGCGCTAGTCTGGCAGGTCTTTATAATAAAAAGTATCTCTTAAAAGACATCGTAAGCGATAGGAAGACAATTTTGAAAAAGAGCGCCAGAAATCTTCATCCCTCATTATCAATCGACCGCGCACCATCGGATGTATTTATGAATTTTGAAGCCTTTCTCTCTAATACAGAAACGCGAATTCATAGCCATCCTTGGGGGCAAGTGCAGCTGATCAGCGGTGGGATCCTAGAGATGGATGCAGAAGATACAAGATTTCTAGCGCCTCCGCATCTTGCAATTTGGGTTCCTGCTGGTATCCGTCATACTAGTTACAACCGTAAACCTATCGAATATTGTTCTTTGAACATTGCCCCTGAATTGACGGCGCACTTTCCTACCAAAACGAGTCTGATCAAAGTGACTCCAATCGTGTCGTCCATTATTGAGGACTTTCGTCAACGAGATATTAACGTGGCGCAAAGTGATGAAGACAAGCGCTTGGTACAGGTGTTATTGGACCAGCTCGCAAAGCAAGAAGTGGAACACCACTTTTTACCAACGACCGATAACAAGTATCTTGAACCGATTTTAAAAGCAGTAGAAGAATCGCCGACGGATGAGATCAGTTTGGCAGAATGGGCAGAAAAAGTGCATACCACTGAACGCACGTTAGCGAGACACTGCCAGAGTGAGTTGGGCATGAGCTTTACTGAGTGGCGTTTACGTGTACGCTATTTGCATTCTATGGAGTTGCTGCGTAAAGGGCAGACCGTGAAAGAAGTCGCGCTAACGTTAGGTTATAACCAAGCCAGCCCTTTTATCGCGATGTTCAAGAAATACTCCGGCATGACACCGGAGCAATATAAGAACCGCTTATTATAACTGAGCCAGAACGTAATTCAGACCACCGACCACGGCTGCAACTTGCGCATCGTTGCACTCTTCGTCGGTCACCGTTGGGCTGTCTGGGTACACTTCCGTTGTCGTGCCGTAAACGCAATTTGTTACGCCGCCACACAGACCCAGCTTCACCATTGGGTAGTTGATAACGCCAAACTGTACGACTGGTGAACCAATGATTTCGCCATTTTCATCTGCAGGTGCAATGTGAGTCACTTTCGCAACCGATTCAATCACCGCTTTTTGAAACTCGGGTTGAGGGTTTTCACTATCTCCAACTGTGTAAAAACCGTCTGGGATCATGCCCTCGATGTACTCAATGCCATCACGAGCGGCAAGCGCAGGACGGAACTCTGTTTCATCGGAGTCTGTCGTCTCGTGCAAATCAATGTGCATTAATACATCGCCTAATGTCGCAACGAGCTTCATGAGGTTGGCAGATTCTTCGGCAGGGCTATCCTTATAGAAAGAGCGGTTTGGATCAATCGCGTTTGGATTCCAGCGGTTGATCACCTCGTAACCCCAAGGGCTCACGCAAGGTGCAACGACAATATTGAAATGCTCTGCGTAGCGCTCTGCTTCTGTTTCTACAAACTTTAAAGCGCCATGTACACCGCTGGTTTCATAACCGTGCACGCCGCCTGTGACCAAAACAACAGGCTTCGTTGAATCCCAGTTGCGAGTTTTGATACAAAACAGAGGGAAACGTGCCTCGTTGTATGAGAGCGCACCGTATTGTTCAACATCAAAACGCTCGCGTAGGGCATCGATTTTACTGACGACTTCATCTTGGTAGCTACGTTTTACTTCTTGCGTTGCTAACCAAGCTTTACGTTCTTCTTCGCTCCAAGGTTGGCCAGGGGTTCCGATTGGGTAAATGTATCCACTTTTCATCTATACTTTTTCTTTTGACTGCTGAAAGGTACCACAAGACTAGACCTGTCTTATCTTAACGGCAATATAAAACACCATTTGGCATAGTATTCTTTGCAAAATCATCACTTTGATGAGTGATTTATTGGTGTTACATTTTGTTACTTACTCAATTTCATATAAGAGAAAAAAAATGGCTGGAGCAAGTTTACTCACACTGTTGGATGATATTGCCACGGTACTCGACGATGTCGCCTTAATGTCGAAAATGGCGGCAAAGAAAACCGCAGGTGTGTTGGGTGATGACCTAGCGTTAAACGCTCAACAAGTGTCTGGTGTTGCATCTGAGCGAGAAATTCCAGTGGTTTGGGCGGTTGCGAAAGGCTCGTTCAAAAACAAATTGATTTTAGTTCCTTCAGCATTGCTAATTAGCGCGATTATTCCATGGCTTATCATGCCACTATTGCTAATTGGCGGCTTGTTTCTCTGCTTTGAAGGGGCAGAAAAGGTGCTTGAGAAAGTATTCCCTCACTCCCATCCGCACGAAGAAAAAGAAGAGTTAGTTAATACTGGCGAGTCGATAGAAGAGTATGAAAAACGCAAAGTTGCTGGTGCGATTCGAACGGACTTTATTCTTTCAGCGGAAATCATTGTGATTGCGTTGGGTACCGTGACTGGGGCGAGCCTTGTGACGCAAATCTTAGTGGTGAGCTTAATTGCAGTCATCATGACCATTGGTGTTTATGGCTTAGTAGCAGGCATCGTGAAATTGGATGACTTGGGCTTCTACCTTGAAATTCGCTCAAAAGGTAAGGGCTGGATGGCGAAAGTCGGCAGTGCTTTAGTTGCTTTTGCACCAAAGCTGATGAAGTTGTTAACGATTGTGGGAACTGCCGCGATGTTTTTAGTCGGTGGGGGGATTGTAGTGCACAACGTGCCTGCCATTCATCACTTTGTAGAGCCGATTATTATGAACTTTAGTGGTCATTCGGTTGCCACAGCGATTCTGCCTATTTTGCTTAACGGCATTATCGGCTTTGTGGCGGGGTTGATTGTGGTTGCTGTGTGGACTGCTGTAGAAAAAATTCGCGGCCACTAGTAATCACAGCCCAAAGCAAGACAAGAACAACAAGGGTCATGACTTCTTTTCACAGAAAGGCATGACCCTCTTTTATGGATGGAACATCAGTAAAGTGGTTACTTCACTTTCCACTCAATTTGTTCATTTGCTCGAATAGGCACAACGATATCATTGCCAAATGGCATCGTTTCCGGCACATCCCAAGCGGATTTTTCTAACGTTACCGTATCTGTGTTGCGCGCAATGCCGTAAAAATCAGGACCATTGAAGCTTGAAAACGCTTCCAAGTTTTCCAGCTTGCCTTCATTCTCGAATACTTCTGCATAAAGCTCTAGCGCTGCGTGTGCAGTGTAAGAACCAGCACAACCGCAAGCGGACTCTTTTGCCCCTTTCGCATGTGGCGCAGAGTCGGTACCTAGGAAGAACTTCTTGCTACCACTGGTTGCAGCTTCGATCAGCGCTTGCTGGTGGGTGCTGCGCTTAAGAATTGGCAAACAGTAGAAATGAGGCTTAATACCACCCACAAGCATATGGTTACGGTTGAAAAGAAGATGGTGAGCAGTGATGGTAGCAGCTACGTTATCTGAGGCGTTATTAACGAAGTTTGCTGCGTCGGCGGTAGTGATGTGTTCTAGAACGATTTTAAGATTAGGGAAGTCATTGACGATAGGAGCGAGGACAGTATCAAGGAATTCTTTCTCTCGGTCGAAGATATCAACATCGTGATGTGTTACTTCGCCATGAACCAAAAGTAACATTCCGACTTCTTCCATCGCTTCGAGAACGTGGTAAATGTTCTTCGCATTGGTCACACCGGAATCTGAGTTTGTGGTAGCTCCAGCAGGATAAAGCTTGGCAGCAACAATGTTTCCGGTGGCTTTAGCCTTACGTATTTCATCTGGTGTGGTGTTGTCTGTGAGGTAAAGCGCCATCAAAGGTTCAAACTGTTCGCCATGTTGCTCTTTTAGAATTCGGTCACGGTAGGCTAGGGCGAGCTCAGTTGTAGTAACTGGTGGGACGGTATTTGGCATGATCAGCGCACGGCCATTGTAGCGGCTGATGTCGCGAACGGTGTCTTTAAGAACTTCCCCATCGCGTAAGTGAACGTGCCAGTCGTCAGGACGAGTGATTGTCAGTGTTGTCATTAATTGCTCCCACCATTGAAAAGTTGTCTGATTGGAGCCCAAGCGCCGTATTTGCTTTTGAGCAAACGCTTGCGCTTAGGCGACAGGATGATAGAGGAATTGCCCTCACATTTCATCCCATTTTTCACTTTTCTACAGAGTGAGAGTGTAAGTGATTACTTCATTGTTAACCAAAGCGCGTGGATCGTACCCGGCAGAAAGAAGAAACACGTCAATATTAGGTTAATCAAAAAGTCTTTATTTAGACCTTTCTCCATAAACACCGCGACAGGCGGAAGAAAGATACATAACAAAATCAGAACCAGTTTTCTTGTATCCATAATTAAGCTCCAAATCAATAAATGGGGGCAGTGATAACTCAGATGAATTATGTGTGTCGTATCACACTTTATCAAACGGTATTTGGTCAGAACGATGTTAAAAAACGCGAATGTTGAGTGTAGTAAATACTTGTCGCTCAAACCAAATTTATAAGAATAGCATTCAGAAAAAATTGAGTTGGATGAAGCGGCAATAGACTCTGCACCTTAATGTGATTTGGGTATACAATACTGCAACAAATAAAAAACACCCTGTAGGAAGAAGGCTATGTCGCAACCCATTTTGTCCCAAATTAATGTTTTTCCGGTTAAGTCAGTTGGCGGATTATCGCTGTCGTCAGTATGGGTTGAGAAGCAAGGATTGAGCTTCGATCGTCGTTTTATGATTGCGAAAGCTGATGGCGCTATGATTACCGCGAGAAAGTATCCGCAAATGGTAACCATTAAGTCCGCCTTATTATCCGATGGGGTTGTGTTTAGCAGTTTGGGGATGGAGCCGCTTAAAATCCGTTATCAAGACTTTAAAATGCAGGAAACGCCAGCAACAGTTTGGAAAGACACCTTTACTGCATATACCACCACAGATGATGCAGATGATTGGTTTAGTCGTGTATTGGGTCAACGTGTTGAGTTGTTGTTTAGTGGTGAGCAATCGAATCGTGTTCGCGAAAAGCTAGGACAAAACGTTAGCTTTGCCGATGGTTATCCGGTGTTAGTGATTAGCCAGGCTTCCCTTGATGAACTGAACCGAAGAAGCTCTGAGCAACACTCTATGGATCAGTTCCGTACTAACTTAGTGGTCTCAGATACCAAGCCGTTTGAAGAAGATTCATGGAAGCGCATACGAATCGGTGAGGTAGAGTTTGAGTCTCTCAAACCTTGCGAGCGCTGTATCCTCACTACGGTTAATACCCAAAGAGGCACGTTCCGAGAGAGCAAAGAGCCGCTCAAAACCTTACAACAGTTCCGTGCAAACGATGTCGGTGGTGTGTTCTTCGGGCAAAATCTTGTCGCGCGGAATGAAGGCATTATTCGTCAAGGCGATAAAGTTGAGGTGCTGGAATACAAAAAGCCGGAGTTTTACGCGGATAACTCGCCAGTGCGCATGACGTTAACATGTGTTGAGCGTGAAGAAATCGCCCAAGACTTCGTGACCTTATGGTTAGAACCAAACAAAGGTTCTTTGCCTAATTACTTGCCAGGACAACACCTGCCAATAGAGGTGAATATTGACGGTAAGAAAGTTGGGCGACGCTATACGCTATCATCCAGTCCGTCTCGTCCGGGTCGTTATGCTATTTCTGTAAAGCGTATCGCGGGCGGAAGAGTCTCTAATTCACTCTTAGACAACTTACAAGTTGGTGATGTTTTAGAGGCAGAACAACCTGACGGTCAGTTCCACCTTAAAACGCATGAAGCGCAGCCTCTGCTGTTACTCTCTGCGGGTAGCGGAGTAACACCAATGTTATCAATGGTGCGTTACTTAGCGGATCACAATCAGTTGGATAACGTAGTTTTCTACCATCAATGTCGCACCGAGAATGATATTCCTTGTCGCTCAGAGTTGGAGCAGTTAAAGCGTGAGCACCCAGGGCTAGAAGTAAAAGTCTGTTTAACGCAACCTGCTGTTGATTGGTTTGGTTTGAAAGGGCGTTTAAGTTTGTCACACATTAAGCAAATCAAAGATGTTGAACAGCGCCAAGTGTTTGTGTGTGGTCCTGATGGTTTTATGGAGAAAGCGAAAAATCTCCTACTAAGAAAAGGGCTGCCAGAAGAAAACTACCATCAAGAAGCGTTTGGCGTATCTTCAGTCACTTCAAGACCAGAGAAGAGCATAGCGATCGATTTTAATGGGACGAAAGTTGTAGGGAATAATCAGAAAACGTTGTTAGGTCAGCTTGAAGACGCAGGGAAGGTTGTTAGCAATAGCTGTCGTGCTGGCTTATGCGGCGCGTGTAAGGTTCAGCTTACGTCGGGTCAAGTACATCATCCGGACGTGCCTGCGTTGACAGATGAGGAACGTGCGATGGGAACCGTATTGGCGTGTTGTGCTGTTCCAGAGACGGACGTGACGGTAACAAACTAAGCGAGAAGGCTCCCCGGTTCTCAATAAAAACGCTGCTAACTTTAGCAGCGTTTTGAGTTTAAAAGTGAACGGAAAATATCGCTTAGTCGTAAATCGTTGGGATTGGCTGACGTTTGTGCTGCGTTGCTTTGTAAATCGCTACCAGACGATCACTCACTTGCTGTGGAACGGGTTTGCCTTCTAAGAAGTCATCGATCTGTTCATAAGTTAAGTTCAGAGCATCTTCATCTGCTTTTTGCGGCTCTAGTTCTTCTAGATCTGCCGTTGGTACTTTCTTAACAAGTAGCTCTGGTGCGCCTAATGTTGCAGCCAACTCGCGGACTTGACGCTTGCTTAAACCAAATAGAGGGGCAAGGTCGCACGCGCCGTCACCAAACTTAGTGTAAAAACCAGTGATGTTCTCTGCTGAGTGGTCTGTTCCCAATACTAAGCCGCCAACGTAACCAGCGATTTCATATTGTGCAATCATACGAGCTCGCGCTTTTACGTTACCTTTTACGAAATCAATTTTGTCGGCTTCAGTCGGAAGCAGGCCCGTCCCTTGCAACGCGGTATCAGTCGCCGCATGCAAACCGTCAACACCATCTTTAATGTTCACAGACACAGAGTGTGTTGGCTTGATGAAAGAGAGTGCCAGTTGCGCTTCATCTTCATCTTTTTGCTCACCGTAAGGCAGACGTACTGCGATAAACTGATATTTGTCAGTACCAGATTCCGCATTCAATTGTTCTACTGCAAGCTGGGCAAGGCGACCTAACGTGGTTGAGTCAACACCGCCACTAATGCCAAGCACGAGTGACTTACAACCTGCTTCTTGTAGCTTACGCTTAATAAAAGCAATACGGCGTTCAATTTCAAAATGCGGATCAATTGAAGGGAGTACACGCATTTCATCACGGATGGATTGTTCCATTTAGGGTTCCTTTTCCTGCAAATATTTCAGACACCAAAGCCCGCTTGCTCAAATGGTGATAAACCATGCAATTGAGACTGATAAACACGACTTTAGGGTCAAAAGCTGTAAAGATTAGTAGTATCATACCGAAATCATCAGATTAGAAAACTCTCTTCAACCAGGTAATCACCGGATATGAAAAAAATCGCCATTTTTGGTAGTGCATTTAACCCACCTAGTTTAGGGCATAAAAGTGTTATTGAGTCATTGAGCCACTTTGACCTTGTGCTACTTGAACCTAGCATTGCACACGCTTGGGGCAAGAATATGCTCGATTACCCAACTCGGTGCAAAATGGTTGATGCATTCATCAAAGATATGGGGCTTTCTAATGTTCGGCGTTCTGATGCAGAGCAAGCTTTGTACCAACCCGGACAAAGTGTGACAACCTATGCGTTGTTAGAAAAAATTCAAGAAATCTACCCAACAGCCGATATAACTTTTGTCATAGGTCCTGATAATTTCTTCAAATTTGCTAAATTTAGTAGAGCAGAAGAGATTATGGAACGTTGGACTGTTATGGCGTGCCCTGAAAAAGTAAAAGTCAGAAGCACGGATATACGTAACGCATTGGTTACGGGGGAAGACATAAACGCCTACACAACCCCGTCAGTCTGTGAGTTGTTGCTTAACGAAGGCTTATACAAAGAAACATTATCTGGGAACTGAGAGGTCAGATTTTCATGGTCAGATTAGCCGTATTTAGTGCATGTGCGCTGCTTGTGGTCACACAAGCTCATTCTGCGTGTAATTATTTTTCTGATCGTTCTGTTGTGTTTGAAGATAACACCCTTCCTATCTGTGAAGAAATTTTAGATTCCATTGGCGTATTAAGTACGGATGCGTTGATTTGGTATGCTGCGGAAGCGAAATTCGAAGGGCCAACAGAAAACTATTGGGAAGAGTGGGCGATTAAGCCGGAAGACACACCACTCCTAACCCAAAGTCTAGAAAAGAATTATTTTGGGCTTGGTTTTTGGATGCCGGAAGAGCTCCGAGACGAAGAGAGCAAAATGGACACAGAAGAGTGGCTCCGTAGTCATGGCCTGATGTTCAGCGTGGGTTTTGGTGATAAATCCGACGGACAGCCAAGAATGCGATTTGATTATCGTTGGCACGAATATTACGACGCTGACTGGATGATGCAGATTGAAGTTCCCTTCTAGTCACCTTGAGCGTACATAAAAAGGGCGTACATCATCCATGTACGCCCTTTTTATTTTTATTTGAGTCTCTATTCTCTGCGCTCATCACTCTGCGTAATACTGAAAAGATGGCTCGTTAGAGTGCGACTTATAGCGCTTCTCCAAAGACCAAAAAGCAAAGTTGCTCATATTCTTCTGTGTTACCCGCAAAAAGCGTATCGACAATCTGCTCTTCTTTCTTTCCCGACAGCTTCATTTTTCTTGCTTCACGGAGTGTGAGTACCAAGCACAGCTCTTTAGATATGTCCATGTCACAACCAGGCGTCCACTGATTGATGGTTTTTGTTAACGTTGAGTGCGCTAGTTTAGGAGAGAGAGTCAATACTTCATGTCTTACTACCGTCAGCAGATCGGTTTGCAGATCTGAGCGCTCGGCTGTTGTTGCTAGTTTCTCGACGAGGGCTTTTAGCAGCGGTGAAGGTTTCACAAAACCTGCTTGTTGTGAGAAGTCATCATTTAAACGCACAGAAAAATCACAACGATATACACGAGAATTAGGTAAAAAGGTGAGGGAGCTCAAACATCCTTGAGGAATCCAAAAATATTGGCCTGGTTCAATGGCATACTCCTGCTTACCCAATTTAATGACGGCTAACCCTTCGACGACAGACAGCAGACTGTGCTTCAGTGCTTTTTTGCGCGCAGCTACTTCAAGAAAGGGGTATTTAGCGTCGTGAAATTCAATTGCGTAGTTCATTATGAGTACCAGTGTTTTTTGGCGCTAAGGGTAACGTTAAACCTATACGATTCCAACCAGCTGAGAGAATTTTTTAGCATGAGAAATTGTAGCCTAACTGGTATGACCATGTTAAAAGTATGGGTTGAAATGCTGCTTGTCAGCAAAACTATGCGTAAAATGTGCCAGCTTTTTTTGATATGTAATGAACAATGACTGCCAATACCGATCCTTATATTGAAATTCGTCCTTACAATGACGAAGAAATTCCAGCAGCGCTGGATCGTCTAATCCAAGATGATGAATTTATCACTGCTATTCTCGATCATCGCTTTGCTAATAAAGCAGCGTGGTTTAAAACGCTAATGAGCCCGATCCTGCGCATCTACCTGAAAGCTAAATGGAGCAAGCTTGATTCTGTAGAAGCGATTCAGATTGAAGTGAAGAAGTATCTGAAAGATACATTGAATAAGACAACGGATGGCGTCACTTTTTCTGGTTTGGATAAGCTGGATAAAAACACGTCGTACTTATTCGTTTCTAACCACCGTGATATTGCGATGGACCCTGCGCTAGTAAACTATGGCTTGTACCAAAGTGGGCACCGTACAGTTCGTATTGCGATTGGTGATAACCTGCTGAAGAAGCCATGTGCGACCGAATTGATGCGACTCAATAAAAGCTTCATCGTTAAGCGCTCTGCTAAGGCGCCTAGAGAAATGATGAAAGCATTAGGACAACTGTCGAGCTACATTAAACACTCGCTTGATACCGGTAATTCAATTTGGATTGCCCAAAAGGAAGGTCGAGCTAAAGATGGAAACGACTTTACTGATCCTGCGATTTTAAAAATGTTCCATGTTGAAGGCCGCAAGCAGAAGATCAGCTTTGGTGAATACACGCGTTCTTTGAAAATCGTTCCTGTCTCGATTGCCTATGAAAATGATCCATGTGACATTGCCAAAGCAAAAGAGCTGTACGAAAAAGCAGAAAATGGCCGTTATGAAAAAGGTGAATTTGAAGATATCGAAAGCATCATTCAGGGCATCATTGGTTATAAAGGCCGTGTGCATGTCGCGTTTGGTGATGTGATTGATCAAGAGTTTGAAACGCCAGAATCTCTTGCCGGTGAAATCGACCGCCAAATTCACAATAACTACAAGTTGTACCCAATCAACTTGTTAGCTGCTGGACGTGAAGATTCGAGCATCATCACAGAGGCGGTGAAACGTCATCTTGCGGATAAATTGGAGCAGTTACCTGAAGGGGCAAGACCTTATTTGGTGGCGAGCTATGCCAACCCAGTTAACAATCAAGAGTAGTATTCATCGCTGAACTTGATGGATTATGAACGCCTTAAAGCCTCGGTTTCCCGGGGCTTTTTCTTGTTTGCTTTTTAAGGAGCAACGGCCCCGCCAAGGGTTAAATTGCTAGGCCACTTGGTGATCTTGTTACCACCTAAAAAGATATTCCCTTTCACCGTCATCGTGTCTGGAAATACTTGTAGTGCCGATCCTCCTATATAAAGGTTACCATCAACCACCAATCCTTCAGGAAGAGCAGAGATAGGAGTCCGAATAACACTCAAATCGCCTTTGACTCGAAGTTTAGCTGGGAGCGTTTTTAATGGTGTATCCGTCAAGTTCAGATAACCGCCGAGTTTGATGCCCCTAGGCCAGCTTTCGATCTTACTGCCCAGTAGATTCGCATAACCTTTTATCTTTGTACCTGAGCGAATGGTTCTGAGTGCGCTGTTGGTTGCTTCCAAACTGCCTCCAACATCAAGCCCCTTAGGCAGCTTTTTGATCGGGGTTTGCGAGATATTTAAGTTGCCTTTGACCACTAACCCAGAAGGTAATTGGGTGTATGGTTTGTTTCGTAGATCAAGATTACCGTAATTATCGGTGTGACCAAACTTAGAGTAGTAATCTAGCTCATATGCGAAAGATGGGAAGCAGAGCAGCATCAAGGTAAGGAAAAGGGAAACAAAACGCATAGCCAGAGACTTAGTTAAACATAAAGATCTTAAGTACTCATCTTATACTTAAATAGACTCATTATGCATACTTTGTTAACAGTTTTTGATTTTAGCCCAAGAACTTCAAATTAGGGCTTTATCTGAAAGCATACACGCGCTCACGATGCCGAGTTGCTTCAGTGTGCAAGTTAGGGAATGATTAAGTGATTGATTATATAGTTTATTTAAAAGTAAATGTGAGAAAAATATCAGTAGAGATATGAAGAATATGAGGTTCTGCCAAGAACTGAACAAGCGTCCTTGTTAGTATCATGAGCGTCTGAGGGAGATTTTCATGAAGTTAAAAAGAGTGTCTATTTTTGCCGCTGGTGTTGTAGCAGTACTACTATCTGGGGCCGCTTTTGCTAAATCACACAGTACGCCAGAAAGCAAAGCGCTGGTGGTCGCTGACGGCAAGGTAGGTCAGCGTATCTGTTACTACGATGATAAAGCCTACACCACCGGAGCCGTGATTAATGTTGAGGGTGTATTACTGATGTGTACAGCTGAGAACGATTTTGAAACGAATGGTTCGTTAAAGTGGGTGGTATTCAAAAAAGATAAATAAACGCCAAAAAACGGTCTGTTTAATATTAGGATAACGGAAAAATAAAAAAGCGAGCACAGAGCTCGCTTTTTCCATTAACGCGCGATTGAGCGAGTTTTTAATTCAAAGATAAGCTTTTCAGCACTTACTTCAAATTTGAATCGAGCCGTCGCTTGGTTTGACTCTTCTGTTATTTCAGAAACATTGTATTCAACATCAGCACATACTGATTTAGCGAGCTCAATGTATTTTTGTAGTTCAGACTCTAGCTCTGTTTTTGTCTGTGCGAAAACCGTTACGTCGGCAACTTCGTCACCTTCTTTGATGATGAAGCCAATCTCGCCTGCGCAGCCGCAAGCTTCACATACTTGGTTTTTTTCTAATTCGACACTCATAACGAATCCTCTTGTAAATACTAAGGGTATTCTATCAGGTATTTGATCTGTATCTACAAAAATGACGAGTTTTGAATAAAAAAAGAACAGAATAGGCGCTTGTTAAGTAAGGGTTAAAGATTGGATTACTAAATCATCAAGAACGTTAATGTGATATATATCAACATTTAAAATCAATTAACGAACATAGTGACGAGATTTCGCTCAGCCCAGTTGAACTAATGGACAATTTATAAGACTATTTCTTGATTGATTATTTTTAATAATTATCATTCTTGGTCTTTGAATAGTTTCGATGAATAATTGGCGCAAGGTTTTGATGAGACTAACTTTTCGCCTTATTTTGAGTAGCATGTATTGACAAAAACATAACTGCAAATTGCACATTACGCAGTGTAAAGACGTTATGATTTGGAACTTAACTTTATATTAAGTAGTCGCAGTACATATATCCAAATGGCCTTAATGCGCAGGTGTTAGCGGTTCAATTTTTAGGTTTCGCTTAACGAAGTGCCTTGGGCAACTTGGGTATAATGCTAAGAATGATTTCATTCTGGCCTCATTTAATAGTGAGTTAGATGGATTTACAAAGAGAAGAGCTTAAAATATGCCAAAGCGTAGTAAAGAAGATACCGAAATCACTATCCAAAAGATCATGGATGCCGTTGTTGATCAGCTATTAAGACTAGGTTACGACAAAATGTCGTACACGACTCTAAGTCAGCAGACAGGTATATCTCGTACCGGTATTAGCCATCACTTCCCTAAGAAAACGGACTTCACCGCCGCACTGGATGGCCGTATCTTTAAAATGTTTATTGAACACCTAGAGTTTGATAAAGGGCTAAGTGCATTTTCACAAAGTTGGATTAAAGCACTGGAAGATGCTGAGTTCCTCGCGATTTTACGACTGCTATTCCATCACATTGTCACGGCCGAAAATGCGCAAGAATTTGCTGCTAACGGAATTGACCGTTTATACAAAATGGTTGAAAGCCAGTTTGGCGCAGGTGGTGACAAAGAGCTCGAGTGGTTGATTGGTCGTTCATTGATCCAAATGAGTAAGTAATCGCAATTGAGAGCGATAGATGAACACTTGTTTGCTGCTTTGGTTGTAAAGCCAAGGCAGAACACAGTAATTTTCTCGCCGCTCTTTTGAGCCCAAGATTCGATTAAATATCAAAGCAAAGGCCCGCAATATGATTATTGCGGGCCTTTGTCGTTTGGAAAGCAGAAGAGACGGCTCAGAAGAGATACACGCTAAGCGGCGGCGTGAACTTGAGGAAAGTCTAAAGTTGGATGTTTTGTCACGATGGAGCGGTAGCCATAAACGTGCTCAATGCGCTCTGGCGTCAGTGCATTCCATGGTGTGTCATCACAAACCAGTTTTCCCTTATGCAAAAGTACAAGTCGGTCTGCGTACTGGGAGGCTAAATTCAAGTCATGCAACACGACAACGACTGCGGCGTTCTGTATTTTCGCGGCCTCACGAGCAATCTTTAACGTGTTGTGTTGGTGGGCGAGATCTAACGCAGAGGTTGGCTCATCAAGCATCAAGATTCGTTCCTCGCCAGATTGGTGTAGCTGTGTCATCACGCGTGCTAGATGTAATCGTTGCTTTTCGCCACCAGATAAAGATGGATAGAGGCTTTCTGCCAAATGCATTACATCGGTTTGTTTCATGTAATGTAAAGCTAACTTAGTGGTTTCTTTATTGGACAGCGATAGCGGAATCGCGCCTAATTCGACCACTTCTCTGGCTAGAAATGGGAAGGTCAACGTACTGTGCTGTGGAAGCATCGCAATGTGTTTTGCGCTTTTTTCAGGCTCCCAATCATGCTTTGGTTTACCGAAGTAGGCGATGTCATGATTTGAAGAGATTTCACCACACAGAAGCTTGAGCAAAGTACTTTTGCCCGCACCGTTGGGGCCGAGTAGGGCGGTCACTTCACCAGCTCGGATATCAATATTGATGTCATCGAGAACAACGCGCTTGCCAAATTTCATCGAAATGTTTTTACCCGATAAAACGATCTGGTTCATTACAAAATCTTCCCTTTCTGCTGGAACAATAAGTAGATGAAGAAGGGTGCACCGATCAAGGCGGTCACGATACCGACGGGTAATTCTGCTGGTGCCACGGCAATACGAGCAAACATATCAGCAGCGGTAAGAAGCAGCGCTCCCATGAGTGCAGAGATTGGCAGTAGCGTTCGATGGTCGGGGCCTGCTAGTATGCGTCCTAAGTGAGGAATCACGAGCCCGATAAAACCAATTGCACCACTAATACTCACCGTAATACCAACCCCCAATGCAGAGAGCAAAATAAGCTTTCGTTTGAGTTTTTGGACCGGAACTCCCAAGTGTCTTGCTTCTGATTCCCCTAGCAGAAGAGCATTCAGCGCCATCGATTTTTTCTGGAACCAGAATAATAGGACGACCAGCGTGACAGCGGATAGGCCTATCCCCGACCAATTTGCGCCAGCTAATGAGCCCATGGACCAAAGTGTCAGATCTCGTAGCATCTGATCATCAGCGATAAAGTTCATATAACCGATCGCCGCTCCTGAAAGCGCGCTGATGGCGACACCAGCTAACAACATAATCGTAACTGAGGTACCAAATTTACTTGTGCCGAGTTTATAAACGAGAATGGTCGTCAACGCACCACCTAGGAAAGCAAAAAGAGGCAGTGCAGCTAAGTTCATTAGCTGCGGATAGTTTTGGCTAAACTCAGCAAATACAACAATAGCGAATGCACCACCAAGAGCAGCGCCAGCAGACACGCCAATGATGCCGGGTTCGGCCAACGGGTTGCGGAATAAGCCCTGCATAACCACGCCACAAATCGCCAAAATAGCCCCGATGAACATACATAAAATGGTGCGAGGTAATCGGATCTCATTAATCACCAACTGAATGTGAGGAGCGAGATCAGAACTGCTTCCTGTTAGGCTACGCAAACTGTCAGTGAAACTAATGCTCATTGGACCAACGGTAATAGAGGCGATAGCAACAAATGCTAAAAAGCCACTAAGTACGGATAACGTCGTTGAAAGGGAGATACGTCTTAACAACATGCCATGTCTCTATGGGTAAAGCAGCGCATTCAAACGCTCGGCTTCTGCAAGGCTTTTAAGACCCAAACCACCAACAAGTGCGTGACCGTCAATCGTGATGATATTTTTATTCATTCCCGCAGGTGTTGCGGCGAGAAGTGGCATTGCTTTTAAAATCGCATCGGCACCGCCCAGCGTTTCATAGCTGCGACCGCTAACGAGAATAACGTCAGGCTGCATCTCTACCATGGCTTCTGTGGATAAAGGCTTGTAAGAAGACAGCTGGTCAGCAGCTGGGTTTCGTCCGCCTGCTAGCTGGATAATTGCATCGGGTGTGGTTTCTGATCCTGCAACGTTTGCAGGTCGACCTTCATGGATGAGTAGAAACAGTACTTTCTTTTTCTGAGCTTGAGCAGGTTGATTTGCATTGAGTGCTTGAACTTGCGCTTTCACATCTTGCTTTAAATCTTCCGCTTTAGCCTGGCGATTCATAAGGTTCGCAATTTGATCGATACGTTGGTAAAGGCCCTCAACGTTGGCATCAGTATTGACGATTTCTACATCTACCCCCGCCGATTTTAATTGGTTCAATGCTGTTTTCGGTCCCATCTCATCAGAGCCAATGACTTTTGTCGGACGTAAGGCGAGCAACCCTTCTGCTGAAAGGCGGCGATGGTAGCCTACTTTAGGCAGCTCTATGCCTTTTGGTAACTGACTGGTTACGTCGATAGCAACCAAGCTATCTTTGGCGTCGAGTTCAAGCAACAGTTCAGTGACGGCACTGCCTGCACTAACAACACGCTCTGATGATGGTGTTTCATTGGCAAAAAGTTGGCTACTCGCAAGTAGGGAAATGACTGCCGTAACAACAGCATGAATGGTGGCACGTGTATTCTTCATTTTGAAAGGATCTCTATCTTACTTATTTTTATGATGGCTCTTCAGTGAGTAACTGAGTTGCCTGAATTCCGTTTTCTTGTAAAAAGCCGAGAAGTTGAACTAGCGACTGAATGTTCGCGGTTTTTTCTGCTCCAATCACAATCGGTTTATCGCTTGATTTACTCTCTTCTAGCAGCGCGAGGGTAAAGTTGTCCCAATCGATGTATGTCTTGCCGTTAATGGCCCAGTAAGGCTCGTCTTTAAGAATGTTTACCGTGATGGATTGCTTATCGACATCTGCAACGGCCTGAGATTCTGTACTCGGTAAATTGACATCTAATGAATCGAGCTTGACCGCTGCAGTTAACATCAGGAAAACCATTACGATAAAAATGATGTCCAACAGCGGTGTTAAATCAGGAGTTAAGTCGTGACGAGTGTTGTCTTGTGGCGTTTTAATCATTGTGCTTCTGCCTCGACCTTTGCAGAAGAGCGCACTGCTAATGTTGAATTGTCTGGCGACACGTGTTGCAGAGAGATACCTTCAAGCCATAAGTTGACATAGTTTAATGTGTGTTCGAGTTTGGCGATCACACGATCCGCCCACAAACCAATGATTTGTGCTCCTGAAATCGCAGGAAGGGCGATAATAAGGCCTGCTGCAGTAGTGCGCATGGCCAAGCCTAGACCGTCTGCCAAATCATTCGGGGTGATATTCCCCGTTGAGACAGCGATGCCTTTGAACATCTCAATTAAGCCAAGTACTGTACCAAGCAAACCAATCAAAGGGCTAATTACGCCAATCAACGTCAGTAAGCGCAGGCCAGAATGCAGCTGATGACGTTTTTCTTGCAGCCAAATGCCTGCGGCATCTTCTCTTAGAGACTTTGAGAAAGAGTGATGGGCAAGCAACATGGCAACGCCACGATAAAGGAGCGGTCGCTTATGCGACAATTCTTCTGCAAGCGTCTCAAGATCGTTTCCATTCGTTGGGTCTAACCCAATGAGTTTTTGGCGAATGGCTCGTTTCCCTACGCCAAGGCTAATCAAAACGTGGAATAACCGCTCGGTAATGATCATGACGGTGAGGGCTGAGCAAATGATCAAAGGCCATGTCATTAGGCCAAGTTGAGTTTGTAATTCTTGTAGTTGTTCCATTATCCATCCAACTTAAAACGAACAGGTACTTGTACTCGGTGAGCCACTTTTAGCCCGCCCGAAATATGTGGTGTAAATTGCCACTGTTTGATGGCACGAAGCGCTGAGGCGTCCAGCGATTCTGTGCCGGAAGACTCAATCAAAACCTGTTTAATTTGATTGCCATTTTCATCGAGCCATATTTCATATAAGGCTACGCCTTCGATACCGCGTCTTTGTGCAGATCTTGGGTAGCGAGGCTGAGTTGGTTGATTCACAAACGTTGGTTTGTCGACCAAAATAGGTTGAGACGTTGCCCCTTTGGATTGGCTCGCTGGCGCGGTTTGCTGAGCGACCATCTCTTTCTTCGCCGGTTCCGTTTTTTTCTTCGGTTTGGCTTCGGGCTGATTCTCTTGTTTTGTTACGGCTTTGGTTGGTTTAACCGTCTTAGGCTTAGATTGTTTAACTGGCTCTGTTTTTTTCTCCACTACCTTTTTCTTAACAGCGTCTTTCTTGACGACCTGTTTCTTTACGATCTTCTTTTCTGGCTCAGGCTGCTCCTGAGGCTGCGGTTCTTTTGGTGGCGCCACATTTTCTGGCGTGGATGTTTCGACGGTAGGTGGTGGTGCCGATACAAGGTTTAAACTTACCGAACTTGCTGGATTTCCAGCAGGCATCGCGAACACTTTCGTTTCTTGAGAAACAAAAAGAAGTGCGGCATGGATGGCAAGGGAAGCACCTCCTGCAATGACATATCTTTGTACGTTCACGGAATATCTCGGGAAACTATGAAAACTTGAGCAGATTATTACTCACAACCGAAATAAGATCAATTATCAATTGCATTATCATTACGCTCAAATTATGATTCTTGCAGATTTTTAAAGACCAGCCTCTACCCCTTATATGGTGGGAGCTAAGCGAGTATATATGAGCGTCGATATCGATAAATTTGACGAATCAGTGTTGGGAAGCAATAGCCCTGACCCATTGCGATTTGCCTTTGTTAAGAAACATTCGGCACACGCTGGCGGAGCGAGCGTGCCTGTACCTCCACCTCAGCAACAGGCAATTTTTTCAAGCGTTACCGCTAACTCGGTTAAAGCGACCAATAAACGTTGTCTTTATATTCACGTTCCATTTTGTCGCGTACGTTGCACCTTTTGTAACTTCTTTCAAAATGCTGCGAGCCGCGCACTGGTTGATGAGTACTTTGACGCACTGATGCAGGAGCTCAAGGAGAAAGCTGCATTGCCTTGGACACAAAACGGTATTTTCCATGCTGTGTATATCGGTGGTGGAACGCCAACGGATCTGTCTCCAGCACAGGTTCGCGTGTTAGGTCAGGCGATTCATGAGCACTTTCCTTTGGCTGCGGATTGTGAAATCACCTTAGAAGGTCGCATCAACCGTTTTTCTGATGAGCTATACCAGGGCGCTCTCGACGGTGGATTTAATCGTTTCTCTTTTGGTGTGCAAAGTTTTAATACACAAGTGCGTCGCAGCGCGAAACGATTAGATGATAGAGAAGATGTGCTCAAGCGAGTTAGCGAGATTGCCAACGAAGACAAAATTCCTGTCATTATCGATTTACTCTACGGCTTGCCTTATCAAACCAAAGAAGTGTTAGAGCAAGATTTAAATGATTTTCTCTCGACTGGCGCACACGGGGTGGACTTATATCAGTTGGTCGTCGGTGGTTCAGCACCCATGCTTAACCTTGTAGAAAAAGGAAAAATCCCCCCACCAGCTACCACGCCAGAAAAAGCAGGCATGTATGAGCTCGGTGTGAACTTTATGGCCAAACACCATATGAAGCAACTGAGTGTGAACCATTGGGCAATCGATAACCGTGAACGTAGTTTATACAACAGTTTAGCCAAGACATATGCAGAGGTACTGCCAATTGGCTGTGGCGCTGGAGGTAATATCGGTGGTTACGGAATGATGCAACATCGCACATTGGCGACCTATATTAAAGCCATCAAAGAAGGGCAAAGCACCATCGCTATGATGATGAAGCAAAGCCCTCTAGAGCCACTATTTGCTGCACTCAAATCCGGGTTTGATCGCGGTATCGTTCAGGCAAACCAACTGCCATCGTTTATGGGGGAGGACACGTTCGGATTTTTAATGCCTCTATTTAAAGTGTGGCAGCAAAAAGGTTTAGTGGAACTGCATGAACGCAGCCTAGTTCTTACTCTTGCTGGTAGTTTCTGGGCCGTTTCGTTGGCTCAAGGTTGTATTCAGGTACTTACGTCAGAGACGAATGAAACCGTACCGAAAGTATCCAATAATTAATGAAAAAGTTGAACAAAGACGGAAAACATATGGAATCAATCAAACAACAAGTTGAAGCATTACTAGAGCAAGAACCGCAATTATTGCCAGCAGCGATGGCAGAACGTCTCGGCATTTCTGAATTTGAGGTTGTTGCGGCTTTGCCGCAGGAAATGGTGGCCATCGCTCCAGGAGCGCAAGCACAAAACATTCTAGAAGGTTTGGTTGGTTTCGGCCCGGTGACGACTATTGTTCACTCTTTTGGCTCTATTTTTGAAGTCAAAGCACCATTCCCAAAAGGAAAAGTGGCGCGTGGCTATTACAATTTAATGGGCAGAGAAGGTGAGCTACACGGTCACTTGAAGCTAGATAATGTTAAAAATGTAGCGTTGGTCAGCAAACCGTTTATGGGTAGAGAGAGTCACTATTTTGGCTTTTTCTCTGAGTGCGGAAGCAATATTTTCAAAGTTTATTTAGGCCGTAACGAAAAGCGCGAGCTACTTGAAGAGCAAGTCACCGCATTCCGCGCCCTACAAGCCGAATTGAAAAAGTAATCACAAACATAATCGAGGCTCAACTCGAATACTAATTAGTAAAGTCAGGTATCAATATGGATCAACAAGTTAAACAAGAGCGTTTGCAAGGTCGTTTAGGGCCAGAGATCAAAGAGTTTCGTCAGGAGCGTCGTACGCTTCAGCTTGCAACTGTCGATGCAGAAGGTCGCCCTAATGTAAGCTACGCGCCTTATGTCCAAAATCAGGAAGGCTACTTCGTACTCATTTCTAAAATCGCTCGTCATGCTCGTAACCTTCTAGAAAATCCAAACGTTTCTTTGATGATGATCGAAGATGAAGAATCTTCAAAGCAGTTGTTTGCTCGTAAGCGCTTAACTTTTGATGCGGTAGCAAATGTGGTTGAGCGAGACACAGAGATGTGGCAACAAGTTGTTGGACAAATGAAAGAGCGTTTTGGTGAGATTATTGATGGTCTCAGCCAACTAGAGGATTTCGTGTTGTTTAACTTAAAGCCAGAGTCGGGACTGTTTGTTAAAGGCTTTGGTCAAGCGTATCAAGTCTCTGGCGACGATTTAGTGGACTTTGTTCACCTTCAAGAAGGTCACAAGAAAATCGAAAGTGCTTGATTGTAAACCGGCCATGTAAATATCGAATATTCGGAATAATGAACGCATAAGGGGAGTTAGGTTATACTGGCTCCTTTTTTATATTGGAACAAAAGCATGAAGCCTGTGAGCAAGGAATTGAGCGAGATTTGCTATCCCTTTATTTACGAGGACAGTCCGGTTTGTGACTTTGAAATTACGGCAGATGAACTTTGTAGTCGTATTGGTTTAGTTCTCGCGATGGACCTGGACGAGTTTAGCCGCGACATACTGACAAGAATGCAGCCTAATGTTTATCACCTAAATGGTTCGGTTCGCGGAAAGCTAGCGATTACAGAAGCGGAAGTTGAAGAGCTAAAGGCAGATTATGATTCGCTTAAGCAACGCATTGATGGTGGATTCAAAGGTTTCGTTCTACCCGGAGGGCACCCTGCATCCAGTCAATTGCATTTGTGCCGTTGCCAAGCTAAAAAAACGGTACGAGCATTAGTTGCCATCGAACATGCAGGTAAGAAACAACCTGCCCCTATTCTATTTCGTTACGCGAACTTATTGGCGAATGTACTTTATAGCTTGGCTTCTTATATTAATCACATCAATCAAGTCGAAGAGACAGAGTTTGTATCTCGTAGTTACTCGATGCCAAAGAAGTGACCTGAGAAACTAGCAGCTGCGAACATCAAAGCTTCTGCGCGAAAAAATGGCCGCAAAACACCATATTCGACAATTTGCTTCTTAGCTGTTTAGTTAAGAGTTAAGAAGCCATAGCTTTGGCTTCTAGTTCTTTTGCACCGCGCAGCATGGCTTCAATCAGCTCACCAGCATTGAACTTCTCAAGCGCCTCGTGTGCGCCAACTTGGTGAGCTCTGTCTACACAGATTTCGCTCGATAACGACGTATGCAAAATGCGGTACGAGTGATTAAGAGCGGAGTCATTTTGTACTTCGAATGCTAGCTCGTAGCCGTCAAGCCCTGGCATCTCAATATCACTGACCAAAATATCGATTGGTCGATGAGCCTCAGCCTCGCTTTTCATCAGCTCTAATGCGTCTAAACCATTTTTACAAATTTGGTATCCGATATTGATACTATCAAGAGCATCGCACAGCTGTTTACGAGCGATGGAAGAGTCATCCACCAAAAGAATGCTTAATGCTTTTAGGCGCTCACGTTCAACATCTGTCAGCATCGGGATCTTTGAGTTTTCGTATTGCGGATAAATTTTGGAAAGCAGCAGTTCTACATCCAGCATCTGAACCGTTTTGTCTTCGTAGCGAGTAATACCTGTTACGAAAATATTTTTCCCAGCGCTCGCTGGTGGGGTTTCAATGGCTTTCCAATCGCATTCAATGATCTTCTCAATACTACGAACCATAAAGGCGACCACGGTTCGCAAACAGTCTGTCACGATCAAGTAGCAATTTTTGTATTCTTCTTCACTGATAGGACGAAAGCCGACAGCCGCTGACATGTCGATCACAGGCACTGTTAAGTTACGTATTGTGACGGTGCCAATAACGTGATGATGCGAGTAAGGGATCTTCGTGGTTGGCATATACGGAACGATTTCACGGACTTTTAGCGTGCCTATCGCGAAACTCTGTTGCAGGGTGAGTTTGAACATCAACATGCCCTGAGATTGATTCGCTTTACTAACGACTTTTGCCATGAAATAACCTTATAAATACCACCGAATTGTGTCTAATCTAATCTTATCAGACGAAGGCTTCAACCATCGGAGAGACAAATGTGAGCTTTTTAGACAATCTCTTAAAGAATAGTGATTAACTGAGCAAAACTTGGTTGTATTTTAATCTTGTCATGCCGAAAGTTTGATAGCCCCATGTATTTGAGCCTTGAAGCCGCCTAGGTATAAACAAGAAATGTTTGGCGTGTTAAAAGGGATTGGGTACACTTGCGCGACCAGAATAGTGAGAGATAGATCAATGGCAAATACAGCAGCCGCATTACATATTCTTGTGAAGCACAAAGAACAAGCAGAAGACATTATCAAGCAACTGAAAAAAGGCGCAAAGTTTCAGACACTAGCGAAAAAGTATTCCACTTGCCCGTCAGGTAAGCGCGGTGGTGATCTTGGTGAGTTTCGCCGTGGTCAAATGGTACCTCAGTTCGACAAAGTGTGCTTTTCTGGCGAGGTTCTGACGCCACATTTAGTTAAAACCAAGTTCGGTTGGCATGTTGTAAAGGTGCTTTACAGAACGTAGTGATTTCTTACAGGTAAGCTTGAGCTTTTTAAATACTACCTGTTTCTGCATATTGTGAGTAATACATGACAGGCATAAGTTAAACCATGTATTACTCATAAATTTTCTCTATTTTCCCTACTGTTAATCAGTACAAAGAGCTGCCGCATCAAGTTTGATTTGGCATGAGTAAGGTTTTGGGGAGTCCCAATAGATCTTATCAAATTCTGAGTTGCAACCTGCATCTTCCATTAATGCTATATCTCCGTCACATATCAACATAACTGCATTATTACCTTGAAACTCTGAAAGAATTCGATAGTTAGAAATGTTTCCATCGATAGCTAACTGTGAGAGTTTGGTGATTTGAGCTGGATTAGCTGATATCGCATTTTCGAAGATTTCTTTCTCTGTTTGTCCTGCTGTGTCTCCAAACTTGAGCTCACCGTCAACAGCTTGGGCTACATCTTTTAAAATCGAGGCCATATCAAACATGACCTCTTCAGAATATTTAGAGCTGTTAACGCAAGAAGTCAATGAGAGAAGAAGGGTGATAACGATGATTAGCTTCATAGATTTCCCCAAGCACTAAGCTGTCCGTTTTCATTTCGGCCAGTGTCTAAATTCCAATTTTCAAAAAAGCCAGTATCTTGGTTTTCATAAATGGTAGCTGCCAGCTTTTCCCAAAATATTTGGATTGTCTTAATCGCCTTATCAAAAATTTCATCGTAGTGCTTAATACCATCTGGCGTTTCTAAATCCTGAATATAAGTAGAATCAACTTCGTTTGGAAGCGGGTAAGTTAACCCTAGTTTAGAAGCCACATGCCTCGCCCAAGGAAATAAGCGATGCGACTCCTCAGCATTGTCCACAACGGATTGAAATCCTTCGTGCCAGACGTTTACGTCAGGTTTGCATTCTTTAGCATATTCGGGATAAGTAGCTGAAAGAGCATTAGACCAAATAATACGAATAACAGGATCTATTAGGTTGTTGTTATTCTGGTCCACACAACTGCCGATGTTTTCTCTGACTCTATCTGCAAGGCCAATACTTCCGAGTTGCATCCTGGACGGCCAAATATAAGCATCTTGGTGCATTTCACAAATTCTGTGTTGCTGGGCGTTTTCTGCGTAAGGGCCCACTTTTAATTCAACAACAGGATGAAGAGTAATATCGGTTGCTACATGTGCTACAAAGCCACATAACCATGAGAAGGTTTTTTCAAAGTGTTCGTTATCTGCGGCTTTTACCTGCTGAATAAGAGCATCAATTAGCTTACCAACGTGGTTGTAATGCATTTTATCTGCCCATTTATTTTGCGCAGAATTCATTAGAGCAAGGTAAGGATAGTCGGGGCTCACACAACCGAGCTCTAAATACCGTTTATTTTGAGCTAAAGCCTTTTTTGCTTCTTGAGGTATGTTTAACTTCATCAATGCATTATTAGCAGAAGCTTCATTTACCGCTGTGATATGTGCGAAAGCACCAGGCATAGTAACCTCCATGTACAGTTTAAATGCATGGAGTTTACTATGCAGACAATATGTTCGTTGCGACTCGAGTCTTATAAAAATAAATGTTTATGTATTGGATATCGAGCGAGGCATTTGCAAATTATCGCCTTAGGACTTGCGTTATCTATTTTAATGAAAATCGATAATGGCACTTCAAAAAATTAATGAAATCGTGTTATTTGATATAGGAGTCCAACACTTTCAGTACAACTTCCATATCAGCTTCACGCTTTTCTAATTCTTCCTCCAATACGACGTGTTCGATGAGATGGCCTTTGATCACCTCTTTCATTAAGCCATTTACAGCCCCTCGAATTGCAGCGATTTGTTGCAACACATCTTGGCACTCATGTTCTTCTTCCAGCATTTTTTTAAGACCATTCACCTGACCCTGTATTTTGCTGACACGGGTACTGAGCTTCTTTTGATCTCTGGTTGTATGGGACATGACTTATCTTCTTTAAGTTACTGACTGCGAGATTCTAACTGATAATGTAGCACTCATCTTATACTGGGGGGTAGTATTAAATACTGGGGGGGGGGGGGGGGGGAGGGTTTAAGGCGCCTTTCGAAGTGAATATGGGGAATAACAAGGGATTTTGTGTCTTTATGACAAACGGGTCTTGAGTGGTTTTTTTTACCGAGCGCCATTTAATTGGGGATGTTGTAGGGATTAGGGCCCGGCCATTCAGAAACGTTGATGGGGG